>JBICIG010000001.1:0-35800 GCA_043101605.1 Phycisphaerales bacterium JB037
CCGAGCGCGCCGGTCGCGGCCAACGCCGCACAAACCGGCCACGCCGCACGCCGCCGCGCCCCCTCTCCAATCGATCTCGCGCGATTCCGGCCCGAATACACCGGCAAATCCAGCGCCCGCGGTCAATGATCAGGGCATTCATACCTCAACTCGGAGCGCCGCGAGATATTCTGAATTAGACCAAGAGCGACGCACCGACTGCTTCGAGCTGGCCTGATCGTTCCAGCGCCAGATATCCGACGATCCAGTGCCTTTCGAGAGCGGGAGAAGTGGTGGTCGAGGCGTCCGCTATCAGCATAGGCGATGCAATCAAGCGCCATGGCGAGGTAGCATCTTCAAGCCTTGTCGCAAGCCAGGAAGCTCATCCTCTCTCTCTTCGCTGTGGCTTGGCGGAACTCCCGACGCTCAAGGATGGCAGCAAGTTAGATTAGGATGGCAGATTCGGAAGACGTCTTGACATGGCTTTGGCAGGAGCGACGCTACGGAGCGCTCAAGCAAATCATGTGGGACCAAGCGAGCGAAGCGATCAAGCAGTGCGCGCGTTGCGGCGGGGAGATCAGTCATGGGCGATACCGCCGCCGCTGCGGGCGAGCGGACCTCGCAGTCGTAGACTGCGGCGTGGCGTCTTCCGGTCGGCGGCTCGCCCCGCCGGACGGGCTGCCCTTCCGATTCGAGCCGCACGGCGAGTTTCTGGGGTACACCTGGATCGGCCCGGGGTCTGATAGCGCAGGGTCGCCGGGTCGCCCACCAAGCAGACGTGAATCTGGCCCTTGCTCCCCAACTCCCCTCTCGTTACCGAACAACTCGCAATAAAGTACAATGCTTGCCTGAGACCTTCCAGACAGAGGTCACCCGGGGCTTACCCGCACAGTTGACCTGCCGCTCCACCGGCCCGGATCCCAATCGCGGAGAGAATGAGATGAGGCATAGTTTGACACGCATCTGTATCAGCCTGATCGCCCTGCTCACTGGGGAGGTGATTGCCCAGCCGACGGCCGAGATCACCTACCAGGGTGAATTGCTCAAGGGCGGGCAGGCGGTCAACGACACCGCCGATCTGGTATTCCGCCTCTACGAAACCGCGACCGGCGGCGTTTTGATCGCTGGTCCCATATCCATCAACGGCCACACGCTGATCGAGGGCCGATTCACGGTGCGGCTCGATTTCGGCATGGGCGCGTTCGACGGCAACGCGCGGTGGGTCGAGATTGACGTGCGCTCGCCGGCGGGTTCCGGTTCGTTCGTCACGCTGGCCACGCGGCAGGCGGTCACCGCTACGCCGGTCGCCCTCTTCGCCTTGGATGGCAATCAGGGTCCCGAGGGCCCCCCCGGGCCGGTCGGCCCACAGGGGCCGACGGGGCCGCAAGGGGATCCAGGCCCGGCTGGCCCGCAGGGCGACACTGGCCCGACCGGCCCGCAAGGCCCGCAGGGAATTCAAGGTGACATCGGCCCACAAGGACCCGCGGGTCCCCAAGGACCGGCCGGCGCCGCTGGCAGTGATGCGCTCTGGCAGGTGAGCGGTTCGACGATGTATTACAACGGCGGCAGGGTCGGAATCGGGGATACCACTCCGGATCACACCCTCGATGTGGAATCCGCCGGTCCCGTCACGATCCTTGGCGCCAATACCGCCCCCAGCGGCACCACCTACGGCGTGCGCGGTTCGAGCGACAGCACAAACGGACGCGGTGTCTATGGCGGGGCCACCGCCACCACCGGCGTCAACTATGGTGGACGGTTCGAGAGCGACAGTACATCCGGGCGCGGCGTCTTCGGCTTCGCCGGGGCCTCCACGGGCACCACCTACGGCGTGCTCGGTCGGAGTAGCAGCACGTCCGGAAACGGCGTCTACGGCGAGGCCACCGCTCCCAGCGGCACCACATTCGGCGGCCGGTTCGAGAGTACCAGCACATCCGGACGCGGCGTCTACGGCCACGCCGACGCCGTCACCGGCGCCACCTACGGCGTGTACGGTCAGAGTAACAGCACGGACGGGCGCGGCGTCTACGGCATCGCCACCGCCTCGAGCGGCAGCACATCCGGCGTGCAGGGCGTGAGCAACAGCCCACTCAACGGGCGCGGCGTCTACGGCCGGGCCGTCGCCAGCACAGGCACAACCTACGGCGGGTACTTCGAGAGTTTCAGCACGTCCGGCCGCGGCGTTTGGGGCTTCGCCACCGCCACCACGGGCACCACCTACGGCGTGCTCGGCAAAAGCAATAGCAGTACCGGATTTGATTTCTTCGCAAGCGGCGCCGGCAAAGACTATGGCTCCGAGTCGTCGCGCCGCTGGAAGCACAACATCACGCCGATCGGCGATCCACTGACCAAACTGGCCCAACTTCGCGGCGTCTACTACAACTGGGATGAAGAACACGGCGGGCATCACGACGTGGGCTTCATCGCCGAGGAGGTTGGCGAGGTGTTCCCTGAAATCGTGCAGTATGAAGACAACGGCGTCGACGCCATCGGCATGGACTACAGCAAGATGACGCCGCTGCTGGTTGAGGCGGTCAAGGCCCTGCGGGCCGAGACGGATGCACAGATCGCCACGCTCGAAGCGGAGAACGCGGAGTTGCGCGACCGCCTCTCCGCCATCGAGGCCGCACTCCTTTCGCTCTCGGCCCGGCCCGCCGTGTCCAACGGCGCGTCAGTCGGTCCGGACGCGGAATAGGCGACGGCCCCAGGCGCTGCGGACCGATGCGCTGGCCACGATGGCGCCGATGGCGGCGCCG
Source organism: Phycisphaerales bacterium JB037 (assembly GCA_043101605.1). GTDB lineage: Bacteria > Planctomycetota > Phycisphaerae > Phycisphaerales > UBA1924 > JBICIG01. Next base: position 2,736 of record JBICIG010000001.1, read on the forward strand.
GCGACGACATCGCTGGGCCAGTGGGCGCCGAACAGGACGCGGCAGGCGCCGACGATGATCGGCAGCGCGATCAGCAGCGGGCGCAGGCGCGGGTACATGCTCAGCAGGAAGACGCTGAGGGCGACGGCGTAGGCGGTGTGGCTGGAGGGCATGGACTGGATGTCGCTGACGCCCTCGGCGAGGAACTGCCAGGGGCGGACGACGCCCTGACCGGGCTCGCCGGGGACGGCGCCGAAGGGGCCGAGGAAGCTCATCGGGCCGTAGTCGTCGAGCATGTGGCCGCGGGGGCGGACGCGTCCGATCAGGCCCTTCATGAGCAGGATGACAGCGCCGGTGGAGACGATGGCGGCGGCGAGGTCGAGCAGGCGCGCGCGCCGGTGGACATCCTGCAGCCAGATGATCAGCGCGATGAGGACCAGCGAGCCGAGGGCGCCGTACTGCTGGAGCACTTCGAGTTCGCGGAGCAGGTCGCCCCCGAGGAGGCGTCCGAGGGCACGAATCCCGGCCTGCAAGGGGCCATCCAGCGGCAGGGTGATGAGCAGGCCGGCAGCGCCGAGCACGGCGGGGCGGGCCCACCAGGCTCGGCCCGGAGCACTGGCCCAGGCCCACACAGCGCGGGCGGCGCCGGCGCCGAGCACAAGCGGGACGCGGATCGCGCGGATCGGGCGCCACAGGGCGCGGTTATAGTCGCGCTCTCGCCGGAGGTCGCCGATTCGCATGGATCCTGCCGCGGACACGCCCGGGGGCCTCCTTCGGTGGCGCCCGCGCCACCCCAACACATGGTTTCGCGGGCGTTGGGCCGGGGCGGCCCTGGTGCTGCTGTGCCTGACAGTGTATCTGCCGGGTTTCTTTCGCCTGCCGCCGGTGGATCGGGATGAGAGCCGGTTTGCCCAGGCGAGCCGGCAGATGTTCGAATCGGTCGCATTGCCGGCCGAGCAGCAGCAACGCGGCGTCATCACCACGTGGGACGGGGCCGAGGCGCCCGGCATGCACTCGGGGGGGCTTGCGATCCCGATGGTGCAGAACCGGGCTCGGCTCAACAAGCCGCCGCTGATCTACTGGGCCCAGGCTGGCGGCGCGGCGATCGCCACGGGCGGGGATCCGCTGCGAGACGCGATCTGGATGTACCGGATTCCGTCGCTGCTGGCTGGGCTGGCGACGGCGCTGCTGACGTGGCGGCTCGGCTGCCGGATGCTGGATCCGAGGGCGGCGTGGCTCGGCGGGGCGCTGCTGGGGATCGCGCCGGTGTTCGTGTGGGAGGCGCACCAGGCGCGGGCCGACATGCTGCTGGTGACCATCACGACCGGGGCGATGCTGGCGCTGTGGACGATCTGGCGGGCTGGCCGGCGGCGAAGCGTTCGGCGGGCGCCGTGGGCGGCGGCGGCCGGGCTGTGGATTCTGATCGGTCTGGGGGTGCTGACCAAGGGGCCGGTGACGCCGATGGTCGTGGGGCTGAGCGCGCTGGCGCTGTGCGCGACGACTGGCCGATGGCGATGGCTTCTGGGATTGCGCCCTGTGGCTGGGATCGTCATCGTCGTTGCCATGGTGGCGCCGTGGGTGATTGCGGTGGGCCAGCAGATCGGCTGGGAGCAGTACGCGCAGACGGTGATCGCCGAGACGCTGGGGCGCAGCGCAGCGCCCCGGGAAGGGCACTTCGGGCCGCCGGGGTACCACGCGCTGCTGGCGGTACCGCTGTTGTGGCCGGGGTCGATGCTGATCGGGCTGGCGCTGCCGCGGGCGTGGCGCAAGGCGCGGGGGGCGGCTCGGGGGGCGCGCATAGCGGGGGAAGGGACCCCGAGCTTGCGCTCGGGGCTCTTTTGCGGGCGGGACGCCGAGACGTTCTTGGTTTGCTGGATTGTGCCGAGCTGGATCGTCTTTGAGCTGGTGATGACGAAGCTGCCGCACTACACGATGCCGCTGTATCCGGCGCTGGCGCTGCTGTGTGCGCGGGCGGTGCTGGCGGCGGAGACGGGGCGGCTGGCGGGGCTGGGGCGCCGGATCGTGCGCGTGGCGCTGGCCGGCTTCGGGGTCCTGTCGGCGGCGCTGGTCGGCGCTGCGGTGGTAGCAGGGGTGGTGGGGCTGCTGGGATCGCCTGTCGGGCTTGCGGCGGTGGCGATGTTCTCGGTGCTCGGCGTCTCGCTGCTGTGGCGCTGGGCCTGGCTGGTGCGTCTGGGGCGGTTTGCGGCGGCGCAGGGGACGCTGGTCGGGGTCGCCGTGGCGCTGTGGGCCTGCACACTGGGCGCGACGCTGCCGGGCGCGCGGGCGCCGTGGGTGAGCAGCGCCGTGATGGCGCAGGCGCCGGCGCCGCTGTCGCGGCTGGGCGCGATCGAGTATCACGAAGACAGCCTGATGTTCCTGACGCGGGCGAGGATGGATCGCATTGATCGCGGCGGGCTGGAGGCGTGGCTGGGGGAACACCCCGATGGCGTGATCGTGGGGCCTTCGGAGGCGATCTCGGACGCAGCCGGGCTCGAGCAGATCGGGGTGGTGGAGGGCTTCAACTATGCGCGCGGCAAGTGGGTGCGGCTGTCGGTGGCGCGCCGGGGCGCGCCATGACCGACGTCGCCGCGCCATGCGGGCTGCTGGTGATCGACAAGCCGCGGGGCCCGACATCGATGGATGTCTGCCGCATCGTGCGGGGGAAGCTGCGGGCGGGGGGGGCGCCGAAGCGGATCAAGGTCGGGCACGGAGGCACGCTTGATCCGCTGGCGACCGGCGTGCTGATCGTGCTGGTGGGCAGGGCAACGAAGCTGTGCGACCAGATCATGCAGTCGAGCAAGCGCTACCACGCGGTCGTCGATCTGTCCGCGTTCACCACGACCGACGACGCCGAGGGCGAGCGGGAGGATGTGGGCGTCGAGGAACCGCCATCGCGGGAGCGGATCGAGGGGCAACTGGCAGCGTTCGTGGGCGAGATCGAACAGGCGCCGCCGGCGTTCAGCGCGATCAAGGTCGAGGGGCGGCGGGCCTACAAGCTGGCGCGGGCTGGTGCGGCGCCGGAGCTTCCGGCCCGGCGCGTGCGCATCGACGGCATCGAGATCGTCGAGTACGACTTCCCGCGGCTGGCGCTTGATGTCCGCTGCGGGAAGGGGGTGTACATCCGCAGCCTGGCGCGCGACATCGGAAAACGCCTCGGGACAGGCGGTACGCTGGCGAGCCTGTGCCGCACGGAAGTGGGGCGGTGGACGCTCGCCGATGCGGTGGCGCTGCGAGACCTGCCCGATCCGCTGAGAGCGGTCGACCTGATGGCGGCGCCGGGGTGATCAGCCGGCGCCGGCCGGCTGCGGGGCGGTGGTGTCGCCTGCGGCGGCGTCCTGTTCCTCGTCGGAGGCGCTGCCCTCGAGGTCGACATACTTGAGTCGCTGGGTGAGCGCGGCCAGGGAGAACGGATTCTCGTCGGTGCGCACCTCGGCGAACTCGTTGCTCATGACAAGCTGGGTGTAGCCGAGCGCCTGGGCGCGGAGCTGCTCGCGGGTGACCGGGCGCGGCGCCAGGATGCGCACGATGGCCAGGCCCATGGCGCTGTCGACAGTTGTTGCGACCGTCGCGACTCCCGCATCGATGGCGTCCAGCGGCGTTGACGGGTCGATCGTGTCGGCCGCGCTGAGCACCGCGTCGCGGACTTCCTGGAAGTTGAGATTGTCGGCGGGGACGCCGAGCTGCGAGAGCAGCACGGTCTGGGGGGTGAACCGGACCTCATCGAACACGGTGGGCGGCGGGGCCTCGGCCTGGGCCGGGTCGGCGTCGGCGCGGGCTTCGGCGAAGCGCTGCGCGGCGGCGTCGAGCCCTTCGGAGACGGCAAGGCTGCGGTACTCGTCAAGAGAGGACTTGAGGGCCTCGTAGGCGCGCAGGGTCCTGAGGTCTTCGAGCACGCGGTCGCGAATCTCCTCCATGGAATCGGGCGGGGACTGGGGCCGGGTGTCGAGCACGGTGAAGTAGACCAGGCTGCCATCGGGCAGGTTGGCGGGCGTCTGGACCGCGGGCAGGCCCTGCTGCAGGGCGAGTACGTTCTCGCCGGCAAGCTCGCGCACCTGGAACAGGGCCTGGGCCAGCGAAAGCCGCCCGCCGCCGAGCTGCATCGCGGCCCGGCCGACGGCGGGAAGCTGTGCGATCTCATCAGCGGTGAGCCAGCGGTCGTGGATGGTGACCACCGGGGCGGGCATGTCGACGGTTCCGCCGGATGCGAGGGGGAAGGAGGCCTCGGCGACCTGCTGGCGGACGGCCTGAGCCACATCGGCGAGGGAGGGCCGCTGGCTGCGATAGGCGTCGGTCACGACGCGGTAGCGCCCTTCGCTGTCAAGCTCGCGGATGCCGGGGAGCAACGCTGCGCCGATGGCCTGGCGGGCAACGTCGATCACGCGGTCGGCGATCTGCGCCTTGAGATCGGCCTCGACTGCCGGTTTGGCCGCGGCGAAGTCGGCGGGGTAGCTGCCGGCGGGGGCCTTCTGGCTCTGCCAGAGCTTGCGGACCTCGATCGCGTCGGGGGTGATGGCGTCTTCGATGGCGCTGCGGTCCAGCAGGAGCGTCTCGAACTTGATGCGGGCGGGGAGGGTGTACCCGAAGCCGAACTCGCCATCGTCGGGGGTCACCGCGCTGAAGCGCTCGTAGTGGGCCACCAGTTCGTCGTCGGTCGGCTCCGGGACGCCTGCGGCGAGGTCGGAGGCAGGCAGGAAGACAGCGCGGGCCCAGGCCTCGCGGCCGGCTTCCTTGATCTCGCGAAGGGCGCGGCGGTCAGAGAGGGCGCCGGCGAGGGTCCACTGCTCGATCATGCGCTGGACGCCGCGGATGCGGGCCATGGACTCGTACAACTCGGTGTCGGTGGCGATGCCTCCGGCGGACTGCTCGACGAAACGTCGGCCCTGCTGGGTGTAGGCGGCCTGCAGCGACTCGTCGGCGAGCCACTGGTTGCGCCACTGCGGCTCGATCTGGGCCCTGAACTGGGCGAGGAACTGGAGGGGCAGACCCATCTCGTTGGCGACGTAGTTGCGCAGGCCGATCTCGTAGCCGATCTGCGAGGCGAGTTCATCAACAAGGGCCCGCCCGTCGCCGGTGCTGGCCATGAAGCCGCTGCGCTCGGCCTCGGTGCGCAGCAGGAGCCAGTGGATGGTCTTCTCGCGCTCGTCGAGCAGGCCGGGGATCAGGGCGAGCTCGGCGAGGGAGGCTTCGGCGCCGGCGTCGCGCAGGTCGCGGACGCGGACCGCCTGGTCGCCGATGCGCCCGACGACGCGCTTGTCGAGGTTGCGACCCCACTGCTGGATGGCCTGCGGCGCCAGGAAGGCGACCATGAGGAAGCAGGCGGCGACGACCAGCACCCACTTGTTGTACTTGCGCAGGAACTTGAGCATGACTGTCCCGACTGCCCCAGGGGCGCCGCAAGCGCGAGCGGCCGGCCGGGGTTCCGGCCGGCCGCAGATGAGCGATTCACGCCGGCGCCGGAAGCGCCGGCACTTCGATCAGCGATAGTACTCGACGATGAGGTTGGTGTTGACCTCGAAGGGAATCTGGTCGGGCGTCGGCATCGCGACGACCTTGGCCTTCAGCTCGGCGGGGTTGAAGTCGAGCCACTGGGGGACCTCGTGGCCGGCCAGGGACTCCATGTTCTCGCGGCAGACCTTGTGGGTCTTCTCCTTGATGGTGATCTCGTCACCGACGGAGACGCGGAAGCTGGGGCGGTCGGTCTTGCGGCCGTTGACCAGCACATGTCCATGGGCGACGACCTGGCGGGCGTTCCAGATGGAGCGGGCCAGGCCCAGGCGCCGGATGACGTTGTCGAGGCGGCGCTCCAGCAGGTTCAGCAGCACATCGCCGCTGTTGCCCGTGCTGCGCTTGGCTTCCTCCATGGTGAGGCGGAACTGCTTCTCCATCACGTTGTAGTGATAGCGGAGCTTCTGCTTCTCATTGAGGCGGATGCCGTAGTCGCGCAGGCGCCGGCCGCGGTATCCGTGGATGCCGGGGGGCGTGCGAACCCGCTCGTTGGATGCGTGCTTGGGATTGTCGGAGATCGGCACTCCGACGCGGCGGCTGAGCCGCACCTTGGGCCCGGTGTAGTTGGCCATCAATATCCTCCGCGCCTTCCCGCGCCTGCGGGGGGCTGCCGGCCCCATTTGGCCGGCGATCAGCGCCGGGCGTCGCCCGACTGGGTTGATCCGGTCCACAATGTGATCCCCCGCCCGCGGCGGAGGGCGGAATTGAACGCCCGAGGGCGGGGCGAATCAAGGCGGGAGGCCTGGCAATGGGCGGCGGCGGGGGCGCTGGACCTGCCCGTCAGAGGGCGTCGGATGTTGAGAACTCGGACGCAAGCGCACAAGCCCGGGCAGCCGGGAGTATCCATGCGGCTTGATCAGAGTCGCGCGAAGGGCTGGCGCCGCTATCATCTGCGACCTTGGCTCATGAGGCTCCTCGCCGATCGCCGCGTCGGTCCGTTTCCCTGCCGGTGCTCGGCTGCGCCGGGCGGGCCGAGTTGCCTGCCGACATTGAGAAGAAGGAAAAGTGCGCGGTCTTCGGCGTGTGGGGGCGCCCCGACGCGGTCCGGGTGACCTACTACGGGCTGTACGCCCAGCAGCACCGGGGGCAGGAGTCCTCGGGGATCGCGGTGAGCGACGGCGTGGATCTGCGGGCCACCGGGGGCATGGGCCTGGTGGCGGAGGTGTTCAGCGACGAGACGCTGCGGCGGCTCGAGGAGGGGCCCGTCGCAGCGGCGATCGGCCACAACCGGTACTCGACGGCCGGGGGTTCGAAGCAGTGCAACATTCAGCCGCTGCTGGAGACCTTCAGCCGCGGGCCGGTGGCGGTGGCTCACAACGGCAACCTGGTCAACGGCGAGGCCCTGCGGGAGGCGTTCAGCCGGCAGGGCCACCTGTTTCACACGACCAGCGACACCGAGGTGATCATCCACCTGCTGGCCTCGCCGGAGCAGCAGTCGCAGCCGGATCCGGTGGCGGCAACCCTGCGCCGGCTGCAGGGGGCTTTCAGCCTGGCGATGCTGTTTCCCGACCGGATCGAAGCGGCCCGCGACCCGTGGGGCTGGCGGCCGCTGGTGCTGGGCGAACTGCCCGGCGGGGAGCCGGTGGTGGCCAGCGAGACCGTGGCGCTGGATGTGGTGGGGGCGCGGCTGGTGCGGGAAATCGAGCCGGGGGAGATCGTGACGCTCTCGGCGGAGGGCGTTGAGAGCCGCCGGTTTGCGGATCAAGCCGAGCATCCGGCGCACTGCGTCTTCGAGCACGTGTATTTCGCCAATCCGGCCAGCGATGTCTTCGGGCAGAACGTCCAGCAGTTCCGCGAGGCCCTCGGCGCGAAGCTGTGGGAGGAGTCAGGCGTCGACGCCGACTATGTCATGCCCATGCCCGACTCGGGGCGCTCGGCGGCCAACGGGTTTGCTCTGGCCAGCGGCATCCCCTACCGGGAGGGAATCGTGCCCAACCGGTACGTCGGGCGGACGTTCATCAAGCCGACGCAGGAGGAGCGGATCAGCGCGGTCCGGCTGAAGCTGAACGTGATCGCCGAGATCGTGGAGGGCAAGCGGCTGATCGTGGTGGATGATTCGATCGTGCGCGGCACGACGACGCGCCTGAAGATGCAGCAGATCTACGAGGCCGGGGCGAAGGAGATCCACCTGCGGATCAGTTGCCCGCCGATCCGGCATCCGTGCTTCTTCGGGATCGACTTTCCCAGCCGCACCGAACTGATCGCTCATGAGCGGTCGGTGGAGGACATCCGGGCGTTCCTGGGGGTGGATTCGCTGGCGTTCCTGTCGCTGGAGGGGATGCTGTCGTGCTGCCGGCGTCCGCGGGAGCACTACTGCAACGCCTGCTGGAGCGGCGACTACCCGATCGATGTCGAGCACCCGACGACCGAGGAGTATCTCTCGGCCCAGCAACTGCGGATGTTCATGTGACGGGGCCGCCGACGGGACAGCCGCCGCTGGTCCGGGTGCGCGATCTGTGCAAGACCTACCGCATGGGGCGGGTGAGCGTGCCGGTGCTGCGGGGCGTGAACATCGACATTGAGGCCGGGGAATGGGTGGCGGTGCTCGGGGCATCCGGGTCGGGCAAGAGCACGCTGCTGCACCTGCTGGGCGGGCTGGACCGCCCGGACGCGCCGTCGCCGAAGCGAGGGCGGGGCGAGAGCCGGATTCTCTATGAGGGCAAGCCGCTCTGGGCGCGTTCGCCGCGCGATCTCGACCGCTACCGCGCCCGCGAGATCGGGCTGGTCTTCCAGGCGTACCACCTGCTGCCCGAGCTGGATGTGCTCGAGAATGTGCTGGTGGGCGCGATGATCCGGTACGGGCGGTTCGGGTACCGGGCGCGTCGGCGGGAGCTGACCGGGCGGGCCGATCGGCTGCTCGAGTCGGTCGGGCTCGGTCATCGGCGTCGGCACCGCCCGGTGGAGCTCTCGGGCGGGGAACGGCAGCGGGTGGCGATCGCGCGGGCGCTGATCAACCAGCCGGCCGTGGTGCTCGCCGACGAGCCGACGGGCAACCTCGATCGCAAGACCGGTGAGAGCGTCCTGGACGCCCTGGAGGGGCTGCGGAGCGAGTTCGGGACCACGCTGGTGCTGGTGACGCACGCCCAGGAGGTCGCGGATCGGGCCGACCGGGTCGTGACGCTGCTCGACGGGCGGGTGGCCCCGGCGGACCCGGTCTGACCGATCGGGAAGAGGCCCCGCGAAGCGGGCGGCTGTCGGGCGGGGGCCGCGGGCGGTATGATCGCCCGGCGCAGAAGTGCGAGGATCCCGGGCAAAGCCGCTGACGCCGACCCCGCGCGTGGTTAGTATGGACTGACTCCGGGGTGTCGCCCCGGCCGACCGTGATCCAGCGCCCGGAGACCGCTTTGACTTCCGTGTCCACGAACTCAGACCAATCCGGATCCGAGCTCCAGGGCTTGGAGTCCACGACGGTCGAGGTCTTCGGGCCGGAGAACCGGGCGGTGGAGACGCCGCTGCTGGTCGCGGGCGAAGGGCGCCCGGTTCTGTTTCTGTCAGGGCTGATCGGGACGAATCGGCATTGGGCGAATGTCATCCGCCTGGTCAAGGACCGCGTTCGGTGCCTGGCGCTCGAGGTGCCGCTGCTGGAGCTCAAGGGCGACGACTGCGGCGTGCCGGGCGTGACGGCGATGGTCGGCAAGTTCGTCCGCGAGACGCTCGACCAACCGCCGATCTATGTCGGCAGTTCGTTCGGCGGGCATGTGGCGCTGAAGCTGGCGCTCGAGCAACCCGAACTGGTCGCGGGGCTGGTGCTCGCGGGCTCGAGCGGGCTGGCCGAGAAGCCTCTGCTCGGCTCGGACCGGACGCCCCGCAACGACAAGGACTGGCTGGCCGACCGGGTGGCCGAACTGTTCTACGACCGGGCGAAGATGGATCCGCGGGATGTGGACCGCGCCTGGGAGGAACTGGGCAACCGGCGGAAGGCGCGGGCGATGATCAAGCTGTCGCGTTCGGCCCGGACGGACCACCTGGGTGCCGTGCTGCACATGATCTCGGCGCCGACGCTGGTGCTGTGGGGGCGGGAGGACATCGTGACGCCCCCCGAGGCCGCCCGCGAGTTCGCCGCCAAGATTCCGGATGCGCGGATGCACTGGATCGAGCAGTGCGGGCACGCGCCGATGGTCGAGGAGCCCGAGGCGTTCGCCGAGGCGCTGATGGCATTCACGATGGAAGTCGACGCGCGCCCGCTGGACGCGTGAGCCCGCGGGGGAACGATTGCCGCATGACGCGACCCTCGTCCCGTGATTCCCGGCTGCGCGAATCTTGGTCCATCCCGCGCTGGACCGCCCTGATCGGGGCGGGCATCGAAGCGCGGAACGCGCTGCGCATCCCCAAGCTCGACGACGAGGACTGGTGGCGGGAGAACACCGCCCGCGTGCAGGTTCGTCAGCTCCGCCGGCTGCTCAAGAAGGCAAGACGCACCGAGATGGGGCGCGAGTCCGGGTTCGATCGGCTGCTCAAGGAGCCCGACGAGGAGCTCGTTGCGGCGTTCCGGCGGGCGGTGCCGATCGGCGACTGGTACGCCTACCGCGACCGGATCGCGCGGATGCGCGAGGGCGGCGAGCCGGATGTGCTCTGGCCCGGGCTGGTCCGAGATTTTGCCCAGACCAGCGGCACGACCGCCGGCGACAAGTTCATTCCCGTCTCGCAGGACCAGTTCCGCTCCAACTTCCGCGCCAGCCTCGACATCTTCGCCCACCTCGCCCGGCGGGGGATCCCGCTCGCCCGGCTGACCGCGGGCAAGTGCCTGTTCCTGGGCGGTTCGACCGATGTTGTCGAGAACGAGCACGGCGTGCGCACGGGGGACCTTTCGGGGCTGGTGACGCACCTGATCAAGTGGCCGCTGACCGAGGCGTACCTCCCGGGCCCGGAGATCGCGCTGATGGACCACTGGCCCAGCAAGATCGACGCGATGGCGCGCCGGTGCCTCGACGAGGATGTCCGGTTCGTCTCGGGGATGGCGAGCTGGTCGCTGGTGCTCTTCGAGCGTGTGCTCGAGATGGCCCGCGAGCAGGGGCGCAAGGCCGACTGCGTCCTCGACATCTGGCCCAACCTCGAGGTGTTCATTCACGGCGGGGTGCGGTACGACCCGTTCCGCGTGCGGGTCAACGAGACGGTCTTCGGCGATGCCGAGGCCGACTTCCCGCACCGGCTCGAGCTCTACCCCGCGAGCGAGGGGTTCGTCGCGATGCAGGACCGCCCGCACGAGCGCGGGCTCCGGCTGATGAGCGACCTGGAGATGTTCTTCGAGTTCGTCCCGCTCGAGGAGATCGACGCCGACGATCCGCCGGCGTTCACCTGCGACGCGGTCGAGAAGGGGCAGCGTTATGTCGTGGTGATGACGACCAACGCTGGGCTGTGGCGGTACATCCTGGGAGATGTCGTCGAGTTCGACACCGTTCCCGCCTGCCTCGGAGGCGTGGGGGGCGACGGGCCGGCGCGGCTGCGGATCGTCGGGCGGCACCGGCACTTCATCAACGCGTTCGGCGAGAACCTCATCGTCGAGCACATCGAGACCGCGGTCGCGAAGGCGGCGACGGAGACCGGCGTCCGAATCGGGGACTTCACCGCCGCCCCGGTCTACCCCCAAAGCGGGCGTCGGGCCGGGCTGGAGCTGGCGGTCGAGGTCGTCGAGGGGCGGGAACAGATGGACCGGTTCGCGGCGGTGTTCGACCAGGCTCTCAAGGAGCAGAATGTCGACTACACCACCAAGCGGACAGGCAGCCTGGGCATGGGCGAGCCGACCGTCACCCCGCTGCCCGACGGCACGATGAGCCGCTGGCTCGAGAGCAAGGGCAAGCTGGGCGGGCAGCACAAGTTCCCGCGGTGCGCCAACCACCGCGAGATCATCGACGAGGTGATCGCGGCGGCGGGAGAGGCGACCGTCGGGGGCGGTGTTCAGGGGGGCTGATCCCCGCTACAGTTGCCGCCCGGGGACGGGCCGGACGACCCATCCCCCACCCGGCCCTCACCCGGACAGGCGCGCGGAGAGACCATGCTCGACGGACAGACCTTCATCAGCATCCATGTCTTCGCGATCGTCGTGCATGTCGTGCTGCTGACGGTCGCGTACCTGATCTATGTCGAGCGGAAGATGGCGTCGTACATCCAGGACCGCGTCGGGCCCAACCGCGTCGGGTTCGACTTCGGGCTCCCGGCGCTGAAGTTTCTGCGCGGGTTCCTCGGGCTCGGGCAGCCGCTCGCCGACGGGCTGAAGTTCCTGCTCAAGGAGGACTACGCGCCCGACGGCGTCGACAAGAAGCTCTTCACCCTCGCCCCGGTCGCGATCATCATCCCCGCGCTGATCGGCTTTGCGATCATCCCCTGGGGCGGCTCGATCGTCATCCCCGATTTCTCGGTGCCCATCCTGGGCACCATCTCGGGCGGCGAGATCGTCGTCGCGGGGTTGTCTGCCAATGTCGGGATCATCTACCTGCTCGGCGTCGCGTCGCTGGGGGTCTACGGCGTCACGCTCGGCGGGTGGGCGTCGAACAACAAGTACTCGTTCCTCGGCGGGCTCCGCGCCACCGCCCAGATGATCTCCTACGAGATCCCCCTCGGGCTGGCGATCCTCGCGGCGTTGCTGCTGGTCGGCAGCTTCATCCCGACCGACATCATCGACCACCAGCGCGAGCACGGGTGGCTGATCTTCAGCCAGCCGATCGCGGCGGTGATCTTCTTCATCGCGATCCTCGCCGAGGCCAACCGCGCCCCGTTCGACATCGCCGAGGCCGAGCAGGAACTCGTCGGCGGGTACCACACCGAGTACTCGTCGATGCGGTTCGCGCTGTTCTTTCTCGCCGAGTACGCCCACATGATCACCTCCAGCGCGTTCTTCGCGCTGATCTTCCTGGGCGGGTACGAGCCCCTGCCGTTCCTCTCGCTGCTGGGAGAGACGCCGGTCATCCAGGCCGGCGACGGGATCCTGGCGATCCTCGGGGCGCTCGGGCTGGTCGCGCTGAAGTTCGGCGTGTTCTTCGGCAAGGCGCTCCTGCTCATCTGCTTCATGATGCTCATCCGCTGGACGATCCCCCGCCTCCGCTACGACCAGATCATGACCATGGCGTGGCAGGCGATCATCCCGCTGGCGCTGGCGGTCGTCGTCGTCACCAGCGTGATGGTCTACCTCGGGCTCGACACCCTCGGCTGGATGATCCTCGCCAACGCCGGGCTCTTCCTGATCGTCATGGGCATCCAGTCGGTCCTCCCCCGGACCGACACCAACCGGCGGATCCCGATGTACGGCTCGCGGTTCAACCCGATGCCCGGCGAGCGCGTCTCCACGCGCCCGACCGACCCGACCGCGCTCGAGGATCGCCCGCTCGAGGGCACCCTGCCGACCGCCTGAACGCCGACGCGCTCACCGGCCCGGGTTGATCTCCGTCCGCCGCTCGCGGTGCACGCTCTCGATGAGCAGGTAGCGCGTCGAGCCGTAGGCGAAGGTGCGCCCGCTGACGCGGACCGCCGCATCGTCGGCCGAACGCTGGTAGAGCGCCTCGGCCTGTTCGAGCATGCGAGACGGCAGCAACAGCAGGGGGGCGGGCCCGTCGGCCCCGCCCCGCAGATCGTTGTCGGGCTGGAAGACCAGGTGTCCGCTTGCCAGCCGCACCAGCCGTCCGCGCTCCTGCACGATTGCCCGGCCGTCGATGAGCAGGTCGGGCTCCTCGAGCCCGGGGGTCTCTGCGGCGTCGCTCTCGGTCGGCGTGACGGCCCGGGGAATCGGGCGGTTCTCCTCGAGGTCCCGGATGAGGTCCAGCACCCGCGGGTCGTCATCCGGGCGGGCGGGGGGCGTCGTCCCCGGCAGCTCGCTCGGGGTCTCGGCGGCGTCCCCGGCAGGGCGCCGCGCGACGGCGATCAGGGTCGGGAGCAGATAGTTCCGACCCCGGAATTGCGTGACCTGCCCGGAGACTTCAACCAGCGCGCGCGACGCGTCCGGGCCGAGCTGACGCTGCAAGCGAGCCAGCGCCCGAGAGGGAAGCAGAGGCATCGGCGGGAGGTCGACGGCGTCGGGCTGGGTGTCCTTCGCCCACGCGACGATCCACTCGCCCGTCGGGGCGCGGAGCACGGCTCCGGTCCGCTTGACCAGGAACGCCCCTTCGCGAACCAGCCGCGTCGGGGGGACCGAGACATCCTGCTGCCCGAGCCCGGGCAAGGCGTCGGCGGGCGTCGGCGCACCTGGGCTCACCGGCGTGGCGCGCGGCGAGCGCTCCGGAGCAATGACCGTCGGCACCGGGCGGGCCGGGGCGTCGCCCGACGCGGGGTCGGCGAGTTGGGCGTGCGCGGGAACCACCGAGCCGGCCAGCAGCGCCAGCGTGGCGACGCGGCAACGGGTCAGGACGGAGGTGGGGAGGATCGGGCGATGCGTTCGCGGGGTCATCATGCGGGTCTCATCGGCGCGGGGCATGGGCTCGGTCCAGACTACCCGCGCGGGGGCGATCGGGTTCGCCCGGAGAGACTCCCGGGACGAATCGGCCCGCGTTGACCCCGACCCCGGCGGGTCGTAGCGTTGGCTCGCACAGGCCGTGTGCCCGAGTGGACCAAGGGGGCGGATTGCAAATCCGTTTGGCGAAAGCCAGTCGTGGGTTCGAATCCCACCGCGGCCTTTTCTGATGCTCCGGCGTCGTTGCTCACGCGACCGACCGGGATCCTTCCTCGAACGCGCGGACGAGCCGGATCGGCGCCCGACGGGTGTCGGGCGTGAACGCCGCGTCGGCCAGGTGCTCGAGCAGTTCCTCGTAGGGGATCAGCGGCTGGTCGACCCGGAAGACCGCCATGTTCCAGTTCGCGTACAGGCGTTCGCTCGCGTAGGCGCCGAAGACGACACGGAGGTCGCGGTGGCGCGGGTCGGCGGCGATGCGGCCGTCGAGCAGCATCGAGACCGTCGCAAAGGGCCCCTCGAGCACCTGCAGGAACGCCACCTTCCCGACGAAGAGCGCGCCGGTCACGCCCCGAGCCTCGTTGAACCGTGACGCCCCGGCCTGGAGGGAGCGGAGGTCCGCGTCGGACAGGGAGCGGATCGCCCGGCTGACATACACGAGTTGGAACAGGTCGAGGCTCATGCCCGGTCGATCGGATGCCCCACCGACCGGCTTGATCCAACCGGCCGCGCGTCGCCTGTTCAGGAGTTCCCCTGACCGGCTCGCGGGGAGGCCCCGGCACACATCTGTGCCGGGGGAAGGCGCCGAGCATGCAATCCCGGTGCCCGGATCGGGACTTGCTTTGGATTGAGAACTTGTCGTGGCAACGCCGCCCCTCCGAGTCCGACAGAAACGAGTCGGCCTTGAGCCGGGGGCGTTCTATGGCGATCGATCCCACCCATGGCGACCATGACGAACTGCTTGCACCGGCGGCGTTCCCAGCCGGCAAGAGCGAGCGCGACCCTCCTGAGCGATGTCGCGCGCTCCATCGCCGCCCTGCGTCCGGACGAACGGGGACGCCACTTCGGGCTCCGGGGGCGCGAGGCGACCGCCTCGTTCGAGCACCCCGGCGGGGGCAAGTCCGACCGGCGCATCCTCATCTCGCACCTGACCCGCCAGTCGATCGGGCTGATCGTCGCGGGCTACCTGCACCCGACGACCCAGTGCGTGCTGGCGCTCCCGGCCCGCGACGGGAGCGAAGCGACGATCCGCGCGTCGGTCGACGCGTGCCGGTTCCTCTCGGGGCGGTTCCACCACCTCGAACTAGTGCTCGAGGAACCGCTGGATATCCGCCGCTTCGTGGACCTGACCGCCGCCGACGCCGAGGAGGTGTCCTCGAGCGAGCCGCTGACCGTCTCGGGACGGCTGCTGCACATCAGCGAGAGCCCGGTGCAGCACCTGCTGGTGGGGATGCTGCTGCGGTCGGTGGAGATCGAGGTGGTGCCGGTCGAGTCGATAGGCAAGGCGTGCGACAAACTGCAACTCGAGTCGTTCGACGCGGTCCTGTGCGAGGAAGCCGTCGACGGGCGCGATGTCGTCGAGTGCGTGCGCGCGCTGCGGCGCGACGGGTTCGGCGGCCCGATCCTGGGCTCGGTGTTCCCCTGCGATGACCGGCGCACCGCCGAGATCCTCGGTGCCGGGGTCGCCGAGATCGTCGTCAAGCCGCTGATGTGCAAGCCGCTGATCGATGCCCTCGGGCACGCGATCCGTGAGCAGCGCGACCCGCTGAACTCGACCGAGACCATCCACAGCACGCTGGAGCCCGACTCGATCCGGCGGGACTGCCTCATCGAGTACATCAACGAGATCCGGCGCACGCGCCGCGAACTCCAGCAGGCGATCACGCGCGACGACTACGCGGCGGCCCGGAAGCTGTGCCTGTCGCTGGTCGGGTCGGCCGCGAGCTTCGGGCTGGACCTCGTCGGCGACGCGGCCGGCCCGACGATCACGGCGCTCGACGCGTGCTGCTCGGCCCAGGAAGCCGCCCCCGACCTCCGCAAGCTCATCCGCGTGCTCGACCGCGTGGCGATGCCCGGCGAGAACGACCCGCCCGCGGCCCAGGCCGCCTGATGCCCCGCTACCATCGCCCGGCATGAGCGAGCCGACCCCCCCGAGCAACGCCCCCGACGCCCCGCCCCCCGACGGGGGCTCGCCCGACCTCGCCGAGGTGCAGCGGCAGGCCAAGCAGTTCCGCGCCGATTTTCTCGCCGTCCGCGAGCAGATCCGCAAGGCCGTCGTCGGGCACGAGCAGATCGTCGATGGTGTCCTCGTCTGCCTGTTCGTCGGCGGGCACGCGCTGCTCGAGGGCGTGCCGGGCATCGGCAAGACCCTCCTCATCCGCACGCTGAGCGAGGCGCTCTCGCTCTCTTTCAGCCGCATCCAGTTCACGCCCGACCTCATGCCCGCGGATATCTCGGGCACGACCGTCGTCCGCGAGGTCGAGGGCGAGCACGGCCGCGTGCAGCGCGAGTTCGTCTTCCAGCCCGGGCCCGTCTTCGCCCAGATCGTGCTGGCTGACGAGATCAACCGCGCCACGCCCAAGACCCAGTCGGCGATGCTCGAAGCGATGCAGGAGCGCAGCGTCACCGTCGGCGGCACGACCCACAAGCTCCCCGCGCCCTTCTTCGTCATGGCGACCCAGAACCCGCTCGAACAGGAAGGGACCTACCCGCTCCCCGAGGCCCAGCTCGACCGCTTCCTCTTCAAGCTCCAGGTCGGGTACTCGTCGCGCAAGGAACTGAGCGAGATCCTGAACCGCACGACCTCGGGGTATGCCGCCGATGTCGAGCCCGTGATCACCGCCGACCGGATTCTGGAGCACCAGTCCCTCGTCCGCCGCGTCGCGATCGCGCCGCATGTGCAGGACTTCGCGATCCGGCTCGTGCTGGCGACCCACCCCAAGGGCCCCGAGGGCGGCGGCGAGTTCGCCACGCCTCTGGTCAACCAGTTCGTCCGCGTCGGCGCCAGCCCCCGCGCCGCCCAGGCGATCGTGCTGGGGGGCAAGTGCCGGGCGCTGCTCGAGGGACGCCCGAATGTCAGCATCGACGACCTCAAGGCGGTCGCATTGCCCGCGCTGCGTCACCGCATCATCATGAACTTCGAGGGCGAAGCCGAGGGCGTGACGACCGACAAGATCGTGCGCAACATCGTGCAGACCCTGCCGATCGAGACGACGATCCCGGCGTGATCGGCGCCAGCAGTCTCTCCAGTCCTACCAAGTCTTGTGGCACGGGCGTCCCGCCCGTGGCTACCCCATCTTCAGAGCGCACCGCGGAGGGCCGCCGAGAACCGCGGAGGGAATACAGACTCACCACGGAGTCACGGAGAGCACGAAGCGGGACTGAGGGGAGTTCATGCTGTCGGTGTGGCATGCTCAAGCGCAGCTTGGCCATGATCCCACCCGACCAACCCTCCGCGGCTCTCCGCGGCCCTCCGCGGTGACTCTGTTCTCTTCCTGTAGAGTGGAGAGCCACGGGCGGGACGCCCGTGCCACGAGGTTTGGTAGGGAGGGCATTCCGATGCACGCACGAACCATGCTTGTCTGCTCGATGTTGCTCACCCCCTTCGCCGCCGCGGCCCAATCCGCGACCCAACCCACCGACCAACCAACCCACCAGCCCGCCGACTTCCAACCCCCCCTCCCGGGCTACACCCTCTTCTGGCACGACGAATTCAACGGCGACACCCTCGACACCACCAGGTGGTCCGTCTGGCGTCCGGGCCCGCGGCGGGACGCGATCAATGTCCCCGAAGCCGTCGTCCTCGACGGCCAGGGGCACCTCACCCTCACCACCACCCGCCACCAACTCGAAGACGGCACCACCGAATTCCGCACCGGCGGCGTCTGGACGCACGACACCTTCCGCACACGCTACGGCTACTTCGAAGCCCGCATGAAAATGCAGCAGGAGTTCGGGCACTGGGCCGCGTTCTGGATCCAGACGCCGACGATGGGCAAGGTCATCGGCGACCCCGGCGCCAGCGGCGTCGAGATCGATGTCATCGAGTACCACAAGAAGCAACCCGGCATCGCCCAGAACACCATCCACTGGGACGGCTACGGCGACGACCACAAATCGGCGCACCACAAGCACAAACTCCCCGACATCGCCGAGGGATGGCACACCTACGCCGTGCTCTGGACGCCCGACGAACTCGTCTTCTATGTCGACGGGAAGGAAAGCTGGCGGACCGACGCGGCCGTCCCGCGGGTCGAGCAGTTCATGATCCTGAGCCTCGAAGTCGGCACCTGGGCCGGCGACATCAACGCCGCGAATCTTCCCGACGGGATCATGATCGATTGGGTGCGGGTGTGGAAGCCGGGGAATGCCGAGAGCGTCGGGGCGTCTGAGGATTCATCCCCCGAGTGACCGCCCCGCCTCGAACCGGAGCCCCGCATGTTCGGCAACCGCCGCCTCGACCGCCTCGAAGCCCGCGTGCGTCGGCTCGAGAAGCTTGTCAACTCGCTGTTGCAGTCGCTCGGGCAAGAGCTCGAAGCCCACCCGGCCGAGGGAGAGATCGACCTGCTCATCCAGCAGGGCAGGAAGATCGAGGCGATCCGGCGCGTGCGAGAACTCTCGGGCACGGGGCTGCGCGAAGCGAAGCTCGCGGTCGACGCGGGCACCTGGCGCGATCTGCTCCACGCTTGAGGAAGCCTCGCTCTGGTCCATCCCGAACCGGCCCCATCCGGCCCGTGTCGTCTCCGTGTCCTTCGTGCCTCGGTGGTGATCCAGCCTGAAACTCAGTGCTTCTCGGTCGCATCCCCCTCGTGCAGCGGTGGGACCTGCGGCTCGACATCCTCGACATGCTCCCACACGACCTTGTACGCCACCGCCGCCAGCACCGCGCCGGTGATCGGCGCGAACCAGTAGAGCCAGTGCAGATCCCAATAGCCGTAGAGCGCCGGCCCGAAGCTGCGTGCCGGGTTCATGCTCGCGCCGCTGACGGGCCCGAAGCCGAAGATGCAGGTCGCGACGACCAGCCCGACGCAGAAGCCCCCGAGCCGGTGCGCCCGGGCGTCGACCACGGCGGTCAGGATGATGAACATGAGGGTGAAGGTGAGCAGGACCTCGGTGACGAAGATGCGCGGGATGTTCGATGCCGCGGCGTACGCGTCCGCGGGCAGGGTCGCGCCGACCTTCGCCGCCCGCGCGATCTCGGGCCCGTAGACGAACACGACCGCCCCCGCCCCGCACGCCGCCGCGACGAGC
The DNA here is from genome assembly GCA_043101605.1 of Phycisphaerales bacterium JB037. GTDB lineage: Bacteria > Planctomycetota > Phycisphaerae > Phycisphaerales > UBA1924 > JBICIG01. Next base: position 21,844 of record JBICIG010000001.1, read on the forward strand.
TGCACGCCGATGAACGCCCCGGCCTGCCGGGGGCTCTGTTTCCCGATCGCCAGCAGCGCCAGCGAGACGGCGGGGTTGAACTGGGCCCCTGAGACATACATCAGCCCGGTGACGAAGACGGTCAGCACCAGGGCGTGGGCGGCGGCGACGATCAGCAACCCGCCGTAAGGTGATGCCGCGGGCGTCGACAGATCCGCCGCCAGCACGACCGAGCCGGCCCCGAAGAAGACCAGGGCGAAGGTGCCGATGAACTCCGCGACACATCCCCGCGTCAGATCGTTCATGGTCCGCCATCCTCCCCGGAGCGTGAGCCGATCGACCCGCGCGGGCTCAGTCTCCGCGGGTTCACCCCCGCTCGCAACCGAACCCCGGGCTCCGGCCCCGGTTCTTGTGCGCATCTTCGCGCTCGCGCTGGCTCTGCTGGGGTCGGCCCCCGCCCCGGCCCAGATCCGTCTGATGGACGAGCCGGCCCTGCTCGTCCCCGGTCGCACCGCCGTCGTCCCGATCGAGTTCGAGGGACGGTCCGATCCGCGGGCCCCGTTCGCGGTTCGGCTGCGCGACGGGCGTGTGCTGCGGGCCGAGGTCCATCGGCTGATCGCCGAGCCCGCCGGCTCGGGCGCGTCCCCGCTGCAGCGCTGGCTCGGGACGGGCGTCCGCTGGAGATCGGCTCACAACGACGACACGCCCGAGCCCCCGCCCCCCGGCACCTGGGTCGCGGTGATCGAACTCCCCGAAGACGCGACGGGCGCGGCGATCACGCTCAACCAGTCGCCGGCCCCCGTGATCTGGGTGCGCGTGGGCGACCCGGGAGCCGCACCTCCCGAAGCCTGGGCGCCCGTGTTCGATCGGGCGCCCGATCCGGGCACGCTCGAAGCCGTCGCGTCGGCGGTGGCGCAGGACCCGGCGTCGCGCTGGCGTGCCCGGCTGATCCGCGGCGAACTGAGTCCCTCGCGCGATGCCGAGCGCCGCGTCTTCGAGGACCCGGTGGTCGAGGCGCTGGCGCACCACACCGAAGCGATCTGGCAGGCGGCATTGGTCCATCTGTGGCGCGCCGACCCCGGCGAGGCGCAGCGCGTCCGCCGCCGGCTCGGGCAGTTCGTCACAGAGCCCCGCGGCTCGCTGGTCCCCGCGTGGCTCGGCTCGACGCAGAGCCTGCTGGAAGCGCTGGTCGATCCGGCGTTCGACGACGAGGCGCGCGTCCTGGCATCATCGGTCTGGCGCGAGAGTTCGCCCGGCGCGCGCGCGTGGGTCATCGATGACGCCGGGCTCGCGGGCAACGCGCCGGTCGCGACGATCGGGCTGACCAACCTCGCCGAGCGGACCCGAAGCGCCTGGGTCACCGATCCGGCGGGCGTGACACTGACCGAGCCCGAACTGCTCGAGCCCGGGCGCACGCGCGTGGCGCGCGTCGAGCCGATCGCCGGGCCCGCGTCGTCGGCGGTGCTCTGGACGGCGCGCGTCGGCGAGCAGACTTTCGACCTGCCCGTGGTGCCTCGGGCGCTGCCCGTGCAGCCCCCCGGGCTGAGCACCGGGGCGTGGCTCGAGGACTGGACGATGCGGGCGTGGTTGCGCGGCGAGCGGGCCGAGGCGCCGGTGTCGGCCGCCGCTGTCCTCAGGCGGGGGCTGGCGAGCCCCAACGAGCCTGCGGGCGCGGGATGGTCGCTGTTCGTGCGCGCCGGCGCGTTCGATGACGGGGGCTCGCTCTCGGCGGTGCGGATCTGGCTCGGGCCGCGCGGTGCGCCGCGATCGCTGCTCCGCGTCGAGCCCGACGGACGGGTGATCGACGAGGTCCGCCGGACCGAACTGGTCGGCGGGGCGCGGGCGGCTCGCGACGAGGCGGGGGTGTGGGCGTGCGACATCCCGATCCCGGCCGAGGCGGTCGAGCCCGACGGCACGCTGCGGATCGGGCTTGAGTTGCTGACCAGCGACGGGGTTCGGCTGTCCTGGCCGCGCGCGCAGTTTCCGTGGGATGCCGAGCCGGCGCGCCTGGCGGTGCGCACGACCGCGTGGACCGAGCTCGAGGGCATCGACGACGAGTGAGCGTGGATCAGACGCGCATGCGGAAGGCGTAGACGATCCACTCCAGCGCGAGCAGGATCGCCGCGGCGAGGATGAACCAGTGCCAGACCTCGGTCGGGCGCGTCGCGACGCCCGAGCGGGCATCGACCGGGCGCCCGCCGACTTCGATCGCGTCGCGCGGTGCGCCGGCGGACTCGATCTCGGAGAAGAGCCCCAGGGCGATCGCCGGCTCGCGCGCGCCCGAGACGCGGTACACGCCCGCGGCTTCAAGCCGGCCGATCGGGACGCGTCCGCGGTCGGCGAGGCGCTCCGGGCCCAGGTCGACGGGGACCGAGCCGTCGGGCGCGGTGACGCGGAGCCGGTCGGAGCCGGGCCGTGGAGAGAGTGCGAGGGGGTCGGCGGTGGAGACACCCCGCATCGAACTCGCCTCGCCGCGCCCGGCCAGGGTGTCGATGGCGCGGGCGACGAAGACGGCAAAGCCGAAGTCGAGCGGCCAATCGGATTGGGCGGGGTCAAAAGCGACGACGAGGCGTCCGATCCCGTCGGCGTCGTCGTACACGATGACCGGGCCGCGTTCGCTGCGCGCCAGCGCGACCGGGCTTCCCTCGAGATCGACGGTCGGCGTGCGCGCGATCGCGAGCCGATCCAGCGCGATCGATCGCATCAGCGGGTGATCGCGCTCCCAACTGATGATGCGTGCCGGGCCTTGCTCGCCGGTGAGCGCCAGCCCCGGCGCGGGGAGCCCGGCGCCGAAGCTGATCGAGGGAACCGGCGGGAGCCGCTCGGGGGTGACGCCGTCGAAGAGGACCAGGTCGATGTCGCGCAGGGCGGCGGCGGGGCCGGCGTTGTACGCCGCGGCGTCGGTGCGCTCGAGCGCCGCGAGGTCCAACTCAGCGAGTGGATCATCGAGCACCCAGTTGGGACGCGACGGATCGCGCAGGCTCGGGCGCACGAGCAGGACGCGCGGGCGCTGGGCGGGGGTGAGGACAAGTGATGCGGTGTCGTCCGCCGCGAGATCGTCGGGTTGCCCAAGATCGAGCGTGAGCACGCCGTCGCCCGGGTGAACCAGTTCGAAAGTGATGGCGCGGCGGCCGGGCTCGGCGGTCTCGGGATCGCGTGGGGGGATGGTGACGGCGGTCTGATCGATCGGGTCGCCGTTGATGCGGACGGCGACGGAGCGTCCCACCGGTTCGGCGCGGGTCGAGACGAGCTGGGCGAAGACGCGGAGGATGACCGGGTCAGCAAAGTCGCGCTGGGCCGAGAGGGCGGCGATGCCGGCGTTGTCGAAGGGCTGGTCGCCGGCGGCGGGGACGAAGCGGATCTCGGCGCCCGCGAGGGTGAGCGATGAAGCGTCGGGCGCGACGCCGTCGGAGAAGAGCGCGACCAGCGAGGGTGGGGCGGTGTCGGACTCGCTTGTGCCGGCAAGGGCGAGGGCCTCGGCGAGTTGGAGCGGTTCGGCGAGGCGCCCGGGCTGATCGGTCGGGCTGAGCGAGCCGAGAGCCGAGCGGATGCGGGCGAGGTCGGGCGTGGGGCCTTCGACGATGGAGGCTTCGGCGGCGGACTCGATGAGCGTGACCGAGCCGGCAAAGCCGTCGGCTTCGAGTTCGTCGAGGAAGGCGCCCGCGTCGCGGATCGCTCGCTCGAACCGCGTTCCCGCATCGGCGTGCGCGGCCGACATGGAGGCGCTGCGATCGAGGACGAGGAAGACGCGTTCGGCGGCGCTGAGCCCGGCGTCGATCGCGGGGCGCGCCAGCGCGAGCAGCAGGGCCGCAAGGATGAGCAGGTGGAGCAGCAGCAGCCACGACGGGCGGAGCCATCGGAAGGGGACATTCGCCTGGAGGTCCTGGACGGCTTGGTCCCAGAGCAGGGTGGAGCTGATGCGTACGGGCTTGCGACGCAGTTTGAGCAGATACATCGCGACCAACGCCGGGACGGCGATGCCGGCGGCGATGATCGCTGGCAGCGGCGCGAGGAAGGTCACGCGTCGCTCTCCGAGGGCGCACGATCGGCGGGGCCCTTGTAACCGGTGGCGACGATGTAGATCTCGCGGGAGACATCGCGCGAGGCCTCGGGCTTGAAGCCCTTGGCCGAGTCGAAGACGCGGGCGGTGCGTTTGAGGAGGTTGGCGTAGGCCTCGCCCTCGAAGACCTTCATCGCGAGGTGCCCGCCGGGCTTGAGGAGGTCGGCGGCAAGTTCGAGGACGCGGTCGCAGAGTTCGACGGAGCGGAAGTGGTCGCTCGCGGTGCCGCTGGTGCTCGGGGCCATGTCGCTCAGGAGGATGTCGTATCGGCGGCCGGCGGGCTCGAGGAGGGCGGCGGGGGGGGTCTTGAAGATGTCGCCGACGAGGGCGACGCAGTGGGCGGGCAGGGCGGTGCGGACGGGGTTGAGGTCGATGCCGACGGCGAGGCCCCCGGGCCCGACGAGGTCGGCGGCGACCTGGAGCCACGAGCCGGGGGAGCAGCCGAGGTCGAGGACGCGGTCGCCCTTGCGGATGAGCTTTCGGCGTTCGTTGATCTGGATGAGCTTGAAGGCGCTGCGGGCGGCGTAGCCGTGGTCCTTGGCCTGGCGGAAGTAGCGGTCGTGGAGATCGCGTTTGCCCATGGTCGCGGGATGGTAGGGGATCGCGGGGGCGGGGCCGCGGGTTCTCGGGCGTGGGGCCCGGGGAAGGCTCGGGGCGGGCGGATCCGGGGTCGGTTCAAAAGCAAGAAGTCGGCCGAAAGTTGCACAGGTTTGTTGGCGGCTGCCCGGATCGTGTGGCCTATTCGGGTCGTGCGTCCGCGCAGCGTGCTCCCGGGGTTCTTCCGGGGGAGTGCGTGGCCGTGCGACAGAGAGTGCTTTGACCGGGAGAGAGTCTCGTGGGGGCGCCTAGGGAGCGCCCGGAGGGTGCAGTGATGTTGCGTAATGTCCTTCTCGCAGGCGGTGTGTTGGGCGCGATGGCCGCGTCGGCGAATGCCCAACTCACGATTCCGCTGATCGATCCGTCCACGAATGCGGCTTCGGGCTGGGAGGTCGTGATCTTCGACCCGGCTCATGTCGACATCGTGACCGACTTTGTCAGCCTTCAGAACAACCGCGTGGTGATCCAGAAGTTCGCCGAGTTCAACCGGATCGATCCGTTCACCGGCGCCCCCGAGGCCGTGTTGATCGACTTCCGCCAGGTGGCTGCGGACGCCCAGACGGTCAGCCAGATCGTCATCACCGACGAGCGCATCATCAACAACACCGGGCTGGACTGGGTCGACTTCGAGAACATCCTCGTCGACAGCGGCCAGGCCGTGTTCAACCAGGGCCTGATGTCCGACCTGTCGATCGCCCCGTTCACTCAGCAGGAGTTCAAGAACGGCGGGACGCTCCATCGCGTGTTCGACGGCGTCGTCGCCGCGGGCGCGACCTGGCTGCCCGGCATGGCCCAGGGCGGCATCGTGATCGATGTCGACCTGTCCAGCGACAGCCCCGTGATCTTCACGCTGAAGGAGCTTCCCAGCGTTCCCGCTCCGGGTTCGGTGGCGCTGCTCGCGATCGGTGGGCTGATCGCCCGTCGCCGCCGCTGATCGCCCGATTCAGGGCTGAGAAGCCGATTTTCACCGACCACGCCCCAGCAGGCGTGGTCGGTTTTTGGAGGGACTCTGCCTCCCGTGGGGGTCGTGGGGTTCTGGAGAATTGAAGAAGGCATCTGTTCGGGATGCCGGGGGTTGACGCCCGCTCCGCAGGCCGTTCGAGCCGGCCGGTTGGCTTGGCACACGGTCGAATTGCGTGAATCGCGGCGCGGATTCCTTGCGTGGGCTCGTTTCTGTGGCCCTTTGTACGGGCAGCGTCGGCTCATGCCGGCGTCGGAGGGTCGTTCGAGCGTTGTTCGGCGACCGAGAGAGTGAGTTGAGCAGTGAGTTCGCCGGCGTGGAGGCCGGCCTCTGAGAGGAGAAGAGAAGATGAGCAAGCGCACCCTGATTGCCGGTTCTGTTGTCGCCGCGATCGCCGCCTCGGCCGGCGCGCAGGTGACCATCCCGCTGAACGACCCCTCGACGGGCGCCGCCAGCGGCTGGGAAGTCGTGATCTTCGATCCGCAGCACGCGGACATCGTGACCGACTTCGTCAGCCTGCAGGACGGCGTGGTCGTGATCCAGAAGTACGCCGAGTTCACCCGGATCGACCCGTTCACCGGGGCGCCCGAGGCGATCAACATCGACTTCCGTCAGGTTGCCGATGACGCGAACACGGTCACGAAGATCGTGATCACCGACGAGCGGATCATCAACAACACCGGCGTCGACTGGGACGGCTTCAACAACATCCTCGTCGACAGCGGGCAGGCGACCTGGAACGCCGCCGAGATGGCCGGCGTCTCGATCGCCCCGTTCACGCAGGAGTCGTTCAGCGCCGACATGACCCTCTACCGCACCTTCGGCGGGTTCGTGACCGACGGCAGCACCTGGCTGCCGGGCGCGGCTCAGGGCGCGTTCGTCATCGATGTGAACCTCGACAACGACAACCCCGTCGTCTTCACGCTCAAGGAGCTCCCGAGCGTTCCCGCGCCGGGCTCGATGGCCCTGCTGGGTCTGGCGGGCGTCGTCGGCATCCGTCGCCGTCGCTGATCGCCGGGTCGCAAGACCTCTCCAATCCGTGCACACTCGGCATCGCCCCGCAAGGGGCGATGTCTCTTTCTGCGTCCGGTTCGCGCAGATCCGGCGTCCGGCGGCGGGTCGGCCCGGCGTTAGACTCGTCGTTCCGGGAGGTGTGACATGGCACGGAACGCAGGGGTGTCGGGTCGGGTGCGGAGCGTTGGCCGGGTGGCGGGCGCTGTTGTGTTGCTCGCGTCAACAACCGCTGGCGCGGCGGGACAGCCGGCGGCGTCGGAACTCGAGCCGGGCGTGTCGCTGCGGATGTACCAGGCCGGTTCGGCCCTCGAGCACATCCACGAGCCGGCGCAGGGCATGACCCCCAATGTCGATCGGCTGATCCCGACGATCGACCTGCCCGGCGACGACGCGTTCCTGCCGATGCAGGATCGGTTCATCGCGACGGTCGAGGGGTACCTTCTCGTCGCCGAGCCGGGCGACTACGCATTCCGGCTGACCAGCGATGACGGGTCGCTGCTGTCGATCGACGGCGAGACGGTGATCTGGAACAAGGGGCTGCACGCGCCGCTGCCGATGACCGGGCGCGTGAGGCTCGACGCCGGGCTGGTGCCGCTGCGGATCCTCATGTTCGAGAACACCGGCGGGGCGTACCTGCGCCTCGAATGGCAGCGGCCGGGCTCGGATGGCTTCGAGATCGTGCCCGCCTCGGCGCTGCGGACCGAGAAGGGTGTGACGCGTGTGGTCAGCCCGGGTGTCAAGCGGCTCGACGCGGAGGTCGCGGGGTTCCGCCCGGGCGACCGCATCCCGCTCGAATCGGTGCACCCGGGATGGAAGCTCACGACGATCCACCCCGACGACTTCGACCCGATGGTCGGGTGCATGGAGTTGCTGCCCGATGGGCGGCTGATCATCGGGATGTTCGAGCCCAAGAACAACGGCGTGGAGTTGAAGGCGCCGAACGGGGACCTGTGGGCTTTCTCGAACCTCGAGGCCGACGACCCGAACGACATCGTCGTCGAGAAGTTCGCCGAGGGGTTCTATCACCCGCTCGGGCTGCGTTATGTCGACGGGGCGCTGTATGTCGCGCAGCGTGATGAGATCACGAAGATGACCGACCTCGACGGGGACGGCTCGTTCGAGACGCGCGAGCGGTTCGCCTCGGGCTGGACCAGCGACAACTACCACCACTTCACCTTCGGGCTCGAGGAGCACGAGGGCTTCCTGTACGCGACGCTCTCGACCTCCATCGGGGCGGCGGGGCACAAGATCCTCAAGGGCGAGATCCGCGGGATCAACGGGCCCAACCCGCCCAACCGCGGCACGCTGATGAAGATCAGCCTCGATGACGGCTCGATCGAGTATGTCGCCGGCGGGTTCCGCACGCCCAACGGGATCGCGGTGTCGCCCGAGGGCGAGGTCTTCGTCGCCGAGAACCAGGGCGGGTGGATGCCCGCGAACAAGATCAACCATGTGAAGCCCGGCCGCTTCTACGGGCACTACAACGAGACGCGCGTGCTGACCGATCGCTATCCGCGGGGCGGGGAGCCCGCGCTGTTTGCCGATCAGCCGCCCAGCCCGCCGGCGGTGTGGCTCCCGCAGAACGAGGTGAGCAACTCGCCGACGGAGATGCTGTGGATCGAGGACGGGCCGTTCGCCGGGCAGGTGTATGTCGGCGAGCTCAAGCTCGGCGGGATCCGGCGCGTGTTTCTCGAAGAGGTCGAGGGACAGCTGCAGGGCGCGGCGTTCCGGTTCAGCCAGGGCTTCGAGGGCGGCGTCAACCGGCTGCTGTGGGGGCCGAGCGGAGAGATCTTCGTCGGGTGCATCGGCGAGCAGGCGACCTGGAGTTGGCGCGGCACGCGCACCGGGCTGCAGCGCCTCGAGCCGACCGGCGACTCGGCGTTCGAGTTCCATTCCGTGCGAGCCACGCCCAACGGCTTTGCGATCCGCTTCACCGAGCCCGTGCCGACCGAGCAACTGGCCGACCTTGCGAACTACCGCGCCGCGCAGTGGCGCTACATCGCGACGCCCGAGTACGGCGGGCCGAAGATCGACGAGGAATCGCTGCGCGTCACGCGCGCGGTGCCCTCGCCCGACGGCATGGTCGTCGTGCTGACGGTCGAAGGGCTCAAGGAAGGCCGCTGCGTCTACCTCCACGCCGACCTGACCAGCCAAGCGGGCGAGCGGATCTGGTCGCCCGAGGCGTGGTACACGCTCAACCGCATCCCGGGCAGGCCCGATCCGCGGAGCGTTCGGCACACGGGGCTGCCGAGCGTGCTGGTGTTCACCAAGACGGCCGGGTTCCGCCACGCGTCGATCCCCGACGGCGTGCGCGCGCTCGAGGAACTCGGCAAGGAGCACGGCTTCGGCGTCGTCGCGACCGAAGACGGGAACATCTTCAACGATGACGATCTGCGTCGATTCGACGCGGTCGTGTTCCTCAGCACCACCGGCGATGTGCTCGACCTGGCGCAGGAGGCGGCGATGGAGCGGTTCGTGCGCGCCGGCGGCGGGTTCGTGGGGATCCACGCGGCGGCCGACACCGAGTACGACTGGCCCTTCTACCGCGAGCTTGTCGGGGCGCAGTTCATGAGCCACCCGCGCGTGCAGGAGGCGACGATCGAGGTGATCGACCGTGAGCATCCGTCGACGCAGCATCTGGGGGACCGGTGGGTGCGTACGGATGAGTGGTACGACTTCCGGAGCGTGCCGCACGGAGCGGTGCGCCGGCTGATGATGCTGGATGAATCGACCTACGAGGGCGGTCGCATGGGCGAGGACCATCCGATCGCGTGGTGCCACGAGCGGTTCGGCGGGCGATCGTTCTACACCGGCGGCGGGCACACCAGCGAGAGCTTCGAGGAGCCCGCGTTCCGGCGGCATCTGCTGGGCGGGATCGAGTGGGTGCTCGCACGCGCCCGCGCGAGCGACGCTGCCGGCGTTCGCTGAACGAGTCAGAGCCGAGCCAGAGCGGGAGCGGCCCGGACGCGATGATCACGCCCGGGCCGCCTGTTCTCTCCTGGATGATTCGGTGGGTGGTGCGAAGCGAGGATTCAGCTCTCGCCGCGCTCCTTGTGGTAGCGGTCGACGGCCTTCTCGGCCCGCGTGAGCAGCTCGGCGACGCGGTCGCGCGACGCCCCGCCGCGGATCCCCTCGACGAGCCCGTCGAAGAAGCCCTCGGGCAGTTCGAGTTCGCGGCCGAAGCGGTCGAAGGCGTCGGCGAAGGTCTGGCTCATGTCGTCGCCCGGGAAGTAGAGCAGGCGGGTGACGCGGAACATCACGCCGAGCTTGGCCCACTGCACCGGGCGCTCGCCGAGTTGCTTCGAGAGGTCGGCGATGGTCGGGTTCTCGGGGTCGAGGACATACTTGAGGGCCCGCGCGACCGATTCGGGGTCGAACTCGCCGGTGCGGCGGCGCGGCGGCAGGTCCTCGACGCGGAGGTCGGCAGCGCCCGCGATCTCGTCGAGGCGCTGCTTGGTCGTGTCGACGATCGGCTGCTCGTCGGCCATGCCCCAGATCAGCGCGTACTCGCTGAGGCGCGAGCCGACGGTGTAGCCCGTGCGATCGGAAAGCCCCGGCGTGACGGTGTCGAGCATGCGGGCCTTGGCGGTGTAGTTGCTCGCGAGGTTGATCTCGCGGTCGCCCATGGCGCGCTCGAGGTCGCGGGCGAGGTCGGGCTGGGCGGCGGCCGCCGAGCCGGCGAGCAGCGACACGCCCAGGGCGCATCCGAGCAGGGCACGGGACAGGCGGCGGGGACGGTTCGGGGTGTTCTTCACGGGGACGCTCCTGTGCTGGGTCGGGCGACGAGCCCGAGGGTCCGATCACAGGGGCATGCGCAAGCCGCCCGTCGCGGGGGCAGCGATCAGAGCGAAGAAAACCGGGGTGTCAGACGAGCAGCCCGGTGATCCCGCCGGTCCGCCGCATTGCTGAGTAGCGGGCGAGGGCGTCCTCGATGATCGCGTCGGCGACCTCGGCGGGCATGATCTCGTCGACCTCGACCTCCTTGCCTTCGAGCGTCTTGTAGTCCTCGAAGAAGCGGCGCATCATGCGGATGGTGTACTGCGAGAAATCGCTGGCCTTGGAGTAGTCGGCGAACTCGGGGTCGTTGCAGAGCACGGCGATGATCTTGTGGTCGGGCTCGCCGTCGTCGATCATTGTCATCACGCCGACCGCGCGCGCCTCGCACAGGCAGAGGCTGGGGATCTTCTCGGTGCAGAAGACCAGGACATCGAGGGGGTCGTTGTCCTCGGCGAGGGTCTGGGGCACGAACCCGTAGTTGGCGGGGTAGTAGACCGCCGACGACAGCACCCGGTCGAGCTTGATCATGCCGGTGGACTTGTCGAGTTCGTACTTGTTGCTCGAGCCCTTGGGGATCTCGATGATCGCGCGGAAGTTGCGGGGGAGCGCGAGCCCCTGAACGCCGGGGGTGACATCATGCCAGGGATGGACCATGGTTCTGGGCTCCGGGTGGTGACGCCGACTTTATCGGCGCGCCGACCGGGTTTCTGCGGCTTCCGAGTAGCGTCGGCTCGCATTCCTGGCCTTCGGCCTTGCCGGATGGACCGAGATCGGGCCGGCCGCCGTCCCGTAGACTGGCGCCCTGCCGCGGAATCAGGACCCGTTTCGGAAGGCCGCTCCCCGGATGCTCGACCGGCTCTTGGGTGAACTCGCGATGACCGGGCTGCTCGCGATCCCCTTCGCGGCGGCGATCACGGTGCCGATGTCGATCCTAAGCAGGCTGCGGAAAGTCCGCGGCGCGTGCGACTGGTGCGGGCATCGCTCCGAGCCCGGCGAACTCGTCTGCGCCGGGTGCGGGCGAGCCGTGGGCGCGGTGCGGCGGACGGGGCTGTGGATGCTGCTCGGTGTGGCGGGCGGCTTCTGGGTCGTCGCCGCGATGCTGCTCATCGAACCGATCGCCCATGCCGTCGGCATGAGCACGGCGATCGTCTCGATTCCGCTGCTCCGGCTGGGGCCGCTGTCGCTGGTCCTGCTGCCGCTCACCGGCGCGATCGTGACCATGCTGCCCATCGCGGGGGCGGCGTCGTGGATCGCCCATCGCCAGACCAACCATCGCCCCGCGCTCTTCCGCGGGTACTTCCTGCTCGTGCTGATCGCGGCTATCGGCGGGCTGGTAATGACCCGCCTGTGGTTCGGCGCGACCCTCGATGCGATGGCCGGGTCGTGATCGTCCGGTCCGGGCGGCGCGAGCCCCTAGTGCGGCACTTCCTTCACCGCGTTGCGGTTCCACGCCGGGACGCGGACCTGGATCGGGCCGTTCTTCTCGATCTCGCACTGGCAGCTCAGGCGGCTGTTGATCTGGAGCCCGGGGGCTTCCTCGACGCGGTCCTCCTCGGCCTCGGTCGGCTCGGAGAGGTGCTCGGCGCCTTCCTCGATGTAGATGTGGCAGGTGGAGCAGGCGCAGACCCCGCCGCAGGCGTGCTCGATGTTGATCCCCGCCTCGATCGCGACCTCGAGCAGGTGCTCGCCGACGGCTCCCATGACCTCCCATTCGGTCTGGTCGGAGTCGGTGAGCCCCTCGGGGTCCTCGAGGATGAACTTGATGGGGACTTCCTTCGGGCCGTGGTCGTGGTCGGAGTGTCGCAGGTGCATGGGCTCTTCCGGGTTCAGAGTCGCGGCTGAGGGCTCGGGGAACGGGGCCCGCTCGGGCGGTCCCCCTCCGGGCGATCTTAGAATCGTTCGAAACTGGAATCGAACCGTTCGTGCACGGACGGGCGCGGGTGTCGCGCTCGGCGGGTGCCCGATGTTCGGGGGTGCTATCGTTGCCGCCCATGTCCGACAGGCCCGACACGACCGTTTTGACCCGTTCCGGGGCTCCGGATGCGGCTTCTCCCGGGGTTGAGTTGTCGGTGATCGCACCGGCTCACAACGAGGAGGAGAATGTCGCCGACCTCGTCGAGCAGATCCGGGCGGCCGTTGAGCCGACCGGCGTGAGCTTCGAGGTCGTGATCGTCGACGATGGCTCGACCGACCGGACCCGTGCGAGGCTGCTGGAGATGATGGAGAGCCGCCCGTGGCTCCGCTGCGTCGCGATGACCAGGACCCCGCCGGGCAAGGGCGGGGGGCAGTCGGCGGCGTTCTACGCGGGGTTCCGGGCGTGCCGGGGCAAGCTCATCGCCTCCCTCGACGCCGACCTGCAGAACGACCCGGCCGACCTCCCCAAGATGCTTGAGCGCCTGCGGATGACCAGCGCCGACATGGTCCAGGGCGACCGCTCGCACGCGCGGCGGGACCATGTCGTCCGGCGGTGGGGGTCGCGCGTCGGGCGGCTCTTCCGGCGGGTGCTGCTGGGCGACTCGATCCGCGACACGGGCTGCTCGCTCCGCATCATGAAGCGCGAGATCGCGTTGCAGCTTCCGCTGCGGTTCCACGGCATGCACCGTTTCATCCCGGTCACCGCGCGGCACCTTGGCTACACGGTCGTCGAGATGCCCGTCAATCACCGTCCGCGCACGGCCGGGACGACCAAGTACGGCATGGGCATCACCAAGCGGGCGATCCCCGGGCTGATCGACTGCTTCGCGGTCCGCTGGATGCGCAAGCGTCGCCGACCGATCGAGAGCCGGGAGATCACGCGGGAGTCGAACCGGTGAAGCCGGGCCCCGTGATCGCGATGGTGGGGCTGATCTTCCTGGGGATGTGGCTGGTGTGGCTGCGTCCGAGCCCGGTCACCGCCGAGCTGCGCGAAGGCGCCAAGACGACGCAGATCCGGCTCGGGCAGAGCAAGGGCGTGGTCGAGGTGGTCGAGCCCGGAGAGGGCGGGGGAACGCCGACCTACCGCGTGCTCTGGACGACCGGTGCCGCGTCCGAGGCGCTGAGCGAGGCCGAGTTCGAGCGCGTCTTCGGGAAGGATGCGGCGGTGCTGGTCCGCGGGGACGAGCCCAACTTCCTCTTCCGCATCTTCAACATCACGAGCTGGTCGAGCATGATCTGGGTCGGGATCGGGCTCGGCGGGCAGATCGTCTTCTCGTGCCGATTCATCGTGCAGTGGATCATCTCCGAGCGTCGCCGCGAGAGCGTGATCCCCACGGTGTTCTGGTGGATCAGCCTGGGCGGCGCGGTCTGCCTGTTCACCTACTTCGTCTGGCGGCAGGATGTCGTGGGCGTGCTCGGGCAGTCGTCGGGGCTGGTGATCTACGCGCGGAACCTGCGGCTGATCAAAAAGCAGCAGCGACGCGCCCGCCGAGCCCGCGAGGGCACCACCGCCGCGGCACTCGCCGGTTCCGAGAACCCGGCCGACCCGAGCGCCAACACGCCCGAGAACGCCGGCTGAGGGGTCTTCGGCGTGTTGGGGCGGCGGACGGTCGCCGGGCGGGGTTGCGGCGGGGGTCCCCGCCGGAGAGACTGAA
>JBICIG010000002.1:0-28754 GCA_043101605.1 Phycisphaerales bacterium JB037
AGCGACACCACGAACGGCGCCGTGCTCGCGTTGAACGCCTCCTCGATGTCCAAGGGCGGCAGGTCCGCACCGTTGGACATCGAGGAGGCGTTCAACGCGAGCACGGCGCCGTTCGTGGTGTCGCTGGGCGTGCCGCTGTTCTATGCGGGGCGTGCGAACACGATCGAGCTGGGCGAGAACGCGGACTGGCGGACGAAGAAGGTGTACCGTGTCGCGGAGACCGAGCAGGCCGACGAGAACACGGGGGACAACAAGCAGCCGGTGCTGGTGCGTCGGGTGAATGCGCGGCTCATGCTGGATCGGGACGACCGGACGGACATGGATGTGCTGCCCTTGCTGAGGATCCGGCGGGACGCGTCGCAGGACGCGGGGGTTCCGCGGGTGGACCCGGAGTATGTGCCGGCGTGCATGGTGCTCTCGGGGTCGTCGGATCTGGTGGCGTGGGCGCGTGAGATCGCCAACCGGGTGGAGGCGGCGCGAAAGGAACTGGTGAACCAGCTCACGATGGGCGGGTTCAACCCGGACGCGATGAAGCCGGGGGGCGTGCTGAGCGTGATGAAGCTGAGCACGCTGAACCGGTTCGCGGGTCGATTGGGGACGATTGTGAATTCGGCGCGCGCGGTGGCCCCGGTGGACCTCTATCTGGAGCTGAGGGACTGCCTGGGCGAGCTGGCGGCGCTGCACCCGAACCTGGATCCGTTCGAGGTGCCCGAGTACGACCATGACCGCCCGGGGCCGGCGTTCGCGGAGCTTCGGCAGAAGATCGTGTCGCACCTGAAGGTCGAGGGCGGGGAGAGTTTCTGGGAGGTGCCGTTCGAGCTGTCCAACGGGGTGCTGGTGGCGAAGCTGGGGGAGGAGCACTTCGAGAAGCCCAACGACTACTTCCTGGGAATCACCTGCGGAGAGGACACGCGGGCGTTGGCGGCGCTGGTGGAGAATGCCGACGAGTTCAAGCTGATGGACGAGCGGCTGATCCGGACGAGCGTGTACGGGGTGAAGCTGAAGGAGGAGCGGCACCCTCCGAATGCGCTTCCGACGCCGACGGGTCGGTCGTACTTTCGTCTGCTGCGTCACGAGAGCGGTCGGATGTGGGAACGGATCCAGGGTGAGAAGGCGATGGCGCTGCGTTTTCCCGGGGTGGACCAGGGTCGGTTCGAGAAGGTGTCGCTGTTCATGACGATCCCGGCGGGCGGTTGAGCCGTCGGGGCGTGGTTCGGGCGAGAGGCGGGTCCGGGGCGGTTTGCGGGGCCTTGAAGGAAGGGCGGGTTCGATGAAGCTCTTGGAGGTGTGCGAGCCGCTGTTCGAGCATGTGTGCCTGCTGAATCGATCGGCGCGGCTCGGGCTGCCGGTGGAGATGCACAAGACGCGTGAGGAGTTCGAGGAGATCTTTGCGCGCATGCGTCGGAAGGCCTCGGAGGCGAACCTGGAGGGCGAGTACGAGCGGGTGCGGCTGCCGCTGGTGTATTTCGTGGACTTCATGATTCGGGAAGGGCAGCTGGACTTTGCGCGTCAGTGGCGCGAGATGGCGCACGACGAGAACATGTACGCGGGGTACGAGCATTTCTGGGATCTGCTCGACGAGACGCTGGCCGACCAGAGCCGGGGGGCGGTCGAGCGGCTGAGCGTGTTCTATGTGTGCATCGGGCTGGGGTTCACGGGGATCAACATGGGGCAGCCGGAGCTGCTGCGGAAGAAGATGATGGAGATCAGCTCGCGGATCCGCTCGATGATCGACAACGACGACAAGGCGCGGATCTGTCCGGAGGCGTACGAGCACACGGACACGAGCGATCTGGTGCAGCCGCCGGGTCGGAGCATCGCGGTGATCGTGGTGGCGCTGGTGGTCCTGATCGGGGTTCTGCTGGCGGGGAACGCGTACCTGTACCTGTCGCGGTCGTCGGCGATGCGTGCTTCGCTGACGACGCTGGAGTCTCCGGACGGCGGCTCGGCGTCGGCGTCGGGCGAGGAAGGGGAGTGAGCCCGTGCAGAGCCTGATCGGTCGATTCGTGGAGCTTCCGATGTCCGCCCGGATCGGCCTGGCGGTGGTGAGCGGGGGGCTGGTCGTGGGACTGGCGATGGCGTTCCCGCGGTACCTGTGGCTGATCGTGATCGCGGTGGCGGTCGCGGGGCTGGTGGTGCTGGGGTTCCAGGCGTTCATGAAGTGGCGGGACAAGAAGAAGTCCAAGCCCTTCGAGGAGAAGCTCAAGCAGCAGGGGGCGGGGAGCCCCTCGGGGGTGTCGGGGGTCGAGGCGAAGGCGCGACTGGACGACATGCGCCGCAAGTTCGAGCAGGGGGTTTCGACCTTCCGCGAGCACGGAAAGGACATGTACTCGCTGCCGTGGTATGCGTTGGTGGGCGAGCCCGGGTCGGGGAAGACCGAGGCGATCCGGCACTGCAATGTCGGCTTCCCGCCGGGGCTGCAGGACCGTCTGCAGGGCACGGGCGGCACGGTGAACATGCACTGGTGGTTCACCAACTACGCGGTGGTGCTGGACACGGCCGGTCGGCTGATGTTCGAGGAGGTGCAGCCGGGCAAGACCAACGAGTGGCGTGAGTTTCTGAGGCTGCTGAAGCAGTCGCGGCCAAATTGCCCGATCAACGGGCTGCTGCTGGTGATCCCGGTGGACAGCCTTATCGAGGACACCGCCGACCAGATCCACGCCAAGGGCGGGCGGATCGCCGAGCAGTTGGATGTGATCCAGAAGGCTCTGGGAGTGCGTTTCCCGGTGTTCGTGGTGATCACCAAGTCGGACCGGATCAGCGGGTTCCGCTCGTTCTTCAAAGACCTGGACGACCCGGTGATCTCGCAGCAGATCCTGGGGTGGTCGAACCCGGACGATCTGGATGCTCCGTTCCGGCCGGAACTGGTGGACCAGCATCTTGAGCAGGTGGCCGAGCGGCTGCGCCGGAAGCGTCTTGGGCTGCTGATGGACCCGGTGCACCGGGACGATCCGCTGGACGGGAAGCGGATCGACGAGGTGGATTCGCTGTACGCGTTCCCGGACAACCTTCTGAAGATCGCGCCGCGGCTGCGGCAGTATCTGGAGATGATCTTCGTGCCGGGCGAGTGGTCGTCGCGGCCGCTGTTCCTGCGCGGGATCTATTTCACGAGCTCGATGCAGGAGGGAACGGAGCTCGACGCGACGCTGGCCGAGGCGCTGGGGATCGAGGTGGATCAGCTGCCGGGCGGGAAGCCGTGGGAGCGGAGCAGTTCGTACTTCCTGCGCGACCTGTTCATGTCGAAGGTGTTCAAGGAGCGCGGGCTGGTGACGAACGCGACGAACGCGCGTCAGCAGCAGAAGCGTCGGCGTTCGATCGTGGTGGGGACGGGGATCGCGGCGGTGCTGGCGATGATCGGGGTGACCTGGTTCTCGAGCGGGAGCCTGGAGGACTCGATCGGTTCGCGGAGTGATTTCTGGGAGGATCTCTCGGGGTATGTGCGGGACAAGCGGGAGATCAACGAGCTGGGGATTCTGTACAAGCAGGGGGACCGGTACTTCTGGGACGGGTCGGGGGTGCCGACGGATGAGAACAACAACCAGGTGACCTTCGACGGCGAGTCGCTGACGCTGGCGCAGATCCCGGTGGAGACGATGGAGCGTGCGAAGGCGGACGCGGAGTCGCCGCCGATCACGCCGCTGCCTTTCCGCCCGGTGGCGTGGGCAACGGACACGGATGTGTTCAGCAAGCAGGTGCCGGCGCACGCGGCGGTGTTCGAGCAGATGGTGCTCGGGCCGGTGGTGAACGCGGCGCGGTCGCGGATGGTCGCGATCAAGGATCGCCCGGACCAGTGGGACGACTCGGCGACGGCGGCGCTGGTCGAACTCGTCAAGCTTGAGCGAGCGCGGGAGGGGGGCGGGGAGCTGATCCGGCTTCGCCCGCTGGTGCTGTTTGCGGCGCGTGACAATCAAGATCCGAGCGCGATCGAAGCGGCCGATGGAACGGATCCCGAGGCAGAGATCGCGCAGCTCCAGGAGGTACTGGACTGGACCTACACCGAGGGCGGGGCGGAGTGGCCGCCGAACTCGGTTCTGTACGGCGGGGCCGGGCAGGATCCGCTGCTGGCGGGGCTGGACGGGCTGTCGAACAACTGGCAGAGCCGGGCGACGGGCGAGGGCGGCAAGCTCACGGAGATGACCGAACTCGGGTCGGCGGTGGAGGCGTTTGCGTCGGCCGAGCAGAGGCTGTTCGCGTGGCCCGGTTTCGCAGGCGTCGAGACGGTCGCGGCGTTCGCCGAGCGGCGGGGCGAGTGGGACCGTCTGTATGACGGCACGGATCAGGGGGCGGTGGCGTCGTTGACGGGCGCCGGGGCGCGCTTGAACAACGCCGTGACGGAGTGGGTCGCGGCGCGGCTCGATGAAGGCGGCGTGAGCGGGCTGATTGCTGCGGCGTCGGACGAGATTCTGGCCGGGGCCGGGCGTGATCGCGAAGCGTTGGTCGGGGCGATGGGGGGCGAAGACGCGGAGTTGAACGAGCGGCTTGGCGGCTTTGCCGGGGCGCTCTCGGAGCGGTTCGGGTCCTCGCAGAGCCGTGCGCAGGAGAGCCTGTCGGGGGTGAAGGCGACGCTGGAATCGCCCGCCGGGCAGATGCTGCGCAAGGCGCCGGGAGGGACGGTGCGTCCGTTCCAGCAGCGGCTGGCGCTCTACAGAATCGCCGATGGTGCGCTGCACGCGCAGGTGTCGGTGCCTTCGCTGAGCGATGTGCCGGATCAGCTGACCGCGGCGACGGAGGCGGATCGGCGTTTGCGCGGCGAGGTGACGCAGGCTGTCGGCGGGGAAGCGCCGGCGGGGACGCCCCTGGCGAGCGCGGTCGGCGTGACGCAGACGGCGCTGGCGGCGGCGCACCGGCACCGGCTGTACCTGGTTGGCGATGCGGCGCTGTCGCTGCTCGAGCCCGAGGGGGCGGGGGGCGATGGGCGGGGGTTGCGTGAGCGGGCGATCGAGCTGGTGTCGCAGTTGGTGGCGCAGCGTGCGGCGGGCCGGGACACGACCGATCGTCCGTATGCGACGGCGCGGCTGCCGTTCTCGCGGGACTTCGATGAGGACGGCAAGCCGCTGGACGCGCGGTATCACCCGGGCGCGGCGCGGGACATGCTCGGCGCGATGGAGTCGCTGGAGCAGAGCCTGTTGACCGATGGATCGGCGGGCGGGCCGCTGATCGGCGAGCCGAGCCTGGCCAAGCGTTTTGAGTCGATCGATGACGCGGTGGCCGGGTGGCGCGATGCGTACGAGCGGTACTGGGCGCTCGAGGTGCTCGGCGGGTTCGAGACGCGGATGCCGACGGCGAGCGACGCGGCGGCGGGGCCCTGGCAGGATGTCCGGCGCGGGCTGATGTCGATCCGGACGGGCGATGTCAACGACGCGATCGAGGATCTTTCGGAGTGGGGGATCGAGGCGTTGTCGGCGCTCCCGGCGCGGGCGGACGGGACGCAGCGGCCCGAGGTGCGTGAGGCGGCGACGAGCTATCGCGACATGAACGATGCGCTGCGCCGGTCGCAGACGGGGCTGAGCCGGTACGAACTGGCGCTCGGTGAGGCGTTGCGGGCTTGGCAGTCGCTGCCGGCGGATGTGCCCGCGGCGCGGAGCCAACTCGGGGCGCTCGAGCCCTCGGTGTTCGCCGATGTGTACCTGGGTCAGGACGAGGGGGTGTACTCGGGGAACCCGGATGTGCCTTCGAAGGTGCGGTACTGGGACGAGGTGGTGATGCTGGCGCTGCGCTCTCTGGGCGACAGCGCGCAGCAGAGCGCGAGCCGGGACCGCGACTTCGTGCTGTCGCGCGGTCGGAAGTTCCCGCTGTGCGCCGATGCGACCGAGTCGATGGGCGTGGAGGAGATGAGCGAGGTGATCCGCGTGGCGGGGCGACTTCGGCGCGGGAGTTGGGGGAGCGGCGGGGGCGGCGAGACCATCGCACGCGGCGGGAGGATCGACGGCTGGGACGAGGTGAACGAGGCGCTCGAGCGGATCGGCGGGCAGAACGCGCTGGCGGGCGATCGGGCCTGGTTCGAGGAGCGTCTGTGGCCGGTGGTGGATCTTTTCCTGGATGCGAGCGGTGATGTGGTGGTGCCGTCGTGGTCGCCGGTGATCCTGTCGGGCGAGGCGAACCGGAGCGGCTCGATCGTGCGTGAGCTCCTTCTGACCGACTCGACGGGTGAAGCGATCGTGAACCGCGGGCCGCAGGGCCGGCCGCTGAGCAACCAGCGCGGCACGCTGAACTCGCAGCAGCGGGAGGCGTGGGAGGGTCTGTCGCGGACGATGAATCCGGCGGGGTCGGACCGGCTGGTGGTGCGGATGTTCCAGTACACGATGACCGGCGAGAACGCCGAGCAGCAGGAGCCGCTGGACACTTTCGAAGTGAGCGGCGGTTGGTCGGTGCTCCGGCTGATGTTCAACAGTTCGGGTCGTGCCGAGCTTCTGTCGGACCCGGAGGGCGTCATCGCGGTGCCGATCCCGTTCGAGTATGCGGGGAGCACTTATCAGTATCGGCTCGGCGTGAAGTTCCCGGGGCGGGCGACGCCGGATCCGGCGAAGTGGCCCCGGACGCTGGACTGGCCGCGTTCGGGCGGTGGCGGCTGACGGGTTTGAGTTTCGCGGGTTGGGCGGATCGGGTGGTCGGGCGATCGATCGGGCGCGAGTCCAGGAAGGATGAGCCGCGTGCGGGATGGATCGGGCGAGAACGGCGGCGGGAAGACCGAGCTGTACCTGGCGGTCTTCGGGAAGCACCCGGGGTGGAACGACCACATCGACGACCAGGGCGTTGAGACGGGCGAACTCGCGGAGCTGAAGCGGCAGCTTTACCTCGACGGAATCGGCGGGAACATCGACGCGGGGACCTGGGACGGGCAGACCGACGCGGACCATCTCGATGGCTTTGCGCATGTGTTCGTGGCGCGGCGCCGCGGGTGGGTGATCGGCGGGCGGATGTGGGCATCTACCGATGGAAAGGGCCGCAGCCGCTACCCCATGATCGTGTGCGTGCAGGTGCCGGAGTCGAAGCTGTCGTGGCTGTGCACCGAGGGGCTGCTGCGGCTGGAGGATCTCGAGGAAGAGTTCAAGTCCGAGCAGGACGCGGCGGGGGTGATCGCGGCGGCGGACCGGGCGCGGAGCGATCTGCGGCAGCGGATCGGGGAAGCGCCGCGCGAGACCGCGTCGGCGACGACCGCAACGCGGCGGCTGGCCGACAGCGAGGCGATGGGCCCGGATCGGCTGGGCATGCACCGGCTGCTGTACCAGATGGAGCGGGAAGCGTCGGCGTTTGTGGCGTGGCGGACGAGTTCGATCGCGGTGGACGAGGCGCGGGGGCAGGCGATCCGCGTGCCGCGCGTGTCGGGGACGGTCGACGACGGGATCGAGTCGTGGCTGCGGTTCTGCCAGGAGCACTTGCGGCCGCAGGCTTCGGTGCTGGTGGTGGCTCCGCGTGAGCGTGGGTGGGTGGATCTTCTGATCGGGCCGACGACGCCGAAGGAGATGGCGTGTCTGCTGGCGGGCACGGAGTCGATGCCGCTGGTGACGCGGGTGCCGTACACGATCGATGATTCGTTCCGCGACGAAGCGAACGCGTTGATCGATCGGGAGGCGTCGAAGTCGGTGACGCCGGCGGCCGAGCCCTCGCACCGGGCGGAGTTGCGGTCGGCGGTGGAGCGGATCTCCAAGGCGGCGCGGGGCGGGGCGGGGGCGAGCCGGTCGAAACTGATCATCGGAGGCGTGCTCGCGACGGCGCTGCTGTTCGCGCTGGCGATGCTGGCGTTGTCGTTCGCGGGGGGCGGGTCGAAGGACAAGGACGAAGCGGAGTCTCCCGCGGCTTCGGAGGCCAAGCGCACGCCGCCGGCGAAGACCTCGGGCCCATCGGTGTCGCGTTCGCCCTCGGACCCGGTGAGCTTCGGCGAGGCCGAGCGCGCCGAGTGGGCGCGGTGGTGCACCGAGTACAACGACTGGGTGCTGCCCTTGGACTCGGCGGCGGGGGGGACGGTCGTTGCCGAGGACGCGTACCTGCGTGAGCGGCTGCTTGAGCCGATGCGGGCCGAACTCGACGCGCTGGACCCGAGGCGTGCGACGCGTGCTTCGGTGCGGAGCATCGAGCGGCTGGCGGCGCAGCCGCCGAGCGATGTGCAGACGGTCGAGGGCAAGGAGCGCATGGACGCGGCGCTCGGGCAGCTAGATCGGTTGAAGGAGGCGTTGTCGCCCGGGGCGTGGGGTGTGCGGGGGCGGGCGTTGGAGCTTGCCGAGCGATTCGAGTCGCGGGGGGCGGAGTCTCTGTCGGCGGAACTCCGCGGGGCGTCCGAGGCGATCTCGTTCGAGGACGGCGCGGCGCTGCCCGGGGCGATCGAGCGGCTGATGGCGCGCGTTGACGCCGCGTCGGGGCTGGATGAACTGCTGGCGCGCGGCGAATCGGCGGCGGCGGCGATCGAGGCGTCGGGCGATGCGGTCGCCGGCGGGGCCGGGGAATCGTTAGACGCGGCCCTGGCGGAGATCGACTCGCTGGAAGAAGCCGGGCAGAGCGAGACGCGTCAGCGTCTGGAGTCGCGTGTCTCGGCGATGGAATCGGCGGCGGCGTTCGTGGGATCGACCTGGGAGCAGGTCGACAGCGAGCAGTTGCACGCCTCTGAAGACTGGGCGCGGTTGCGCGGGCGCGAGGCCGACGGGGCGCTGCTGCGTGAGTGGATGGCCCTCGCGTCGGAGGACCGGTTCCGGATGCTGCCCGACGGGGAGGATCCTCGGCAGGGGTGGGGTGCTTCGGGGCGGATCGGAGTGCTCCGCGCGCAGATCGCGTCGCTGATTCAGAATGCGACGAGCGACGGGGCGCGGGAGGAGTACGGCTCGGCCGCGGAGGCTCTGGGCGTGCTGGATGCGCAGATCGAGGAGCTGGGGTCGCTGCGTTGGACGGTCGCCAGTCGGGACCGGATCGAGACGGGCATCGCGGAGGTGGACGCGGAGGTCGATGGGCTGGCGCGGTTCGTCGAGCGTTCGCAGCGGGCGGCGGCGGCGTCGTTTGAAGAGTATGTCCAGAGCGTGCGTGCGGCCGAGTCGGCGACGGGATCGGCGGTGCTGAACGAGGCGTGGCGCCAGCGCCGCAACGAACTTCTGGCACGGTTCCGGGACGCGGCGCAGCGTCACCAGTTGCAGGATGCGGTCGAGCGGCTCGAGGACGACCTCGGGGCGATCGATGCCGCGTTCGTGCGTGCCGAGACAATCGGCGAAGTGCCGGGCGTGGTGGACGCGGCGATGGCGCGTCGGTTGTTCGGCGAGCGGCGAGAATCGGCGATCGCACAGGTGTTGGGGTCGCTCGCGTGGGAAGGGGAGGGCTTTGCCGGCGTGGATGCATCGGCGCTCGAGCAGGCGGGGGGATCGTTCGAGACATGGGTCGGGCGGCTGCGCGGATCGCTGGAACTGGCCGCGGAGGTGGACGGGCGGCTAGGGCTCGGGGAGCCGCTCGGCGGGCGCGATGATCGTGGGTCGCTGGTGTCGGCGTACGAGCGGCTGGGACGGCCGGAGGACGGCTGGACGGCGTCGGCGCTGTCGCCGAGACTGAGCGAGCGCGTCGACGCGATGGAAGCGGTCGCCGGGATCTCTGAGCCCGCGGCGTTGATCCGCGCGGGGCTCGAGGCCGATCGGGCCGAGGTGACGGCGGCGGCGTGGCGAGCGCTGGCGCGGAAGCGAGATTGGCCGAGCGATGCGGCGTCGCTGGCGCGGGCGGGCGAGCTGCTCGACGCGGTGCGCGCGCGGGGAACGGCGTTCCTGCCGGTGTACCTGCAGGATGCGAGCCGGGACGCGGGGCGGATGTGGGTGCGGACCGCGGCGGCGGCGGAATCGGCTTCGGAACTCGACGCGATCGCGGCGCAGCGGGAGCGGTTCGGCGGCCGGATCGACGCGTTGGCAGCGCACACACGGGCGAACCTGGTGATCGCGGACTTCAAGAACTGGGCGTCGTCGGACGCGGCGTCTTCGGCGAGCGACGAGGAGATCCGCGGGAAGGCCGCGGAGGCGGCTCGGGCGATCCGGGCGGTCGGGCCGGATTCCTCGGACGAGCTCGAAGCGTGGCTGGAGCGGCTGGACGGGCTGGCGACGGAAGACCCGGACGCGGGGGCGGAGATCGACCTGAGCGCGTTCGGGCCCGGGAAGTCCGGGTGGGCGGCCGAGCCATCGGATGATCTATCGCGGGTTCGGTTCACCGGGCCGGGCGGCGTCGGGCTCGAGTTCGTGCGTGTGGATCCGACCGCGGCGAGCACGGACGCGACAACGGTGTTCCTGGCGGCTCGGGAGCTCTCGATCCGCGAGTTGCTGGCGATCGTGGGGCAGGATGCATCGCGCTGGGAGGAACTGGCGCTGGCGTGGATCGACCTGGAATCGGCGCAGAATCAGTCGGCTCCGACCTGGCGTGGGCCGCGATCGTGGGAATGGGATGCGCGTGGCGGGACGATTCGGCCGTCGCTGAAGTGGTTGGCGGCCGAGGGCGGGCGTGTGCCGGTGTATCCCGATGGCGCGGCGCCGGACGGGCCGAACGAGGACTCGCCGGTGGTGGCGATCTCGGGGCGTGCGGCCGAGCGGGTGGCTCAGTGGGTGGGCTGCCGGCTGCCGACCGAAGAGGAGTGGCAGCGTGCGGCGCAGCAGCACGGCTCCGGGGCGGCGAATCTGCGGGACGCGACCTGGGAGCGGCAGCAGGATCATCATCGCGCTCTGGAGGCGGATCGGCGGGCGCCGGTTTGGGCGGACTCGGGGATGTTCCAGCCCGACGGGACCGAGCCGGCGAGTGGCCGGGATGCGCACGGCGCCGCGTCGGACGACGGGGTGCTGTGGTTCGCTCCGACGGGGTCGGGCGGCGGGGGGCTGACGCACCTGGTGGGGAACGCGGCGGAGTTCGTGACGGTGGGGGGGAACGGTCTGGGCGTGATCGGCGGGTCGGCGTTGAGCGATCCGCAATGGCCGACGGATCAAGCACTTGCGGTGCCGCCGCGGATGTCGCGTTCGGGCTTTGCGGATGTGGGGGTTCGCCTTGCGTTCGCGGTGCCGGGGCTGGATGTGCGAGCGCCGCTGCGGTTCCGGGCGGCCCGGGCGGGCGCGAGCGCGCCGTTCCTTCGGGGGTCGGCGTCGCCGACGGGATCCGGGGCGGGCGGCGGTGGCGGAGGATGACGATGCGCGGGAATTGCGCTTTGGAACCGATTGGTGGACGGGCGGTTGGGGAGAACTCCTCAGTTGCCAGTGGCATGGGGCCTTGTTAGTGTTCACACGAGTTCACGGCGGCGTAGGGGCGCCCGTGTGACAGGTGCGTTCGCACAGACTCAAAGGAAGTGAGCATGAGGGAATCGACGACGGCGGACCGCTGGGCCGAGATCAGTGCGACGCCGCGACACATGCGCCGCGCGGTGGCCGCGCTCGTGGCGGTGGCGGGGTTGTGCGCCTCCGGGGCGTTTGCGCAGAGTGGGTCGGAGCCGGCGGGCGAGCAGCCCGCGGGGGAGGAACTCGACCTGTATGAGCTTGCGCAGCCGCTGGCCGAGGACGGCGACTCGTTCCCGATCGGGACGATCACGCTGCGGTACGGGGCTGAACAGGCGGGGCTGCCGGAACTGATCGACTTCGAGTCGGTGGAGATTGAGCTTCTGCAGACTTCGTCGGGGTTCGTGGCGCCGCGTGAGGGCTTGCCGACGGTGACGCTGACGATCGCGGACATCAACGCGATGCCGACACGGCAGTTCTATTCGAGCGCGGTGCTGCAGATCGCGGCGTCACTGGTCGAGGCGTTCAACGAGCGTGGCATCATCGGTGTCTTCGCGCAGCCGGATGAGTTGTACCTTCGGACGGGCGAGGACCGTCGTCCCGCGGGGGACACGAACATCACGATGGTGGTGTACACGGCGCGGGTCGAAGAGGTGCGGACGATCGCGTCGGGCGAGCGCGTACCGGACCGCGATCGCGTGAACTCCGGGACGCACCAGCGGGTGCTGTCGTACTCGCCGATCCAGCCGGGCGGTGAGGAGGACGCGGACGCGGTGCTGCGGAAGGACCAGCTCGACCGGTATGTGCTGTGGCTGAACCGGCACCCGGGACGGCGGGTGGATGCGGCGGTGGCGCCGGGCTCGCAGGGCGGGCTGGCGGTGTTGGACTACCACATCTACGAGAGCAAGCCGTGGAGCGTGTACTTCCAGCTCTCGAACACGGGCACGGAGAACACCGAGGAGTGGCGTCAGCGGTTCGGGCTGATCCACAATCAGCTGACGGGCCGGGACGACATCCTGACGATTGACTACATCACCGCGGGCTTCGACGAGACGAACGCGATCGTGGCGTCGTACGAGACGCCGCTGCCCGGGCTCGACCGCGTGCGGGTGAACCTGTACGGCGGGTACAACGAGTATGTGGCGTCGGATGTCGGGCTTGCGGGCGAGGACTTCTCGGGCGAGGGCTGGCATGTCGGCGCGGACCTGATCTTCAATGTCTTCCAGAGCCGGGAGCTGTTCATCGACGCGATCGTCGGCGTGAAGACCGAGGAGATCAGCGTCAAGAACGATGTGGTGCTGATCGAGGGTGAGGAGCAGATCATCTATCCCTCGGTCGGGCTGCAGCTCGAGCGGATCACCGAGACCTCGCAGCTGACCGTCGATACGCGGTTCGAGGGCGGGTTCGGCGGGGACAAGGACGAGCTCGAGCGGCTGGGTCGTGTCGACCCGGACGACGAGTGGTTCGTCTTCCACTGGGATGTGCGGTACTCGTTCTTCCTCGAGCCGCTGCTGGACCCGCAGGGCTGGCTGGATGTGAACACGCCCGAGTCGTCGACGCTGGCGCACGAGGTGCAACTCGCGTTCCGCGGGCAGAATTCGCTGGGCAACCGCCTGATCCCGAACGGGGCGGGCGTCGTGGGCGGTCTGTACACCGTCCGCGGGTATGACGAGTCGGTCGCGACGGGCGACAGCGTGTACATCTTCACCGGCGAGTACCGGTTCCATGTGCCGCGGAGCTTCTCGGTCGAGCCCGAGCCGCGGCAGTTGTTCGGCAGTCCGTTCAAGTTCGCGCCGCAGCAGGTCTACGGGCGTCCGGACTGGGACCTGGTGCTCAAGGGCTTCGTGGATGTCGGGTATGCCGAGAACAGCGATGCGCTGTCGTTCGAGGATGCCGAGACGCTGGTTGGCGCGGGCATCGGCGCGGAGCTGCAGTTCCGCCGGAATGTGACGCTGCGTCTGGACTGGGGCTTTGCGATGTCGGAGGTCGGGGGCGGCGACATCGCCGATTCGGGTGACAACCGGCTGCACTTTGTCCTGACGCTGCTGTACTGATTCGCGACGGACCCCCGGCCGAGTGAGATCGGCCGGTCGAGGTCCGGGGGCGCACCGGCCGACGCCGGGAGCGCGAGACGGGAGCCGACCGTTGGGGGCGGCCCCGGGAGAACAAGCCTGCTCCGGGGGTCCCATGGATGGGGACCTCCGGCATCTGGATTCGAGGAGATGGCGATGTCCGACCGCACGAAGACCACTCGCAGCCGTGCCACTCTGCTTGCGGGGCCGCTGGTCACGCTGATGTGCGTGCCCGCCCTGGCCGGTCCGACCGGTGAGAAGGTTGTGTCGGGCAAGGCCCGGTTCAACCGCAAGGGTGACACGACGATCATCCGGGCGGCCGACAACACGATCATTAACTACTACAGCTTCAACATCGCCTCGCACGAGACGGTGCGGTTCATCCAGCCCGATGCGCAGTCGCGGGTGCTCAACCGCATCAAGGGCCCGGATCCGACGCAGATCAACGGGACGCTTCTGGCCAACGGTCGGGTGTACATCGTCAACCCGGCGGGCGTGTACTTCGGCGACGGGGCGCTGGTGAATGTCGGCGCGCTGTACGCGGCGGCGGGCAACATCACCAACCGGGACTTCCTCGCGGGGCGCGACCGCTTCACGCTGACGGGCGAGGTGGTCAACGAGGGCACGCTGCAGGGCGATTCGCTGGCGCTGCTCGGGCAGCGGGTCGAGAATTTCGGGACGATCGTGGGCGGCGACGGGATGGTCGCGATGGTCGCCGGCGACGAGGTGCTCATCGGCGAGCGGGACGGGCATGTGTTCGCCAAGATCGGCGCCGACCGGCTCAAGAACAACGGGCTCTCGATCGGCGGGGTGGAGAACGCCGGCGAGATCGTGCTCGACGGCGGTCAGATCATTCTCGGCGCGGGCGACATGTACGCCCTGGTGCTGCACGACAGTTCGAACCTTCGCGCCGGCAGCGTGCTGGTCGAGGGGCAGGGGCGCGGCACGGTGCGCGTGGCGGGCTCGATCGACGCGACCGGGGCCGACGGCTTGGGCGGGACGATCCATATCCTCGGCGAGCGGGTCGGGCTGTACGCGGCGGATCTTGATGCCTCGGGCCAGTTCGGCGGGGGCGAGATCCTCGTCGGCGGCGACTTCCAGGGTGAGGGCAGCGTCCGGAACGCGACGCGGACCTATGTTGACGGTCAGACCGTGATCTCGGCCGATGCGCTCGATTCGGGCGACGGCGGCAAGGTAATCATCTGGGCCGATCAGGCGACCTCGTACTCGGGCTTCATCAGCGCCCGCGGCGCGGGTGAGGGCCAGGGCGGATTCGCGGAGGTCTCGGGCAAGCGCAGCCTGCACTTTGTCGGCGACGCGGATCTGGGTGCCGAGTCGGGCATCGGCGGTGTGCTGCTGCTCGACCCGGACAACATCACGATCACCGACGGCGGCGGCGGCGCCGACGACGGCGACCCGGACTACGCCGACGGCGACTTCCTGGCCGGCGACGGCGCGAACGCCAACGCGTTCATCTCCGAGCAGTTCCTCGAGAGCTTCTCGAGCGCGGTGATCCTGCAGGCCAACGACAACATCACCGTCAGCAACTTGACGGACAATGTGCTGGATCTGCAGGCGACCACGGGCACGGTCCAGTTCATCGCCGACTTCGACAACGACGGCACGGGCTCGTTCACGATGCTCGGTGCCAACGACACGATCAGCACGCAGGGTGCCGGGATCCTCATCCAGGGTGACTCGGTGCTGGTCCGCTCGCTGAACTCCAACGGCGGCGACATCACGCTCAACGCGGTCGACGGGCTGACGATCGGCGACTTCGTCCAGGTCACCTCGATCAACACCGGCGGCGGCGCGTTCCTCGGCAATGCCAACACCGACAACGACATCACCGGTCAGTTCACCGCCCGCCCGAATGTGACGATCGACACCAGCGCCGGCACCGGCGGCGTGTCGATTCTGGGTGTGGACTGGTCGCTCGGCTCGGGCAACGCCATCAACGCCGGCGCGGGCGATGTCTCTTTCAATGTCAACACCATCACCGATGTGAGCATCGGGAACGGCTCGGGCGGCGCCGCGCTCGACGCGACCGAGCTCTCGTTCATCTCGACCACTGGCACCTTCAGCGTGGGCGACGGCGGGACGGCGCCGAGCTCGATCGAGATCGAGGACTTCGACCTCGGCGGGACGACGAACATCACCGGCCCGGTGTCGTTCACCTCGCAGGGCGATGTCACCTTCGCGGGCAGCGCTTCGGACTTCTCCGACAGCCTCGAGATCATCGCCGACGGCAGCGTCGTGGTGGGCGAGGATGTCAGCGCGGTCGGGACGGCGAACATCATCGCCGACGATGACGACGACAACAACGACGGTGGCAACCCCGATGTGTTCACGGTGGGCACCGGCGCCGGGCTGACGGTGGCGGGCGGTTCGATCAGCATCGACGCGTCGGACATCGAGATCGGTGCCGGCGGCACGCTGACGGCGATGGATGTGTCCATCACCCGTGACGCGGGCGGGACCTTCCGTCTCGGCGGGCTCGGCGCGGGCGACGACCTGGAGCTCGAGCAGACCGAACTGGACGGGATCAACGCGACGAACCTGACCATCGGCGGCGACGCGGTGACGGCCATCACGATCGACGGCGTGACGCTGCCGAGCGTGACCGGCCTCGTGACGATCAATGCCGGCGGTCCCGCGGGCGCGATCTCATTCGTCAACGCGGCGACGACCTTCCCCGATGCGCTGACGATGATCGCCCGGGCGAACATCACGCTCGATGCGGATGTCACCACGGCGGGCGCGACGATGCTCGAGGTCGCCCAGCGCGACGGGGGCAACAACCTGATCGGCGGCGGCACGCTGACGATCAACGACGACAACACGCTCGCCACCGGCGGCAACGATCTGGACATCCTCGCCGACGACATCGTGCTGGGCACGGGTGGCGCTGCGCAGCGCATCGACACCGGCGCGGGCGACCTGTCGCTCACGCACTGGCAGACGACGGGCATCATCGACCTTGGCACCGATCAGGGCGGCAACCTGGTGCTCGACGCGGCCGAGCTTGCGAAGATCACCGCGACGAACATGACCGTCGGGCGTTCGACGGGCGAGACGGTCGCGCAGATCCGCGTCAACGGGGCGACGACGCCGAATGTCTCGGGTCTGATCACGCTGAACGCGCTCTCGGCCGGCGGCACGGTCTCGTTCTCGGGCGGCGCGAGCACGCTCGCGGGCGGGCTGAGCGTCTTCGGGGCGTCGGGCGTTTCGGTTGGGTCGGCGCTGACGACCGGCGGCACGACGGTCTTTGATGCCGCGGGCAACACGATCACGCTCAACAACGGGGCGGCGATCGACAGCTCGGGCAGCAATCTGACCTTCAACGACGATGTGCAGCTTGCCGACGGCGCGTCGGCGAGCGCGGCGTCCAGCGGCGGCGACCTGCTGTTCTCCGGCGAGGTGTTCGGCACCGACGGCGGGACGGTCGAGAGCCTCACGCTCGACGCGGGCGCGGGCATGCTGACCTTCGCCGACCTGCTCAGCGGCAACGGCACCGCCGCGAGCGGCACGGGCCTTGCGAATGTGACGATCACCAACGCCGGGGCGACCTCGACGCAGGGCATCGAGATCTCCGGGCTGCTCGATTCGACCAACGCGCTGACCGGTGCGTTCACGACCAACGGCAACAGCATCACGGTCGGCTCGATGAACCTCTCGGGCACGGACTTCACCTTCGAGGCGCTGACGAGCAACGGCGCGGTCGGGCCCAACGGCGATGTCACGATCAATAACAGCGGTCTGCTGACCGTCCTCGACACATTCAATGTCGCCGGCAACTTCAGCCAGACCGGCCCGGGCAATGTCGACCTCGGTGCCGATATCGTGACCTCCTCGGTCGGTGGTGATCAGGCATTCAGCGGCGCGGTGACGGTGAGCAACTCCAACCGCGAGTTCGCGGCCGGGACGGGCGGGATCACGATCGGCTCGACGCTCGACGGCGGCGTGTTCGATCTGACCTTCACGGGCAACCGGGTCGACCTCGTCGGCGGCGTGGACTCGGTGACGGGCACGGGCGGCGTGATCATCCGGCCCGATTCGGCGACGACCGATATCGATGTGGGCAATGTGACCGGCGCGGGCGGCACGGCCGGCTCGGGCCTGCGCTTTGGCGTGGGCGACCTCGCGGCGCTCGACTCGACCTTCAATTCGGTGACCTTCGGCTACGGCGGGACCGGTGCGCACACGATCCAGGTCGGCAACGGCGCCGGGTATGAGTTTGCGACCTTCTTCGAGGCGCCCTCGGGCGTGATCAGCCTTCTCGGGTTCCCGACCGCATCGGGCAGCGGTTCGTTCACCTTCAACGGCTCGACGGTCATCGCCGACGGGGCCAACCCGTTCATCTCGACCGACGGCGGGTTCGTGACCTTCAACGGCACGCTCAGCGGCACGGCCGGCGGCACGGGCGAGACGCTCCGTCTCACGCTCAACGGCGGCGATCTGACCTTCGCGGGCCTGACCAGCAGCGCGGGCGGCGCCGTGGACGCGACGGGTCTGGCGGCGATCACGCTGACGGATGTCGGCGCGGTGTCGACGCAGGGCATCGCGATCAGCGGCCTGTTCAGCAGCACGAGCACGCTGGCGGGCGACTTCACGACCAACGGGAACGACATCGAGGTCGGCTCGCTGCAGATTTCCGGCGGCAACTTCGACTTCGCCGCCCTGACCTCGAACGGGCTGGTCGGCCCGAACGGGAATGTGACGATCAACAACTCCGGCTTGCTCGACATCAACGGCGGGTTCACCGTCGCGGGCGACTTCGGCCAGACCGGCGTCGGCACGGTGGACCTCGGGGGCGACATCGATACTTCGTCGGTCGGCGGCGATGTCGCGTTCGTCGGTGCCGTGACCGTAACCGATGGCAACCGTGAGTTCCTCGCCGGCACCGGCGGGATCACGATCGGCTCGACGCTCGACAGCGACGGCTTCGACATGACCTTCACGGGCAACCGTGTCGATCTGTCGGGCGGCGCGGATTCGGTGACCGGCGGCGGCGATGTCATCATCCGCCCCGCGACCGACTCGACCGACATCGATGTCGGCAATGTCACCGGCGCGGGCGGCACGGCCGGGTCTGGGCTGCGCTTCGGCGTCGGCGATCTGGGCGCTCTGGACTCGACCTTCAACTCGGTGACCTTCGGCTACGCGGGCACCGGCACGCACACCATCCAGATCGGCAACGGCGCGGGCTATGAGTTCGCGACGATCTTCGAAGCGCCGGGCGGGACGATCAACCTGCTCGGCTTCCCGACCGCATCCGGGCTCGGCTCGTTCACCTTCAACGGCCCGGCGGTTGTAGCTGATGGAGCCAATCCGCTCATCACCACCGCGGGCGGATTCGTGCTGTTCAACGACACGCTCAGCGGCACGGTCGGCGGCGCGGGCGAGACGATTCGCTTCAGCCTGGGCGGCGGCGACCTCACCTTCGCCGGCCAGGTCAGCAGCGCGGGCGGTGTTTCGGACGCGACCGGGTTGGCGGCCATCACGCTCACCAGCGTTGGCGCCGTCTCCACTCAGGGCATCAACATCAGCGGGCTGTTCAGCAGCACCAACGCCTTGACCGGCAACTTCGCGACCAACGGGAACGACCTTGAGGTCGGCTCGTTCAATGTCAGCGGCACGACCTTCGATTTCGCAGGACTGACCTCGAACGGGCTGGTCGGCCCGAACGGGAATGTGACGATCAACAACTCCGGGCTGCTGGACATCAACGGCGGGTTCAACGTCGCGGGTGACTTCAGTCAGAGCGGTGCCGGCGCGGTGCAGCTCGGCGGCGATGTCGACACCTCGGCTTCGGGCGGGGACATCGCGTTCGCCGGTGCCGTGACCGTGACCGATTCGGACCGCGAGCTCAACGCGGGCACGGGCGGCATCGATATCGCCAGCACCTTCGCCGCGGGCGCCTTCAATGCGATCTTCACCGGCAACCGCGTGGATCTCACCGGCGGGGCCGGCAGCGTGACGGGCACCGGCGACCTCGTGA
This sequence comes from Phycisphaerales bacterium JB037, assembly GCA_043101605.1. Lineage (GTDB taxonomy): Bacteria > Planctomycetota > Phycisphaerae > Phycisphaerales > UBA1924 > JBICIG01. The sequence continues at coordinate 19,281 of JBICIG010000002.1, forward strand.
TCCGCCCGGCCGACGACACGACGGACCTGGACATCGGCAACCTCGCCCCGGCAGGGGCGACCCCGGGCTCGGGTCTGCGTTTCGGCATCGGCGACTTCGCCGCGATCGGCTCGACCTTCAACTCGCTGACCTTCGGGTACGCGGGATCGGGTTCGCACCAGATCCAGGTCGGCTTCACGGGCGACTACACGAACCCGACGACCTTCGCGTCGCCACTCGGCACGACCTCGCTCTTTGCGAGCCTGACCGCGTCGGGCAACGGCAGCTTCGCCTTCCCGGGTCATGTCCGCATTGGTGAGGGGCAGGTCGTCACGATCACGACGGGCGGCACCGATCTCACCTTCAGTGGCCCGCTCGACGGCACCACCGGCGGGGCGGGCGAGCGGCTCAACCTCGTGCTCGGCGGCGGCGACCTGACCTTCCTGGGCGGGATCTTCGGGGATCTCGGCACCATGATGGCCGACTCGACCGGTCTGCAGGGCCTGTCGCTGACTTCGGCGAACAATGTCACCACGCAGCAGGTCGCGATCTCCGGCTCGCTGCGCTCCGAGGACCGCCTGACCGGCGACTTCACGACCAACGCGTTCGACATCGAGGTCGGGAACATCGACCTGACCGGGCAGTCCTTCACCTTCGCCGGTGTCACGACCACCGGGACCGATTCGGGCAACGGCAACTTCGACATCGACAACGCCGGCACGCTGACGCTCGACGGCGACCTGATGCTCGCCGGCAATTTCAACCAGACCGATGCGCTCGGCACGGGCGATGTGCTGATCGGCGGCGACATCACCACCGGCGGATCGGCGGCCGACGGGATCCTGTTCACCAGCATGGTTCAGCTCACCGGCGGCCCGCTCGTCTTCGACGCGGGCGACGGCACGATCAGCTTCCTCAACATGCTCGACCTGTTCGGATTCCCGCTCGATCTCATCGCGGGCGATGTGAACTTCGCCGGCGGGGCTGGTTCGATCAAGGACACTTCGGGCTCCGGTCTCGGCGCCCTGACCCTGGCGCCGAACGACCCGACCGACGCGATCGATGTCGGCAATGTCTCCGCTCCGCAGGCCGGTGCGTTCAGCCTCAGCAACACCGATCTGGCGGCGCTCAGCGGTGCCGGGCTGGGGACGATCACGATCGGGCGTGCCGACGGAATGCACATGAACTTCGTGATCGAGAACGCCGTCTTCGGCTTCGACGCGATCTTCCGCTCGCCGCTCGGCGGGGCGATGAGCATCCTGGGCACGGTGACCAACACCCTCGCCGATGCGGGCACGGTGTTCGACAATCAGGCGATCAGCCTGGGCGGCAACATCGGCACCAACAACGGAGCCGTTCAGTTCACCGGGCCGATCACGCTGACGGGCAACTCGCAGGTCGTGACGACCGGCGGCAACATCAATGTCGACAGCACGGTCGACGGCGCGTTCGACCTGACCATGATCGCTCTGACCGGCAACGCCGGCACGATCGTGGTGGGGGATGTCATCGGCGCCTCGACGGCGCTCAACTCGCTGGCGCTGGTCGGCTTCGATGTCCTGCTCAACGGCATCGGGACCGGCGGCTCGGCGGGTGTGACGAACGCCACCGTGGTGAACGCGGGCGATGACATCATCTTCCGCGGCGGGATCTACAACGCCAACAACCAGATCTACCTCGCCGAGGACGAGAACCGGATGAATGTCGGTCCGGCGGTGTCGTTCTTCAGCAACGGCAGCGACATCACTTTCGGCACCGCTCCTTTCGGGACCGGCGCTGACACCGACGGGTTCGCCGGCATCGTCCTGTTCAACAATGTCGGCATGTCCGTCGACACGGGCGGGGGCGACCTCACCGTGAACACGGGCATCCGCAACAGCTTCACCGGCTCGGCATCGGCGGCGTTGATCTTTGACGCGGGCACCGGATCGATCACGGTCGCAGGTCCGATCGGGGCCGACGACGGCGTCATCAGCACCGATGAACGCGTCGGTTCGGTCGATTTCGACGCCTCGTCGATCACGGTCAACGGCGTCATCTCCCGTTTCGGGCAGAGCTACACCGCCGACGCGATCACTCTCGCGGGCGACTTCTTCAGCACCGATTCGGGTGTCATCGACTTCCGCCAGATCGCCATCGGCGGCGTCACCGACATCACGCTCGCCGGCGACACGAACATCCTGACCGCCGGCGGCGCGGGGGACAACATCGAGGTCTTCGGCGGGTTCGACGGCAACTTTGCCCTCATGCTTGATGCGGGTTTGGGCAACACCACGATCCGCCAGGCGATCGGTGTCAACGATGCGTTGGCGTCATTCTCGGCCGCCGGCAACGATGTGACCATCAACAACATCGGTACCGGCGCGGCCGAGGGCGTCCTTGGCGACACCACCATCACGGCCCTCGACGATGTCCGCTTCATCGGCACCAGCTACAACGCCAACGCCCAGAGCTACTCGGCCGGTGATGAGCTCCGCATCATCAACACCTCCGTGTTCACTTCGTCGGGCGACGACATCGCCTTCGGCGGGGCGGGCTTCGTCCGTCTGCAGACGGGCAACACCCTGAGCGTTTTCTCCAACGGCGGGGATGTCACCTTCTCGGCCGAGGTCACGGGCGACTCGGGTGCCGAGAACTTCGCGGTCAACTCGGGAACGGGCACCGGCACCTTCTTCACGCTCGGGGCCAACTCAGACGGCTCCGACCCGGTCAGCCGCACGCTGCAGACCATCAGCCTCACGGGCGACGAGGTCGACCTGACGGGCAATGTCTTCGGCGATGTGATCACGATCGCCGCGTCGACCATCGACCTTCCGATCGCGATCGGCAGCAACACCCTGCTCGTCAATCAGCTCGACCTGACGCAGGCCGAGATCGACTTCCTGCGGGACGGGTTCACCGCGATCAACCTCGGCACGCCGGGCGGGATGAACGCCTTCACCATCAGCGATGTCACCTTCATCGATCCGGTGTTCTTCACCAGTTCCGGTGCCGGCGGCGTCTTCAATGTCAACGGCATCCTCCGCGGGAACGATAACGCGACGATCCGGTTCAACGGTTCCGGTTCGGGCACCTTCCTCCGCAGCGACATCCTCACCGAGGGCAACGAGGTCTTCGTCGACGACAACATCTTCGTCGAGGCTGACTCGACCGTTGACACCGACGGCGGCAACATCGAGACGACCGGCACCGTCGACGGCCCGGCGGGGCTCAGCCTGCTCGCGTTCGACGGCGTCGACCGCGGCACGGTCGTCATCGGCGATGCGATCGGCACGATGTCCCCGCTCTCCTCGCTGACCATCACCGGCTACGACGTTCGCATCCGCGACATCGGCACCGACAGCGACCAGGGCGTCACCGGGCTGACCGACATCGAGGCCTTCGACGACCTCATCTACAACGGCGGCATCGTCAACGCCTCGGAGCTCGACCTCCGGGCCGGTGACGAGCACCGCGTGCTCGTCCAGAATTCGGTCTTCCGTTCCAACGGTGCGGACATCTCCTTCGGGCTCAACACCGTCGGGCTCGGCGGCGACAGCGACGGCTTCGTCGGCATCCTGCTCCAGGAGGGCGTCAATCTGTCGCTGTTCTCCGATGGCGGGAACATCAGCACGGGCGACCTGGTCCGGAGCACCGCGGGGGTCGGCACGGCCGCCGTCCTCTTCGACGCGGGCACCGGCACGATCACCGTCGACGGCAACATCGGTGATTCGTCGGATGCCGACCGCTCGCCGGGCTCGTTCACCGCGATCGGCTCGATGATGGACTTCCGTTCGGTCTCGACCAACACCTTCCAGAGTTACACAGGCACGGCCGGTTTCAACGGCACGCTGACCAGCTTCGATTCCGGCTCGATCATGATCGACGGCGACATGATCCTCAACGACGATGTGACCGTGCTGACGGCCGGCAACGCCGACGACGACTTCATCGTCACCGGTGGGGTCGATGACTCCGACGCCGAGGCGCACTCGCTGACCATCGATGTCGGCTCTGACGGCGATGTCTCGATCGCCGGCCCCTCCGGGCAGAGCGAGCGGCTCGGCAGCGTTCAGATCACCGAGGCCCGCAACATCACCTTCGGGCGGACCAGCGCGACCTCGCTCGACATTCTCCAGGCCAACGGGCTGACGACCTTCACGGATGACTTTGACACCAACACCAGCACCGGCATCAGCTTCTTCGGGCAGGACATCCTCGCGGACGGTCAGCTCCGGGCGACCGATGACGGCGGGGTCAGCCTCGTCGGCGACGACCTCACGCTCAACGGCGGCGTGCAGTCGAGCTCCGGCAACATCGACATCGACGGCAACATCATCTCCATCGGCGGAAATGTCACCACCACCGAGGAAGGTGATATCACCATCTCCAACACGGGCCTGCTGACCATCCAGACCGGGACGATCTTCGACCTGACCGGGAATTTCACGCAGGACTCGACCTCGCCGGTCCGCTTCAACGCGAGCAACCTCGAGGCCCGCCGTAACACGATCCTGTTCCAGGGTGCCGTCACCCTCGGGGCGGACGCCCTGTTCCGCGCCCTGAATGTGACTTTCGAGCGGGCGATCGACGGCGCCACCGCGGGCGGTCAGAGCCTGACCGTGCGGGGCGACGGCACGCTCGTCTTCGATCGCTCGATCGGCGCGGGCACCGCTCTCCGGGACATCAGCATCCGGGCGACCGGCTCGGGTGACGCGGCGTTCTCGGCGATCGGCGGCGATGTCATCGGCACGGGTGATCAGGTCTTCGTCGGGCAGACGCGTCTGCTCGCCGACGGCCAGATGATCGAGGCCGGTGGGTCGTCCTCGTTCATGGGTGATGTCCGCGTGACGGGCATGACCCACATCCGCTCGGGCGGCGACATGACCTTCATGGGCGCCATCGACGGGGCCGGCGGCGCCGGGGCTTCCGAGGGCATGCTCGATCTGGCCCTGACGACCGACCTGCCGATCCTCGACACCTCGATGGACATCGTCGACATCGTCGACGCGATCCTCGCGATGCCGGTGGTCCGCATCATGGGCAGTGTGGGCGACACCGCCGGGCTCAAGCCGCTCGCCGGGCTGATGATCAATGTCGTCGACGGCACCCGCGCATCGTTCGACGGCAACGACCTCGAGCTCACCAGCATCCCCGCCGCGCCGACGATCATCTTCGGCGAGCCCGGCGCGAGCGGTGAAGCGATCCCCGACTTCAACATCAACGCCGACTTCTTCGAGGCGGGCCTGTTCGAGAAGGTCACCGTCTACGGCAACGCCAACTTCAATGTGGACACGCTCACGCTCGGCGACGCGAACATCCTCGGCACGCTCAACTCCACGGCGACGACGCTCAATCTCCTCGCCCGCCCGCAGAGCTTCGTGCTCATCGGGTTCGACGACACGCCCAGCCGCCCCAACAAGTACCTCTACGGCCCGCAGGTCGACATCAGCCGCGACCTGGGTTCGGATATCGTCGTCGCCGGCGTCACGACCGAGGTCGTCAACGGCACGCCGACCGATGTCATCCGGACCGAGGACCTCATCAACATGCCCAACCTCACGACGGTCAATGTCGTCGAGGCCGAGGTGATGGTCGGCGGGGACATGGTGAACCTCGGCGGGTTCGCGCTGTTCTCGGCTCCCGAGGGCCGGGCGAGCGTGGCGGGCGACACCGCCGACGCTCTCGAGGGCGTCACCATCATCCAGCCGATCGAGGACGACTTCCTGATCGACCGGAGCAAGTTCTTCACCGACGACAATGTCGACAACGAGGACATCATCGTCAACCTCGACCTGATCGGCCGCGGTATCGGCTCGGACAACCCGGCGGTCGCCCGAGCCCTGGCGGTCGCGGCGTCGAGCGAGTTGGGCGACCTGCCCGATGACACGACCGTCGGCACCGTCAACGACGAGGCCGCCGAGGCGCTGGGCCTGAACCTCCAGGACGCCGACCCGAGCACGCTGATCGACTCGATCGTCGGCTTCGCGCTCTACAACGACGGCGCAAACACGGGCGAGGAAGCCCCGGGCGATGCCCGCATCACCCGCAACCGCCTCGACTTCGGCCTCGTCGACGAGGTCATCGACGAGTACTACCGCCTCTTCTGGCGCCCGGCGCTCGACGAGAACGGCGACCCGATCATCGACGAGAACGGAGAGGTCGTCCTCGAGCAGCGGCTCGAGGAGATCCAGGATGCGATCGCCGCGGCGGCCGACGATTACCAGGCGACCAGCGGCGATCCGGGCTTCGACCCGCGGAACTTCAACCGCTTCGTCGAGTTCTCGCCCGAGCACACAAACGCGTCGGCCTACCTCGCCCAGCTCCGCCGCCTGCTGGACACGGTCGAACTGCTCGGGCTCTCGCCGCGTGAGCTCCGGATCTCGCGCGACAAGATCCTGTCCTACGCCCGCCCGCAGTTCATGACCGAGGCCGAGTTCGAGTCGATCGTCAATTTCGACCCGAGCGACCTGGCCGCCCCGGGCCTGACGCCCGAGGCCGGCGAGTAACCCTCGGCCCGCACGCTCGTCCTTTCCGCCCCGGCGCGATACATTCTCGCCGGGGCGTTTTTCTTGCCCCTTGGGAGGTGGCGTGATGGCCTCGTTCGAAGTCGATGCCCTGCTCAAAGAGATTTCGCCCGAAGCGCCCTGCGGCGAGGCGAGCCTCGAGTACGACCCCGAGTACACCGAACTGATGACCCTCTCCGAGGGGCGCGAGGAGGTCAGCATCGGCGACACGGTCGCCGAGGCCCAGGAACCGGACTGGCGGGATGTCCGCAACCGGGCCATCAAGCTCTTTGACCGCACCCACGACCTGCGGGTCGCGATGGTGCTGACGGTGGGGGCCCTCTCCACCGAGGGCTTCGACGGGCTCGCCCGCGGGCTTGGCGTCCTCTGCGGGCTCGTGCAGCAGTACTGGGAGCCGATGTTCCCGCGGCTCGATCCCGACGACGGCAACGACCCGACCGAGCGGGTCATGATCCTCGACGCGCTGGCCAAGGCACCCGGCACGATCGGCGATCCTTACCGGATCCAGTCCCGGATCCGCGAAGTACCCCTGACCAACTCCCGCCAGATCGGGCGGTTCACTTACCGCGATGTCCTCCTCTCGCGGGGGGATCTGGATCCCCGGGCCGGGGAGACCGTCGCGGATCCGGCGGCGATCAATGCGGCGTTCGAGGACACGCCCCTGGAGGAACTGCAGGCGATCCATGAGCAGCTGATGGCTTCGACGGACCTTGCCCAGACGCTCGAGCGGTCGCTGACCGAGCGGGTCGGATCCGCCTCGGCGACGGACCTCTCCTCGTTCGCCAAGCTCCTCAAGGGGGTCACCGAGACCGTGGGCGAGCAGCTCACCCGGCGGGGGTACGGGGAGGGATCGCTCGAGGGCGGGGACCAGCCCGCCGAGGGTGGCGGGGGCGGCGGCGGGCGCCCGGCGTCGCTGTCGGGCGAGATCAACAGTGCCCAGGATGTCCTCTTGGCGTTCGACAAGATCTGTCGGTACTATGAGCGGACCGAGCCTTCGAGCCCGGTTCCGCTCCTCGTCAAGCGGGCGAAGCGTCTGGTTTCCCGTTCGTTCTGGGACATCATCCGCGATCTCTCTCCGAATGCCGTGGACGAAATCACGGCGATCAGCGGGGAGGGACCGGACAGCGACGCGTGACGAGAGTCGGCGCCACCGGATTGATGCCGGGGCGGGCGGTCCGGTCGGGAGCGGACCCCACGGGGTGAATTCAGGGGAAAGGAGCCGTCATGGCCAAGGCAAGCAGTCAGAAGTTCATCGCCCGGAACCGGGCGCCTCGCGTACATATCGAGTATGACCTCGAGCTCTACGGCGCGGAGAAGAAGGTCAGCCTCCCGTTCGTGATGGGCGTGATGGCCGACCTCTCGGGCAAGCCCGAGGACCCGCTGGCGCCCGTCGCCGACCGGAAGTTCCTCGAGATCGATGTCGACAACTTCGACGAGCGGCTCAAGGCCTCCAAGCCCCGCGTGGCGTTCCAGGTGCCCAACACGCTCACGGGAGAGGGCAACATCGCCGTGGATCTCTCGTTCGAGAGCATGGAGGACTTCTCGCCCGCCGCGGTCGCCCGCAAGGTCGAGGCGCTCAACAAGCTTCTGACGGCCCGCACGCAGCTCTCGAACCTGCTGTCGTACATGGACGGCAAGACGGGGGCCGAAGAACTGCTGGGCAAGGTGCTCAACAATCCCGAGTTGCTGCAGGCGCTCGGCTCGCAGGCGGCGGGCGGGGGCGACGAGGGCGGATCCGGTGAAGGGGAGGGCGACTCCAATGGCTGAGAATTCCCAGCAGGCAATCCAGCAGGTCTCCGGCGTCGAGTTCGAGGGCAGCCCCCTCACCGATCTGCTCGACAAGGAGTTCAAACCCAAGAGCGACACCCAGAAGGGCGCGATCGCCGAGGCCGTCCAGACCCTCGCCGCCCAGGCGCTCCAGGGGACCGCGACGATCTCCGACGATGTCCTCCAGGTTGTCGAGCACATGATCGCCGAGATCGACCGCAAGCTCAGCGAGCAGCTCAACGCCATTCTGCACCACGACGACTTCCAGCAGCTCGAGGGAACCTGGCGCGGCCTCCACCATCTCGTCAACAACACCGAGACCGACGAGATGCTCAAGATCCGCGTCCTGAACATCTCCAAGAAGGACCTGGGCAAGACCCTCAAGAAGTTCAAGGGCACGGCCTGGGACCAGTCCCCGATCTTCAAGAAGCTCTACGAGGAAGAGTTCGGCACGCCCGGTGGCGAGCCGTACGGCTGCCTCATCGGCGACTACTACTTCGACCACTCCCCCCCGGATGTCGAACTGCTCGCCGGGATGGGCCAGGTCGCCGCCGCCGCCCACGCGCCGTTCATCTCCGCGGCCGGCCCGAGCCTGCTGAACATGGACAGCTGGCAGGAGCTGAGCAACCCGCGTGACATCACCAAGATCTTCGGCGCGACCGACTACGCCGCGTGGCGTTCGCTCCGCGAGAGCATGGACGCCAGTTACATCGGGCTCACCATGCCGCGCGTGCTCAGCCGCCTCCCCTACGGACCGGACACCGACCCGGTCGAGGAGTTCGACTTCCGCGAGGAAACCGGCAGCGCCGATCACGACAAGTACACCTGGATGAACGCCGCCTACGCGATGGGCGTCAACATCAACCGCGCCTTCAAGCTCTACGGCTGGTGCTCGCGGATCCGCGGCGTTGAGTCGGGCGGCATGGTCGAGGGGCTCCCCGTCCACACATTCCCGACCGACGACGGCGGGGTGGACATGAAGTGCCCGACCGAGATCGCGATCACCGACCGCCGCGAGGCCGAACTGGCCAAGAACGGGCTCATCCCGCTGAGCCACTGGAAGAACACGGACTACTCGGTCTTCATGGGTGCCCAGTCGCTCAACAAGCCCATGGAGTTCGATGATCCGGATGCGTCGGCCAACGCCCAACTCGGCGCCCGTCTGCCCTATCTCTTCGCGACCTGCCGGTTTGCACACTTCCTCAAGTGCATGGTGCGCGAC
>JBICIG010000003.1:0-74020 GCA_043101605.1 Phycisphaerales bacterium JB037
GGTCGAAGTCCATGAGCAGGCGGTCCTTGAAGGTGCCGGGCTCGGACTCGTCGGCGTTGACGGCGAGGTATCGCTCGGCGCCCTCGTCGCCGGGCTTCTTGCCTTCGGGGACGGGGGGGAGGAAGCCCCACTTGACGCCGGTGGGGAATCCCGCGCCGCCGCGGCCGCGGAGGACGGACTTCTTGGTTTCGTCGATGACCGCGTCGTGGGACATGGTCAGGGTCTTGCGGAGGCCCTGGTACCCGCCGGTGTTGATGTACTCGTCGTAGGAGACGATGTGGCGGTCGCTGATGTTGCCGAACGGGGGCGTGGGGATGCGGCGGGTGAGGATGCCGGCGCCGCCCATGTTCTCGGTGAAGTCGCGCGTGGTCATGCGGGTGTCAGCCTTTCGTGCTGGCTGTCGGTTGCGTGGTCAGAGGGGGGGTGAGCGTGGGGCGATTCTAGGGGTTGGACCGCGTGCGGGTCCGGGGTTGGGGCGTGGGATTGCGCGGGTGTTCGGCGTGCGGGTGGGGGCGGATGTCCGGGTGCTGCGCGTTGGAAGGGCGGGGGTTTGGACGGAATTGGCCACCCGCGTGTGCGCTGGGTTGGATTCGGGGCGGTTCGGGCGCAGGATAGAGCGGGGGCCGGGGCTTCCGATGCTGGGATTCGGAGGGCCACGAGCACCACAAGCCCAAGGGGGGCATGCGATGGAAACCAGAGAAATGAGCCAGGACTCGGCGATGGGTGTCTCGATGCGGGTGGCCCGCGGGCTGGTCTCGGCGGCGGCGGTGGCGCTGCTGGCGGGGGCGGCGGCGGGCGATGACCGCACGATCACCGGGTGGGGGAACAACCTCCTCGACGACACCCGCGGGATGGCCGGGACGAACCTGATCCGCATGGCGATGGGGGCGCGGTACGACGACGGCGTCGGGCAGATGATGGACGGGCCCAACCCGCGGGCGGTCAGCAACGCGATCGCGGTGCAGGGGGGCAAGACGGGCAACCACCGCGCGCTGAGCAGCATGCACTGGCAGTGGGGTCAGTTCATCGACCACGACTTCACGCTGATCGAGGAGGGCGGGGAGTTCGCGCCGATCGCCGTCCCGATGGGCGACCCGCAGTTCGACCCGTTCGGCACCGGGACGCAGATGATCCCGTTCCACCGCTCGAAGTACGGCGCGGGCGTGGACTCGGCGCGGACGCACGCGAACGAACTCTCGACCTGGATCGACGGGTCGAATGTGTACGGCTCGGACGAGGTGCGCGCCGCGGCGCTGCGGACGGGCGTCGGCGGGCGGCTGGCGACCAGCGCCGGCGACATGATGCCGTACAACACGGGCGGGCTGCCCAACGCGGGCGGCACGGGTCCGACGCTGTTCCTCGCCGGCGATGTCCGCGCCAACGAGCAGGCGGGGCTGACGACGATGCACACGGTGTTCGTGCGCGAGCACAACTACTGGGCCGACCGGATCGCGGGCGACAACCCGGGCTGGAGCGACGAGCAGGTGTATCAGCGGGCGCGGAAGATCGTCGGGGCGGAGATCCAGGCGATCACCTACAACGAGTATCTGCCGGCGCTGCTGGGCGGCGCGGCGCCGCGGGCGAGCGACGCGGCGTACGACGCGTCGGTGGACCCGGCGATCAGCGAGACCTTCAGCGCCGCGGCGTTCCGGCTCGGGCACACGATGCTCAACTCGGAGCTCAAGCGGTACAACGAGGACGGCACCGAGTACGCGGGCGGGCATCTGTCGCTGTCGCAGGCGTTCTTCCATCCGTCGATCGTGACCGAGCCGGGGAGCCTGGACGCGATCGTGCGGGGGCTGGCGCAGCAGCAGGCCGAGGCGATCGACACGCGCGTGGTCGATGATGTGCGGAACATGCTCTTCGGGCCTCCCGGCGCGGGCGGGCTGGACCTGCTGAGCCTGAACATCCAGCGCGGGCGCGACCACGGGCTGCAGGACTACAACACGATCCGCGCCCAGTTCGGGCTCACGCCGGTGGGCTCGTTCGCGGAGATCACCTCGGACGCCGGGCTGGCGACGATGCTCGAGGCGCTCTACGGCGATGTCGACACGATCGACCCGTGGGTCGGGCTGATGAGCGAGGACGCGATGCCGGGCTCGTCGCTGGGCGAGACGGCGGCGGCGATCCTGATCGACCAGTTCACGCGGCTGCGCGACGGCGACCGGTTCTTCTACCTCTGGGACGACGATCTGAGCGAGGTGCTCAGCGAGATCGAGTCGACGCGGCTGAGCGACATCCTGCTGCGGAACACCGACATCGTGTCGCTGCAGGGGAATGTGTTCCTCGTGCCGGCCCCGGGCGCGGGGGTGCTGCTGGCGATGGGCGGGCTGCTCGCGACGCGTCGGCGTCGGTGAGAGCCGACGATCCTGATGAGAACAGGGGGCGCGTCCCGGTGGTGGGGCGCGCCCTTCTTTGTGCGCCGGATCTCGCGGGCTGGATTCGGTCACTTGATCGTGCTCACGCGCAGATCGTCGTCGCGATCGCTTCGCTCAGACCACGGCACCGGCGTTTGATCCCGCTTGCCCATTGCCCATCACTTCACCCGTCTTCGCGTTCGACCTCGATTTCCTCGATGGTCGTGCGGCGGATGGTGATCTTCTTGCCGTCGACGGTGCGGGTCTCTTCTTCGATTTCGCGGGAGACTTCCTTCGGGGCGTTCGGATCCTCGACGGGGGTCTTGATGGCGCGGGCGATGTGCCCGAAGAACCCGCCGATGGAGCGCATGAGCGATGCGTTGTGGCGCGGCTCGGCGCGCGCGTCGCGTTCGGGCGGCGTGGCGCGGGGGTTGGGGGAGTCGGGGTCGCTCACGGGCGGATGCTAGCAGGGCGCGTGGCGTGATCGGGGCGAATCCGACCCGCGCCGGCGTGCGACGCGGATCGGAGGGGCAAGGGGCTTGGTTGTGGTCGCGCCGGTGGCGTCACCCGCCGTCGGTTTCGTCCTCGATGTCGTCGGCGATGTCGGTGGCGGTGTCGTCGACCTCGTCGGCGGCGTCTTCGAGGTTCTCCTCGGCGTTCTCGACGGCTTCATCGACCTTCTCGCCGGCTTCCTCGGCCGGACCGTCCTCCTCGCACGCGGCGAGGGTCAGGCCCGCGACACCGAGCGTCAGCGAGAGGGCCGAGAGCGTGGTGATGCGTCGCAGGGTTGGCTTGTTCATGGCGTGTGTCTCCTTCTGGTGGAGGGGTTCGTGGGCGTTCGTTGCTGCTGCTGTGGAAGGAGCGTGGATCAGGCCGGCGGGGCCTTCCCGCGTGCGGCGTTGGCGATGAGTGCGATCACGAAGAGCACGATGAAGACGAAGAAGAGGATCTTGGCGATCCCGACCGCGCCGGCGGCGATGTTGCCAAAGCCGAAGAGCGCGGCGATCAGCGCGATGATCAGAAATGTGATGGCCCATCCAAGCATGGCGTGTGCCTCCTTTGGATTCGGGTGTCCGGGCTCAAGAGAAGCGAAGAACGCAGGGAGGCCGACGCGAACGCGATTCGAACGGGGTGCGATCAGGCGCGTCGGCACGCGCAGGTCCAAGGCAAACCCTGCTCCGGGGTGCGGTATTCCGTCCCGTGTTCGGGCTCGCTCGGGTCGCGGCGCCGGTTTGTTCATTCAAAGCGAGGCCCGCGGCGTGGCGATCGGCGCGCGGGCGGCGTCACCAGCGCGCACGATCGGTGCTCGTGCGTCGCGACAAGTCAGCGCGTCTCAGTGGTGGGCGTGCGGGCCGGAGCCGCGGAGCGCTTCGATTCCCTTGATGAGTTCATCGGGGTTGGAGAACTCGTGGAGGGCTTCGTCGAGGAGGAGGGCGGGTGCGCCGCCGCAGGCGCCGAGGCATTCGAGTTCGATGAGCGTGAACTCGCCGTCGTCGGTGGTCTCGCCGACCTCGATGCCCAGGTGTTCCATCGCGGCGTGGGTGAGGGCGCGGCTGTCGCAGAACTCGCAGGCGATCGAGCGGCAGACGGCGATGACATGTCGGCCCTTGGGCTTGAGCCAGTATTCCTCGTAGAAGCTCGCCGTGTCGAGGACCTCGGCGGGGGGGAGCCCGAGGAAGTCGGCGACTTCGAGCATCGCCTGGTGCGGCACCCAGCCGTACTGATGCTGGATGAGGTGCAGCGCCGGGAGGAGGGCGGCGTGGCGGGTCTCGTAGCGCGGGAGGATGTCATCGCTCAGGTGCGCGCGCATCCGGTCGGTGAGGTAGGGCTCGTCGCGGCGGGCGATCTTCATCGTGCCCGATTGCTTGGTGATCCACGCCATGGGCGCTCCGGTGGGTCGAGGTTCGGGGTGGCGATCCGCCGCGTTGGGCGGGCGGCCGCGGGGCATGGTAGGGGGTCACCGGCGGGGCGGGCCCGCGTCGGGGCTGCCCGAGGGGGAATCGGGCGGGGCGGGGTTGGGAGGCGATTCGGCACCGGCCCAGCGCCCCGGGGAGTAGGACTTCTCGTCGGTGAAGGCGTGGATGCGGAGGGTGCCGGTCTCGGGGTCGCGCTCGATGCTGGCGCTGCGGGCTTCGGGGGCGCGTTCGAGGATGGGCTCGCGGGCGGGGGGTTGCTCGGGCGGGCTTCCCCAGAGGATGCAGGAGACGGGCGAGCCGTCGGGTGCCGAGAGGAGGACCCAGTCGCCCTCGTTCCCGAAGCCGGTGGTGTCGGAGTCGTTGGCGAGGGTGAAGACCCAGGCGCCGGCGAACCACGGATGGGGGGCGGGCGGGGCTCGCCGGGTATCGCCGACGGGCCCGGTCCACTTGGATTCGAGCCCGTTGAAGACGACGGCGAACTGGCCGGGCTGGAGTTCGAGATCGGGGAAGGCGAAGCGGAAGCGGCCCATGTCGGCGGGGTTGCGGTCGGTGAGGGTGTAGCCCCGGAGGTTGATGGGGGTGTCGTGGGGGTTGAAGAGTTCGACGAACTCGTCGCCGGTGGGCTGTCGTCGGCCGTCGAGGTTGGCGTCGCCGTTGGTACGGGGGACGGCGTAGAGGACCTCGGTGATGACCGGGTGCCGGGCTGCGTGCCGGGCCGGGGGTGGTGCCGGCGGCGGGGCGAGGAGGGCTCCAAGAAGGATGGGCGCGAGGTGGGTCGGCATGGGGATCAGCCTAGCGGCGGGCGGCTCAGGCACGAAGTGGGATCGGCGGTTCTCGGGCTGGAGGCGCGGGGGGGGCCGGCGTGTGCGGCGGTCCGCGAACCGCGCCCGGGGGCGCCTCTGGCGCGTGTGGTGCCGATGGTGCCGGGCGAGGAAGCGAAGAAGCGGGGCGGGGTAGGGCGCGGCGGCGTGGGTGGGGCGGGCGTGGGCCGATGCCTGAACGCCCCGCCGACGGAGGGAGTGGCGGGCGATCCACCCCGGGAGGAGGCAGCACATGCAGCGAAGCACGCGAACGGGCGACGAGCCGGGCCTTGGCGGGATGTTCGAGCCGCTGGAGGCGAGAAAGCTCCTGTCGGCGACCTTCCAGCCCGGAGGCGAACTGGAGATCAATGGCACCGAGAACAACGACCAGATCGTGGTGACCGCGGGCGAGGCCGACGGGCAGGTGCTGCTCTTCGGCGTCGACGGCGTGGAGGACGGGACGGTCTTCGAGGGGATCAACCAGCTCCGCATCAAGACCTTCGGCGGGGCGGACACCATCGAGATCGCCACGGCGCTGTTCGATGCGGCCGGTCGCCCGATGAAGGTGATCGCCAACGGCGGAGCGGGGGACGATGTGATCCTCGGGCACGAGACCCGCGATCGCTTCCGCGGCGGGGCGGGCAACGACACGCTCTCGGGCGGGGACAACCGCGATGTGCTCTGGGGCGGGTCGGGGGATGACAGCCTGCTCGGAGGCGGGGGGCGCGATCAGCTCTTCGGGCAGCGCGGGCGCGACTTTGCCAACGGTGAGGCGGGCGACGACCGGGTCTTCGGCGGGGCGGGGGACGATTCGCTCTCGGGCGGCGATGGCTCGGATGCGCTGTTCGGGCAGCGTGATGACGACCGGCTCTTCGGCGGCGATGGCGACGACGACCTGCGCGGCGCCACAGGCAACGACACGCTCGACGGCGGGGCGGGGGATGACAACCTGTTCGGCGGGGTCGGCGACGACGAACTCGAGGGCGGAACGGGCGACGATGTGGTCCGCGGCAACGCGGGCGACGACCGCCTCTTTGGCGACGAGGGTCTCGATGAGCTGTTCGGCGGAATCGGGGCCGACCGGTTCCTGGGGCACCTGAGCGAGTGGATGGACCACCGCGACGGGGACGAGCTGTTCTCGGAGTTCAGCGGCCAGCTCACGGCGTTGCCCGATGAGGTGTGGGACATCCTGGAGATGGTCGACGGCGACATGATCGCGCAGCTGCCGGCCCGGGTGTGGGAGGGCGTGCAGACGGGTCAGGAGGTGTACGGGCTGTACGCCGAGACGATGCAGGGCGCGGTGGCGGACCTGGTGGCGCTCGACCAGGAGACCTTCGGGCTGCTGGGCGACGACCTGGGGGCCCAGATCCTGCTGCTCAACGAGCAGGGCGTGATCGATCGGGTGGCGTTCCAGATCGCGCTGGGCGCGACGCCGCTGGGGCTGCCGTTTGCGGTGATCAACAGCATCACGACGATCCAGGACGCGTTGTCGGGGCAGAACGAGGTGGCAAACACGCTGATGGGTGCGTTCGACATGGCCGCGGGCAACGGCGACACCGACGAGTTGCTCGATGGGCTGGACGATCGGCTGAGCGACCTGCTCGAGGACTTCGAGGACCTGTTCGACGACCTGTTCTGATCCGGGTTGGGGTCGGTCGGGTGCGAGGGATTGCAAGGCCCGGGGCGTCGGACGCCCCGGGTTTTTGCGCGCGCGGGCTGGATGTGGTGCGTGGGAGGCTCCGAAGCCGACTGAAACGGGACCGCCGGCGCGAACTTGCGGGCGGGGCTTGAGTCTCCCTGTTGACGGGGGGACACTGATTCGGACGCACGGCGGCGGAACGCGCGTGCCCGCAGACCGACGACGACTGACGACAGGGAGGTTCGCATGGGTGATCGCACGAACAACTTGGACCCGCGGGAGGCGCTGTTCGAGGGGCTCGAGCCACGACGCCTTCTGTCGGCCGAGGTGCTGCCCTCG
The DNA here is from genome assembly GCA_043101605.1 of Phycisphaerales bacterium JB037. Lineage (GTDB taxonomy): Bacteria > Planctomycetota > Phycisphaerae > Phycisphaerales > UBA1924 > JBICIG01. The sequence goes on from JBICIG010000003.1 coordinate 7,052, forward strand.
GGCACGCTGTGGCTGACGGGCACGACCGGAGACGACGCGATCCAGGTCGAGGGGACGGGTGTGGACGGCCAGGTACGGGTGTTCGGCGTGCCGGGCGTGGCAGACGGGGAGCTGTTCTCCGACATCCGGCGTGTGCGGGCCGAGCTCGACGACGGGAACGACACCTTCGAGGTGCTCGGGCGCATCGAGAACGACCTGGGCAAGCGGATGGCGATGAACATCTTCGGGCGCCGCGGCGACGACACGCTCATCGGCGGGGACACGCGCGACAACCTGGTGGGCGGGCCGGGCGACGACCTGCTCATCGGCAAGCAGGGCAACGACCGGCTCAGCGGGGGCAACGGGAGCGATGAGCTGCGCGGCGGCGACGGGAACGACACGCTGATCGGCGGCGACGGGCAGGACCTGCTCCTCGGGCAGAACGGGCGCGACGACCTCTTCGGCGGGGACAAGATCGACATCCTCCGCGGCGGGCGCGGGCAGGACATCCTCCGCGGGAACAACGGCGACGACACCCTCGAGGGCGGCAAGGGCACCGACGACCTCTTCGGCGGGCGCGGGACCGACCGCGTCTTCGGCGACGAGGGCTTCGACTTCTTCCGCGGGCAGTACTCCGAGTGGCTCGACCACGGCGAGAACGACGACTTCCACAGCCCGCTGCTCTCGACCCGGCCCGAGCTGGTGAACCTGCCCGACTCGCTGTGGGATGTGGTCGACACGCTGGACGCGAACTACGCGGGCAAGAAGGACCTGCCGTTCGATGTGTGGATCGTGCTCGACGCGGCGCAGCAGATGTGGTCGAGCGTGGGCGAGAGCGCCGACGGATTCATCGACCTGTTCAACCTGCTGCCGCAGGGCCAGCAGGACACGCTGGAGACGGCGATCACCGACGCGTTCCTGGCCGAGATCCGCGCGATCGCCGACGGGACCTTCTCGTCGTACACCTTCGGCGACCTGCAGGGCTTCGTGAACGATGTGCGGACGCAGGTGCCGGCGCTGCTGCTGGCCGACTACATCACGCTGACGAACCAGCTCCTGGCGCACCCGGCGACGGACCAGCTGCTCTTCGGGCTCGACGGGATCGCCAAGGGGAGCCTGCCCAACGATTTCACGACGCTGCTGATCGACACGATCGACGCGCTGTAAGCGGGCGGTTGCGTGAGAATGTGAAACAACGACGCCCCGTCGCGATTGCGGCGGGGCGTTTGCTGTTTGATCCCGTGACGCGAACTCGAGCTCAGTCGAGCGCGGCGTTCAGGCGAGCGAGGCTTTCCAGCCCGACGGCTTCGAGCATCGCTGCGGTTTCTCGCTCGAGGGCCGCGGGATCTTCGAGCAGGGCGCCGATCTCGTCCTCGTGGAGGTAGAAGTCCCATACGAGGGGTGGGTGGTTGCGGGCGAGGTTGTCTTCGCTGGCGCGTTTCTGGTGGATGAGCGACTCGCCGTAGCCCATGCGGATCGTCATGAGGTCGGTGAGTCGTTCGTAGGCGCGGACCCATTCGCGTTGCGGGCCGTCGGGATCGGACATCATCGCGTCGTATCGCTCGCCGAGCGTGACCAGATCGCGCGTGCTCATGCGTGCGTAATGGAGGGCGTGCATGAGCTCGTGGGCAAGCAGCCCCTCGATGATCTGGTCGAGGTCGGGGTGTTCTTCGAGGAAGATGAGCTTGTTGAGGTGGACGACCGCGCCCGAGACATCGGCCAGGCCCGAGAGCGCGGGCGAGGTCTGCCCGAGCCCGCCGAGGTCGCCCACGATGACCTCGATCGTGGTGTCCTCAAGTCCGTAGCGGACGCGGATGTCTTCGGCGGCGCGATCAACCCGCCACAGCTCCCGACGGAGCGTGCTCTCTTCCTCGCGGTGGGCGGTGTCGACGCGGAAGATCGTGTCGCCCCGCTCGATGCTGATGCAGGCGGGCACGATCAGGGCGATCAGGGCGAGCGTGGTCGGGAGCGTCACGGGGCGTGGCATGCGCAAAGCTCCTGGCCGGGGCCGGCTCAGCGATCCAGCTCGGCCGCGACGATGTTGAGCGAGCCGAGGATCGCGACGATGTCGGCGAGCTGGTGGCCCTCGGTGAGCTTGCTCATGATCTGGTAGTTGATGAAGCTCGGGGGGCGGGTCTTGGCGCGCCAGGCGCGGGGGGAGCCGTCGGAGACGAGGTAGTAGCCCAGCTCGCCGTTGGCGGTTTCCTGGGCGGCGTAGCACTCGGCGACGGGGGGTTCCCAGCCGCGGTTGGTCATGATGAGCTCGAAGTGCTGGATGAGTCCCTCGATGGAGCCGTAGACATCGGCCTTGGAGGGCTTGACCATCTTGCTGTCGGCAAAGGCGTCGACGGGTCCGCCGGGGATGTTGTCGATGAGCTGCTCGATGATGCGGACGGCCTGCTTGACCTCTTCGATGCGGACGAGGAAGCGCGCGTAGACATCCCCGTCGCTGCAGATGGGGACGGAGAACTTGACGGCTTCGGCGCCCTGCCCGTCCCAGTTGTCGGCGTAGCAGAGGTAGGGCTCGTCCTTGCGGAGGTCGCGCTTGACGCCGGCGGCGCGGGCGAGGGGTCCGCTGACGCTCCAGGCGATGGCCTCGTCGCGGGTCATGGTGCCGATGCCCTGGGTGCGGTCCATGAAGATGCGGTTGCGCTCGACGAGCTTCTCGATGTCGCGGATGGCGCTGGGGAGGTCGTCGCGGATGAAGCTCTTGACCATGCGCTTGAAGACTTCCTCGTCTGGGAGGTCCTTCATGAGCCCGCCGACGCGGGTCCAGTCCGGGTGGAAGCGCTGTCCGGAGACATAGTCGCAGAGGTCGTAGATCTTCTCGCGGGGGTTGAAGCCGTAGAGGAAGCCGGTGAAGGCGCCGAGGTCGAGGGCGGCGGCGCCGATGTTGAGCAGGTGGTCCTGGATGCGGCCGAGTTCGGCCATGATGGTGCGGAGGACCTTGCAGCGCGGGGTGATGTCGATGCCGAAGAGCGTCTCGACGGCGTGGTGCCACGCAATGTCGTTGCTGATCGGGCTGAGGTAGTTCATCCGGCTGACGATGGTGACATACTGGTTGTAGTCGAGGTGCTCGCCGAGCTTCTCGAACCCGGAGTGGAGGTAGCCGATGTGGGGTGTGCAGCGGGCGATGCGCTCGCCGTCGAGCTCGATGACCAGGCGCAGGGTGGTGTGCGTCGCGGGGTGCTGGGGCCCGAAGTTGAGGACCCAGCGGTCGCCGGTGTCGACATGCTGCTCGAGGTAGCGGGTGTTGTCGGCGTCGACGCCCAGGGCGTCGGCGGGCTTGATGGTGAACGGCACGGAGTCGTCCCCTTTCGGCTTTGAGAGTGCAAGGCCCCCGGCGGGAGGGCACTATAGGATCCGGGCCCGGGGTCGGTGTGGCGGGCTCCGGGAGGGCGGCGGGCGAGCCCCGCGGAGATTCCGTCCGAGCCGGGGAGTCTGGATGCATCGAGCGATCGTCTGTCTCAGGCCCGGGAAGTACCTCGAGTGGGTCGGCGAGCGGGTCGCCGCGGCGGTCGGCGGGCCAGAGGGCGCGTCGGGCGGGCGGGTGAGCCTGGTGCTGGCGCCGGGGGTCGACCCGGAGCGGGCGGGCATCGCCGGGCTGGGGGGTGAGCGGGGCGCGGAGGGCGTGGAGCTGGTCCGGATCCGCCCGGGGCGGGGGCTGGCGGGGGTGCGGGCGTTCGCGTGCCCGGCGCAGCGGCGGGCGATGGCGGTCTACGAGGCGCTCCGCGAACTGGACGCCCGGGCGCCGATCGGCGAGATCGTCGTGCTCGATGAAGCCGGCGAGGGGTTCTTCCTCGCGTGCGCGCGGGCGAGCGGCTGTGCGTTCGCGGATGCGGCGATCCGGTGCGAGCGAGCGGTGGTCGAGGAAGATCGGCACGCGGGAGACGCGCGCACGCCCTGGACCCTCCGCGACCTGGTCGTCGATGCGATGCAGCGTCATTCGTCGGCCGGGGGGGAATGCGATCCGGGCGCGCGCGACGCGGAGGAGGTCTCGGTCGTCATCCCGCACTTCAATGACGGCGTGCACCTTGAGGAGGCGGTCGCGTCGCTCGAAGCGCAGTCGCTTCGGCCGCGTGAGATCTTGCTGGTCGAGGACGGCTCGACCGATGCCGACAGCCTGCGCGTCGTCGAGTCGCTGGACCGGGCGGGCCGCGTGCGCGTGGTTCGGCAGGAGAACCGGGGGCTGGCGGCGGCGCGGAACACGGGGTGGCGAGCGTGCGACACCGAACTCGTTGCGTTCCTGGATGCCGACGATGTGGTGATGCCCGGGTGGCTCGCATCGTGCGCGCGGGCGATCGGTCGGACGGGCGCGGCCGCGGCGGCGCCGATTGTCGCGACCTTCGACGACGATCCGGGCACGATCACGGGCGGGTGGTGCCCGGTGGCGTTCGACGCGGCGCTGCTGGGGGTGATGAACGCGGGCGTGCCGGGCTCGGGCGCGGTGCTGCGGCGGGCGGCGCTGGAGGGGGTCGGCGGGTTCGATGAAACGATGTCGGCGTACGAGGACTGGGCGCTTTCGGCGGCGCTGGCGGCGCGCCGCGAGTCGCTCGCGGTCGTGCCCGAGGCTCTCTTTCGGTACCGCCAGCGGGCGGGGTCGCTCATCCGGCGGACGGGCCGACCGAATCATGACCGCTGGCGGGCGATCATCATCGCTCGGCACGGCATCGGGGACGACGGGCGCGTGGCGCAGGCGCTGCTCGATGAGATGAGCCGACTGCGCGGGCGGCTGAAGCGTCAGCGCTGACGCGAGACCAGTTCGGCCGGTTCGGACGCCGCGGGCGTGGTCTCCACGCGGAGTTCCGGGCGCTCGCGGGCGGGCGCTGCGGCGCGATTCCCCGGTGCGGGCTTGGGCTCGGCGACGCGGGTGGAGGTGTCGGCGGGCTGGGCGGCGTTCGGGCGGAGCAGGCGGTAGAGCAGGCTCGACTTGAGCCGCACGACGATCTTGTGGGAGCGCGAGTTGCGGATGTCGTCGAGTTCGCGGCGGAGCCTGGCGGCGCGGGCGTCGGCGTTGCGGCGGAGCCGCAGGCGATCGCCCTTGAGCTTGGCGATGCGACGCTCGAGGCGTTCGAGTTTCTCGGCGGCGGTCGCCAGTTCCTGCTGCATCTCGGTGCGTTTGGTCCAGAGGTTCTCGTTGAGGGTGTTCAGGCGGATGTAGTCGAGCCCGCGGGTCGCGAGTTCGCGGGCGAGCGGCTCGGCGGGGAGGGCGCGGGGGGCGCTGGCGTGCAGGTCGATGGCTCGGTCGAAGAGTTCGATCATGCGCGCGCCCATCGCGTCGAGGGTGAAGCGGTCGAGGATGCGCGCGCGCGAGGCGTCGGCCATGCGTCGGCGGCGGTCGGGGTCGAGGATGAGCCCGAGCAGGGCCTCGGCGTAGGGTGTGGGTTCGTCGGCGAGTTCGCAGCCCTTGGCGGCTTTGGGGAGCAGCACGCCGCAGCCCTTGGCGACGAGTTCGCGCTGCCCGCCGACATCGGCGCCGACGATCGGCACGCCGGTCGCCATGGCTTCGAAGAAGACCAGCGGGATGCCCTCCCACTTGCTGGGCAGGAAGAAGACATCGGCGGCGGCCATCAGGTCGCGCATGCGGTCGGGGGCGACCTCGCCGAGCAGGGTGACGCGCTTGCGGAGCTTGTCGGCTTTGAGCCGGGCGGTCAGGGCGGAGCGGTCGGGCCCGTCGCCGGCGACGATCGCGTGGAAGTCGACGCCCGCGTCGTCGGCGCGTTTGGCGAGTTCCTTCATCGTGCGTGCAAAGACCAGCGGCTGCTTCTGGTCGCACAGCCGACCGGCGTAGAGGATGAGCGGGGTCTCGTCGCCGAGGCCCAGTTCGGCGCGTGTGGCGGCGCGGCGGTCGGGGTCGGGCTTCCACTCCTCGGGGTCGACATTGATGGTGCACGACTCGATGCGCGATGCGTCGGCGCCGCGGTCGATCATCCAGTGCTTGATGTGCTCGGAGGCGGTGATGTTCAGATCGAGCAGTTCCTGCGTGCCCGCGGCGTAGCGCGGGTAGCCGCCGGACTTCCAGTACTCCTCTTCCATGTGGACATAGTCGAGGTACGCCGGCTCGGGGCAGACGGTGCGGAGCGCGGGCAGGAGGTGGTAGGCGAGCTCGGAGTTGGTGACGAGCACCGCGTCGGGGCGGCGCGAGTCGATGAGGTGGCGCAGGGCCCAGGGCATGTCGGCCGGGTCGACATAGTGCTCGAGCAGGAAGACATCGGGCGTGTAGCGGGTGAACTCCGGGAGCCAGGTGTGATGGGCGTGGTTGGTCGCGACGACCGTGACCTCCCAGCCTCGCTCGGTGAGCTGGCGGACGAGGTCGAGGTTCCACTTGTCGGCGCCGCCCATGCGGAGCCACGGGACGACCATGAGCAGGCGGCGGGCCATTTTCTCGAGCGGGTTGGTGAATGGGGCGTCGAGGCGCAGCGGCTCCATGGGCTGGTGCCAGGTGCGGGCGATGCGCGGGAACCCGTCTTCCCAGAGGTTGGCGTACCTGGCTTTGAGCTTGTCGTGGAAGCCGGTCTGGTTGGGGCCCTGGTCCCAGTTGGACCACGACGAGCCGTGGTTGCCGCGTCTGCGGTACCAGTTGAGGTACTCGGGGATGGTGTTGCCCCAGTGTCCCTTGCTGGCGGCGGCGAGCCAGAATTCCCAGTCCTCGAGCCCGCCGCGGTTGGTCTCGTCGAATCCGCCGACCGCCTGCCAGACGCGCTTGCGGACGACGGAGGTGGGATCGACGCTGTTCATGGAGAGGAAGCGGCGTGGCTTGTGGAAGCCGTGCTTCCAGAGGTAGGCGTGGTGCCCGAAGCCGGTGGACCAGCCCTTGACGAACCCGACGCCCGGGTGGGCGTGGAGGTACATCACGCACTTCTCGAGGAAGGTGGGCTCGATGAGGTCGTCGGAATCGAGCATGCAGACCAGTTCGCTGCGGGCGGCGGTGTAGCCGGTGTTGCGCGCGGCGCTCAGGCCCTTGTTGACCTCGTGGTCGATCACGCGGATGCGCGGGTCGCGGTCGCGGTAGGGTGCCAGCCCGGCGAGGGCGTCGGCATCGGTGGAGCCGTCGTTGACGATGAGCCACTCGAAGCTCTGGAGCGACTGGGCGAGGACGGTGCGCGCGGTTTCCTCGAAGATGTCGGGCGCGGTGTTGTAGAAGGGCGTGACGATGGTGACCGACGGGGGCGCGTCGGTCTCGCGCGCGGGCGCGTACCCGAACGGCGGGCGTCCGGGCGAGCCGGGCGGGCAGGAGAAGTCCGGGTTGCGTGGGTCGATCACCGCTGGTTCCCTCCGTCAGCGTGAGACCGGGGCTCGTGGGCCCGGGCCGAGATCATAGATCAGACGCCCGCGCGGGTTCGGCCCGCGTGTCGGGAGCGTCCGTGGTTGATGCGGGTCGATCGTTGGGATCGCCCGCGCGTTCGGCCGATGCGGCCGGGGTGTGTTCGTGAGTTGATTCGAGCCGTGCGAGCAGCGACCGGCGCTGCTCGGCGTTCCAGCGGAGCGCATCGCGCACGCGGGCCGCGTCGGCGGCGAAAGCGGCGAGGCGCTGGTCCCGCTCGGCGAGCGCGGCGGCGAGTTGCCTGATCCGCTCGCCCGCTTCGCCCAGGCGCTCGCGCAGCGCGGCGTGCTCGTCGTTCCGCCGGGCGAGGAGTTCGTGGAGGCGCTCGACCTGCTGCTGACGCGCTTCGGCGGCGTGGGCGAGAGCGGCGGCGTGCTCGGCGGTACGCGCCGCGTGTTCCTCGGCGGCGGCCCGCTGACGCTCGAGCCACTCCCTGGCGCTCGCGAGGCGATCGATCTGCTCGCGGAGCGTCTCGTTGGCGCGACCGATCCGATCGATGGACTCGAGCAGCGCGGGGTGGCGCTCGGCGAGGCGGTCGGCCCGCTCGCGGGTGGCGTCGCGCTGCGATTCGAGCCACGCCCGGGCCTGTTGTGAGGCATCGAGTGCCGACTGCAGGCGCTCGATCATCTGGCGGTGGGCGGCGATGGCATCGCCCGAACCGGCGCGGATCGACGCGAGTTCGTTTGCGAGCGATTCGATGCGCGAGGACAGGGCGGCGATCGTTTCATCGCGGCGCACGATGGCTTCGTCTCGTCGGGCGATGGCGTCATCCCGGCGGGCGATCGCGTCGCCGGATTCAAGCCGCTGTCGCAGGGAGGCGATCGCGTCGTCCTTGCGTTCGATCGCGTCGAGCAGTTCGCGGCGGGCCTGCTCGCTCGCTTCGAGGCGGGCGCGGAGGGCTTCGACCGATCCGCGCGTGGCGCCGGAGGAGGCGTGCAGCCGGGCGCGGAGTTCCTCGTTGGCGGCGCGGAGTTCGTCGAAGCGGGAGGTGAGGGAAGCGATCGTGCCGCGGAGGTCGGCGATGGTCTCGCCCTGGCGGTCGGCGAAGCGTTTGAGTTCCTCGCGGGCGGCCGAGAGGCGGTCGATGGTGGCGCCCTGCTGTTCGAGCGCCTCGGCCCGCTGATCGAGCGTGCGCTGCAGGTGGTCGAGGCGTTCCTCCAGGCGTGTGCGGGTTTCGAGGAGGGCGTCGCGTTGGGCGGCGAGCTTGTCGGTGTGGTCGCGCTGGCGCTGGTAGGCGGTGCGGAGGCGCCCCCGCTCGCGGTCGAGCCAGGTGCGGATCTCGGTGAGGCGTTCGACGCGTCGGCGGTGATCGGCGAGCGTGCGGTGATGAGACTTGGTCCACGCGAGCCCGGGTCGGCGGTCCCAGTCGTCGAGCCAGAGCAGGGCGTTGGCGCAGCGCGACGCGAGTTCGACGAGCGTGGCGAGGTCCGGGAGCCCGAAAGGCATGGGCGTGTCGGGATCGCCCCAGACATTGAGCCAGTCGGCGTGGAGGACGCGGTGGGCCTCGTCGAGGGCGCGGCGCCAGTGCGCGCGGGCCGCGTCGCGCTCGCCGGCGCCGGCGTCGATCAGCCCGGCGAGGAAGAGCGCGTCGCAGGTCTTGCTCGCGAGCAGCGGGCTGAAGCGGAGGACATCGAGCTCGGCGCACGCAAGGAAGGCGTCGCGGGCGGGGGAGTGCTCGCCGCGCGCCAGCAGCAGGAGCCCGCGGGCGTAGCGGTTGCTGATGCGCCAGCGCCAGCCGTGGGGCGAGTCCTCGGCACGCTGGTCGAAGTCGTCGAGGCGATCGAGGAGCGAGGCCAGTTCGGCGGGGGTCGCGTCGGCGTCCTCGAGCAGGCGGTAGGCGAGGACGCAGAGGGCCGCCCCCTCGTCGGGCGAGCCGGGGCGGGCGGCCTCGAGCGCGCGCGTCGCGATCGACTCGACGAGCGTGCGTTCGGGCGAGCGCATGCCCATGGAGATCATCGCGGGCAGAAGCCAGGGGTTGTCGTGGTCGCGGGCGTAGTTGCCGACATGGAAGCCTTCGACGGCGGAGAGATCGGGGTAGCTGGTCTCGCGGTAGCCCCGCTTGTCGGCGGCGATGGGGTCGCGCGCCAGGACGACGAGCACGCGGTCGGCGTCGTCGGCGTCTTCGAGCGTGCCGTCGGGCGCGGGCGAGCGGAGCGTGGTCCGGCGCGGGGTGTCGCCGCCGTCGCGGCCGAGTTGCTGCGCCCAGGCGCGCTCGGGAAGGAAGCCGGCGCCGAGGCGGGCGAGCAGGGCGTCGATCGCGTGCGCGCCGGGGCGGCCCCCGACGATCAGCCGACCGCTGGGCGTGAGGACGCGGCGGATCTCGGCGATCGCGCGGTCGCTGAGCTGATCGAACAGATCCATCGCGACGATCGCGTGCGCGGAGCGGTCGGCGAGAAAGGAGAGGTCGTCCGGCGTGCCGACGCGGTGCTCGACGAGCCCTCCGACCGAGGCGTTGCGGGCGCGGGCGGCTTCGGTGACCGCTTCGTGCGCCTCGAGCCCGATGATGCGCGACGCCTGGGAGGCGTGGGCGAGGATGGCGCTCGACCAGCCGAGCCCGCTGGAGAGATCGAGGACGGTGTCGCCCGGTCGGGTCATCGCCGCGGCTCGGAGCATCCGCTCGGAGGCGGCTTCGGCGGCGCGGGAGCGCTCGCGCGGGATGTCGCGGTAGCGTTCGAGGTTCACATCCAAGCCGCGCGGCGGCTGGATGGCGGGGGTCTTCTCCAGCAGCAGCGTGATCTGCCAGGGCTCGTGGTCGATCGCTTCGAACGAGACCAGTCGCTGGGCGAGCGGGTGGCGCGACAGCCCGGCTTCGAAGAAGCGTTCCTCCCACCAGGCGCGGTCGCGGATCGCCAGGTGCCAGCGCCGGTCGCGGTCGGGGGTGGTCGCGAGTCGGACGAAGACACTCCGGCGGGCGACGCGGGCGAGTTCGCCCAGGGCCCGCGGCACATCGTCCTCGTCGATGTGCTCGAGAACATCGGTCGAGAGGACGGTGTCGAACGCGTTGTCCTCGAAGGGCAGGTCGAGGATGGACGCGACGCCGAAGCGCCCGGGCGCGAGGGCGCTGGCGCGCTCGACGGGGCGGGCGGCGACATCGACGCCGTGGGCGTCGACGCCCTCGCGGAGGAGGGTGCGCACGAGGACGCCCATGCCGCACCCGACATCGAGCGTGCGTCCCCCGCCGCAGGTGGCGAGGATGTCCTGAACGATCTCGTCGGCGTCGGCGAATGAATCCGAGCCCCAGCGGTCGTCGCGGGACCAGTATTCGTCGTACATGGCGCGGTAGTCGACACGCCCGGCGTCGTCGCGGGGGGGCGGCGCGTCGAGGTGGCCGGGTTGGCGCGGGTCGGGTGTGGTCATGTCAGGATTCGACGCGGGCCTGCATCTGGAGGTCGCACACCCCGCCGAAGAAGTACTCGTCCTTGATGACTTTGACATGGAAGAAGGCGGCTTCGTCGAGCCAGTGGAGCATGCGTTCGTCGCCGTAGTACCGGTCCTTTTCCTCGGCGACCATCGCCTGGACCTCGTAGAACCCGTGCCCGAGTCGGCACTCGAAGCTGAACTCGACGGCGAAGGTCTCGCCGGCGTCGAAGGAGCGGTCCCAGAGGACGGGCTGGTCGGCGGGGGCTTCGGGGCGCTGCGACCACAGGCTGATGTCCTGGTTGAGCGTGCCCCACGAGCAGACCTTGACGCCTTCCTTGTTGCGCAGGCGGAGCGCGACATTGAGGTGCTGCATGGGCTTGTTGACGCGCACGGCGACGCGGACGAGGACGGTCTGCCCGGGGGAGAAATAGCCGCAGGGATCGCGGGCGTCGTCGAGCACCTCGACCTTGAGGACCTCGGCGTCGCGGTCGCCGAAGGACTTGGCGTCGTCGTCGGCGGGGGTGCCGTTGGGCGCGACGCTCTCGGTGCCCTCGGGCGTGTGGACGGTGAGTTCTGGCTGGGGCTTCCTGGAAGCGGCTTTCTCGGCGCTCTGGCGGTACGCCTCGGCGCGGGTGTCGTACCACTTGCGCTCCTCGTCGTGGAGGAGTCGGCGGTAATCGAGGACAACCTCGCCAGGATCGCCCGAGGCGCGGACCTTGCCCTCGTGGAGCAGGATGGCGCGTGTGGTGAGCGTGCGGATCGCTTCCTGCTGGTGGCTCACGAACAGGAGCGTCACGCCCTTCTCGCGGAGTTCCTTGAGGCGCTGGTGGCACCGCTTCTGGAAGAGGTTGTCGCCGACGGCGAGCGCCTCGTCGATGATGAGGATGTCCGGGTCGAGCTGCACCTGGACCGAGAAGGCGAGGCGGACGCGCATGCCCGAGCTGTAGGTCTTGATGGGCTGGTCGATGAAGCGCCCGATGTCGGCAAAGGAGGCGATCTCGTCGAAGCGTTCCTGCACCTGCTTACGGGTGAGCCCGAGGATGGAGCCGTAGAGGAAGACATTGTCGCGGCCGGTGAATTCCGGGTTGAACCCCCCGCCGAGGGTGAGCAGGGCGCCGATGCGCCCGCGGGTTTCGATGCGTCCGCCGGTGGGTCGGAGGACGCCGGCGATGAGCTGCATGAGGGTGGACTTGCCCGAGCCGTTGCGCCCGATGACGCCGACGGCTTCGCCGCGCCGGACCTCGAACGAGACGCCCTTGAGGGCCCAGAAGTCGCGGTGGAAACGCTTGCCGTGGAGGCGGGCGAAGGACTGGAGCAGGCGGTGGTGGGGCTTGTCGTAGATGTGGTAGCACTTGGAGACATCGTCGACGCGGATGACCGTCTCGCCGGTGGGCGCGGGGGTCATGTCGGCGAGGACGGCTTTGCGCCCGAAGTTCGGGGCGGGCTGCTTCTTTGGCGCGTCGGCGGGCTTGGGCGGCGCGGGATCGGTCGCGGGCGTGCGCGGAGCTTCGGCGCGGGGCGGGTCGGCGTGGGTGGCTTCAGAGGACATCGGCAAAGCCCCCCTTGGCGCGCATGAACATGGCGTAGCCGACCTGGCAGACGACCAGCGAGATCGCGATCCAGACGCCGAGCAGGGCCCAGTCGGGCTGGTTGCCGAGGATCATGACATCGCGGGCGCCCTCGACGACGGGGGTCATGGGGTTGAGGTAGAGGAGCCAGCGGTAGTTCTCGTTGACGCGATCAACGGAGTAGAAGATGGGGGTCATGAAGAAGAGCAGGCGTTGGACGACCGAGCCGGTGACATTCTGGAGGTCGGGCACGAAGACGCCGATCGCCGAGAGGATCCACCCGAGCCCGATCGCCATGAGGATCGCCGGGAGGAGGACGACGGGGAGGAGGTAGATGGTGGGGGAGAACCCGCCGGTCATCACGAGGTTGGCGACGACGACCAGCAGCAGCCCGATGCCCGAGTAGAGCGCGGTGGAGATGACGAGGGTGAGGGGGAGGACCTCGACGGGGAAGACATGGCGCTTGACGAACGCCTTGCGGTTGATGATCAGCGCGGGCGATCGGCCGAGCGGATCGACAAAGAGCTGGAAGACCATGAGCCCGGCGAAGAGCATCACCGCGTAGTCGGCGGCGGTCTCCTGCGTGTTGTTGCTCAGGCGGATGTTCAGCGTGGTGGAGAAGACGAAGGTGTAGACCAAGAGCATCATCAGCGGCTGGAGCCCGGCCCAGACGATGCCCAGCTGCGTGCCCGCGTTGCGCTGGCGCACCTCGCGGAGCGAGAACTGCCAGATGAGGTCGCGGTGGCTCCAGAGCGACCGCGCCATGCGATCCGGGCGGAACAGCCCCAGCGTCGCGGGGCCCAGCGGGGTATGGACGGCAATCTCGGTCATGCGCGGTGACGCTCCCCGCCCGGACTCCCGGGCGCGGCGGGTGAGGCTCTCAGCCGCCGGCGGCGGCGACCTGCTGGCGGTGGGCCCGCAGCTCCTCGAGGTACCGCTCGGTCAGCTCGTCGGCCTGGCGGACGATGTTGACCTCCAGCTCGGGCTCGTCGGGGACCGGAACGCCCAGGAACTCCCCGATCTCGCCGACCACGCCGGCGCGGTCGGCCGTCAGCCGCTCGTAGGTCAGGCGGTACGGCTCGATCCCGAACTTGTCGAAGCACCGCTCCCAGAACGCGTTGGCGCGCTCGATGTAGCGGAGGCTGTCCTCGATGAACGCCAGGTCCAGCGGCTCGTATTCGTGCTCGATCCCCTGTTCCTTCTCGCTGGCCCACTTGGTCCACTTGCCCGACCGCTGGGCGCGGAAGAACGACAGGGCCTGGCGGTCGGTGTCCTCGCGCCAGAGGTAGATGAACTTCGCGTCCGGGAAGAGGGCGTGGACGGCGTCGGCGGGCCCGGCGACCTCGGACGCCATGTGCGGGACGACCTGACGGGCGTGGTTGGACATCATCTTGATGCCGAAGATCCCGTTGACGGTCTTCTCGGCCCGCATCTTGTCGAGGAACGCCTCGGCCGACCCGCCCTGCTCAACGAACTGGGGGAAGCCGAAGAGGTCCGGGTGGAACCACTCGTGGGGGTTGTTGAGCCCGTTGTTCTCCAGCAGGCGCTGGAGGAGGTTGCTCCCGGTCCGGCCGCTCGTCGCGACGACATATTCCATGGTCCAAGGCTCCATCCCCGGATCGCGGGGCGAGCCCGCGAGGCCGTTCGTCTCTCAGCCGGTGGTCAGTCTACTCCGGGCCGGCATGCAGCGGGCTCGGCGCGGGGCGCCCGGTCGGCGGGGGTGTTCGGTCGATGACCGGGCCGCCGAGCCCCTCTCGCGTGCGCACACGCTAGGCCCGGGACTTTCCCCCTTCCAGCAAGACGGGGTGAGTCCCGGGCGGCGCGCCCGTGCGGATCGGGAGCGGATCAGAGCGCCTCGGCGAGCCTCGCGAGCAGGCGCGAGCCGTATCCGGTCGGCCCGGCGACGAAGGGCCCGGCGTCGGAGTCGACCGCGTGCGTGCCGGCGATGTCGACATGCGCCCAGGGGATGCTCTTGTCGACGAAGTAGCTCAGGAACGCGGCACCCTGGATCGGGTGCGCTTCGCGGACGGGGGCGGAGTTGTGGATGTCGGCGATGGGGCTCCGCATCATGGCGCGGTACTCATCGCCCAGCGGGAGGCGCCAGACGCGCTCGCCGGTCTTCTCCCCGACCGCTTCGAGCTTGCCCCGGAGCGAATCGTCGTCGCACCACAGCCCGGCGTAGGGCTTGCCGAGCGCGACGACGACGCCGCCGGTTAGGGTTGCCATGTCGACGATCGCGCCGGGCTTTTCCTTGTCGCAGGCCCAGCAGAGGGCGTCGGCCATGACGAGGCGCCCCTCGGCGTCGGTGTTGGTGACCTCGACGGTGACGCCGTTGCGGAAGGTGATGATGTCGTCGGGGCGGTAAGCCTCGTCGCTGATTGAGTTCTCAGCCGCCGCGAGCAGGGCCACGACGGGTCGGTTGGGCTTGAGGTGGGTGGCGATGATGTGCATGGCGCCCAGCACGGCGCACCCGCCGTCCTTGTCGCGCTTCATGCCCTTCATGCCGTTGTTGACCTTGAGGCTCAGACCGCCCGAGTCGTAGGTCATGGTCTTGCCGACCAGCACGAGCGGCTTGGCGGTCGAGCGGCCCTTGGGCTTGTACTCCAGGCGGATGAGGCACGGCCCGTTCTCGCTGGCTTTCCCGACATTGATCAGCCCGGTGAGCTTCTCCTTCTCGAGCTGGGCGCCCTTGATGACGGTGCAGGTCATGCCCGTGGCGCGGGCGAGCTTGCGGGCCTGGGCGGCCATGTAGTCGGGCGTGCAGATGTTGGGCGGGGTGTTGCTGAGCGTGCGCGCGAGGTTGGTTCCCTCGCTCATCGCGACGCCGGCTTTGAGCCCCCTGGTGAAGTCGGCCGACGAGCCGCGGACGGTCAGCGGCGGGCGCTTGGGGGTGTCGGTGGCCTTGCCGCGGAACTCGTCGCAGGTCCACGCGAGGATGCCCAGGCCCTCGCCGACGGCTTCGCCGGCGTCGGCGGGCTTGATCCTGGCGCTCTTGGCGGGCCCTTCGAGGTTGATTTCGACCGAGCCACCCCCGAGGGCCGCGAGGCGCCTGCCGAGTGCGCCCGCGGCGTTGCGCAGGGCGCGGGTGCTGAACGAGTCCTGGTCGCCCAGCCCGAGGACGATGACGCGCTGGTAGGAGCCCTCCCATGGGTGGGCCTCGCTGATCGAGCCGACCTCGCCGGTGGCTTCAGCGCGTCCGGCGGCTTCGACGACCGTCCCGTCCGGATCGAGCGACACGGTGTGCTTGTCGAGCGACTGGCCCTTGAACTGACCGACGACGAGCGTGGACGCGGCGGCGCGGCCACCGACGCTGATGGTGCGGAACATGATCACCTCCCGGGCGCCCCGATCGGGCGCGATGTGCGGGAGGAGTCTACGCCCGCGTGCGCGCGGGGCGACCGATCACGCGGCGGCTTCGGGGGTTTCCCCGCTCGGGAGTCGGCACGCGGCGGGATGTCCCTCGCCCTGCATGCACCGGAGCGACCAGATCAGCATGTCGCGCGTCGTCACCACGCCGACGCACTGCCCCGACGCGTCGACGACGGGCAGGCAGGAGATCTTGTGCTCGAGCATCAGCAGCGCCGCGTCGACGAGCGGCGTCTCGGGGCGCACCGTGCGCACGCGCCTGGACATGATCTGGTGCACGCGGCGCTTGAGGCTGTTGAGGTCCTGCGCGCGCTCGCTCATGGTGCCAAGAAAGGGGCTGAGGTTCGAGAGCAGGTCGCGGTCGGAGATGACGCCGACGACGCGGCTCTGCTCGGTGACGACCAGGTGGCGGATGCCCCGCTCGGCGAGCGTCTGGCGTGCGGCCAGGATCGACTCGTCGAGGTCGATGGTGACCACGGGCTGGGTCATGATCGTCGAGACGCTCATCGCGGAGCCTCCTTGAAACGGGCTTTGTGTTTCATCGGCTCGATCGGGGTCGGGATAGACTGCGGTTGTGTCCGAGAACCGTCGCCAGCCCGCGCATCGAGCCCCCCCGCCCGGACGCCCGGCCCTGCACGCGCCGTGGCGGGAGCGGTACATCGAGTCGCTCGACGACGCCGACCCGACGCCCGACGCCGGCTCGTTTCTCGAGGACTACTGGAGGCACCCCGAGCGCGACGAGGAGAACCTCGTCATCGGGCGGACCGACCGCGGGATGGTGCTGCTGAATCGATACCCCTACGCGGGCGGGCACCTGCTGGTGGCGCTCGGATCGGCGAGGCCCCGGCTGCTGGATTACGACGCCGACGAGCGCCGGCACCTGTGGGAGTTGGTCGATCGGGCGGCGGGGGCGCTCGAGACGGCGCTGCGCCCGCAGGGGATCAACATCGGGGTGAACCAGGGTCGGGCGGCGGGGGCGGGCGTGCCGAGCCACCTGCATGTGCATCTGGTGCCGCGCTGGTCGGGGGATGTGAACTTCATGGCGGTGGTGGGGGACATCCGGGTGATCCCCAACTCGCTGGAGACAATGGCCCAGCGTCTGCGCGCCGCGTGGTAGGGGTTCTTCCTGAGCGGAGGCCCCAATTGGGGGGTGGTCGGGCCCGGGGCGAGCCGCCCGGGGCGGGGGGATTCTCGCGCGATTCGGACGCTGGGTGCAAAGTCGGGCGCCCGCGCTCCCGATGGTTGAGGCGCACCGAATCTTCCAGAGAGGCACCACCATGAGCCAGACCCCGACCGGCGACGACGCCCGCCAGCAGGTCGTCCAGAGCGCGATCCGCGAGATCAGCCACATCGCGACGCTCCCGGAGATCACCGTCCGGATCGTCGAGCTGGTCGAGGATCCCAAGTCGACCGCCCAGGACCTGCACGAGGTGATCAGCCAGGACCCGGCTCTCTCGAGCCGCATCCTGAAGGTCGTCAACTCCTCGTTCTACGGGCTCCCGGGTCAGATCGGCTCGATCAACCGGGCGATCGTGATGCTCGGGCTGAACGCGGTGAAGAACATCGCGATCGCCGCGAGTCTTGTGAAGCTGTTCCGCGGCGGCGACCTGACCAAGCAGATCAGCGCCAAGGACATCTGGGACCACTCCAGCTATGTCGCCGCGGCGAGCAAGATGATCGCCGACCAGCTCAAGCTGGGCCTGGGCGACGAGGCGTACCTCGCGGGGCTGACCCACGAGATCGGGATGGTCGTGGAGATGCAGTTCGACCGCGACAAGCTGATCCGAGTGCTCGAGGGCACCGGGTGCGACTCGCAGGGCGTGCCGGTCAACGACATGCGCGAGCTGGAGCTGCAGGTCTTCGGCGCGACGCACGAGGACTTCGGCAAGGCGCTGTGCGAGGCGTGGAAGTTCCCGCGCACCTTCGCCCAGGTCGCCGGCCATCACCACAACCCGCTGGGGCTCCCGGCTGAGTCGCGGACGCTGGCGTGCATCGTGCATGTCGCCGACCGTCTCGCCGCCGAGATCGAGGGCACCTTCCGCGCCGACCTTCCCGACACGACCATCAGCCAGGATGTGCTCGATGAGCTGAACCTGACACAGGATCGTGTCGAGGCGGTGCGGAAGAAGCTCGCCGAGACTGATGCGGACTCGTTCCAGCTCGCGGCGTGAAAGAGTCGCTGCCAATTTGACAGACGCGGGTCCGAACCGCACGATAAGAAGATTCGTTCAAGAGATTGCTCTCTCTTTCTCCCTCCGGGCGGCTGCATCTCACGATGTAGCCGCCTTTTACATGGCAGGGAGCGACTCGCAGCCGAATCGGCGCACGCGCGTGGACACTGAACGCTGAGCGCACCGTCCCGCTTGCCGGGGCTGTCGGTTGTCGTGGATAACCGTCCCCTCCACGATTTCTGGTGCGATCGGTCGGCTTACTTCCGATCGTGCCCGGCAAGCCGATCCCGCCAGCGCCCCATCGCGCCCTGTCGGGTCAGGTCGTAGCTCAGCGGCGTGACGGTGATCGCGCGGTCGAAGAGTTCGTGCACATCCGTGCCCCGGTCGGTCTCGAAGAACGCCAGGCCGTCGCCCGCGGCCCAGTAGTAGACATCGCCGCTGGGGCTGACCCGGCGCTCGTACTTGTCGATCAGCCCGTGCGTGTTCATCGGGCAGACGCGGATCGGGGGCATGATCGTCGGGTCGTAGTCGCTGGGGAGGGTTTCCTCGGCGTCGGGCCCGGTCGGGCCGAGCCGGGAGCCGAACGGGCCCGGGCGCGCGACATCGCGCGGCAGGAGTTCCTCGGTGCGCGGGATGTTGATGCTCAGGCACTCGTGCCGCTCGAGCGGGCCCGAGCGCAGGATCGCCTCGATCGCCCGCCGGGCGTGCCCGGACGCGACCTCGAACAGCGGGCGGTGGTGCCCCAGGTGCAGGCTGACGGCGATGGAGGGGACGCCCAGGAACGCCGCCTCGATCGCCGCGGCGACCGTGCCCGAGTAGATCACATTCACGCCCGCGTTGGCGCCGGCGTTCATGCCGCTGACGACCAGGTCAGGCAGGGGGTTGCCCTTGCCGAAGTGCTCGGGCCAGAGGGTGCTCAGCGCGAGTTTGACGCAGTCGGCCGGCCGCCCGTCGACGGCGATCCCGGCCATCTCGTCGGTGACCTGCACATCCCGCGTCATCAGCGGCTCGTGGAAGGTCACGCCGTGGCTCGTCGCCGACTGCACGGTCTCGGGGGCGACGACGAAGACCTTCGTGTCCTTCCCGAGGATCGGGCCGTCGAACTCGGGGTGGTGCCCGGCGAGCGCCTCGAAGAGCGCGATGATGCCCGGGGCCCGGATGCCGTCGTCGTTGGTCAGCAGGATGCGCATGGGCAGAGCGTAGCCCGCCCCTGCGGGCGAACGGGCGTCACGCAACCTCCGGCCGCGGCTCGGCGGCGTGGACGGGTGCGAGGCCCGACGCCGGCGTGGTCGCATGATCCGGCGCGTCGTGCACGCCGGCGATCGCACGGCCGGAGATGTCCCCGCTGAACGACTCCCACGCCGGATCCCACGAGAGCGCCTCGGGCGTGGAGCACGCGATCGAGCGCCCCGTGCCGACGGTCTCCAGGGGCGATCGGGCGGCGGCTTTCCCGGTGACGAAGCGCTCCTCGAAGAGTTCGCGCATCCAGAGCATCTCGGGCGTCGTCGGCGGGTCCTCGGGGAAGCGCAGGGCGCGGGCGTCCCAGCGGGCGCGGCCTGCGGCGGACTCGATCCGTGCGGCGGCGTGCGCGCGCAGATGGTCGACCCATCCGTACCCGACGCCGTCGGAGAACTGTTCCTTCTGCCGCCAGAGGATGTCGCCGGGGAGCCAGGCGCGATCGTCGCACGCGAACGCCTCGCGCAGCACGAGTTTCTCGACGATGCGTCCGCTCGGGCCCGGGCGGGGCTGGCGGAGGGCCGGGTCGATCGACATCGCCAGGTCGATGAACGAGCGGTCGAGGAACGGGAAGCGGAGTTCGAGCCCGTGGGCCATCGGCGCCTTGTTGGCGCGCAGGACATCGTACTGGTGCAGCCTCGTGAGCTTGCGGACTGTCTCGGTGTGGAACTCGGCGGGGCTCGGGGCCTTGTGGAAGTAGAGGTAGCCGCCGAGGATCTCGTCGGCGCCCTCGCCCGAGAGGACCATCTTGAAGCCGAGCTCCCGCACGCGCCGGGCGAGCAGGTAGGTCGGGACGCCGGTTCGGATCTGCTGGTACGACTCGAGGTGATCGACGACCGCCGGGACGGCCGCGAGCGCTTCGTCGAGCGTGAACTCGAACTGGTGGTGCTCGGTGCCCAGGAACGACGCGACGCGTCGGGCGGCGGCGAGGTCGGGCGAGCCGCGCAGCCCGATCGAGAAGGTGTGCAGGGGCCCGCGCACGCCCGCCTCGCCCGATCGGACCAGGTCCATCGCGATCGACGCGACGAGCGAGGAATCGAGCCCGCCCGAGAGCAGCACGCCGAAGGGCACATCGCACATGAAGCGTTTGCGCACCGCCGAGCGCAGCACGCTCCGGATCTGCCCGGGGCTCGGGCGCAGGTGCTGGGGCGCGACCTCCCACGACCGCTGGTGCCACTTGATGCGCCGGACCGTCCGCCCGTCGCAGACCCATGCGTGCCCGGGGGGGACGAGTTCGACGCGGGCGCAGGCGTCGACAAGGGCCTTCATCTCGCTGGCGAACCAGATCGACCCGTCGCCGTGGAACCCGATGTAGAGCGGGGCGATGCCGACGGGGTCGCGCAGGGCGATCCACGCGCCGGAATCATCGTCGATGCAGACGGCGGCGAACTGCCCGTCGAGGTGGTCGCCCAGATGATCGCCGAAGGCGCGCCACGCGGGCCCGACGACCGCGCAGTCCGAGCCGGTGGTCGTGTGCACGCCCAGGTCGAGCCGGAGACGCGGGTGGTTGTAGATCTCGGCGTTGGCGATCCATGCGAGCCCGTCGTCGACGAAGGGCTGGGCACCGCCCTCCGGATCGACGACCGCCAGTCGCCGGTGCCCGAGCCACGCGTGCCGACCGATCCACCAGCCGGCCGAGTCCGGGCCGCGGTGGGCGAGCCGGTCCAGACGCTCGCGGGCGTCGGTGGCGTGGGACGCGGCGGCACCGGCGTGCCCGGGGGTGTCAACGATGGCGAGTAGGCCGCACATGCTCGAGCTCCTGACGATTCGGGAGCCCTGTTCTCGCGGGCGGGGTCGGCGTGCATCGACGCCAACGAAGAACCCCGTCCGCTGGGACGGGGCTCGGTTGGGCTTGCGTTGGTCCGGTGAGGGATCGTCGCGTCAGCACGCCACCGTCGCCCGCCCGCGGGTGCGGGGGGTATTCGGATTGGCGTTCATATTCACGGTCGGACGCACGATCGTTCACTCCGATGGGGCCCGCGCGGGCCCCGGCTGATCGAGAGCATGCCGACGCGGCGGGCGCCGGTCAAGGATCTTGTTCGACAATCGCGGGTTATCGGTTCGAGGGGGGTGGACTTTGCGCGCCGTTGACGATCACCCCGCGTCTAGAACGGCCGCCTGGTCGGGTTGACGACGAGGTTGTCGCGTCCGAGGACGAGCAGGTCGGCGATCTCGACGGCTTCGGCGAACGACTCGCGGGCCTGCTCGAGGTCGGCGTGGTGGGGGAGGATCTGCCCCTTGTCGAGGTGCTCGCGCGTCGCGATCGCGTCGCCGGCGATCAGCGTCGTCGCACGGTGCTCGGCGAGCAGCAGCCCGGTGAGCCCGGGCGTCACGCCGGGCAGGGGAAAGAGCGAAACGCCGGGGCACAGTTCATCGGGGGCGGGCTTGCACCGCTGCAGGATCGCGACATCGCGTTCGAGCAGGCGGACCAGTTCGTGATCGCCCTGTTCGTGCGCGCGTTTGAGGTGGGCGGCCAGCGGCACGCCGACGCCCTCGCGCTCACGCTCCCCGATCCACCAGGTCGCGTCCGGGAACGCCTGGATCCCGCGGATGGTGTCGGGCTGGAACGAGGTGAGGAAGACATGGGTGACGGCGGCGGGCTTGATCCCGGCGCGTTCGTCGAGCCGGGCTTCGAGGGCGGCGGTCGGAAGCCCCGGATCGATGAGGATCGTGCGCCCAGCCTCGCGGATGAGCGAGGTGGTGGCGTGCCCGGTGCGGGTGGGCTCGCGCTCGCGCCAGAGGGTGTTCACCGCGAGGGTGCCGATGCTGACGATCCGGAAGTCCATGGACGGATGGTACGGAAGGGGGACCGGAGCCGGCGGGGGTGTCCGGAGTGGGGGTGAGCCGGGGCGTTGCGCACCCGTTGCGCGCGCCGCACGCTGGGCTTCGTATGTTCGATCGGGGGAACACGGCGGTCACGAGACCCCGCGTCCTCTCGCGGAGCACCGAACACACTTCCCAGACGGGAAGCAATTCAGGAAGGACACGCGCCATGACCCGCACCCGATTCGCTTCCACGCTCGCCCTGCTCGCCGGGCTCGCCTGTTCGGCGGGCGCCCAGCCCGCGTCGGAGATCTCGCTGATCCGCACGATCCAGCCCGACGATGCCGCGATGGTGCGCCCGTCGCCGATCCGCCCGGAGCGACCGGTCGTGCAGCTGGCGATCCTGCTCGACACCTCGGGCAGCATGAGCGGGCTGATCGAGCAGGCCAAGACGCAGCTCTGGTCGATCGTCAACGAGCTGGCTCTGACCGAGCGCCACGGCGTGACGCCGGTGCTGGAGGTCGCTCTCTACGAGTACGGCAAGAGCTCGCTGAGCGCCGAGGAGGGGTGGGTGCGCCAGATCCTCCCGCTGACGCGCGACCTCGACGCGGTCTCGGCCGAGCTGTTCCAGCTCCAGACCAACGGCGGGGACGAATACTGCGGGTGGGTCATCCAGGACGCGTCGCGCGAGCTGGCGTGGAACGACTCGGGCGACTCGCTCAAGATGATCGTGATCGCGGGCAACGAGCCTTTCACGCAGGGCGAGGTCGATTACAAGAGTTCGGTCCCCGAAGCAATCGCGCGCGGGATCATCGTCAACACGATCTTCTGCGGGAGCGCCGAGGAAGGCATCAACACCGGTTGGGCCGACGGCGCCAAGCTGGGGGATGGGGAGTACACCAGCATCGATCACAACGCCGCGGTGCCGCACATCGACGCCCCGCAGGACGACGAGCTCTCAAGGCTCAGCACCGAGCTGAACACGACCTACCTCGCCTACGGCGACGAGGGCGAGGAGGCGCGGATGCGGCAGACGGCGCAGGACGCCAACGCGGCGGGGGCAGCCCCGGCGGTCGCCGCCGAGCGAGCCCAGACCAAGGCCTCCACGCTCTACAGCAACACCCGCTGGGACCTGGTTGATGCGATCCGCGAGGGCGTGGTCAAGCTCGGCGAACTGAAGGACGAGGACCTGCCCGCGCCCATGCGCGACATGTCGATCGAGGAGCAGCGGGAGTATGTCGAGCAGGCGGCGGGTCGGCGGGCGGAGATCCAGGCGCGGATCAAGGAACTGAGCGCCGCGCGGGCGAACTACATCGCCGCCGAGCGGGCCAAGATCAGCGGCGCGACGACGCTCGGCGAGGCGCTGCTGGGCGCGATCCGCGACCAGGCGTCGCGCGTCGGGCTCGAGAAGCCGGCCGAGGAAGCGCCGGTCGAGTCCGAGACCGGCGCGTCGAGTGCCGCGGCGGAGAACGAAGGCGGCTGATCTCCGGCGTTGGTCTGTCCGCGAGCCAAGGCAAACTCATCCGTCGGCGTCGCCCCCCCCGTGCTCGTTGCGCAAGCGCGCGAGCACGGGGTGGTCGGCCCGGCGTTTTTCTTCGAGTTTGGCGAGGACGAGCGGGGGGACCATCGGCGACAGGGCCGACAGGTCGCGCCCCATCGCCGCGATCTGCTTGATGAGGCTCGACGAGGTGTACGCGAAGGTCTGCCCGGCGACGACGAACGCGGTCTCGAGGTTGGCGAGTTGCCGGTTGGTGACCGCCTGCTGGACCTCGTAGGTCAGGTCCGAGAGGTTTCGGACGCCCCGGAGCAGGGCGGTCGCGTCGAGCGAGCGGGCGAAGTCAACGGTCAGCCCCTCGTAGCCCAGCACCTCGACGGGCGCCAGGTCCGGGTCCTCGGCGACCAGTTCGGCGGCCAGCGCCCGGGCCATCTCGACCCGCTCCTCAGCCGTGAACAGCAGCGACTTGCCCGGGTTCTGCCCGACCGCGACGACGAGCCGATCGAACAGGCGACGGCCGCGGCGGATGACATCGAGGTGCCCGTAGGTGACCGGGTCGAACGAGCCCGGGAAGACGGCCAGATGGTCGCGTGGCATCGCGGGAGTCTACGGAACGCCGCCGTGGCCCGCGCCATCATTTCAGCCCTTCCAGACCGACCCCCGCCCCCCGGGTTGGGGGAGCAGGGGCTGGCGAAGGCTTCGGGGGATTGTGAGTCTGGAGAGTCGGGTTCGTCGCGGTCGCGGCGGAGCCGGCCGGGGAATCGATCGGTGTGATCCCTGCGACAGGCCCCGCGTCGGCCGCCTCACCGACGCGGGGCTGTCTTGCGCTCGTGGGCCCCGGCCCGGCCGGAGGGTGGCGGGCGGATCGGGCGAGGGAACGCGGCGGTCAGATCTTCGGAGCCGCGGGGAAGTCGACCTCGGTGTCGTGGGTGTGGTTGAAGTAGTTGGTGAAGTACGCCAGGGCGATGCCCGCGATGACCTCGGGCACATGCCCGTCGGTGTAGCCGGCGCTCTTGAAGGCGGCGAGGTCGTCGTCGGAAGCCCAGCCACGCTTCTCGTGCAGGGTGCCGGCGAACTTCGACAGAGCCGCGAGCTTGGCGTCGTCGAGCGTGCCCTTGCGGGCGGCGACGGTCTGGTCCTCGCTCAGGCCCTCCATCTTCCCGATCGCGGTGTGGGCGGCGAGGCAGTAGTCGCAATCGTTGGCCTGGGCGATGGTGAGCTGGATGACCTCGCGCTCGGCCCCGGTGAGCAAGCCGTTCTTCAGGGCGCCGCTGGCCTGGACATAGAAGTCGAGGGCGGCCCCGGAATTGGCGATGCCCTTGAAGATGTTGGCGTGCATGCCCTTGAGAGGGCCCTCGAAGAGCTCCTTGGCGCGTCCTTCGGCGGTGGCGGGATCGACGACATTCAGTCGGGGCATGGGGAGTCTCCTTCTCTGGAAGACCGCGTGGGTCTCGGTCGTGCTCGTCCCCGCGGGCCGGTTGCTCGCGGGGGTTCGTGGGGAACGCCTTCGCCGGATTGATTGTTCCCACGACTATTCGCGCCGGGACCGAAAACCTCCACGGGTTTGTTGGCGATTCGGGCGCGATCGGGCCCGAGCGTTCGCGTGGCGCATGGATCGCGTTCAGGCTCCGTGAGATCGCGCGCCGCCGCTGGCGACGGACCCCGGAAACGGGCGAATGAGAGGTAACATCCGCCGCATCCGCGGGATGGACTCCGCGGTGCAGGCGTGCGCTCATCCGACCTGTGAACCCTGCGGGGACCCTCCCATGACGGGCCGAGCCGGGATGCGTTCAGACCCCACCGCCAGCCCGACCGCCGACGCCGACGGGCGTCCCGTGACGCCGACGAGCCGGCTGTCGCGCCTGCGCCCGCGCGTGATGCTCGCGGATGTCGGCTCGCCGACCCGCGCCGAAACGCCCGTCCCCGAAGCCGTCGGCACGCTGACGCGGATGGACACGCATGTGCACTCCAAGGCGTCGGACGGGCCCGCCGCGGCCGCCCTCGGGTTCATCGGCTGCCCCGAGAGCTACTCCGAGCCCGAGCAGGTCTACGCCCAGGCCCGCGCCCGCGGCATGGACCTGGTCACCCTGACCGACCACGACACCATCGCCGGGGCGCTCCACCTCGTCGAGCGGGGTTTCCAGGGCACGGTCATCGGGCAGGAGGTGACCGTCCGCTTCCCCGAGGACCGGTGCAAGCTGCATGTGCTCGTCTGGACGCTCACGCCCGACCTGCACGAGCAGATCGAAACGCTGCGCCTGCGGGATGATGTCTACGCGTTCGCCGAGTGGCTCAAGGATCGCGACCTCCCCCACGCGCTCGCCCACCCGCTGTACATCCAGAACGGCAAGCTGACGCGCTGGCACCTCGAGCGGTGCGCGATCCTCTTCAAGGGCTTCGAAACCCTCAACGGCGCGCACACCGTGACGCATCGCGGGGCGCTCGAGCGGTTCCTCGACGCGCTGACCCCCCGCCGTCTCCTCGACCTGACCAACAAGCACGGCATCGAGCCGCTCTGGCCCCGCGCGTGGGAGAAAGCCCGCACCGGTGGCTCGGACGACCACGCCCTTCTCAACATCGGGCGCACCTGGACGCAGGTGCGATCCCGCGGCGGCTCGAAGATCACCGATCCGCGCGACTTCTTCCGAGCGGTGATGAAGGGACAGTGCGAGCCGGGCGGCGAGGGCGGGCATCCCTCGCTGCTGGCCCACCAGCTCACGAGCGTCGGTGCCAGGTACGCCGCGTCGCGCGGCACGCCGAAGTCGGTCCGCTCGAAGCTGATCCGCGCCAAGCTGATCCGGTTCGCCGGCGTCGACGAGAAGTCCCCGGGTCGATCGCGGCTGGTGCTCGATGCCGCGCTGGCGAAGCTGCGTCGCCGGCGGGCGTCGCTGCCGGTGGTCGCGGCGCTGCGCCGATCCATCGGCCCGGTGCTCGCACGCCACCCGGAGCTGCGGGCCAGGCTCGACCCGGCCCGGTGGGACGACGGGAGCGCCCTGTCCAGCCACGAGGAGATGGAGTCGTTCAGCGCCGAGCTGGTGCGGGCGATGAGCGAGGTCATGCAATCGGGGCTCGCGTCGGCGCTCAAGGGGCGTGACGCCCGGGCCGCCGTCGACCACTTCCTCTCGCACGCGATCGTGCAGGCGGCCCAGCTACCCTATGTTTTCAGCCTGTTCCATCAGAACAAGGAGCGATGGTTCGTGGAACAGATCGACCAGGCAACCGGGCTCGGCACCAACGGCACGGCGGGCGGGCTCGCGACACGCCCCCTCAGGGTGATGCTCTTCACCGACACGCTGGGCGATGTCAACGGCGTCTCGCGCTTCATCAACACCATGGCCGACGAGGCCCGTGCCGCCGGTCGCGACCTGACCGTCTGCACCTCGACGAACATACCGCTCGAAGAACGCCCGAATGTGCGCAACTTCAAGCCGCTGGTGGCGACGAAGATGCCGGGGTACAACCACCTCGAGCTCGCGATGCCGCCGTTACTCGAGATGCTCCGCCACGCCGACCGCGCCCAGCCCGATGTGATCCATATCTCCACGCCCGGCACCGTCGGGCTCGTCGGACGCCTCGCCGGCGCGATGCTCAAGATCCCCGTCGTCGGGACCTACCACACCGACTTCCCGGCGTATGTCGAGCGCATCTTCGACGACCACATCATGACCGACCTGGCGACCGCGTTCATGCGCCTGTTCTACAAGCGGTTCGCCCGCGTGCTGACCCGCAGCGCCGACTATGTCCCCAAGGTCGCCGGGCTCGGGCTGGAGGCCGACCGCGTCCGCCCGCTGACGGCCGGGTGCGACACGCGCCTGTTCAACGCCAAGCGCCGCGATCGCTCGATCTGGAAGAAGTACCACGCCGAGTGCGGCACGGCGCCCGAGGGCGTCAAGGTCGTCTACTGCGGCCGCGTCAGCGTCGAGAAGAACCTCCCCAAGCTCGCCGCGATCTGGCGCCTCGTCCGCGCCAAGCTCGACGCCCGCGGGCTCTCGGCCGAACTGGTCATCGTCGGCGACGGGCCCTACCGACCCGAGATGGAATCGGAACTGGGAGGCATGGGCGCCCGGTTCCTGGGCTACCGCTACGGCGAGGAACTCGCGACGATCTACGCGTCGGCCGACCTGTTCGCGTTCCCCTCGACCACCGACACCCTCGGGCAGGTCGTGATGGAGGCCCAGTCTTCGGGGCTTCCCGCGGTCGTCACCGACGAGGGCGGGCCCAAGGAGATCGTCGAGGACGGCGTCACGGGCTTCGTCGCCAGCATCGACGACCCGAACCGCTGGGCCGAGCGCATCGTCGAACTGATCGCCGACGCCGACCTCCGCCGGAGCATGGGCGACGCCGGCTTCGCGATGATGCAGGAGCGGTCGATCCTTAAGTCTTTCGAGGAGTTTTGGCAGACGCACGAGGATGTGTTCGCGGCCCATCTGGAGTCCAAGGGCCTCTCGCGCGAGCCCGCCCCGGCTTGATCGCGCCCCGTTGCCGAGGCCAGGTCGATGTCCGCCCCGATGTCCAGCCCGATGTCCGGTGCCGTGGTCTGAGCGCAGCGAAGGCCACGAACGCGCCACACCCGTCGATCAGGTGCCCCACTTCATAGTCTTCGTCGCGATGCTCCTCAGTCCATGCCATCCGGGGCCCTTGTCTCCCTCCGTGCCTCGGTGGTGATTCTCCCTCGGGCCTCTTCGCCGAGTTCTCAGAAAGCGAAAGAGCCGCGGCACCTCCGTGTGGCCGCGGCTCCTGTTCTCGTGTGCGTCGCGATCAGGCGGCGCGGCGACGGCTGGTGCTGCGCGTCGCGTTGCTCGTCTTGGAACCGACCAGGCGGAGACCGGTGTTGGTCTTGCGGGTCGAGTTCTTGCGGGTGGCGTTCTTGCGGGCCGCCGGGGTGCGCGACGCGGTGGTCGTGCTCTTGCGGGCGGCGGGGCGGCTCTTGCGGGCCGTCGGACGAGCGGTGCTCGTCTTGGTGTTGCTCTTGCGAGCGGTCGGACGCGCCGTGGAGGTCTTGGCGGTCGTGGCGGTCTTGCGGGCCGCGGGCTTGCGAGCGGTGGTGCTCTTGCGGGCGGTGGTGGTGGTCGACTTGCGGGCGCTGGTGCGCGGCGAGGTCGTCCGGGCGGTGGTGGTCCGGGTGGAGGTCTTCCGGGCCGTGGTGGTGGTCTTGCGAGCGGCCGGACGCGCCGTGGAGTTCTTCTTGGCGGTCGTGGTGGTCTTGCGGGCCGCGGGCTTGCGAGCGGTCGTGCTCTTGCGGGCGGTGGGGTTGGTGGTGCTCTTGGTGGTCGTCTTGCGGGCGACCGGCTTGCGGGTCTTCTTGGTGGTGTTGGTCTTGTTGGTTTTGGTGGTGGTCTTGGTGCTCGGACGGGCCGCGTGCTTGCGGGTGGTCGTCCTCGAGCGGGTGGTCCTGGTGGGCATATCGAAGCTCCTTGCTGACCTTCCGTGGATCCTCCCCGACAAGCCGGCGAACCCGGATCGGGGGGCTGCGCTTCCGTGCTCAGCCGAGGACCGAGACCATCCCGGTCCATGCGTTCTCTGCACGGACGGAATCGGCCATCGGGCGTTCAGCCCCCCCGGATTACTTTTTGCAACAAATTTGGCACTGCCTGCGCTCACAAGCCCCATGCCGAACGATTGACTTCACATCCCGTCCCCGGCGGCGCAACAATCTCCGGCTCGATCATGCGAACCAACGGCAGCACCACCTCGAACACCTCGCCCGCCCCGTGGACGCCCCACGCCTGGGCCGCCCGCCCCGGCGCGCGCCAGTACGACTACCCCGATCCCGAGGCCCTCGCCCTCGCGCTCGACAAGCTCCGCCGGCTCCCCCCGCTGGTCACCTCGTGGGAGATCGAGCAACTCCGCCGGCTGCTGGCCGACGCCGAGGAAGGACGCCGGTTCGTCCTCCAGGGCGGCGACTGCGCCGAGATGCTCGACGAGTGCACCAGCGAGTCCATCGCCAACAAGCTCAAGATCCTCCTGCAGATGTCGCTGGTGCTCGTGCAGGCCTCCAAGAAGCCCGTTGTCCGCGTCGGGCGCTTCGCCGGGCAGTACGCCAAGCCCCGTTCGAGCCCCACCGAGACCCGCGAGGTCGACGGCTCCTCGGTCACGCTCCCCAGTTACTTCGGCGACATGGTCAATCGCCCCGGTTTCACCGTCGCCGAACGCACGCCGGACCCCCACCTGATGGTCCGCGCCCACCAGCACGCGGCGATGACCCTCAACTTCATCCGCTCGCTGTGCGACGCAGGCTTTGCCGACCTCCACCACCCCGAGTACTGGGACCTCAGCTTCTTCAGCCGCGCCAGCCTCACCCCCGAGGAACGCGCCCGCTACGAGTCCATGAGCCGCCAACTCGCCGATGCCCTCCGCTTCATGGAAGCGCTCGGCGAGAAGAGCGTCGACGACCTCTCCCGCGTCGAGTTCTTCACCAGCCACGAGGGGCTCAACCTCGACTACGAATCGGCCATGACCCGCACCGTCCCGAGAAGGGACGGGTGGTACGACCTCTCCTGCCACCTCCCCTGGATCGGCGAACGCACCCGCTCGCTGTCGGGCGCGCATGTCGAGTTCTTCCGCGGCGTGCGCAACCCCGTCGGGCTGAAGGTCGGGCCCAACGCCGACCCGGTCGAACTCGTCCAGGTGCTCGAACGCCTCAACCCCGCCAACGAGCCGGGCAAGGTCGTCCTCATCTCGCGCATGGGCGCGGCGAATGTCCGGGCCGCCCTCCCCCGGCTCGTCGAGATCGTCCGTGCCGCCGGGCGCCGGGCGCTGTGGGTCTGCGATCCGATGCACGGCAACGCCGAGGTGACCTCCACCGGCGTCAAGACCCGGTCCTTCTCGGCCGTCCTCGACGACCTCGAGCAGACCTTCGAGGTCCACGCCGCCGCCGGGCGCCCGCTCGGGGGCGTCCACTTCGAACTCACCGGCGAAGATGTCACCGAGTGCCTCGGCGGAGCGGCCGGCGTCACCGAGGACGACCTGACCTCCACCAACTACCGCACGCTCTGCGATCCGCGCCTGAACTACCAGCAGTCGCTCGAGCTCGCGTTCCTCCTCGCCCGCCGATTCGAGGGACAGCCGCACGCCTGAGCCCGCCATTGCCCCGCGCCCCGCCGGTCGGGATGAAGCGGGTCCGATCACCGGTCGATGAGTCTGGCAAGCCGCGACGCGCCCGCGTCGCCCCAGACCCGGAGACCCGCCATGCTCGGCAACCCCGACACCGGAGCCGTCGGCACCGCGCCGCCCGCCCCCCTCCCCTTCGACCGCCGAAACTCCACACGCGTCCGGGCCGCGGGCTCGGCCCTGTTGGCGATCCGCTCCGAAACCGGCTGGCGCACCCTCATGCCCGTGGAACTCCGCGACGCGAGCCTCGGCGGGCTCGGCGCCACCGCCAGGAACCCGGTCGAACTCGGCGAGACCATCGAGCTCTACCGCGATGGCGGGCGATTCCCCCACCTCGTCGGCACCGTTGCTCGCTGCGACAAGATCAACGGGCAGTACCGCCTGGGCATCCGATACGCCGCCAGCCTCGCTGCGTAAGCCCGCCGCCCCCACACCCGACGCCCGCGCATGCGGTGCCGTGGTCTGAGCGAAGCGAAGGCCACGGACGGGCCATGCTCGTCGATCCCGCACCCCGCTCCATGGCCTTTGGCGCGACGCTCCCCGCACCATGCCACCTTTGGCGAGTCCCGCGTCCCCGATCTCGCTCGGTGCCGTCTCCGTGCCCTCTGTGTCTCCGTGGTGCATTCCCCTCAATACACGCAGCGCTTCCGCAGCAGCCCGGTATCGAGCGGGTCGATCCCCGCCAGCGCCTCGGCGATGCGCGCCCCCGCGCGCCCGTCGCCGTAGGGATGCCCCGCCGAGCCGATCTCCGCCGTCAGCGTTCGCCGGATGCCGCCCTCGATCGCGTCGGCGTGCTCGCGCGCGACATGCACCACGCCCTCGGGCGTCTCGCGTCCGGCCTGCCGATCGCCGATATCGACGACCCGCACCCCCAGCGCCGACGCCTCGATCAGCCCCGCGCTGCTGTTGCCCACCAGCACGCCCCCAGCCGCCGCCACGCGTTTGAGCAGCCCGACGAACCGCGACCGGGGTAGGTGCTCGATCGACCGCACCTCCGAGAGCTGCAGCGCCCGCACAATCCCCTGCCGCCCGGGGTCGAGATTCGGCGCCAGCGCCACCACCCGCCGCCCGCGCACCGCCTCGAGGATCGCGCACGCCGCCGACTCCTCTTCCTCGGCGTGCCTCCCGATCGGGTGGAACAGCACCACCGTGTCGGGCGACCCGAGTTCCGCGTACGCGTCGTCGTCCATCGGCTCGATCGCGCCCAGTTCGTCGATCGCCGGCGAGCCGGTCACGCGCACCATCTCCGCCCGCTCGCCCATCCGCCGGATCCGTTCGGCGCTCCGCTCGGTGGCGGCGCAGTGCAAATGCGCCAGCTTGGTGATCGCGTGCCGCATCGATTCATCGCTCACGCCCTCGGCCCGGTCGCCGCCGTGGATGTGGCACAGCGCCCGCCCCCCGATCGCCGCCGCCGTCGCCGCCGCGAACGCCTCGATGCGATCGCCCAGCACCACGACCCAATCGGGCGCGATCCGCTCGAAGCTCCGCCCGAAGCGCGACACGCCCGCGCCGATCGCCTCGACATCCGCCGCCCGCCCGGTCCGCCCCGCGGTCTGCATCGGGATCGAATCGAAGATCTCGAAGTCGGCCTTCACATCGCGAAAGGTCAGCCCGGGCAGCACCAGGTGCGACCCCGCCGCGATCGTCAGCAACTCCAGAGATGGATGGGCCGCGATGGCGCGCATCACCGGGCGCAGCAGCCCGTAATCGGCGCGCGAACCGGTCACCACCGCCACCCGCCGCGGTCGATCCAGCCCCGCGTCCTCGATCTCCCCCGGGCGGATCGCCGGGTCGCCGTCCCAACCGTCACCGATCATCCGCGTCCTCCGCGATCGCCCGCCAGCAATCCATCGCCGGAGACTACCCCAAGTCAGCCGACCAGATCCGCCGCCGCGAGCGGGTGATCCGCCCTCACCGCGCGCGCGACACGCCGCCCGATCACCGACCCGATCTCAAACGGCGGCAGGCCCGTTCCCGGTCGCTTGACCGTCAGATCCGCGCGGGCAAGAACCTCGCCCGGATCCAGATCGCGCACCGCGACCAGTGATTGACGGCTCACCCGCTGCACATCCGCCTCGCACGCGATCGGGTGCTTGGTCGAATCGCCGAGCAGCCGATCGTTCGGCGTGATCTCGATCTCGCCCCGGGCCGCGCGCACATACCGCGCGAAATCCTCCGGCTCGAGCGACGCGGCGTGATCCGGGCCGGGCCGCGTGCGGTCGTCGGTGAAGTGCTTCTCGAGGATCGTCGCCCCGCGCGCCCGCGCCACCGCCCCGGTCTCGACCATCGGCGTGTGATCGGAGTACCCGACCGGGCAGGGGGCCGCCAACCGCGCGACATCGCCGATCATGTTCAGGTGGGCGTGCTCGGGCGGCGTCGGGTAGCTGCTGATGCAGTGCAGGAACGCGAGCCGACCGACGGCCTCGGCGAGCCACGCCCGCGCGCGCGCCACCTCGTCCCCCGTCGCCGCCCCGGTGCTGACGATCAGCGGCCGACCCGTCCCCGCCATCGCTTCGAGCAGCGGGCGGTGGATGACATCGGGCGACGCCGACTTGTACGCGTCCCACGCCACCCGCTCGGCGATCGGCACAAGCTCGGTGCTGAACACCGTCAGGATCGCGGACAACCCGCGCGCGTGCGCACGCTCGGCGATCCGCTCCAGGTCCCCGATCGGCATCTCCAGCCGACGCAGCATCGAGAGCGGGTCGGTTTCACCCGCGTGCACCTGGTACGCCGCGAGCCTGGACGCGCCCGACATCAGCCGATCGGTCTCGAAGAACTGCAGCTTGATTGCATCAGCCCCGGCGTCGGCGGCGAGATCGACCAGCGCCAGCGCGCGCTCGGGTGAACCGTCGTGGTTCACGCCCAACTCGGCGATCACGAACGGGGGCTCGCCCGGCCCGACGATCCGCTCCCGGACCCCCGCACCGACACGCATGGTCGCCCCGCGCGCGCTCACGCCGCAAAGCCGCCCGATGCGTTCATTCCCCCCGCCAACCGACGCCGGAGCACCGCGTCGGCGACGACGAGATCAATCGGCGCATCGATGTCGATGACCTCGCCCGGGCCCGTCTCGATGCCGCGCCGGTCGCGCCCGAAGAACGCGTGCGGGCCCGGCTCAACGCCCGGCACGCCGAGCATGAGCGCCGCGCGGGTCAGCGCGATCACGCCCCCATCGGGCACGAACGCCGGGGGCAGGTCCTGCCGACGGTAGACGCCGTGGTTGAGCAGCGGGCCCTCCCACGCGCGCACCGCGCCCGTTTCCTCATCCACGCGGGCGGTCCACCAGGGATGATGCTTGCCGACCCGGCAGTAGCTCTGCACCGAATCGCACCCGGTCGCGGTGAGCCGGTCGATCGCGCGCGCGATGAGATCATCCGGGCGCACCGGGACATTCGCGTAGAGGATCACGATGGGCTCGTCGAGCAGTCGGCCGGCCTGCTCCTCGATCGCGCGTGCCGCGTGCCGCGCCGCGTCGTCGATGGTTGCGCGGTCGTCGGCCAGCTCGCCGGGCCGTTGCACGACCTCGGCCCGCATCATCATCGCGATGCGCGCCGCGTCCGGATCGTCGGTCGAAACGACCACGCGGGTCGCGCCCCGCTGCGCCGCCGCGATCGTCCACGCGATGCAGGGC
This sequence comes from Phycisphaerales bacterium JB037, assembly GCA_043101605.1. Lineage (GTDB taxonomy): Bacteria > Planctomycetota > Phycisphaerae > Phycisphaerales > UBA1924 > JBICIG01. Next base: position 41,058 of record JBICIG010000003.1, read on the forward strand.
CAGCCCGCGACGGGCGCGGTGTTTTTTCCCGGCACACCCTTGGAGCCGGCCCGCGCCAGCACGATCGCCGTGGCGCGCCGCGGTGAGGTCCCGTTCGGCGGCGATGGTTCGGTTGTTTGTGCGCTCATGCCGCGTGCTCCTGCGTGGTGGTGGCATCGGTCCCCGGGCGGATCGCCCGCCACAGGCTCTCGATCGGTTCGGCGCTGATCGGCCCGAGGGGCTCGGCGATCGCGTCGCCGACCACAAACCCGTCGCTCTGCACGCGGATCAGCCCGCGCCCCGGGCGCACGCCCGCGGGCAGGGGAAGGGGCGCGATCCGCTCGCCGAAGATCGGGCGCGGGAGCGCATCGATCACGCACGCGCCGCAGCGCGACAGCCAGCGGTCGTAGAACGCCTCGATCTCCCCGAGCGTCGCGTCGCAGCGGGTGATGCGCGGCACGATCCAGGGAGTGCCGAACCCGCCGCGGCGCGACTGCTCGATCAGGCCCTGCAGGTTCGCGAGCACCTCGTCGAAGCGGTCGGCGCCGGTGATCGCGGCGTAGGTCTCGCGCGAGTCGGCGAGAAGATCGACGCTGATGATGTCGATCGGCGCGCGCGCCAGCGACGCGAGCGTCTCGGCGTTCGCGAGCAGGTCGGTCCGCAGGTGGACCGCCGCCGCGTTCCGCGCCGCGAGCCGCGCGATGTCGCGCCAGCGCGGGTGCGCCAGCGGATCGCCCGCCCCGCCGAGCGTGACGAACAGGTCGGGCGAGAGGTCGGCCGCGTCGGCGATCGCACGCTCGGCATCCTCCATCGAGATCGGCGCCCGCTCGGGAGGCTCGGCGATCCCGCGGAGCCAGCTCGAGCGCACACCCGAGGACACCCGCCCGGTGCAGAGCTCGAGCTCAAGGTGCGTGGGGACGGACTGGGCGAGACCCGCCGCGTGCGACGCGAGCGCCCGCGCGAGCCGCTCGGGGCCCATCGCATCGAGTTCGCGCCCGAAGCGGTCGAGGAACGACGCGATCGCGCGCACGCGCCGCGGCGCATCGGCGACGACCCGCATCGCCAGGTCTCGCACGCTCGGCGGGACCTGCACGCAGTGGCTCTTGGCGATCGGATCGGAGCGGGGCGACGAGGGGTGGTACCCCAGGGTGCCGCCGATCGAGGCGAGCGGGCCCGCGCCGGCGATCTGGCTGCCGAGTGACCCGGCGAGGGTGCGGTCGACGACGCAGGTCCCGAGCCCGGGCGCGGCCTGCGAGAAGGTCAGCGGATGCCGTTCGGTTGCTTCGCGGTAGCGGGCAACGGTCTCGTCGACGAGGGCGGGGTGGACGAGCGTCCAGTCGCCGCCGACCAGAGCGGCGGCATCGGCGTCGAGGTCGCCCAAAGTGCGCGCGATGAGCGGAAGCGTCGCGACCTCGTCGTAGCAGGTCAGGTTCGCCAGCGAGCCGCGCCAGGAGTTCGGTCCCGCGGCGCGGGCGGCGGCGAAGGCGTCGTCGAGCCGACCGCGCGACGCCTCGATGATCCGCACGCCGAGCCGCTCGGGGCGACCGCCCAGCAGCGTGCGCACGCGCTCCGGTTGGTCGGTGACGATCGCGATGTCGTCGAGTTCGCGGCAGCGGTCGAGGCGGTCGAGCGTGTGCGCCAGGATCGACGCCTCGCCGCGGATCGCGAGCGTCAGGTCGCGGGCCGAGCCGATCCCGGAGCGGTCGAGATCGGCACGCACGAGCGCGACGACGCGTCGGCGGCGGGGGGCGGCGCTGGCGGGGGTTGGGCGTGCGTCGGCGTCGTCGGCGCGGTCGCGGGTCAGGCGCGGGCCTCCTCCGAGCATGCGGATCGCGTCGTCGAGCAGCCGCCCGAGTTCGTCGGACGCATCGCCGATCCACGAGACATTCCGCTGGTCGCGCTCGATCTGCGCGCGCTGGCGTTCGAGCTTGTCCTCGGTCTCCTGCAGCGCGAGCGAGCGGTCGGCGCGGACGCGGTTGAGCGCCCCGGCCTGGTTGAGGAACCGGGTGAGGGTGTAGCCGGGCTCGAGCGTGTCGAGTTCGGCGCGCAGGGGCTCGGTCTTGCGGATCAACTCATTGACCCGGCGGTGGTCGCCGTGGTGCGTCAGCATCGCGTCGAGCAGGTCGGCGGTCTCGCGGCAGAGACGACCGATCCGCCACGCCTGGCGGCGGACCGAGCGCAGACGCTCACGGAGGGCCTCGATCGAGCGCGCGCGGGCGGGCGGTTCGGGCGTCTCGGGCCACGCGATCGGGTCGAGCGAGGCGAAGGGTGCGAGCGTCTCGGCGAGGGTGGCGATGGTGGTGTGCGCCTTGCGCACGCCGCCCTCGGTCGCGTCGATGGTCGAGAGCGAGCGGGCGGCGTCGCGGGCGAACATCTGCTCGAACTGCGTGAGGTAGGAGTGCATCTGCTCGTCGGTGTAGATCGGGCGGCCGAGCAGGTCGGTGGTTCGGGTCAGGAGGTGCCGCATGCGCACGATGCGCTCGTGCTCGAACATCTCCAGCGTGCGGAAGGGGTTGAGCTCGGGCGCCCAGACGCGGTGGATCGAGGCGCCGGCGGCGTAGTACTGCCCGTCGGTGAAGCCCAGGTCCTGTCCGACGAGGACGACCGGGTCGCACCCCAGGGCGCGGGCGAGTTCGTAGGAGAGGTGGGCGACGGTCGCGCCGGGCTCGAGTTCGCCCCGCTCGCGCCCGAGCAGCGGGTCGTCCGCGCAGATCGCGTCGAGGCGGTGGTCGCTGACGAGGCGGACGGCGCCCGGGAAGGCTTCGAGCACCGCGGGGCTGACCATGGGCTCGGCGACGAGGGTGACGCCGCGGACCTCGTCGGCGGTGAGCCCTTCGAAGAAGCGGCGAGAGATCTCGTGGTGGTCGAGCGCGGTGACGAAGTGGGGGCGGATGCCGCGGGCCAGCAGCGGCTTGAGGACGGTCTGGGCGGCGATGATCACGACGCGGTCGCGCACGCCGGGGCGGGCGAGGTGATCGATGTTCCGCTGCAGGCTCGGTCCGGCGGCGACGCAGACCGCCGGTCGCCCGGCGAGCGAGCCGACGAGGTCGGCGATGCCCGGACGCGTCGCGTAGTGGTCGGCGTTCATCAGCAGGTTGCGGAGCGTGATGGTCGACTGGACGAGCGTGGTGGTGATGCTGGTGCGCATCGCGCGCACGACGCGGGTGACGGTCTCGGCGAAGGCGCCGGAGCCGGCAGCGATGCGGGCCTCGCTGGGCGGATGAGCCGCCAGCCGAACGCCCAGCGCCACCAGCCCCTCGAGCCCGGCGAGCCCGGCGGCGAGCGCGGGCGAGTCGTCGGGTTCGGTGACCAGGACCATCGGCGTGCGCGCCAGCATCGGCGTCAGGTCGATCCGCTCGAAGACGGCGCGGAGGAGGGCGACATCGGGCTCGAAGACCGCCAGCACCGAGTACTGAGCCGTGCGCTCGCTCAGGGCGCGCAGATGGTGCCCGAGCCCGAAGCCGGTGATCGCGAGCACGCCGGCGGCCTGGAGGTCGATGCCCGCGGCGAAGCGTTCGGCTTCGACGCCCGGTCGGCGTCGGCTGGCGAGTTGGCGCCCGGAGCCGTCGCGCGCGGTGATCAGCCCGTCGTCGGCGCGGGAGAACTGGAGGTCGGTGCGCGGGGCGGCGTGGGCGATGCGCTCGGCCGCCCGCGGGCTGCGGGCGGCGAGGGCCCGGAGATTCGCCGAGAGAAGGTCCGGATTGGCGGGAATCGGCGTGTCGGGAATCATCGGGGCTCCCTCGGGCGTTGAAACGGGGGTCGGCGACGCAACGAAGCGGCCCGGGGTGTCATCGGCGCGGGGGCGGGATGGGCGGTGAAGAATCCGCCCGAACAAGGGACGCGTAAGGGCCCGGGGCGCAATTCTCGCCTTGGAATCCATGGGCAAGTGCCCGAAGCGAACGGGAGCAAGCATGCCGCGATGGAGCGATTCGAGCATGGCCCTGCTGGAAGGGTCGCTGGCGCAGATCTCGTTCGAGCGGGCGGAGTTCGATCCCGCGGCCGACCCGCCGATGGTTTCGCACATGCTCTTCGAGCAGCCGTGGTACCTCGTCGGCGCGATGATGCTGGTGGGTGTGGCGGCGTTCCTGTGGTTTCGCTCGCGCGGGCGATCGGGGCGGGGCGGGATGGTGCTGCTCGTTGCGGCCCTGGTTTCGGGGGGTGTCGCGGCGTCGGCCGAACTGGTGACGACCGATCGTGAGCGGGTGATGGGGCTGACGCGTGAGCTGATCGATTCGGCCCGCAACCCGAACGCGGCGCGGCTCGATCGGCTGCTGGGCCCGCGCGGGGGCGTGGTGGTCGAGCGAGGCTCGCTCGAACTGACGCGGGACCAGCTCATCGAAGTGGTGCGGTCGGCCGAGCGGGACGGGTCGTTCGCCGGGCCCGGCGCGCGGTTCACGATCGGCGAGCTCGAGATCCGCAAGATGCGGGGCGAGGTGCTGTCGCCGGCGAGCGCGCTGACGCAGGTGAACATCGTGGGCGAGACCGGCGAGGGGCTGATGTTCCCGCCGAGCTGGTGGGGGATCGAGTGGGAGCGCGATGGCGACGCGTGGCGCGTGCGCGTGATCGAGCTGCTGTGGATGCAGGGGACGCGGTTCGGGCGCTAGGGATGGAAAGACAGCTCACCACGGAGGCACCGAGGGCACGGAGGCAGCACCGAGGTGTGATTGGGATTGAGGGTGAGAGTCCTGGGGAGTCGTGGCTCTCAGACCACGGCGGTGATGTCGGCGTTGGCGCGGACCTGGAGGTTGTCGATCACATTCATGAAGTTGATGTACGCGTCGTAGGGCGAGTCGTAGGGGCTGAAGTACTTGTGGACATCGCCGTCGGCCCAGTACTTGGTGCACATGTAGTAGAAGTGATCGCTGGTCGAGAGGAAGCGCCAGTCCTCGAGCAGGTATCCGGCGTAGCGGGCCTCGGCGGGGTCGCCCGAGGCGAGGGCCTCGTCGTAGCGTTGGATGATCTTCCTGCCGAGCTTGTAGAACTCGTCGAGCGCGTTGTGCTGCATGGCGTTCTCGCGCCACGCCGACAGATCGCGTTCGGTGTCGGCCCACGAGATGAACTGGGGCACATCGTACTCGCCGACGGGGCCGAACTGCTTCATCGCTTCGGAGGGGGTGCAGAAGTGGTTGTGCCCGGGGTTGGTGTCGAAGACCTTGCCCGGGAGGGCTTCGAGGAAGCGGAAGATGCCGGTGTCGGCCCACTGGTGCTCGCCGAAGGTCTCGTAGTCCATGAAGAGGTTGCAGAGGTATCCGTCGCCGTTGATCTGGTCGACCCAGTGGGCGAAGCGATCGGCGCTGAGGGGCCATTCCTCCCACGCGCGGTTGGAGAAGCGGAAGGCGATGTCGTCGCTGAGGCGGTAGTTCTTGAGCAGAAGCTTGAAGGGCGTGCCGTCGGGGCGGGGCTCGCCGCCCGGGGGGCAGTAGACATAGTTGGGCGAGCGGTAGCCCAGGATGCGGTCGACGCCCTCGCAGAGTGCGCCGAGATAGCGGGGCGAGCCGTCGGAGTTGGTCATCGAGGCGACCGCGTGAGCGAGCTGGTTGGAGTAGATCAGCTCGGTGTTGCGGAAGACCGTCGGCTTGGCGCCGAAGAGTTCGTGCATCAGGTGGGCGTGCTTGTTGACCTGGTTCGCAAACTCGCTCTGGTCATAGAGGAACGACAGCGAGTGGTAGTAGGTCTCGCTGATGAACTCGCAGCAGCCGGTTTCGGCGAGTTGGACGAACAGGTCGATGACATCGGGGGTGAAGCGCTGGAACTGCTCGATCGCGGTGCCGGTGATGGAGTAGCTGACGCGGAAGTTGCCCTCGTGCTTGCGGACCATGTCGAGGATGGTCCGGGTCGCGGGCCGGTAGCACTTGTCGGCGACCTTCTCGCAGATGGCGCGGTTCTTGTCGTCGTCGAAGTAGAACGGGTGCTCGGCGAAGACCGAGTAGGGCTTGAGCCGGCGGGGCTGGTGGACCTCGAAGTAGAAGACGATCGATGCCATGTCGCGCGCTCCCGGGCCGATCGGCCCTCGGGGGATTGTCAGGGATCCGGGCGCGGCGGTCCAGTCGATCGCGCGCGAAAGCGGCGGGAACCCGGGCGGGCGATCAGGTTCGGATGCGGCTGGAGGCCCAGAGCAGCATCGGGAGCGTGACGATCACGGGGGCGAAGACGCCGATCGCGGCGGGCACGCCCGGGAGCGGCATCGCCGACCCCACGATCCCCCCGATGACCGCCCCGAGCGCCACCGGCGCCGCCTTGATCGACTGGAGCATCATGTTCATCGGGACGCGGGTGAGGAAGAACGGCACGGCGAGGCACAGCCCCAGCAGGTTCGCCGCCATCACGCTGAAGCGTCCCCAGCGGATCCGCTCGAGTCGGTCGCGGCGCTGGGCGAGGTCCTCGGCGTCGCCGCCCATGCGGTCGAGGACCCGGAGCATGCCGCCGACCTGCGTGAAGCTCAGGCTCTGGCTGATCCCGGCGTACTGGGCCATCGTCAGCGTCCGCGGGTCGAGGCTGGTCTCGAGCCGGGCGATGGGCGTGGAGGTCGAGCGATCGACCGGCTCGATGAACCCGTTCTCGAGGTCCCATCCGCCGTTGCGCCAGACGGCCGCGTCGGCGTGGATGCGGGCGGCGAAGCGGTCCTGGTCGTCGCGTACCCAGACGAGCAGTTCGTCGAGTCGGCGGGCGTCGGCGTCGAAGCGGGCGGCGCTGAACAGCCGTCCCTGGGTGTCGGGCACGAGCAGGACGGACTTCTCCTGGAGGGTGCGCTGCCCCGCGTCGCCGTGGTCGCGCGGCAGGAGCGGGGCGATCCGCGGGAGGAAGACCTCCTGGTTGACCGCCTGGAGCACCGTGAACCCGAGCGCGACGATGAAGAACGGGCGTGCGACCCGGCGCAGGCTCTGCCCCGATGCGAGCACCGCGACGAGTTCGCGGTGACGCACCATCTGCGCGCAGGTGAAGCCCATCGCGCCGACGAGCACGATCCCGAGCATGAAGTTGAACAGCAGCAGCAGCTTGGGCCACCACAGATCGGCGATGAGCAGCCCGGCGAGCGCGAACTTGCGCAGCGAGCCGGGCTCGGAGCCCTCGGCGGCGCTCAGTTCGGCGGCCCGCTTGAGGAAGCGGTCGATGTTCAGCGTCGCGTCGACGGCGATGACGAAGCAGAACAGGATCGCGAACAGCGCGACGACATTGATCAGGAACTGACGCGCGATGTAGCGATCGAGCAGGCTCACGGGTAGCGCTCCCGCGGGATGAGCAGGCGGGCGAAGACCCAGGCGATCAGCCCGCCGCCCACGCAGTCGCTCAGGAAGTGCGCGCCGGTGAGCATGCGCGTCAGCGCGCACCCGATCGCCAGCGAGAGCATCAGCCACAGCGTGCCGGGGTACAGCCGGGCGACCGCCAGGCACCCGCCGACGGCGACGGCGACATGGCTCGAGGGGAACCCGAGGTTCGAGTCGTCGGCGAACGCCGACAGGAAGGGCTTGAAGACATACAGCCCGTCGTCGGGACGCTCACGCCCGAGCACGCGCTTGACGATCTCGGCGACCAGCCCCGCGAGCACCGCGGCCAGCACCACGCGCGCCGCGCGTCCCGCGGCCGACGCCCGGTCGCCCGAAGCGAGAATCATCGCCAGCGCGACGAGGATCCAGGTCGGGAGGTACCCCATCTGGCGGAGGACCTGGTACCAGTCCTTGGATTCCACTGCGTCCTTGTCGGTCACCAGCAGGTGATAGACGGGCCCGTCGAGCAGGTGGGCGAGCACCAGCGCGAGCCCGAAGAGCGCCAGCCCGCGGAGCCACTCGGTCCGCCGACGCACCTTGATGTAGTCGCTCGGGTAGCTCATGGCTCGGGGTCCGGTTCGGGTCGGCTCGTCGCGAACCCACGGTACGCGGTTCCGACGAGGATCGGCGGGATGTCCCTGCGCGGGTGGCGCTCGAGCTCACGCACCTGCGCGAACGCCGTCTCCCACTGCGGGAGCGACCCGCCCACCAGCACGCCGGGCCGGCCCAGCAACTCCGCGTGGGTTCCGGGGTCGGCGATGCTGGTGGCCGGCCACTGGTCGTACTGGCTGGCGCGGCCGCCGGCGAGCCCTCGCTCGGGCATCGCGGGCATGTGCGCGCTCGAGCAGTACACCACCGGGTGCCCCGGGAGGTAGAACGCCAGCAGGCTCGCACGCCCGTAGTGATCGGTCATGATGAACGGCTCGCGCGACCGCGAGCGGGTCATGATCTTCAGCCGCTCGCGCACCGCCTCGGCCATCGGCTCGGCACGCGTGAGCCGACCGACCGGGAGCACGCGGTCGGCGTACGGCAGTCTCGCCCACAGGTCCATCCGCGGCAGGACCAGCGCCACCACCACGCCCGTCCCGATCACGACATGCCAGAGCACCTGGATCGGCGTCTCGGGCGCCCGACGGACCACGCCGGCGCGCGGGCGGGGCTTGGGCAGCGCCAGCCACGCAAGCCGCTGCGTGCGGTGTCGGCTCAGCCCGTCGACGAAGCCGATCGCCGCGATCGGCGCGAGCGTCACATACGCCGCGATCGGCCAGTTGCCCTCGGGCCGGGTGAAAAACGACACCGCGAAGTAGAACACCAGCACGGGCAGCCCGACAAGCAGCAGCAGCATGAGGTCCGACCAGGTCGCGTCCGAGACGAGCCGGTGCTTGCGGAGATGCAGCATCGTGCCGAATGCCACGATCGGGGCCGCGCCGCCCATCGCCAGTTGCACGCCGAGGTACTCGAGTGTCCAGATGGGCGACCAGGGTTTGCTCGTTCCCGGGGCGCGGGGCGCGAGGTCGCCGCCCTTCATCCCCAGGTGCCCGAGCAGGTGCTTGATGGTCACCCAGTCGTGCTGGGCGTTCCAGATCGCCACCGGCAGCAGCCCGAGCAGCGCGAGCCCAAGCCCCAGCCCCGCCCAGGCCCAGACGCGCGGCGCGACGCGGAGTCGTCCGCGGTGCCAGAGCGCGTACAGCACGATGCCCGGCACGATGAGCAGGATGGTGTACTTGTAGAGGAACCCGATGGCGATCGCCCCGCCGAGCAGCACCCAGCCCGCCCGCGATCCGCGCCGCAGCGCCGCGAACGCGCCCCACGACGCAGCCGCCCAGCACGCCAGGAAGGGCCCGTCGATGGTCATGAGGATCGACACGCCCATGTAGGCGGGCGTGAGCAGGACGATCACCGCGGCGATGAAGGCGGCCCGGCGGTCGCGCGACACCAGCCAGCCCATCCACGCGACGATGCCCGCGAGCACCCCGCCGAAGACCGCCGCGGCGCAACGGACGCCGAACTCGGTGTCGCCGAAGAGTTCGGTGGTCAGCGCGATGGTCCAAGCGATGCCGGGGCCCTTGGAGTAGTACGAGAGATCGAGGTGGCGTGACCATTCCCAGTAGTGGGCCTCGTCCTCGACGAGGGAGTAGGGGCAGAGCCACGCGAGGTAGACCAGGCGCAGGACGGTCACGCCGAGGACGAGCAGGACCGTCGCCCGCCAGCCGTTCGCCCACCGCATGAACCCCGGCGCGGGCGCGGGGGCGCCGGCGGGTTCGCCCAGGAACAGGCCGTGCACGCCCGAGCGGGTCGGCGGATCGGCGGGATCGGGGCGGGATGGGCGCGGCGTGTCGGTCATCAGTGCCGGGCGAGCCCCCGGTACGCGACGCCGGCGACGAGCATCAGAGCGGCGAGCCCGCCCCAGAGCAGGATCAATCCGACCGCGCCCGACTTGTGGACGACCTGCTGCCCGCCGCTGATGGTGATGATCGCCCCGAGCGCCGGGAAGAAGCTCCACAGGTACGCGAGCAGCGGGGGCGAGTGGCGCAGGCGCATCGCCGCGATCGACCCGCCGAGCACCATGACCAGCACGCTCGCGGCCATCGCCACGCGCTCGTGCCGCTTGGAGGTGATCTCGCGCTGGAGATTGTCGATGCGATCGATCAGGTCCTCGCGGGCCTGCTCGAGCGCGGGGCGGTCGGCTTCGGAGGATTCGAGGCGCTCGGCGGAGATCTGCAACAGTTCGGCCGAACTCGCCTTGCTCAGTTCGCTCGAGCGATCGCCCTGCGGCACCAGATCGGTGATCCGCCGGTCATCGACCGAGACCATCGGCGCCTGGGGGTCGCCCGTCTCGAGCGTGACGCCTGCGAGCGAGAGGGTCATGTTGGTGCCCGTCGTGCCCGGGAGCGGGGGCTCGGCCCGCAGGTGCACCGTGTCGGCGAGGTAGCGGGTGAACCCTGCGCCCGAACCGCCCTGGGGGAAGAGTTCGACCGCGACGGGCGTGTCCTGCTCGGCGTTGACGATCCGCAAGCCCTCGGGCGTGGGGCGGAGCCCGCGCCCCTCGACGCGCACGGGTCGGGCGTCGCGTGTGCGGAAGGTGACGCGTCCGGTCTCGCGGAGGGCGGTGCGGATCGCCTGGAACGCGTCGATGTCGGCCATGCGCTGGGCGAGCGCCCGTTTGCGCGACTCGATGAACGACATGCGGTCGGGGTCGTCGCGCAGCGTCTGCAGCTCGGCGAAGGTCAGGAACTTGGGGTCGTCGTTGAACGCGCCGGGCATGTAGATCGGACCGAGCTGCCCCTCCTCGCCGGTGAGCATCGGGACATCCTTGGCGTTCGAGCCCACCGCGTTGGTGAGCTGGACATACACATCGGTCCCGCCGCGTTCGGCCGTCGGATCCTCGGGGTCGACCGCGGGGAAGAGCCAGACGATCGCCCGCTCGGCGGTCAGCTCCATCTCGACATCCAGCGGCTCGGGCCCGTCGGGGGCGTCGGGGTCGGGCTGGCGCGTCAGCCCCATCACCGCCAGCCCGGTGAGCTGGATCCGCTCGTACGCGCCCGACGCGGCGTCGGGCCCGAGCGTCCACGCGTGGTCGGCGTAGATGACCACATCCCCCAGCTTGAGCGCCTGCCCGGTCTCGACCGAGCGCGACATCATCCGCGCCACATCGCGCGTGATCATCTGCTCCATCGATTGCAGGAAGCGTGGGATGACCTGCTCGTTGAGCACCGTCAGCACGCCGGTCAGCAGCAGCCCCGTCGCGACCGCCGGCGCCAGCAGCGAGCGGTGGCTGATCCCCCCCGCGTGGGCGGCGAGCACCTCGTTGTCCTGGACGAGCCGGTGGTACCCCATCGTCGCGCCGAACCCGGCGGCGAACGGGATCGCGTAGGTGAGCATCGGCGGGATCGCCAGCAGCATGAACCGCGGGGCGTCGGCGGCGGGGAGGGTCCCGTCGGCGAGCGGCTTGATCGCCGCGGCGAAACTGATCACCAGCACCACCAGCGTCGCGGTCAGCGCGATCAGCCGCCATTGCTCGAAGAGCAGGTGCCGCCAGAGTGTCCAGGGCGCGCGCATGAAGCGGGGATCTTACGGGGCGCGTCGCGGGCGGGCGTCAGTCGGGGATCCGCACCAGCGTCGAGGGCTGCAGACGAAAGTCCGAATCACGCGTCCCGGATCGCCCGGGCAGGCGCTCGCGGATCCCCCGCCCGTTGAGCAGGTTGTTGGGGAACCGCTGCTTGGTGTCGATCAGCCGGGCGCTCTCGCGCAGACGGGGCGGGTCGTTGGGGCGGACGCGGTAGGTCGGGTCGTGATCGCGCTGGGTGAAGACCCCGACGGTCACCGTGCTCCGCGTCGGGCCGTGGTAGTAGAACGCCTCGTCCCCGTCGCGGCGGAGTTCGATCACCGCCCGCTCGGCCGCCTCGCGGTACTCCTTCAACTCGCCCGGCGGGGGGGTCTCCGACGCGTCGGGCCGGCCGTACACCCCGATCTGGAGCGTGTAGAGCGCCTCGGGACCGTGGATCCGGCGGGCGTTGCGGAGATCGAACTCGGGAATCGAGCCGAACACCCGGTCCGGGGCCGGCGGCGACAGGATCGCGCCCGCATACGGCTGCTGCCCGTCGATCTGGAGCGCGTGGACCCGGTCCAGGTCGCGCTGCGCCTGGGGGTCGCCCGGCCCGTCGTAGCGGCCGTAGGCGAGGACGATCCGCTTCGAGCGGGCCTCGAGGAACGCGGCGGGGAGCTTGCCGTGCGTCCGGACGCGCCCCAGCGCCGCCTCGGCCGCCGCCTGTCCGGAGTCGGAATTGGGGAAGTTGGCGATCGCGATGGACCACGCGTCGGAGGTCGAGCCCTGATCGCCGGCCCCGAGGCTTCCACCGGCCGTGGTGCCGACCCCGCCGAGTGGCGCGAACAGTTCCCGACCCTGGTCGGCGCGGGAAGTTCCGCCGAGTTCGGCCGGCCCGGGGTTGCTCGTGATCGCCGGCCCGTCCCCGGACCCGGCACACCCATGCAAGGGGGCCAGCAGAATCGCGATACCGAACAGCCCAAAAAGAAAAACGAGCGGGGGCGTCCGGGATTCGGTTATTGGTTGCAGTTTCATGGGAATTCAGGGTTTATGCCATTGAGGATCGATGTGTCTGTATTGGAGTCCAACGCGGGCGTCCGTCGATAGCCAGTCCGGAGAGAAGGAGACGGGTCGGCGGCGTCGAGCGAGGCGCGTCGCCGAAGCCTATGGGTTTGACGCACGCCCCGCGCGCCGGCTCCGCGGCTGGAGTCAAAGAAGGAGGTAGTCGGACGATGGAGGAATTGACCTCGGTCACTGGAGCGGCTTCGACGCGGCGGGCCGATCTCGTCGCCCGCTCTGCCCAGACCAGCCCCGACGGGGCCGCCCGCGTGCAGCGGGAGGACGATCGGGTGGAGGTGTCGGACATGGCGCGCCTGATGCAGCGGCTGCGTGACACGCCCGAAGTGCGTGAGGACCTGGTAGCGCGGATCCGCGGCGAGATCGACGCGGGCGCCTACGAGACCGCCGAGAAACTCAGCAGCGCGATCGACGCGATGATCGCCGACGCCGAGTCCGGGCTCTGAGCGGGCGTCGATCCGCCGGCCCGATCCCCTCGGGACCGGCCTGACGCCGCTCCGCACGCCCCGCGCGGGCGTCATCCACTGGCACCACCGACCGACCACGCGGCGACTCAGGGAGAAGCTTCCTGAAGCGACGCCGGTTCGGCGCGCCCGTCGGGCGCTTCGATCGGGCCCGCCGCGTGGCGGGTCGCGTCGGCCAGCGCCTGCACCACCTGCGTCAGCCGATCGAAGTCGAGCTGGTCGATGGTGTCGGTGGGCTTGTGGTAGTGGCGGTAGCGGAACTCGGAGGTGTCGGTGATCTGGATCGCCGGGACCCCGAGGTCCCAGAACGCCGCGTGATCCGAGCGGCGCATGTCCGGGATCGCCACGGGCAGCATCCCCGTCGAGAGCTGCGGGAGATCGGGCTCGGATTCGGCCATCGCCTGCATGAACGGGACATGGAACGAGGCGTGCGGCGCGATCGCGACGGCGGCGATGAAGTCCGCCGAATCCCGCATGCGCAGGAACTCCGGGAGCTGCGCGGGGTAGCGCTGGCTCCCCGGCTCGTCGGAGAAGTACCCGATCATGTCCAGCGAGACCATGCCGACGATCGTCTCCTCGCCCGACTCGATCGCGGGCCTGGCGATCTCCTCGGCGTACGCGAAGGCGCCCACCAGCCCGACCTCCTCGGCGGTGTAGAACTGCAGGCGGATGGTGCGCTCGGTCGGGAAGTCGCGCAGCACGCGGGCGAGTTCCATCACCGCGGCCGTCCCCGAGCCGTTGTCGTCGGCGCCCGGCGTGCCGGGCACGACATCGTAATGCGCGCCGATGATGACCACTTCCTCGGGGCGGGTCGTCCCCGGGAGGTCGACCCAGAGATTGGGGCTGACGCGCAGCACGCCGCGGGCGTTGGCGTCCTGCCCGCCGTCGGTCCGCGGGCGCATCGGGAGCGACCAGCGGACTTCCTGCTCGTGGACCTCGTAGCCGAGGCCCTTGAGGTGATCTCGGAGGAGGTCGGCGGTCCTGAGGAGGGCGGCGAACTCCTCGTCGCTCCCGTTGATCGCCCGGCGGTGGGGGAGCGACGCGAGCATGGCGCGCAGCCGGTCCTTCTCGACAAGGTCGCTCGGCGCCTCGGGCCCGGTTCGCTCGAGCATCTCGACGAGGGCGGCGTCTTGCCCGAGGCTTTGGGGGGCTTCCGCATAGAGGAAGCCGGGACACGCCAGGGCAAGCGCCAGCGACGACAGCAGGGAGGTGTTCATCGCTTGAGCGTACAGCGGGCGGGCGGGGGAGATGCAGCGGAATCGGAGCGGGAGCGCTAGGACACCGCGTCGAGCGCCAGGGCCGCCGCCCCGAGCAGCCCGGCGTCGTCGTCGAGCGCCGTCGCGACCACCTCGACCGCCTTGGCCCGATCGGGGAACGCGACCCGGCGGACATGTTTGGCAACCAGTTCGACGAACGGCTCGCCGAGGGCCTCGGTCAGCCCGCCCCCCAGCACGATCCGCTGCAGCGAGAGCAGCGTGTGGATGCTGCCAAGGTGGGCACCGAGCAGCTCGGCGGCATGATCGACGACCTCGACGGTCAGCAGGTCGCCCTCGCGGTACGCCTGCGCCAGGACCGACGACTTGATCTTCGAGAGATCGCCCCCGACCAGTTCGGGCACGCGCGAAGGGCGGTTGGCGCGGATGAGCCGGCTGAGACGCTCGACCACCGCGGTGCGCGAGCAGACATGCTCGAGGCTGCGCGAGCCGGGCGGGTTGAGGGGCATCGCGTGCATGTGCCCGAGTTCGCCGGCGGTGTGGAAGTAGCCGTGGCGGAGCTTCCCGTCGAGCAGCAGCCCCCCGCCGACGCCCGTCCCGAGCCACGCGCCGAGCACCTCGGTGCACCCGCGGGCGGCTCCGAAGCGGGCCTCCCCGACGATCGCGGCGTTGACATCGTTCTCGAGCACGACCGGCCGCCCGAAGCGGGCGGCGAGGATCTCGGCCAGGGGGATGTCGGTCCAGCGGAGATTGGGCGCTTCGAGGACGACGCCGGTGTCGGGGTCGGCGGCGCCCGGGGCGCCGATGCCGACCGCCGCCAGATCGGCGATGGTCAGCCGCGCGTCGGCGCAGGCGGCTTCGACGGCACGCACCATGCGGTCGACGATCGCGTCGAGCCCGGATTCGGCCTTGGTCTTGCGCTTCTCGCGCCCGATGATGCGGTAGGGCGAGTCTTCGCCGGGCGTAAAGCGCACGACGCCGATCTGCATGTTGGTCCCGCCCAGGTCGATCCCGGCGACCGGAGCCGAGCCGGGCGGGACGGTGTGTTCGGTTTCTTCGGGCATGACGCCTCCCTCGCGGCGAGTGTAGATCGGGCCCGCACGGAGTTCATCGGCTCTCGCGCACGCCGGGATCAGCCGCGGGATTCAGACCAGCCGCGTGCGGAGGACGGCCGCGGGAAGGATCTCGGCGGCGACCTGCTCGAATCCCTCGGCCGTCGCGTTGACCATCTCGGGCTCGACCAGCGCGAACAGGCAGCTTCCCGACCCGGTCAGGTGGACGCGGTCGCGGCTGGTGTTGCCCTCGAGCGATTCTTCGAGCGCGTCGTGCAGCCGTCGCAGGTCGGGAGCGACGGCGAACGCCGCGGGCGTGAGCTCGTTCATGCAGAGCGCATCGGCAACGATCCCGCGGCCGGCCGCGTCGCGGATCGCATCCGAATCGGCTTTCTTCGCGGATCGCCGGCCGAGCTCGTCGTAGGCGCGGTAGACCGCGCCGGTGGGGCACCCGATCGACGGGACGACCAGGACGAGATCGGCGCGGCAGCGGGGGAGGCGCTCGATCCGCTCGCCAAACCCGCGGAACAGCGCCGGGCGGGGTGGGGCGAGCGGGTCGGCGATGCCCTGCTCGGGCGGGTCGAGGAAGAACACGATGTCCGAGCCGACGCCCCGGGACAGTTCGTGGGCGCGGGACCAATCGAGGTTGAGTCCGAAGAGGGTGTTGAGGGCTTCGAGCATGCGGGCCGCGTCGGAGGAGCCGCCGCCCAGCCCCCCCCGGGCGGGGATGCGTTTGCGCAGGGTGGTGCGCACCGGGAGCGGTCGGCCGACGAGTTGCTCGGCATGCGCCGCCATCTTCATCGCCAGGTCGTCGGCGGGCGCCCAGTCGATGGCGCCCGCATCAAACGACGCCTCGGGCGCGGGGGTGATCGTGCAGCGCTCGGCGTTGGTCGCGTCGGCGTCGGCGTCGCCCGGCTCGACGCGCTCGACAGCCAGATCGTCGAAGAGGTCGATCGCGTGGAACCACGAGAGGAGCCGGTGCATGCCCGCCAGCGGGCTCTCGCCGGCGGGGACGGGCGGCCCGACCGCGAGCGTCAGGTTCAGCTTCGCAAAGCACCGGGCTTCAAAGCGGGCGGGCATGCCCGATGGTACCGGGTCGGTGCGCGCCCGCGGGGGGAACCGGCGGCGGGCCCGGGCGTGGGGGCGGGGGTGTACGATCGGGGCGTTCGTCGTCGGGATCCTGCGAGGAGGTTGCGATGCTCATCCGAGACCTGGTCCACGCGATGGAGCGGATCGCCCCGCTCGAGTACGCCGAGCCCTGGGACCGCGTCGGGCTGCAGATCGGGCGTCCGGACCGGGAGATCGACGGGCCCGTGCTGATGACCATCGACCTGACCGAGCGCGTGCTCGCCGAGGCGATCGAGGCGAGGGCGTCGGCGGTGATCGCGTACCACCCGCCGATCTGGGAGCCGCTCAAGACGATCACCGGCGCGACCGCGCGCGAGCGAATCCTGCTCGGGGCGGCCGAGGCGGGCGTGGCGGTGTATGTGCCGCACACCGCGCTGGATGCCGTGCCCGGCGGGATCAGCGACTGGCTCTGCGAGGGGATCAGCGGCTCGACCAAACCCGGGAGGATCCTCGGCGACTGCCGGGCCCTGGAGCCCTGGCGCGCCGCGGCGAGCCCGATGCAGAAGATCGTGACCTTCGTGCCCGAAGCGGACCTCGAGATGGTCCGCGGGGCGCTCGCGACCGCCGGCGCCGGGCGCATCGGCGCGTACGAGGTCTGCTCGTTCAGCGTCGGGGGCGAGGGGACCTTCATGGGCGGCGAGGGGACGAACCCCACCGTCGGCGAGGCGGGTCGGTTCGAGACGGTGCGCGAGCGCCGGCTGGAGATGGTCTGCCCGGCCGGCTCGGTGGCGCTGGCGCTCGAGACCCTGCGCCAGTTCCATCCCTACGAGGAGCCCGCGGTGGATGTCTACGACCTGGCGCCCCAGCCCCGGCGGCGCGTGGGCGTGGGTCGGCGATTGGTGCTCGATCAGGAAACCACCATGGGCGATCTCGCCGAGCGGCTGCGGGCGCACCTCGTTCGGTCGCGCGTGCGCGGCACGCTGATCGACGCGGAGCTTCCCGTGCGCACGATCGGCGTCGTGCCCGGCGCGGGCGAGTCGCTCCTCCCCGTCGCCGAGCGCGAGGGGTGCGACCTGTTCATCACCGGCGAGATGCGTCACCACCAGGTGCTCGATGCGCTGCACCGGGGCGTGCGCGTGCTGCTGGCCGGTCACACCAACACCGAGCGGGGCTACCTGCCGAGGCTCGGCGCCCAACTCGAGAAGCGATTGCCCGGGCTGACCACCCGCGTCGCCGAGGCCGATGTCGACCTGCTCGGCGTGATGTAGACCGGACGATCGAGCCGGACGAACCGGCTCAGTTGCCGCCCGCTTCGGAGAGCTGGATCGTGCCGCGGTCGCGGAAGCTCGCGGTGGGGACATTGACGCCCGCGTCGAAGAGGATCTCGTTGAACGCGCCGGGCTCGAGGTACTCGACCGAGCCGCGGAGCGAGTACGCCAGCCGCGGCGGCGTGGTGGCGTCCATCGGGATCGCGACGGGGATCGCGATGCGTTGCGTGCCGAGCTTGGAGAGCGTGGTCTCGGCGAGCCGCCGGACCTCGAAGCGTCGCCCGTCCTCGAGTTCGAGCGTGTAGCGCACGCCGCGCAGCGGGAGGGGCGCGTCGTTGGGGTTGTCGGCTTCGAGGACGAACTCGACGGCGACGCCCGCGGGGGAGCGATCGACGATCGCCGCGTCGGCCACGCGGATCGTCGGGGCCGAGGTGCCGGCACAGGCGGTCAGCAGCGCGAGCGGGGCCAGGAGCGCGATCGGGGTGAGTCGTCGGCGGGTCATGGCAGCGAGGGTACCACCCGTCGGCGTCAGTCGCCCGGGACCATCGCGATCCACTCCGAGTCTGGGGCGGTCCCCAGCGCGTGGATGTAGGGCGTCAGCGTGTGCGCGCTCTCGTTGTAGTCGTGCCAGTGGCAGGTGAGCCAGACCAGGACGAGGCACGCCGCCCAGGCCCCGATCTCGCCGACGCGATGCCGGCGCGCGTGCAGGAAGATCACGCACCCCAGCCCCACGGTCCCGAGCTTCCACCCGACGACCGCCCATGGCGAGGAGGTCATCATGATCGTGCGCGCGATCGGGTTGCCCTCGTGCATCCCCGTCGAGAGGGCATAGGTCATCGTCATCGCCAGGTCCGCGGCACTGAGCAGCAGGATCGCGACGACGAGGAACACCACCCGAGAAGGTCTGGAAATCGTCCACGAGCCGGCGAGCCGGGGGCGGGCGGAGGCCCGTTCGGCGGTCGGCAGAGCCTCGTCCGCCCCGATGAGGGCGGTCGCGAGGGGACCCGGGCGGCTCGAACGGATCGCCGATGGCATGGTCCGACGCATCGGGCGAGGGGGCGCGCCGGTTCATGAAGGTGGTGGCGCGGGGCGACGCTTCGGGCCGAAAAGGAGAGGTATGCCGGATCGGGGGCCCGGTCCGGCGTCGTATGGTCCGTCGGAAGGTCCGGAACGAGCCGGGCCCGTCCGGAAAGGCACGCGCCATGTCGCAGCGACGCGGGAGCACGAGGCGGGGGACCAGCCGAGCCCGGCTCGCGGCGATCGCCGCGTCGTGCGGGCTCGCGTGCGGGTCGATCGCCGCGCGGATCCCGTGGAGCGGGGTCCAGCCCGGGCAGCCTGAGAACCCCGTCTACTTTGACGATGCGCCGGTGGCGCGGCAGACGCTCGATCGGGCACGCGAGCTCGCGGCGAGCGGCAGCGCCGGGCAGGCCGTCCGCGTGCTCCAGCGGCTGATCGACGAATCGGGCGAGCGCTTGCTCGAAGCCGATACCGACCTGTTCATCCCGGTGGTCGAGCATGCGCAGGCGCTGCTGCGTTCGGATGCGGCGCTGCTGGAGTTGTACCGCCAGACCGAGGAGCCCGTCGCCCGCGCGATGCTCGAAGCGGGTCGCTTCGACGAGGTCGTGCGCACGCGGCTGCTGACGCCCAGCGGGCTCGAAGCCGGGCTGCGCCTGGCGCAGCAGCGCTTCGAGGCCGGGGCGTTCGAGGCGTCCCGGCTGATGCTGGCGCGCCTGGCAGACCACCCCGACCGCACCCGCGGGCAGGGGGGCGAACTGGCGCACCGCGTCGCGTGGTACCTGGGGCGCGAGGACGCCCGCGCGTGGGCCGAGTCGTTCGCGGGCGGACCGGCGGCGAGCCTGCCCACGCTCCCGCGTGACGAGGCGCTCCCGGCAACGGTGCGCCTCGGCGTCGAGTCGATCGACGATGCGCCCGCGAAGATCGAGGTCGAGCGCGTCGTGTCGCGCCCGCTGCACTCGTCGGAACTGGTCGGGATCGAGGAGCGGCAGGTGCGCCAGGGGCGCAGCGAGAGCGGGCTGTGGATCCAGCCGACTGTCAGCGGCGAGGTCGTGTTCATCAACGACGGCGCCCGCTTCGGCGCGTGGGATCGGTTCACGCTCTCGCCGCGCTGGCGCACGCAACCGGAGATCCTCGATCGCATGCTCGACCGGCTCGTGCGCACGCAGGTGGGTCCGAGCGAGGGCGCGACGGGCTCGATCGCGGTCGGGCCGGGCGTGGTCGCGGGGGTGACCGGGCGGGCGACCGAATCGGGCGACTGGGCGGGTCGGGTCGTGCACGGGCTGGATCGGCAGACCGGGCGCGTGCTGTGGAACTGGCACCCGGTGCTCGAGGAGCCCTCGCTGGCGCAGGCGAGCCCCAACGACGAGGTGGAGATCGTCGAGGGGACGGTCGTCGTGCCGGCGATGAAGCTGGGCAGTTCGCGGCGCCTGTGGAGCGCGTATCTGTTCGGGCTCGACGCGTGGACAGGGCGGGTGAAGTGGACGCGGCTGGTCGGGTCGGCCGGCGCGGTGCCGTACTCGAACACCTGGGAGGAGATCGGGAGCGGGGGGACGGCTCACCGGGGCGTGATCTACCGCGTCGAGGGCGTGGGCGTGATCGCCGCGATCGAAGCCGACAGCGGGCGCGTGCGCTGGGCGCGACGGTACCCGGGGCGCGTGACCTGGATGGGTCGCGACTCGAACGAGGCGAGCCCCTCGCTGACGCGCCCCAAGCCGCTGATCGACGGCGACTCGCTCATCGCGCTTTTGACCAGCCGGAACGAGGTGGTGCGGCTGGACCTCGAGACGGGCGAGCAACTCGGTCGGCGGGACGCGAACATGCTCGGGTCGCCGCGGTACCTGGTGCGTGCGGGGGATCGGCTGGTGGCGATGGGGGCGGTCACGGTGGTGACGCTCCCGCTCGAGTCGTTCGAGACCGCGCCGCCGATGCGCGGGGCGGCGTACCCGGGGGACGGGTTCATCGGACGCGCGATCGGCGCGCCGGGGAGGCTGCTGATCCCGACGCGCGCGGGGCTGCTGCTGGTCGACCCGGCCAACCCCGCGTCGAGCGAAGCAGGGTTCATCGAACTCGATCGCTCGGGACAGGTGCTCGCGGTCGAGGGGCAGGTGCTCGCGGCGGACACGCAGGGGCTGCACAGCTATCTGGTGTGGGATGTCGCCGAGCGCGTGCTCAGCCGACGCATGGAGGAGCGCGCGGGGGATCCCGACCCGGCGATGACCTACCTCGAATTGGCGCACCAGGCGGGGCGCTCCGAGCGGCTCATCGAGGCGGCCGACCGGGCGTTGTCGGCGATCGCGACGCTCCCCGCGGGGGAGGCGCGCGAGCGTGCCGGCGATCGACTCTTCCGCGCGCTGGTCTGGGTCGCGATCGACCGGGATCTGCGCGCGACGCAGCGCGAGACGGCCCGCGCGGTGATCGATCGGCTCGGGCGCGCCGCGCACACGCCCGAGCAGTCGGCGATTCACCTGTTCGAGCTGGGGTCGTTCGAGGACCAGGGGGGCGCCCCCGCGTCGGCGGTCGAGGCGTACCAGCGGGTGCTCGAGGACGCGACGCTGGCGGCGGCGCCGTACAACCTCGGCGGGATCGTCGTGCCGGCGCGGCGTGAAGCCACGAGGCGACTGGCCGAGCTGATCGATGCGCACGGGAGCGGGCTGTACGACGCGGTGGCGCGGCGCGCGCGGGATGCGTTCGCGGCGGCGCGCGACGCCGACGCGTTCGAGTCGGTCGCGCGGCGGTTCCCGGCTTGGAGCGGCACGCCGGGCGCGTGGCTCGAAGCGGCGGCGCGGCACGGGCAGGCCGGTCGCGCCCCGGCGGAGATCGCGGCGCTCCGCGCCGGGCTCGAACGGGCGCGGGCGCTGGGGGATCGGGGCGATCGGGCGGCGCGCGAGGAACTGGCCGGTCGGCTGCTGATCGCGCTGGGCGAGGCCGGGCGCGAGACAGAGCTGGCGACGCTGATGCGGGAAGTGATGGATGCGTCACTGACGCTCCGCAACGAGGGCGCCGAGATCATGCCCGTCGCGTTCGAGCAGCTCATCGAGCGTCGGCGGAGCGAGCGCCTGGCGCTGCCCGAAGCGCCGCGGCGCGTGCGCACCGTCGCGGGCGTGCTGCCCGAGTGGCGACTGGCGTTCCCGATGCTCGAGGAATCGAGCAAGCCCTGGGCGTCGCGGGCGCTGGCGACTAGGCCCGGCGGGCCTGGCAAGACGGCGATCGGCGCGATCGGTGTGGACGGATCGGGCCGACCCGAGATCGCGTGGGAACGGTCGTTCGACGCGCCCGTGCGCGTGGTGCGGCGCGACGCCGATGCACTGGACCTGCTGGTCGGGGTGAACGGGCGGCGCCGGCTGGTGCGGCTCGAGACGGCGCGCGGCGCGGTCGTCTGGCAGACCGACACGATCGACGAGGTGCTGCACGGTTCGGGCGAGGCGGCGCGGGCGTTCTATGGCTCGGTGTCGGGCGAGGCGATGACGCCGCTGGATGGGGCGGTCGCGGCGCGCGACCTGCTGCTCCATGAGCGCGACGGCACGCTGCTGGTGGTCGATCGGGCGGGGTCGGCGGCGGCGATCGACCTGCAGACCGGCAAGGCGTACTGGCGGGCCCGCACCGGTGTCGGGCGCGTCGATGCCGCCGCGATCGCGGGCGGGTCGGTGGTTGTCGCGGGCGCGCGCGACTGGAGCGATCCCGAGGGCGCCAACGCGAGCCTGCTGGTGTCGCTGGATGCACGCGCGGGCGAGCGCGTGCGTGAGACGAGCCTCGGCGACGAGCGCGTGCGCTGGATGCGGGCGACCGATGACGGCTCGGTGATCATCGCGCAGGAGCCGTCGCTGGCGCGGCTGGACCCGTGGTCGCACGAAGCGACCTGGACCTGGTTCGGCGCCGGGGCCGACGGATTGATCGATGCGTGGGTGGTGGGCGAGCGGATGTACCTGCTCGACGCGTCGGCGGGGCTGCTCGGCGGGCGCCTGGACACCTGGGTCTTCGAGGCGTCGGTCATCCCCGAGACCGCGCCGATACGCAGCGCCGGCATCGTGCGCTCGACGCTGGTCGACGGCGGCGTGATCTTCGCGAGCGCCGGCGGGGTCGTAGCGCTCGATGAGCGAGGCGGGGTGATCGGGGCCGATGCGCTCGACTTGCGCGATCGGCTGGTGCCGGCGGCGGTGGGGAACGATCGGGTGGTGGTCGTCGAGCGCGTGCCGGACTCGGATGCGTTTCCGCGGCTGTTCGTGCTGGATCACACGGGTCGGCTGCTCGAGCCGCCGACGGACCTGGCGCTCCCGCCCGGCGCGGGGCCCGAGGCGGTCGCGGTGATCGACGGCGCGGTGCTGGTCGAGGCGGGGCACGCGGTGGTGGTGCTTACCGGAGCGGCCGAGAACGCGTCGGCGGACCCGTGAGCGGGATCAGTCGTCGGTCACTTCCGCGGGGTTGCGCCCGGATTCGATGGCCTCGATCTTGCGCACGCGGCGTGCGTGTCGACCGCCGGCGAACTCGGTGGTGAACCACACATCGGCGATCTTCTCGATGAGGCGCTGCCCGAGCAGGTCGGCGCTGAGGCACAGGACATTGGCGTCGTTGTGGGATCGGCTCAGTTCGGCGGTGAGTTCGTCGTGGACGACCGCAGCCCGGACGCCCCGGACCTTGTTGGCGGCGATGGCGACGCCGATGCCCGTGCCGCAGACCAGCACGCCGCGGTCGGCCTCGCCCGAGGCGACGGCACGGGCGACCTCGTAGGCGCGCTCGGGGTAGTCGCAGGGCTCGGTGGTGCAGAGCTCGTCGATGCGGACTTCGTGCCCGTCGCGAGAGAGCTTGTCGGCGAGCTGGGTGACGGCGGCGACGCCCCGGTGATCGGCGCTCAGGTAGACCTTCATCGATCGAGCTCCTGGAGTCGGGCGGTGATCAGCTCGCGCAGCCGGGCCGCGGTCGAAGCGTAGACCTCGCGCCCCATGCCGATGGGGTCCTCGACGCCCACGCCCTGGGGATCGAGCGTCACGGCTCGTGAGCGCACCGACGGATCGATCGCCAGCAGCGCTTCGAGATGGGCGGGGGTCATCGCGAAGATGAGCTCGGCGCGGGCGAGCAGGTCGCGCGTGACGGCCCGCGAGCGGTGGTCGCCCAGGTCGATCCCGAGTTCGGCGAGGACCTCGACGGCTTCGGGCGTCGCGGGGGCCCCCGGGCCGGCCGAAACGCCGGCGCTCTCGACGCGCGTGGGGACGGCGGGCTCGAGCTCGGCGAGGAGGTGGCGGGCGATAGCTTCGGCCATCGGGCTTCGGCAGGTGTTGCCCGTGCACACGAAGAGGATGAGCCGTTCGGAGGGGGTCTCGAACGCGCGGGGTTCGATCGCGCCGACACGGAGGACCTCGACCGAGCCGTCGCGCCCGAGGCGGACGGTGGTGGAGGGCTTGCCGCGGGTCGCGGGCCCGTCGTCGAGGATCTCGGCGACGCCGGCGGCTTCGGCGCTGGCGACGAGCGGATCGGAGAGGTCGCGGTCGTCGCCCCAGCCGGTCGCCGCGAGGCGCGCGCACACCACCGGCTGCTCGCACTCGGCGAGCACGCTGCGGGCGATGGGGTGGTCGGGGATGCGGACGAAGAGCGACGAGCCGTCGTCGGCGGCGCGGGGCTGGAGCCCGGCGCGTTCGGCGGCGGCGGCGGGGTCGTCGGTCTCGAGGACGAAGCTGACCGGACCCGAGGCGTGGCGTCGGATGAGCCGGCGCGAGGTCTCGGGCAGGTCGGGCAGGGCGCGCCAGAGCGATTCGAGGTTCGGCGCGTGCCAGGTCGAGTGCCAGTCGGAGGGCGGGGTGTCGGGGGAGGTGAGCGTGCGCAGGCGTTCGAGCGCGCCCGCGTGGGCGGCCGACGCGGCGAGCCCGTAGACGGTTTCGGTGGGAAGGATGACCAGCGAGCCGGCGTCGAGAGCGCGGGCGGCGCGCTCGATCCGCTGCCTCCGATCGGCGGGGGAGAGCTGGTCGAGCGTGGGGGAGGTGCTGGTCATCGGGATCCGGGGTCGGGGTTGCAGCGTCCGGGTCGGCTTGGTTCCGGGATGGGTCGGCGCAGTATCGCGTTCGGCGGGCGGTGGTTCAAACCGGGAATCGACCCGGGCGTTCGGATCGACGAGGGCGGGGGTCAGGAATCGGGCTCGGTGTGGAGGCGGCAGGCGCCCACGGCCGGGTCGCGCTTGCGGGCGGCGGCGATCCGGCGATAAACCGCCCGCCCGAGGTGGGCGATCCCCGGGAGGTACATCAGCAGGGCGGGCAGGAAGCCCAGCGGCGTGACGAGCAGGGCCCGGCGGACGGCGTCGTGCCCCATCAGCACCCGCCCGGACGGGGTCACCGCGGGGAGGGCGTCGAGGGCGGCATCGCGCGAGACGGGGAGTTCGTCGTCGGGCACCTCGGTCTGGTCGACCCACTCGACGCGTTGGAGCCAGTCGAGGCGCTCGAGCCAGCGGCGGCTGCGCTGGCACAGCCCGCAGCGCCCGTCGTAGAAGCAGCGGAGTCGGGGCATGGGGGATGGTAGCCGGGGCGGGCGAAGGGTTTTGATCGGGAGCCCGGGATGCGGTTCGGTTCCGGGGAAGGGGCGGCGAGGCCCTGTGGAGGCGGCGTGGATTGGGGGGATGGAGGAAACACGCCGGGGGCGCGGGGCGAACAGATGAGGGTGGGAGCCCGGCGCGGCTTCGGCGGCGAGATCGGTTCCCCTATGATGAGGATGGTGCCGCGGCCGGTGATCCGGCTGGTGGCGGGATCGGTTTCCGGTCGATTCACGATCGGGGCGCGGCTGCTTGGATTCCGGATGCGAGGGGCCCCGGGGGCGGGGTGATCGGCCACAGGCCGGGCGCGTTCGGGGTCGGTTTTCGAACGGTGGGAATCGCGGGCGATGGAGCGGAACGAGTCATGAAGCGAGCGAACGGCCTTCGACGCGGATTCACGCTGGTCGAACTCCTGGTGGTGATCATCATCATTGTCATCATCGTGGCGCTGGTGTTCCCGGCGCTGGGCGGGGCGCGCAATGTCGCGCGGACCGCGGCGACCGAGACGACGATGAAGGAGTTCGGGAACGCGATCGACGCGTACCGGCAGGACAACGATCAGCGCGCGCCCGGGATCTTTGATGCCGAGGAGATGGGCGACCCCGAGAACGCGAGCACCTACGGGTTCACGGCGATGGAGAACGCGGTGCTGGCGCTGGCGGGCGGCGTGATCGAGACCGACAGTGCGCCGAGCGATGCGTTGAACTTCGGGCCGACCGCCCAGGCGCTGGCCGACAACGACAACTACGGCCCGGGCGGAATCGTCCGGCGCGTGCGGGTGTCGCTGATCGGCAACGCGGAGGTGTCGGGCAACCCGGGGTATTGGAGCCCCAACGACCGGATCTTCCAGGCGCAGGAGCGCCCGCTGAGCCAGTTCGGCGCGGGGGCGGGTCTGTCGGCGACGGTCGCTGACATCCCCGATGTGGTCGATGCGTGGGGCAACCCGATGCTGCTGTGGGTCGAGAACGATCTCGGGCCGCGGACGATCACGACCGAGGAGGACTTCGCGAGCGTGGACACCGGCTCGGGCCCGTCGCGTTTCTACTGGGCGTCGAACGCGGGGTTCCTGGAGTCGACGCAGCTCGGCAAGGGCGCGCAGGATCAGACCGAGGGCGGGGGTGAGCCGCACAGCCTGATCGGCGGCGGGCACACCGACGCGGAGATCGCCACGACGCTCGGAGGGTTCCTCGGGAGCCCGGCGTTCCCGGCGCAGGGGGACTTCAACGCGAGCGGGTTCAACTATCAGAACCTGCTGCCGGCCGCGGCGCGCGGGCGGGCGATCATGCAGTCGGCGGGGATCGACGGGTACTACCTGAGCACCGCCGACCGCGCGGGCAAGAACTTCAGCGCCGACGCGAACGGGCTGCCTTATTACGGCAATTTCTTCCTGCCCGACGGGACGCGCTTCCTCAAGGACGGCACGCCCTCGACGCGCGACCAGCTCGACGGGTTCGACGACATCGTCCAGTCCTTCGGGAGCTGAGGGATCCACGACACCGTGTCACGCCCGGGTTCTTTGAGCCCGGGCGTGTTTGCTTCTGGCGGGGCGGGGTGTCGGGGGATCGGGCGGCGCGGGCTTCGGGCGGCTCTCTTGACCGGATGGCGGCGGATCGGGAGGCTTGGCGGGTGGATCCGCTGCTGGATGAATCCGCGGGAGGGCGGCGCACGCCGGCGTCGCGGGTGGCGCTGGGGGCGCTGGGGTTGTTTGCGCTGGGGATGGTCGGGGCGAGGTGGCTGCCGATCGTGCCGGGCGTGGCGTGGTTTGCGCTGGCGAGCGGGTTGTGCGCGCTGGCGGGGGTGGTGCGCGGGGATGGCTCGCGTCGGCGGGAGGGTCTGGTCGCGGCGGCGCTCGGGTTGGCGCTGGCGTGCGTCGGGGCGGGGGTGCTCGCGACGCGCGCGCACGAGGCGGGCGGCGCGACCCTCGGCGTCGTGCTGGCGGTCGAGGATCCCGCGGCGCGCGGGCGGCTGGTGACGCTCGAGGGCGTGGTGCTGGGCGCGCCCGAAGCGGTCGAGCCGGCGCGCGGGGCGCTGGCGTCGTTCTCGTGGCGTGAGCCGACGACGGCGATGATCGTGCGAACGGAAGTGGTGATCGGGAACGCGGGCGAGCGCGTGCCGGTGCGCGGGCGCGTGCGCGTGCGGTTGGGGGAGCGGGCGGAGGAGGTCGGCGTGCGCGCGGGGGACGCGGTCCGGCTGACGGGCATGTTCGTGCCGGTGCGGGGTCCGATGAACCCGGGCGAGGCGGATCGACGGCTGGTGGCGAACCAGGCGGGCGAGGCGGGGACGGTGTTTGTGCCGACGGCGGCGTTGATCGAGCCGGTGGGTGAGCGCGGCGTGCTGGGGCGCGTCGAGTGGTCGCTCCGGCGCGGCGTGTCGTGGGTGCGCTCGCGCGCGGGGGCGGCGTTGGGGGATCGAGGGGGTCCAGAGGATCGTGCGCGTGCGATGCTGCGGGCGCTGGTGCTGGGAGAGCGGGATGCGTCGCTGTCGCCGGTGCAGCGGACTTTCGAGCGGGTCGGGATCGCGCACCTGTTGGCGATTTCCGGGTTTCATCTGACGGTGCTTGCCGCGTCGTTCGTGGTGCTGCTGCGGGTGCTGGGGGATTTCGGGCGGCTCGAGGCTTGGCTGGTGGTGGCGGCGATCGTGCTGTGCGTGGTGGTGGTGCCGGCGCGGGCGCCGATCGTGCGGGCGGCGGCGCTGGCGATCGGGATGGTGCTCGGGTCGGGGCTGGGGAGGCGATACGACGCGGGGGCGCTGCTCGGGTGGATCGGGATCGGGCTTCTCGTCTGGCGGCCCATGGATGTGTTCAATCTCGGGTTTCAACTCAGCGTCGGTCTGACGCTGGCGCTGGTGTGGTTCGGCGCGCGCGCGAACGCGATGCTGGCGCCGGTGCGGCTTCGTGGCGTGACGGGGGCGCGGGCGGGTTGGTGGAGCGCGGTGCGTGCTTCGTGGGGAGGGCGATGGGTGACGGGGCTGCTCGCGGCGACGCTGGTGTGCTGGAGCGTGGCGCTCCCGACGATCCTTGTGCAGACGGGCGTGGTGAGCGCGGGTGGCGTGGTGGCGACGGTGCTGGTGGTGCCGATGATCCTGCCGACGCTCTGGCTCGGGTACGCGGCGGCGGGGATCGGGATCGTGTGGCCCGAGGCGGGGGCGCCGGTTGCGACGCTCGCGGCGGTCGGGGCGGAATGGTCGCAGGGGATCGCGGGGGTGATCGAGCGCGTGCCGGGCGCGTGGGTGATGTCGCCGGTGGTCGGGACGGCGTGGGGGGCGGCGGCGACGGCGTGGATCGTGGTGCTGTGGAGCGGATGCGGGCGGCGCGCGTGGATGATCACGCTCGGGCTCGGCGTGCTCGGGGCGTGGATGGCGATCGAGGGGCGCGCGCGGGCGCGGATCGACGGCGAGGTGCGCGTCGACATGCTCGCGGTGGGGGATGGCACCTGCGTCCTGGTGCGGTCCGGGGATGACGCGATGCTGTGGGATTGCGGCTCGACCTGGTTGGGCGTGGGCGAGCGCCTGGTGCCTGGTTCGGTGCGGGCGCTGGGCGTGCGGAAAGTTCGGCGAGCGGTGATCTCGCACGCGAACATCGATCACTTTTCGGGTCTGCTGGATGCGGCGGTGCCGCTGGGCATCGAGGAAGTGATCGTGTCCGAGGCGTTCCTGGCCGAGGCGGCGCGGGCGGGCTCACCCGAAGCGGCGCTGATGGCGGGGCTCGGTGAGCGCGGGATCCGCGTGCGCACGACGCGGGCGGGTGAATCATGGACGCTGGGGCGGGCGCGGGTGGAGGTGATTCAATCGATTGAGGCCGAGCGCACGAATGACCGGAGCCTGGTGGTGGCGATCAGCGCCGACACCGAGGCGGGGATGTCGGCGGCGCTGCTGGTGGGGGACCTGGAGGACGACGGGATCGAGGCGCTGCGGGGGTTGGTCGGTCCGCGGTGGGAGTGCGGGAAGGTGGAGGTGATGGAGTTGCCGCATCACGGGAGTTTCCGGCGGTCGGCCGAGGCGCTGGTGTCGGAGCTTGGGCCGCGGGTGGTGATGCAGTCGACCGGGCCGATGCGGCTGGGCGATGTGCGTTGGGCGGAGGCGGCACGCGGGCGTCGGTGGTGGACGACCGCGGCCGACGGGTGGGCGTGGGCGACGATCCGAAGCGATGGGAGTGTACGGACGGGGGCGGGGCGGGAAGCCTGGGGCAATGGGCAGTAGGCAATGGGAGGGGGTTGGGTGCTGGGTGTGGGCGCGCGTCAGCCGCCTTGGAGGCGTTTGATCTCGCGGTCGATGGCTTGTTGCTGGCGGGGGTTGTCGCAGCGGATGCGTTGGAGGAAGGCGACGGCGTTGTAGCCGGCGGGGTGCGCGCGCATCGCGCGGGCGATCTCGATCGCGTCGAAGTCGGGCTGGCTGGCGCGGAGTCGGCTGGAGAGCACGGCGATCGCGGCGCCGGCGGTCTCGGGGTTCGCGTCGGTCAGCAGCGGGCGCAGCCTGAGCCAGAGGGCGTCGACGACGGCGGGGTCGCGCGCGTCCTCCTCGGTCATGCGCTGGAGCAGCAGGATCAGATCGCGCGGCGTGCCCTCGCGGAAGACCGCGAAGAACCCGGCGCTCGCGACGGCCGGGGTGAACGCGTCCGGTTTCTCCTTCATGAGCGCCAGCGTCAGGCGCGACGCGTCGGCGTCGCGTGCGAGCATCGAGAAGAGCGCGATCGCGGTCTGGTAGTCGGCGTCGGCGACGGCGCGGGAAGCCTGCTCGGACACGCTCGAGAGGAACTCGAGGGCGGGCTTGCCCTGGGAGCGTTCGAGGGGCGAGCCGAGCGTGAGCAGCGCGTCGCCGAAGAGCGCGATCTTCCAGGGCTGGCTGCGGTCGTAGCGCGGGGCGTGGGCCCAGGGGTAGAGCGAGAGCAGTCGGCGGGTGACGAGTTCGGGGGGGAGGAACGCGTTGAGGAAGGGCTCGTTGACCGAGCCCATGTAGGCGTAGGCGCCGCGTTCGATCCAGCGCCCGGCGACGGTCTCGCGCGAGCCGGGCGTCATGGCCGACCATGAGTGGATGAAGTGAACGATCGCGGGCGCATCGAGGATGGGGACATCGCCGGGCCCGGTGCGGTCGTCGCGGAGTTCGAAGAAATCGCGGTTGCCCTTGGAGTTGACGAGGAAGAGCGACGCGGCGGCGGGGCGGGTGGCGAGGAGTTGCCAGTCGCGGCGGGAGGAGGTCGAGCCCTCGCGGAGCAGGACGGTGATGCCGGCGGCTTCGAGCAGGGGCGCGGCGGGGCTGAGCGAGTAGTTCGACCACGGGGGCTGGGCGGGGTAGGTGTCAAAGAGGAGGGCGTTTCGCGGCGAAAGGAAGAGCGAGGACATGGCGGTGTAGGCGGCGCGCGGGGCGTCTCCGAAGATCTGGCTCGACCACGCCCAGCGGCGTGAGCCGTCGGTGTCGCCGGCGTGCCGACCGATGAGGTCGGTGGTCGCGAGGAGTTCGTTCTCGCCGGCGACGGTGGCGCGGGTGCGCGCGGGCAGCGCCAGGCAGAGGGTGACCGCGTCGACCTGGTCGCCCAGTTCGGACCACGCGAGCCCGGTGGATTGGAGCTGCGCTTCGAGGTCGCGGGCGATGGCGTCGGCCTGGTCGGGCGCGAGGGAGCGGTCGACGCCGAGGGGCGCTTCGATGAAGAGGATGGGCTGGGCGCGGGCGATCGCCAGGGGGAGGGCGGCGGCGCGGGCGGGGTCTCGCTTGTGCGTGACGACGACGCCGGGCGCGGCGAGCGGCTGCTGGGCCCACGCTTCGAAGAGTTGCCCGCGCGTGGCGCCGGGAGTGGTGGACCAGCACGCGACGAGGACCTCGTTGAGGACCTCCTCGGCGTTCTGCGGCGTGATGGGGGGGAGTTCGACCGGGGGCTCGTAGCGCAGGACCGAGCGCGGCTCGAACGCGCGCACGAAGCGGGCGATGTCGCGCCGGGCGGCGGGCGTGCCGTCGTCGATGAGCACGGGGAAGAGTCGATCGGGCGTCCAGGTCGAGAGGACCTGGCAGTAGACGGACTCATTGGGAACGAGAACGAGATCGGGGATGACCTTGGCGCGCTGGCGGAGCAGCTCGACGCGTGCGCCCAAACGCGGGCCGGGCTCGAGCTCGTCGAGGTTGACGCGCACGGGCTGGCGGGTGTCGGCGGGCTGGGCGCGCGCGTGCGAGGGAGTGAGCGGGGCGGCGGCAAGTGCGCCCGCGGCGACAAGGGGCATCAGGAATCGCATCTCCTGAGCGTATCGGCTCGGTGCGGGCCGAACGAGGGTGGAGGCGCCGGTAAGCGGGCGGGGCCGGCTGCGGAGCGCGCTCGGACCTAGACTCGCCGCGTGCCGAGCGTGACGCGAGAAGACTTCGTGGCGTTGGTCGAGCGTGAGCGGGACGGCTCGCGCGTGCTGTGCGTGCCGGTCTGCGTGCGGGTGCTGAGCGATCAGTTGACGCCGGTGCTGGCGTATCGGCGGCTGGTCTCGGCCGATGAGCGTACGGCGCCGTCGTTTCTGCTCGAGTCGGTCGAGGGCGGGGCGCGCGCGGGGCGGTACTCGATCCTCGGGGCGAGGCCTCGGGTGCGGGTGATCGCGCGCGGGCACGCCGTCGAGATCCGCGACGAGCAGCAGGGGAAAGTCGAGCGGACCGAGTCGAAGGACCCGCTGGATCTGGTGCGAAGGCTGGGCGAGAAGTACCGGCTGGTGCTTCCCGGCGAGGAGAGCGCCGGGGATGGGCTGCCCGGGTGCGTGCTGGGGGGTTGGTTCGGGCAGGCGGGGTACGACACGGTGCGGTACGCCGAGCCCTCAAAGATCGGGTTCGAGCGCGCGCCGCGGGATGATCGCGAGTTGCAGGACCTGGAGTTCGGGTTCTACGACGGCGTGGTGGTGTTCGACAACGCGGCGAAGCTGGTGTTCGTGGTGCAGTTGGCGATCGTCGAGCCGGGGGATGACGCGGGGGCGGTCTACGACGATGTGCTGACGCGGCTGGATGTGCGGGTGAACCTGATCCAACGGCACACGACGCCGCTGCCTTTGGGAAGGATCGAGCGCGAGCCGATCGAGCGTGCGGAGCTTGCGAGCAACCTGACGCGGGAGCAGCACGCGGCGATGGTGGACCGGGCGCTCGAGTACATCCGCGCCGGGGACATCTTTCAGGTCGTGATCGGGCAGCGGTTCGAGCGGGTGAGCGAAGCCGACCCGTTCGATGTGTACCGGGCGCTGCGGGCGGTGAACCCGAGCCCCTACATGGTGTACATGCAGACGAGCGGGTGCATCCTGATCGCGTCGAGCCCGGAGATTCTGTGTCGCGTGCGGCGCGAGGGCGCGGGTCCGGACGGAGAGCAGCGGCTGGTCGTGACGAATCGCCCGCTCGCCGGGACGCGCAAGCGCGGGGCGACGACCGAGGAGGATGACGCGCTGGAGCGTGAGCTGCTGGCTGATGAGAAGGAGCGTGCCGAGCATGTGATGCTGGTGGACCTGGGTCGGAACGATGTGGGGCGGGTGGCGTCGCCCGGGTCGATCGAGCTGCCGCGGGTGATGGAGATCGAGCGGTACAGCCATGTGATGCACATCAGCTCGACGGTGACGGGGGTGGTGCGTCCGGGGCTGGATGCGTGGGACGCGCTGCGGGCGGCGTTGCCGGTGGGGACGATCTCGGGGGCGCCCAAGGTGCGGGCGATGCAGATCATCGACGAGCTCGAGCCGGTGCGGCGCGGGCCCTACGGCGGTGGGCTGGGGTATGTCGGGCTCGACGGGCAGATGGACATGGCGCTGGCGCTGCGGACGATGGTGGTGCCGATCTCGCGGCGTGAGGGCGGGCGGTGGACCTACCACCTGCAGGCGGCCGGCGGGATCGTCGCGGACTCGGCGCACGAGGCGGAGTACCAGGAGACGGTCAACAAGGCGGCGGCGCTGGCGCGGGCGGTGGAACTGGCCGAGCGGGCGTTCGGGACCGGGGCGGTGGGGGCCAGGCAATGAGGGCGAGGCGGATTGCGTTCTGAGACGCTCTGCGTTGCCCCTAGAGTGATGGCA
>JBICIG010000004.1:0-17949 GCA_043101605.1 Phycisphaerales bacterium JB037
GGCGGCGGCGCGGCGGGCGCTGATGCGGTCGAGGCTCGCGAGGGTTTCGCTGAGCACGATGAGGGTCGTCGCGGAGGCTTCAACGGGCAGGGTGTGGTCCCACGGCGCGGCCCGGACGCCGCCCCCCCACTGCGAGCGAGGGATGGCGTAGAGCCGGTCGAGGCCTTCGGGGTGCTCGAGCTGGGCGAGGAAGCGGATGGACTCGATGAGCGGGGCGATCTCGTCGAGGGCTTCGCTGTCGGGCGTGAGGCGCGGATCGCCCAGCATCGACGCGGCGAAGGCGAGCGGGCGGGCCGAGTGCCAGGTGGGCAGGGGCTGGCGCGTGGCGCGGAAGACGATGCCGCCCGCGAGGTCGCGGTCGAGGGGTGAGAGCGTGCGCGAGGAGAGTTGGAACTGCCACATGGTCGCGCGGACCTGGCGGAGCAGGACGGCGCCGCGGACGGTCGGCGCGTCGCGCGCGACCAGTTGCAGCGTCCAGCCGAGCCAGGGCCACTGCGCGACGGCGGTCGCGGGATCGGCGTCCCGCAGCAGGCGCGAGAGATGATCGTCGAGGCGGGCGGTCAGCGAGGCGTCGTCGGGCGAGAGCGCCCAGCGTTCGGCGAGGGCGTAGAGCGCCGCGGCGACGAGAGGATCGGGCAGGGCCGACGCGTGCTCGATTCCAGCGTCGACGAGTTCGTCGCAGCGGGCGAGGAAGTCGGCGAGCGCGGGGTCTTCGATGAGCG
Source organism: Phycisphaerales bacterium JB037 (assembly GCA_043101605.1). Classification (GTDB taxonomy): domain Bacteria; phylum Planctomycetota; class Phycisphaerae; order Phycisphaerales; family UBA1924; genus JBICIG01. Next base: position 723 of record JBICIG010000004.1, read on the forward strand.
TGCGCCCGTGCAGGCGATCGAGCCGGCGCATGGTCGCCGAGGCGGCGGCGGCGGCGGGGAGTTCGAGCCGCTCGGGCGGGCGCGACGCCAGCGCGCGCAGGAGCGTGGTGCAGTCGTCGAGCGCGGCGCGGGCAAGGTCGGGCTCGGCGAGGGCGTAACGCTCGAGGGCGAGGGCCGTGAGCGCCATGCCGAAGCCACGCTCGTCGAGGATGGCCGAGCCTCGGACGGGGTCGAGTTCGCTGATGAAAGAGATGCTGCCGTCGGGCTCGGCGCGGATGCGCGAGGCGAGGTGGGCGCGGATGTCGGCGGCGAGGGCGCGGACGCGTTCGGTGCCGGCGATGTTCGCGCGTTCGACGACGCGGCCGCTGCGGTGCATGAAGAGCGCGGGCCCGCTGGGGATGGTCTGGGCGAGGTGGGTGGTGCGGAAGCGGTAGAAGCGGACGCCGAAGTCGGCGCGGAGTTCGGGCAGGGGCTTGAGGGAGATCGCGGGGTCTTCGGCGAGTTCGGCCAGAAGCGAGCCGGCGGCGGCTGCGGGCTCGGTGCCGGTGGTGACCATGTGCTCGGGGAAGAAGACCGCGGTGCGATCGGCCAGGCGGATCGCGACGCCTTCCATGCCCGGGCTCAGGTCGAGCGTGGAGACGGCGAGGGAGGAATCCTCGATGGGGATCAGCGGGCCGGCGAGTTCGAGGCTGATGGTCATGCGCTCGGCGAGGGCGCGGAGATTCTGCGCGCGCAGGGCGTCGTTGGGCACCGGAAGGCGGCGCTCGGCCTCGGCGAGGGCTTCGGCGAGCGCGGGGGCGACGGCCGAGCCCCGGTCGTGCAGCGCCACGCCGCGCCCGACGATGCGACCGTCGAGGCGGAGGACGACGCTCGCGGCCGTCGCGGTGTCACGGAGATCGAATCGGGACGCGTCCCACGCGAGCACAGCGTCGCGGACGGCGGCGAAGAGTTCCCCCGCTTCGGCGGGAAGGGGCTGGGCGCGGGTCGTGATCGCGGGTCGGGAGGGGGCGGCAGCCCCTGCAACGGGGGGGGAGGCGAGTCCGAGAACCAGGGCGAGGACGCCGAGCGGTGTGGCGATCGTTGCATTGAGAGTGTTGCGTGGGATCATCATGCTTCGGAATCGCAACGGTCCTGGGTAGGATGTTCTCGGCTCTGGACCCCGCTGGAGGGGCGTTCCGGGGCCCGGCGGCCGACGGACCGGCGCTGGCACCGCAATTGAATGGAGTCCTGCAACCAAAGACAAGGACTCACCGCCATGCGCCAGATCCTGACTCTTACGACCCATCGCCGCAAGGTCGCGCTTCTCAGCCTGCTGAGCTTCCTCGCGCTCTGCTGAGCCGAGTGCTCGCCTGCGGCGGTCGGACGCACGGGAGGCGTGTGCGTTCGGCGGGTCGGGGCGACGCGAGCGGAATCCGTCGAGCCGAATGGGCCGCTTGGAATGATGGTGTTGATCGGCCCTCGGCGAAAGCCGGGGTGGTGGTCTTTCCCGGCACGGAGAGCGGATCCGGGCGGAGGAGAATGGTGAGTGCACATGAAAAACGCCCCGGCGCGAAGCCGGGGCGTGTGTGTTTCTGCTTGGATCCCGCGGGTTGCGCGGAGCCCGGGTCAGAAGGAGATCTTGTCGGTGCCCATGGACCCGTGCTCGTCCATGCCGCCGCGGCCGCTGGAGAAGGGCTCGCCGCCGCCGCCGCCGCCGCCGGAGGAGTACTCGTCGGCGCCGGAGGAGTCACCCCACTGGGCGCGCTTCAGGGACAGGCCGATCTTGCGGTCGGCGATGTCGACGCGGAGGATCTTGACATCGATCTCCTCGTTGGCCTTGACGATGTCCTGGGGGTTCTCGACCTTCTGGTCGGCGAGTTCGGAGATGTGGAGCAGGCCCTCGAGATCGTCCTCGAGTTCGACGAAGACGCCGAAGTTGGTGATCTTGGTGACCTTGCCGCGGACGACCATGCCGGGCTTGTAGGCATCGGGGATGGCGTGGAGCCAGGGGTCCTCGGTGAGCTGCTTGACGCCGAGGCTGATGCGCTGCTTGTCCTGGTCAACCTCGAGGACGACGCAGCGGACGATGTCGCCCTTCTTGAACATCTCGTTGGGGTGGGTGACCTTCTTGGTCCAGGACATGTCGGAGATGTGGAGCAGCCCGTCGATGCCGGGCTCGATCTCGACGAAGGCGCCGTAGTTGGCGAGGTTGCGGACGGTTCCCTCGATGACCGTCCCGGGGGGGTACTTCTCGCTGACGAGCTCCCACGGATTGACCTCGGTCTGCTTCATGCCGAGGGAGATTTCCTGCTTGTTCTTGTCGATATCGAGGACGACGACCTCGACGCTCTGCCCGGGCTCGACCATCTCGGAGGGGTGGTTGACGCGTTTGGTCCATGACATCTCGGAGATGTGGACCAGGCCCTCGATGCCGTCTTCGAGTCGGACGAAGCAGCCGTAGGACATGAGGCTGACGACCTCGCCGGTGACGCGGGAGCCGACGGGGTACTTGGCCTCGATCTCGTCCCAGGGGCTGGGTTCCTTCTGCTTGAGCCCGAGGGCGATCTTCTCCTTGTCGAGATCGATGTTGAGGATCTTGACCTCGATGGGCTGGTCGATGCGGACGACCTCGGAGGGGTGGTTGACGCGGCCCCAGGACATGTCGGTGATGTGGAGGAGCCCGTCGATGCCGCCGATGTCGACGAACGCGCCGAAGTCGGCGATGTTCTTGACGGTGCCCTTGACGATGTCGCCTTCCTTAATGGTCGAGAGCAGGCGGGACTTGGCTTCCTCGCGTTCGACCTCGATGAGCTTGCGGCGGGAGATGACGATGTTGCGCCGCTCCTCGTCGATCTTGAGGATCTGGGCGCGGATCTTGCGGCCGATGTACTCGCCGATGTCGCCCGGTCGGCGGATGTCGACCTGGCTGGCGGGGAGGAAGACGGGAACGCCGATGTCGACGAGGAGCCCGCCCTTGATCTTGCGCATGACGGTGCCTTCGACGACATCGCCTTCCTTGGTGGTCTCGAGGATGCGCTGCCAGTTGAGCATGCGCAGGGCCTTGCGGTGGCTGAGCTCGACGAGCCCGCCCTCGCCCTCGATGGACTCGAGGAGGACATCGACGGTGTCGCCGACCTTGAGTTCATGGTCCGGGGGGAACTCCTCGCGGGGGATGAGCCCCTCGCTCTTGAGCCCGACCTCGACGACGACATCGTCGCCGGAGAAGCCGATGATGCGGCCCTTGAGGAGCTTGCCGGGACCGAAGTCCTGGACCTGCTCGCCGAGGATCGTGTCCATGTCGCCCTCGGCGACTTCGGCGCCGAGCGCTTCGCGGAGCATGGCTTCGGCCTCGGCGTCGGCGATCCCGAGAGAGGCGATCAGTGTTTCGTCGATCATGCTGTGCGTTTCTCCGGACGACGGCGGACCCGCCCGGGCCCCGGTTGCCGGGGCCATCCGCTGCCGCCAACGGCCCGGGTGGATCCCCGCGGCCGACCCCTTGGGGGGCGGTTCGAACCTTCGTGCAGCGCCGGGGGGCTCCGCGCGTGCGGACCACCACCCTCCCGACGGCTGCGGGCGAGTCTGTACGGTAGGAGTTGCCCGGGCCCGAGGGAAGCGCCTCGGCGTGCTCGGAACGAGAGTTGCGCGCGGGCGGGGAGCGAGGATGGGGACCGGCAGCGCCGGCCGGGCGGGCCGGCTCAGGAGGCCCGGGCCTCGAGGGCGAGGAGGATGTCGGCGAGGTTGTGGTCGAAGGCGCCCCGGGTGAGGACCTCGTCGGCGCCGTCGTCTCGGAAGGACTGCATCAGGTCCCGGTGGACATGCGGGGAGAACGCGAGGATGCGGACGCGGCGGTCGGGGTCGGTCGCGCCGGGGCCGCGGAGGCGGCCTAGGAGTTCTCGGGCGGGTTCGGGGGCTTCGAGGTCGAGGATGAGGGCGGCGACGGGTTCGGCGTCGGGCTGGCGGGATTCGTTCAGCCGGTCTTCGAGCATGCCGACATTGCGGACGGGGCGGGCGTTGAGCCCGAGGTCCTTGGCGGCTTCCTTGATCCGAGTGGCCCAGAGGAGATCGGACGCGAGGTAGAGGATCATGGACGAGGGTAGGGCCTAGCATGAAGGTCAAGCCCGACTTTCGGAAGTCGGGAATGGACGGGGCGCGAACGCACCGGGAGGTGGTTCGCGTAGTGTGATGCCAGAGAGCGGTTTGCGGGCCGGCGCCGACCCTGTCGCCGCCCGAAGACGCGGCCGGCTGGTTGCCGACCGCGGACCCCGTGTTGGAGGGACCCTTTGCCCGGCTCCATCGGCCGACCCGGGCGGTGAGGGGGACCAGATCGGCCGACCCTGCTGAGAGTGAGCCGTTCGATGAGCACGACGACCGAACCCGCCGCGACGCCCAGCGTGAGCCAACTGCGCTGGGACCCGATCTTCGATGAGCTCGGGTTCCCGAGCGATCCGGACAACATGTACACGCAGACGGTCGCGACGATGCTCGACGCGGCCGACACGGTGGGGCTGCGGCATCGGGTGAAGATCATCCTCGCCCAGCCCAAGAACGAGCTGATGGTGCACTTCCCGGTGAAGATGGACGACGGGCACCACAAGCTCTTCAAGGGCTATCGCGTGCAGCACAACAACGCGCTGGGCCCGTTCAAGGGCGGTCTCCGGTTCCACCCCGATGTGCACCTCGACGATGTCAAGAGCCTCGCGCTGATGATGACGCTCAAGACGGCGCTGGTGCGCATCCCGATGGGCGGTGGCAAGGGCGGGGTCAAGTGCGATCCGAGGCAGCTCTCCGAGGGCGAGTTGCAGCGTGTGACGCGTCGCTTCACGGCCGCGATCGCCAACGACATCGGCCCGGACTACGACATCCCCGCGCCGGATGTGGGCACCAACGCGCAGGTGATGGCGTGGATCGCCGACACTTACCAGATGTCCGACACCAACCGCTCGGCGCACGACGGGATGCGCGTCGTCACGGGCAAGCCGATCGAGATCGGCGGGTCGCTCGGGCGCAACAAGGCGACCGGGCAGGGGCTCGTCGATGTGCTCACCGAGATGCTGCCGGCGTTCGGGATCCCGATGCAGGACATGCGCGTCAGCGTGCAGGGCTGGGGCAATGTGGGCTCGTGGGCGGGGCGCATCCTCGAGGGCAAGGGCTCGAAGATCGTCGCGGTCATGGACCACACCGGGCACCTCCGCTGCGAGGAGGGCTTCGACACCGAGGCGTTGACGGCGTACTGCGAGAAGCACCGCGGCATCGCGGGCTTTGAGAAGTCCGAGTACGCCAAGGGCGGCAAGGCGATCGAGGTCATCGACCTCGACGAGTTCTACAAGACCCGCGTCGATGTGTTCGTGCCCGCGGCTCTCGAGCAGATGGTCAAGGCCCGCGAGGCGGAGATCCTGAATTGCCGCGTGATCGCCGAGGGCGCCAACGGCCCGGTGACGCCCGATGGCGATACCGTCCTCGAGCGGCGCGGCATCGAGGTCATCCCGGACATCCTCGCCAACGCCGGCGGCGTGACCGTGTCGTACTTCGAGTGGGTCCAGAACAAGACCAGCCACATGTGGGACGAGGAGAAGGTTGACGCCGAGCTGAACCGCATCATGGTGATGGCGGCGCGGCGGACGCTGGTCTGCAAGCAGAAGTTCCAGGTCTCGCTCCGCAAGGCGGCGTACTGCTCGGCCCTCGAGCACCTGGGCGATGTCTACAAGGTTCGCGGGATCTTCCCGTAAGCCTGCTCGGTCCGTCAGATGTCATCAGAAGCCCCGCCGGAGCGGGGCTTTTCTTACGGATACTCCTGCCGCGTCGGGCGGATCAGCATGTCGCACAGGTGGACCTGCGGCGGGAGGCCGGTCGCGAAGCTGATGCACCTGGCGACATCGTCGGGGGTCAGGAGCGGGCCGAACTTGTCGTGAAAGCCCTTGGTCAGCGAGTCGTCGTACCCGGCGACCTGCTGGAATTCGGTCGAGACGATGCCGGGCTCGATGAGGGTGACGCGGATGCCCTGGGGAGCGAGTTCTCTTCTCAGGGCTTCGGTCAGTGCGTGGACGGCGAACTTGGTCGAGCCGTACATCGAGCTGAAGGGCGAGATGTGCCGACCGACATTGGAGCCCAGCACCACGATGTCGTGGGCGGCCTGCTGCCAGTTGGTTTCCTGTTCGAGGTCCTGGATCATGCGCGAGGCGGCGGCGCGCATGAGCCGGGCGGCGCCGATGTAGTTGGTCTCGATCATCTCGCGCCATTCGTCCTCGTCGCTTGTCAGGACGCTGCCGCGGAGCCCGCGCCCTGCGTTGACGACGACGAGATCGGCCTCGGACTCGAAGCTCTCCCACGCGGTGGTGAACATCGCCTCGATGGTGTCGGGCTCGGAGGCGTCGCCGGCGCAGACCGCGATGCGGTCGGCCGCATCGTCGCCCAGGTGACCGGCGACCTCGGACTGGAAATCGTCGAGGCGCCCGCGTCGGCGCGCGTTGATGACCACGCATGCGCCCTCGCGGCAGAGGTCGTAGGCGACCGCCCGCCCGATCCCTGAGGAAGCTCCCGTCACGATCGCGACCCGCCCGTCGAGTGTTCTCATGTCTGAACGATACCCGCCGGACGCCCCAGGGACCGGGCCGGCTAGCATCGCGGGATGTACGGCTCTCATCTGTCTATCGCCGGCGGGATGGAGAACGCGCTCGATGCGGGCGAGCGGCTCAAGCTCGACACCGTGCAGGTGTTCACCAAGAACCAGCAGCAGTGGAAGGTCAAGCCGATCGCCGACTCGGCGGCCCGGGCGTGGCTCGACGGGCTCGGGCGGCTGGGGTGGCAGGGGCGGACGGTCAGCCACGCGAGCTACCTCATCAACCTCGCCAGCCCCGATGATGAACTCTGGGCCCGGTCGGTCGACCTGATGACCGTCGAGATCGAGCGGTGCGAGGCGCTGTCGATCCCATTCCTGGTGCATCACCCCGGGGCGTTCACGACCTCGACGCGCGAAGAGGGTCTGGCGCGGATCGCCGAGGCGTACGGGGAACTGGGCAAGCGCACGCGGGGCTTTGCGACCATCTGCTGCCTGGAGGACACGGTGGGCTCGGGGAGCAACCTCGGGCGGACCTTCGAGGAACTGGGCGAACTCCGGCGGCAGATCTGCGAGCGCGGGTTCGACGCCGACCGCGTCGGGTTCTGCCTGGATTCCTGCCACGCCCACGCGGGGGGGTACGACCTGTCGACGCGGGCGGGGGGCGAGGCGATGCTCGCGGCGTTTGATGAGCAGTGCGGGCTCGAGCACCTGCGCGTCGTGCACCTGAACGACTCGGTGGGGGAGGCGGGCAGCCGACGCGATCGGCACGCGCACATCGGCGAGGGGACGATCGGGGGCGGGACGACGGCGACGAAACTCGTCCGCTCCGGCTTCGCCGCGATCATCAACCACCCCCGGATCCGGGCGATCCCCAAGATCCTCGAGACGCCCAAGGAGGACTCGCCGAAGGGGACGCCGATGGACACGATCAACCTGCGGCGACTTCGGAAGCTCGAGGGGGTCTGACCGCCCGGACGGGCCCCCGGAGCGGGCGAGAATCGGGCGAAGGTCCAAGAATGCGGCTCACCCCGCCCGAAGCTCCGAACCGATACAGGCTGCGGAGCGTTCTGAGGACTTCCGACCCGCCCCGCCTTTGAGCCGCTGAACACCGCCATGAAGAAGCTGTTTTCAATCCGTTTGGTGATGGTTCCGGCGCTGATCGCGGGGGGTCTCGTCGGGTGCGAATCAACGCCGCGCCGCCCCGGGGTGGACCTCAGCGGCGGGACGATCGCCGGTCCGGGCGAGCCGGGGCAGGCCGAGGTGCTGCGGGCCGAGTCGCTCCAACGGCGTGGCGACCGCGAGGCGGCGCTGGCGATCTTCGAGCGCGCGATCCAGCGCAACCCGGAGCTCACCGTCGCGTACCTCGGCGCGGGCGATATCTACCGCGAGTTGGGCGACTACTCGAGCGCCGAGCAGCGGTACGCCAAGGCAGCCGAACTCGAACCGCGGAACTTCGACGCGCAGTACTTCCACGGTTTGTCGCTGCAGTTGCTCGACCGCTTCGCCGAGGCGGTGCGGGCGTACCTGCGGGCCCTGTCGATCCGTCCGGGTGACTTCGATGCGAATCTGAATCTCGCGACGGCGTACCTGCAGCTCGGTGAGCCGCGGCAGGCGCAGGTGTACGCGCTGCGGGCCGTGCGCCTGAACGGGCAGAGCGGGGCGGCGCGGGCGAACCTCGGAGCGGTGTACGCGGCGCTCGATGAGCACGAGGCAGCGGTGGCGGAGTTCCAGCAGGCGGCCGAGCTGATGGAGCTCAACCCGCAACTGCTGCTCAACCTCGCCGACAGCCTGAGCCGGGTCGGTCGGCACGCCGAGTCGATCAACACGCTCGACCAGGTGCTCCGGATCGAGCCCTCGCCCGAGGCCTACGAGCGGCTCGGGGCGGCCCGCTTCCGCATGCGGGCGTACGAGGATGCGGCGGCGGCGTTCGGGCAAGCGCTCGATCTCGACGCGAACCATTACCCCGCGATCAACGGGCTGGCGGTCTGCCGGCTGAACGACTACCTGTGGAGCGACCGGACCGATCGCGAGGCGTACGACGAGGCGGTCGAGTTGCTCCGCCGGAGCCTGCGCATCCGCCCGAACCAGCCGAAGATCATCGAGCTGCTGCGGCGGTACGGGTGATCGCGGGCGATCCGGTGCGATCCCGAGAGAATCCCTTGATCAGCGGTCGAGCTGGTTGCGCGCCTCGGCCGCGATCGCGTTGACCTGCGCGACCAGTTCGGGTTCGATCGGCTCGCGTCCGTCGTAGCGACGGATGAGCGACTGAATGTCGCGGGCGCCGAGCTCGACCGACCGCCACGCGTTGCGCCACTCGTTGTATCGCCGCTCCCACTTGGCGCGGCCGGCGCGGGTCAGCCGCTCGACATTCCGGTACCCGCCGTCGTCGGAGGGCACGCGGACATATTCCCGCTCATAGTCGTAGCGAGAGTACTCGTCGGGATGACGGGTGCCGCGCGCCGTGTCGCGGACCTCCGGCAGGTGGGCCGCCCACGCGTGGATGGTCTCGAAGTCCTCGCGTGACTGCTCGAGGCGCTCCCTTGCGAGTTCCATCAGCCGAGTGCCACGCCCGTTGTCATCGCGCATCGCCGCGAGCCGGGGAGCGAGTTGTTCGGACGGCTGCGCCACGCCGAGTTCCACGAGACGCTCACGCGGAAAGAGCGGAAGGGTGTCCGGCGCATCGATCTCCACGAAATCCGTCGCATCGACGGGCGGCTGGTCCGTGAACTGCCACGGCGTACCGGGCTCGTTCGGGCGGCCCCAGATCGATGCGGAACGCTCCAGCATGCCGCGCACGATCACCGGACTCAGCACCCCGCGCGGACGGGCTTCTCCTTCCAGGCGCAGGATGCTCGCTTCGTTGAACAACCCCTCGGCACCCGAGGCGCCCAGGAGCGCGCCGGGGCGGACGAACAACTCATCCGCACTGGTCAGGAGCCGAATCGAGACGCCGAGCGCGTTCTTGATCACGAAGATGTACGAGAGCTCGCGATCGAATTCCGCGAGCACCGCGGCGATCTCTTCCGCATCGATCATCGAGCCGCCGGAACTGTCGAGTTCGAAGACGACATTCGTGAACCGGCGGCGTGCTGCGAACTCGAGGCAGTCTCGCACGGCCCGGGCATCGAAATCCACGCCGAACTCGCCCCGGAGGGGCACGATCATCACGCGTTCCGGTGCCGCCTCGGGCTGGGAGGTCACCGCTGCTGAAGGCCGCGGTGCAGGCATCCCGGTGGGCTGTGCCGCGCCCGCGACCGCGGTGCTCCCGCCGAGCAGCACGCCGAGCATCCATCGGCTCCGTCGCATCGAGTATTGCATATTTGTAAGGATAGTGTTCGAAGAACCGAACATCAAGCGTCTCACCCGACAGCCCCGATCGTCCTGTATGCGTGGCACGCCCGCCGATCGCGGTACCCTCCCCGCTATGAACAGTCGACGCATGATCGCCAGGACGGGTTCCCTCTTTGGCACTCTCCTCGCTCTGTCGGGCTGCTCGGCCCAGCCGAAGGGCACCACCTACCACCTCTACTTCCTCGGCGGGCAATCCAACATGGTGGGCTACGGGTTCACCCGCGAACTTTCGCCCGAGCAGGCCGAGCCCGCGGCGGACGCGTGGATCTACGCGACCACCCCGACCGGCGACGAGGCCTCGATCGACCCGGCGTCGGCCTGGGCACCCGTCACGCCCGGCTTCGGCGTCGGGTACGCCGCGCCCGAGAGCGCGCCGGCGCTCGGCGAGCGGTTCGGGCCCGAACTCTCCTTCGCGCGCACCCTGCGCGAACTCCAGCCCGACACGCCGATCGCGATCATCAAGTACGCCCGCGGCGGGACCTCGATCGACCTGCGCGCCCGCGGCGGCGCGGGGAGTTGGGACCCGTCGTACGAAGGGCTCAACCAGTTCGACCACGCCGTCGCGACGATCCGGGCCGCGATGGAACCTCGGGACCTCGACGGCGACGGGGAACTCGATCGGCTCGTGCCGGCGGGGATCGGGTGGATGCAGGGTGAGAGCGACGGCACGCGCGAGGACGCCGCGGCGGCGTACGAGGCGAACCTCGCCCGGCTTGCCCGGGCGCTGCGCGAGGAACTCGGCGACGCCGACCTGCCCTTCGTCGTCGTTCGCATCAGCGACTCGCAGGTGCAGGCCGGGACGGGCCGCGTGTGGGCGTTCGGCGACGCGGTGCGCGGGGCGCAGGAGGCGTTCGCCCGGAGCGACCCGAATGCCGCGCTGGTCACTTCGACCGACGGGTACGGCTATTCGGATCCGTATCACTACGACACCGCGGGCTATCTGGATATGGGCGCCCGCATCGCCAAGGCGATGCACGAACTCGGCGACGATTGAGCGAGCCTCTCGCACGCTGAGCGAGCGGCTGGGCCGCCCGGCGATGCGATCGGGCCCGGTCCTACACTGGCGGCATGCCCGACGCCACGCTCCTGGAAGCCTTCCCGAACCCCTCCGACACCGCGTATGTCATCGAGCACATCGCCGAGGAGTTCACCAGTCTGTGCCCCAAGACCGGGCACCCGGACTTTGCCGAAATCACGCTCCGCTATGAGCCCCGCGCGGGGAGCGCCGGCGGGACCTGCGTCGAGCTCAAGAGTCTCAAGCTCTACTACCAGAGCTTCCGCGACGAGGGGATCTTCTACGAGGCGGTGACCAACCGCATCCGCGACGACCTGGCCGACCTGATGAAGCCCGCGTGGCTCTTGATCATCACCAATTGGCGCGGGCGCGGCGGGATCCGCTCGATCATCCGCGCCGACGCCGGCGAGGTCCCCCACCACTACCGCTGAGGCGATTCGGCGAGCTCATCGAGCGCGGGGATCGGGAACACCGCCGACGGCGTGCGCAGGTCGCGCATCGCCCGGCGGGCCCGCTCGACCAGATCCGGACGCTCGCCCGCGAGATCGGTTGTCTCGCCCGGATCCGCCTCGAGGTCGTAGAGCTCGATCGTCAGTGCCGCGGCCCGGTCCTCCTGGCGGAGGTGCGGGCGGATCGCCTTCCAGCGCCCGTCCATCAGCACGGCCTGCTGCTGGCGTCCTTCGGGGAACTCCCAGTAGAGGATCTCGTGCGATCGCTGCTCGCCGACGCCCGTGAGCGTGGGGAGCAGGCTGAGCCCGTCGATGTCGGGAGGCGGGCGGACGCCGGCGAGATCCAGCACCGTCGCGTGCAGATCGATCAACTGGGCGACCTGCCCGGTGACGGCCCCCTCGCGCACGAGCCCGGGCCTCCAGACGATCAGCGGCACGCGGATGCCGCCCTCGTAGAGGTTGGTCTTGAACCCGCGGAGTTCGCCGAGGGAATCGAAGAACGCGCGATCGACCCCGCCGTTGAAGGTCGTGCCGTTGTCGCTGGTGATGATGATGAGCGTGTCGTCGAGGACGCCCGCGTCGTCGCAGGCGCGGACCAGGCGCTCGACCGAGTGATCGATGAACTCGATCATCGCGGCGTAGGTCGCGCGCGGGCGTGCCGTGGGCAGGTAGCCCCGCTCGCCGAGGTACGGCTCGGGGTCCCACTCGCGCGGGTAGCGGTCGATGAACTCGGGGGGCGCCTGCAGCGCGACATGCGGCAGTGTGGTCGGGAAGAAGAGGAAGAAGGGCTCGTCGGCGTGGTCGGCGATCCAGCCCTCGGCTTCGCGGAGGATCTCCTCGGGCGCGAAGTCGCGTCCCTGGTAGCGATTGAGGTATTCGTCGTCGGATCCGAGCGGTTCGCCGAGGCGCTGGTGGGCGGGGAAGAAATGGTTGCCGCCGAGCACATCGACATCGTGATTGCGCCAGAGGTGGGTTGGGAAGAAGTTGTGGGCGACGCGCTGGCAGAGGTAGCCGTAGAAGTGATCGAAGCCCTGGAAGTTGGGATGTCCCTCCGAGCCCGGGCCGCCGAGCCCCCACTTGCCCATCGCCGCGGTGGCGTAGCCCTGCTCCTTGAGACGCTCGGCGAGGGTGACCGACGCGTCGGGGAGCGGCCACTGGCCCTCGGGTTCCTCGGGGCCCCACCCGCCGATCTCTCGGTTGCCGCGGATCGGGCCGTTCCCGGTGTGAAGCCCGGTCATGATGGCGCTGCGGGCGGGCGCGCAGACCGTGCTGGAGGAGTAGAAGCGTGTGAAGCGGATCCCCTCACCCGCGAGCCGGTCGATCGCGGGCGTGCGGATCTTCTCCTGCCCGTAGCACCCGAGTTCCCGGTAGCCCAGGTCGTCGGCGAAGACGAGGATGATGTTCAGCGGGCGATCGCCGGGCGTCGGCTGCGGGCGGGCGGAGGCGGCGCCGAGCGGAAGGAGCGCGATCAGCAGGAGGACGACGCGGCGGATGGTCATGGCGTAACTTTCGCGGCAAGGGCGTGGGCAAGTCAAGCCACTCGCCGCTAGCCTAGATGGATGACACGCATGTCCCCCACCGATCGAAGGTTCATCCGCGACTTCCAGCCCGCCGAGCGCGTCGAGGGTGTGTTCACCATCGCCAACGCGCAGCTCGGGCGCACGCGGCAGGACAAGCCCTACCTGCGCTGCCTGCTGCGCGATCGCTCGGGCGAGGTCGCCGCGCGGATGTGGTCGGTCGATGAGCAGACCTTCAACCGCCTGCCGACCGACGGGTTCGTGTGGGTCGAGGGCGAGACGCAGCCCTACCAGGGGCAGCTCCAGCTCATCATCCACGCGATCGGGCCGCACGACCCGAGCGTCGAGGAGATGGCCGAGCTGCTCCCCAGCTCCGAGCGGCACCCCGACGAGATGTTCACCGAGCTGATCGAGCTGCTCGGGACGCTCGAGCATCCTTCGATGCGGGCGCTGGCGCAGGCGTACCTCGAGGACGAGCACCTGATCGAAGCCTTCAAGCGCGCCCCGGCCGCCAAGGCGATGCACCACGCGTACCTCGGCGGTCTGCTCGAGCACACGCTCAACCTGCTCAAGCTCGCGAGCGTCGTCTGCCCGCTCTACCCGAAGATCAACCGCGACCTGGTGATGATGGGGCTGTTCCTGCACGACCTGGGCAAGACGCGCGAGCTGAGCTACGACGGACCCTTCGGGTACACCGACCGCGGCGAGCTCGTCGGGCACATCGTCGAGGGCGCGATCATGCTCCACGACAAGGCCCAGCAGATGATGCTCCAGACCGGGCAGCGCCTCCCCGCGGGAGCGCTGACCGTCCTGCAGCACATCATCCTCTCGCACCACGGGATCCCCGAGTACGGCGCCGCCAAGATCCCCTCGACGCCCGAGGCGATCCTCGTCTCCATGCTCGACAATGTCGACGCCAAGACGACGATCGCCCTCGACGCCGCCCGCCCCGACCGCGCCAGCGCCTTCGACCTCGGCGGCAACTTCACCGAGCGCCAGTGGGCGCTCGACACCAAGCTCTACCGCCCCGATCCGCTCGCAGAATGACGCGATGACCCGCGACGACCTGCCTGAGGTGATCAACCTGGCCGACAAGCTCGGCCGATTCGCCGACGCGTGGAACCCGCGCATCATCGGGCAGCTCAACGGGCAGGACATCCGCCTGGCCCGGCTCGAGGGTCCCTTCATCTGGCATGCCCACGAGCGGGAGGACGAGGCGTTCCTCGTCCTGGAGGGCTCGCTGCGGATGGAACTCCGCGACGACGCCGGGACCGAGACCGCCCGCACGCTCGTGCCGGGCGAGTTGATCATCGTGCCCCGGGGGCTGGAGCACCGCCCCGTCGCGACCCCCACCTGCTCGGTGCTGCTCTTCGAACCCACTTCAACACTGAACACGGGGACCGCGGGAGGCGAACGAACCCGGGCGGAACTCGATCGGATCTAGCCCCTCGTCGGGTACACTCTCCCGAGCGAGCCCCACGGATCAACCATGTCCGAGCAGATGAGCATCTCGGTCAACTTCGGGCGGCCCATGCCCCTGTTCCCGCTCGACACCGTGCGCCTGCTGCCGCAGCAGGTCCTGCCGATCCACATCTTCGAGCCCCGCTACCGGAAGATGGTCGACGATGCGCTCGACGGGTCGGGTCAGTTCGCGATGGCGGTCTTCGAGGGAGACCAATGGAAGCGTGAGTACCACGGCTCGCCGGCGATCCGCCCGCATGTCTGCATCGCACAGATCGCCCAGCACGAGAAACTCACCGACGGTCGGTACAACCTGCTCGTCCAGGGCGTTTGCCGGGCCCGGGTCGTCCGCGAGCTTCCGCCGGACGACGAGGTCCCCTATCGCCGGGCGGTGCTCGAGCCCGTCGGCACCGACGACCGAACCGGCGAGGAACTGGGCGACACCCGCGAGCGCCTGCGGAGCATGCTCAGCGAGGGGCCGCTCACGCATCTGTCGGCGGCGTCGCAGATCGCGACCCTCGCCCGCGATGACGAACTCCCCACCGCCGCCCTGCTCGAACTCGTCTCGTTCACGATGGTCACCGACGAGGAGTCCCGGTATCGGCTGCTGGCCGAGCCCCGGGCCGATCGCCGGGCGGCGCTGGTCGAGCGTGAACTCGCCCACCTCGAATCGCTGCTGCGCCGGGCCGAACTCCAGCGACCCGATCTGTGGCCCAAGGGCATGAGCTGGAACTGACCCGGGCGTGTCAGCGGGGCGGCCGGATGGGCGGTGCGCCCCCGGAAGGGCTCGGTCTTTCCGCCCCGAACACCCGCCAAATCCGGGTGCCGGAGCCAGAAATCCTTGCCCCGCCCCGGCTTGGCGACGCATGATGCTGATAGCAGCGTCCCGGCAAGGGGAATGTCCGCGGGGCGACCAAGACCTCAACGGAGGGCTCAAACCATGACCGTCAAGAATTCTCGTTCGCGTGAGTCGCTGGGCCGCGTTGCGGCTGTCTCGGTGCTGGGCCTGGGCGTGCTGGCCGCCGGAGGATGCAGCAACGGCTTCGAGGGCGCCCTCTCGGGCGGCGCGCTCGGCGCTCTTGCCGGCATGGGCCTCGGCTCGCTGACCGGCGACATGGGCAAGGGTGCCGCCGCCGGCGCGATCATCGGCGGCGTCAGCGGCGCCGTCATCGGCGACCAGAACGCCCGCAGCAGTTCCCGCGGCGGGTACTACGGCGGCGGGGGCTACTACCACCAGGGCGGTGGGGGCTATTACGACAACCGCGGACGCGGCAGCGGCGGGTCCTACAACTACCACGAGCATCACCACTACAACCACGGCGGCGGCGGCGGCGGGTCGCACTACGACTACGACGGCTGATCGCCCCCGCTCGCATCAGCACGAGAAAGCCAATGAAGTCCTCTCCCGGCCCGCTCAGAACCAGAGCGGGCCTTCTTCTTCCTTGACCCGTTCGCGTTCGGGCTCGCCCTGTTCGTGCGCTTCGACGCACGCCTCGCGCAGCGCCCGATGCGTCGCCTCGGCTTCGGGGTGCGCGTCGAGGATGTCGAGCAGGTCGTCGACGCGCCACGCCGCGGGCTCGCCCGGCTCGAGCTTCGACATCGCCGCGTGCGCCAGCGCCTCGCCCGCGTCGGCGAACCACGCCGGAGGCGGGGGCGCATGCACCAGGTCCCGCGTGATCCCCGAGTCGATCGGTTCGACTGCCGGCGGCGGGTCCACCTGCGTGCGCACGATCTTCGCATCCCCCACGCCGACGATCGGCCAGCGGCCGGCACGGGTCATCGGCTCGCGGGTGATCACCCGCACCGCCACGCCGCGCGCGATCGCCCCATCGCGGAAGCGCCGCCCCTCGGCCCCGATCATCGGCGGCTGCACGAGGTAGCACCCGGCTTCTTGCAGGTCGTCGACATTCTCGAGGCAGTCGACGATCGTCATGCGGCGTGCGCTCTCGGCGAGCGACCACCGCAACCGCCTCGCTTCGAGCAGCACGCCCACCGCCTCGCTCAGCAGCAGGAACGCCCGCTCGCGACGCAGCGGCGACAGAAGCTCGCTCAGGGTGATCTCCGCGTCGTCCCACAAGCCCCGATCGATCGAGGCGCGGGCGTCATCGAGCCGCACGGCTGCCCAGGATGGTTCTCGGCGCCCGCCCACGATCCGGGCTCCTCCATCCTCAGCCCGCCAGCCGGGCCGAGAGTTCGCCCAGCAGCCCCTTCCAGCGGTCGGCAAGCTCGGCCAGGTCGATCTCGAGCGTGTCGGCGACCGCCGACCAGTCCTCGTTGGTGAATTGCTCGATCAAGCCTCGCAGCGCCCCGCCGAGCATCTCGATCTCATCAATCAGCGGCGTCGGGGGCTCGCCCAGCGAGACTTCCATCAGATCCAGGTTGATCAGTTGCGCCCCGCGCTGCACCGCCACGAGCACCGCCTGCCACAGAGCCGTCACCCGCTCGAGCGCCTCGCGCCCCGCCTCGAGCTTGCCCGACTGGATGAACTCGGCGGCGGCCTGCTGGTCGGCGGCCGCCTGATCCAGCGCCTCGATCGCATCGCCCAGCACCGAGCGCACCATCGCGATCGGCTCTGCGGAGATGAACCGCAGTTCGGCGAATCCGGCCGAGTCGTCGGGCGGCTCGCCCAGGTACTCATCGGGCAGCGGCGCGCCGTCGCCCGAAGCCTCGACGATCACCCGTCCGGACTCGCTGGCCGACTCGATCGCGGCCTGGAACGCGGCGAGCATGGTCGGGCGCTCGAGGTCGAGCGCGACGTCATCGAGGAACGCTTGCATGCCCTTCAGTCTCTCCGGTGGGGACCCCCGCCGCAACCCCGCCCGCCGACCCGAGCGCCAACACGCCCGAGAACGCCGGCTGAGGGGTCTTCGGCGTGTTGGGGCGGCGGACGGTCGCCGGG
>JBICIG010000005.1:0-11666 GCA_043101605.1 Phycisphaerales bacterium JB037
GTTGGCCTGACGCTGGCCGCGGGGGCTGTTCTCGTCTCGTGGTGGAAGGCGTTGATCCTGCTCGTGCCCTTCGTGGTGTGGGCGTGGATCATCTCCGATGTCTACGACAAGCACGCGGCCCGCTTCCATCTCGGACGGAAGAAGTGGAACCTGATCCAGCTCGTGATCGGGGTCGCGGCGGCGGCGGGGGCGTTCGTGGTGCCGGTGCTGGCGGGGGTCGGCGGGATCGCGGGCTTCGGGATCGCGCTGGGTGCCGTCGTGCTGATCCTGGGCATCGGGATCGGGGCGTACCCGTTCGTCTCGGGCAAGGA
The DNA here is from genome assembly GCA_043101605.1 of Phycisphaerales bacterium JB037. Lineage (GTDB taxonomy): Bacteria > Planctomycetota > Phycisphaerae > Phycisphaerales > UBA1924 > JBICIG01. Next base: position 312 of record JBICIG010000005.1, read on the forward strand.
CGCGCGTGTCCCGCCGGACCATCGGGTCAAGATCGACTTCTCCAAGTTCGCCGAGAAGCGGAAGGCCAAGGCCGAGAAGAAGCAGGCGGGCAAGGCCGAGTTGGTCATCCTGCGTCCGGACAAGTCCAAGGTGCTGGTGCCCGACGCGGAGACGCCGGAGTTTGAGGTCCGCACCGCGTCCGAGGGTGTGGTCATGCGGGCCCGCGAGGCCCGCGCCAGCCAGCTCGACATCCTGCCCACGGGCAAGGACGGGTCGTACGGCGTGACCTACCTCGTCGACGGGGTTCGGCAGACGGGCGAGGGCCCGATGCCGGCTCAGGACGCCGTCCGCATCATCGACTTCTGGAAGGACGCGGGGCTGCTCGATGTCGCCGACCGGCGCAAGAAGCAGACCGCCGACATCCGGATCGCCAAGGGTGAGGAGAACTACACCGCGCGCCTCACGACCATCGGCGGGCAGGGCGGGCAGCGGCTGACGATGCTGTTCGACCACGCCCAGGCGGTGCGGCGGAGCCCGGAGAACCTCGGCATGCTCGAGCCGCAGCTCCAGGAGCTGCGCGAGCTGGTCAAGGAGAACCGGGGCACGGTGGTTCTGGCGGCTCCGAGCGACGGCGGGCGGACGACGCTCTTCTACACCATCGTCAAGATGCACGACGCGTACACCTCGAATGTGCAGACCATCGAGCTGCAGACCGAGGACTCGCTCGAGGGCGTTCGGCAGAATGTGTTCGATCCCAACGGCGAGCAGGAGTTCGGCAAGCTGGTGCGGTCGATCCTGCGGCGAGACCCGCGGGTCGTTGCCGTCGCCGATCTCGACGCCGATGCGGCCAAGGAGATGGCCCGGGCCGACCACGAGCGGACGCGGACCTACGCCTCGTTCAAGACCGACGGCGTGCTCGGGGCGGTGCAGCTCTGGGTCAAGGCGGTCGGGGACCTGGAGCAGGCGGGCGAGGCGCTGCACGGCGGGGTGGCGGGCAAGCTCGTGCGTCGCCTGTGCGAGAACTGCCGCGTTGCGTACCAGCCCTCGGCGGACATGCTCAAGAAACTGGGGCTGCCCGCGGACAAGGTCAAGCAGCTCTACAAGAAGGGCGGGCAGGTCCTCATCAAGAACAAGCCCGAGGTCTGCCCGGTGTGCGCGGGCAACGGGTACGCCGGTCAGGTCGGCGTGTTCGAGGTCTACCGGTTCGGGCCCGAGGAGCGCGACGCGATCAAGAAGGGCGACCTGAACGCGCTTCGCGCGGCGCTGCGGAAGCGCGGTCTTCCCTCGCTGCAGCAGGCGGCGCTGCGGGCCGCGGTCGAGGGCGTCACCAGCGTGGAGGAGGTCCTCCGCGTGACGACCGAGAGCGGCAAGACCGGGAGCACCGGGACCAAGACCGCCACGGCGGCGACCTGATCGGGCAGAGTTGATCCACGCCCCGTCGCGGGGTCAGAGGGCCCCGTCGCGGGGCGCGGGGGGCGCGGGCCCCCGGGAGAGTGCGGCATGTTCATGAGTCTGATCGTCATCGCGATCGCGCTGGGCCTGGCGGCGCTGTGGATGGTGCGCGGCTTCTTCAGCTCGTTCCTGCACATGATCTGCGTGATCGCCGCGGGCGCCATCGCGTTCGCGCTGTGGGAGCCGCTCGCGTACCTGATCCTCGAGAAGGCGCCCAAGGACGGGTTCCTGGCGTTCATCGAGAGCACGGCGTGGGGCGTGGCGCTCGTCGTGCCCTTCGCGTTCTCGCTGGCGATCCTCCGCGTCCTCGTCGACAAGGCGATCCCCGCCAACGCGCAGCTCGAGACCCTGCCGGACTACATCGGCGGGGCGATCTGCGGGCTCGTGACCGGCACGATTACCGCGGGGATCCTGGCGATGGGCGTCAACATGCTGTGGTTCGGCACTTCCTTCATGGGTCACCAGCGGCTGGAGTGGGACTCGGTCGGCTCGACCATGAAGCGGCAGAGCGGGCTCATGTTCCCGGCCGACGATCTGGTCGCGAAGTTCTACGGCGGACTGTCCACGACCGTCTTCGAACCCAAGCCCGACATGGCGCTGGCGCGGCAGTACCCGGACCTCTCGGATGTCCCGGGCGCGCTGCGGTTCTCGCTGGGCGACGGCGAGGGCCGCAACACCTTCCGACCCGGCCAGTTCACGCTCACCAGCGTCTACACCCTCGGACTGGACGACCAGGGCAACCGCATCCAGAGCGTCACGCTGCAGTCGATGCTGCAGGACAAGTTCAACACCTCGCCGCAGCCGATCCAGGATCGGGACGGCGAGGCCTTCCCGCCGCAGTCCTACATTGCCGGCTTCGTCACCCAGTTCCAGCCCGCGGCCCGCGAGAAGGGCATCAGCATCGTGGCGCTGACGCCGGCGCAGGCCCGGCTGGTGTGCGCCCCGAAGGACGGCGAGGGGGAGTGGAAGGAAGTCTTCCCCGCGGCGGTGATCACCCGCTCGGACCCGGACTTCGCCAAGCAGGTCGAGAACGAGCAGATCAACACGCCCGGGGTGCTTCCCGGCGCGGGCTTCCAGACGCCCGACGAGGTCGTGCGGTACCGGCTCGAGAAGGACGCGATCGCGTCGGTCTCGTCCGAGGCCTCGCCGACGATGGCGATCGAGTTCGTCGTGCCGGCGGGGTACGAGCCGGCGACTCTCTATCTCCGGAATGTCCGCGTCGATGTGCGCGGGCGGGTCGACCAGCGCTTCCGCGCCCCGACGCAGCGGAACATCCTGGTCGAGTCGGGCGAGCTGCTCAAGGGCGGCGGGCTGCAGTTCACCGAGCTCGAGGGCATGGTGACCGTGCAGCGCGTCGGCGACAGCTGGAACGCCCAGGGCATCACCACGCTCTCGAACCTGCCCGGGCGGACGCTGCTGCACAAGTCGCGCGTCGGCGGACTGACGATCTCCAAGCGGGATGAGCAGAATGTCATCACCGACGGCATCGGGATGATCCCCAAGAACACGCTCGCCGAGCGCGATGTGCCAAAGGCGCTGCAGGTCAGCCGCTTCGGGGTCACCGAGGGGTCGGCGATGGTGCAGGTCACGATGATGCCCGGGAACCAGACCGGCGTCGACCCGGCGACCGAGCTCACCCGCCCGCCCTACCAGGGAGCCCCGCAGGAAGAGCGGCTCTACCTCATCGACACCAACGGCACGCCCTACCCGGCGGTCGGGTACATCTACACCGATGTGCGGAATGTGTATATCCGCTACACGCTCAGCCGCCCGCTCGGCGGTCTGGCCGACCTGCCCAATGTCCCGAGCCGCCCGAACCCGGCGATCACGCTGATCATGCTCTTCGAGGTGACGGCGGATGTGGAGATCGAGGCGATGGCGATCGGGGACAAGATCTACACCCGGTTCGAGCCGCCGATCGAGGCCCGCAGCCGCTGAGCCTGGTGGGAGCAGCCCGGGCCGCGTGCAGACCTTCGTCCAGAAAAGCAACCGCCCGGGTGCGAGCCCGGGCGGCTGTCTTGTGTTGGGATGGGGTGGTCCCTTGAGCGTGATCCGCTCGCCCGACGGGGTTCAGCCCTCGGCGGCGGGGGCCTGGGCGGGGGCCCGGTCCCGCGAGCGCTTCGGCCGCTCGATGAGGTTGCCCTCGTTGTCGAACTCCATCTCCTCGCGCTCGTCCTCCTCCAGATGCCGGTCGGCGTCGACCTGGAGGGCGATGTCGGTCTCGAGGTCCGAGTCGAGCTTCACATGGATGTCGTATCGGCCGAGACGCTTGATGGTGTGCGGGAGGCGCACCTCGCGGGGCTTGATGGGGTAGCCGGCACCGGTGAGAGCCTCGGCGATGTCCTGCTGGGTGACCGAGCCGTAGAGAATGCCCTGGTCGTTGCAGGAGCGTTCGAGCGTGAGGGCGAGACCGGCCATCTTGGAGATGACCTGCTCGCGGTGCTTGCGGAGGGCGGCGACTTCCTTCTCGGCCTCGGCCCGCTTGGCGGCCAGGGCGTTGATCACCTCGTCGGACGGGGTCGTCGCGTAGCCGCGCGGGAGGAGGAAGTTGCGGGCGTACCCGAGCTTCACATTGACGACATCGCCCACGATGCCGAGGTTGTCGACATTCTCGGTGAGCAGCAGCTTGACGGAGCGAGCCATGATCGGCCCCTTTCGCTGTCCTGCGGGCCGCGCGGCCCGGAGTTCAGGAGCGGGCCGACCCGGACGAATCGAGTCGTTCCACCCGCCCCAACGGCTGGGAAGGCCCGGGACCGAGCCCGGGCGAGCGGCATGGTAGGCCGCGCTGGAGTGTCGGGTCTGGTCCCGAGTCGGGATCGGGAGCTCTGGATCAGAAGGGGATGTCGTCGTCGGTCGGGGGCGGGGCGTCGTAATCGTGCCCGCCGCCGCCGTAGCCGCCGCCTCCCCCACCGCTCCCGCCGCCGGAGCGTCCGCCGCCGCCCTCGCCGGGTCCGTCGACGAACTGGAAGCTCTCAACGACAACTTTGAGCTTGGAGCGGTTGTTGCCCTGCTGGTCCTGCCACTGGTCGAGCTTGAGGCGTCCCTCGATGAAGACGGGGCGTCCCTTGGCGAGGTACTGGGCCATCACCTCGGCGGTGCGTCCCCACGCGTCGCAGTCGACGAAGGTCGTCTCCTCGCGTTGCTCGCCCGACTGGGTCTTGTAGCGGCGGTTGACCGCGAGCCCGACGGTCGCGACCGCCTGCCCGCCGGGCGTGTGGCGGACCTCCACATCGCGCGTGAGATTGCCCATGAGGAAGACACGATTGACGCTGCCGGCCATGAACAGCTCCTTCGGGGTTCGGTGCGCCCACGGGACCGCGTCGCCGGGCACGGGGCCCCGCGGCGCGACTCCGGGCGGATCGCGAGCTTACTCGTCCGACGAGACCGATGCGGGCTCGGACTCGGCCTCGGCTTCGGCGGCGGCCTTTTCGCGGGCCTCGGCCTCGGCGGCGGCCCGCTGCTCCTCGGCGGTCATGACCTTGACGCCCGAGGCGCCGGTGTCGGAAGCCTGGGCCGCCTTCTCGGCGCGGAGCTTGGCCTCGGTCTCGAGGTCACGCCGCTGATCGTGGGCGGCCATTTCCTCGAGGGTGAGGTGGTCGGCGCGGATGAACATCGCCCGCATGACGGTCTCGGAGATGTTGATGTCGCGCTCGAGCCCGGCGATGGAGTCGGTCGGGCACTTGAAGTAGCTGAGGATGTAGACGCCGCGACGCTGCTTGTCGATCTCGAACGCCAGGCGGCGCTCGTCCCACTTCTGCATCGCCACGACCTCGGCCTCGGCGCGCTCGAGCAGGTGGTTGATGTGGGCGATCGCCCCGCCGAAGTCGCTGGCGGCGGCCTGGCTCAGCAGGAACATGCCCTCGTAATACGCCTGGTTCTTCTCGCTCATCGGTACTTCCTTCCTCGGCGGGCGCTCTGCCCGCCACGGTCGCTCTGGTCTGTTCCCGGGCCGGGCGCGGTCACGAATCCCCCGCGTCCGTCCAGCCCGGATGGACACCCGCATCGGCGGACGCCCGGTCTGGTGCTTTGGTCCCCGGGCCCTCGGTCGGGCCCGGCTTGCTTGCCTTCTCGTTGAAACGGTTCATCGCCGCGGCAACACCCTCGCGGACGAACAGTTCGGCCGCGTCGGCCGCCCGCTCGATCCCCGCCCGCAGGTCGTCCTGCTCGTCGTCGTGAAAGCGGGAGAGGACATAGTCGGCCTGGTTCATCATCGGGGGCTTGGCGCCGATCCCGAACCGCAGCCGCGGGTACTGCTCGGTGCCCAGGGCCCGGGTGATGTCGGCCAGCCCGTTGTGCCCACCCGCGCCGCCGGCGGCGCGCACGCGGATGTGCCCTACCGGGAGGGCCAGGTCGTCGGTGACGACGAGCAGGTCCTCGGGCGTCGGGAGCTTGTAGAACCGGGCCGCGTCCTGCACGCTGAGCCCGGAGCGGTTCATGTAGGTGACGGGTTTGACGAGCAGGACCTTCTCCCCGGCGATGCGGCACTCGATGGTGTCGGCGTGGAACTTGGCGCGCACGGGCTCGGTCGGAGCGTGCCGCTCCTTGAGTCGGTCCACGATCATGAACCCGGCGTTGTGCCGGGTCTTGTCGTAGCGCTTCTCCGGGTTTCCGAGCCCGATGATGAGTTTCATGCCTCGGTCCGGGGCGTCAGCCCTTGTCCTTTTCCTTCTTCTCGGTGAGCACCTCGGGCGAGCCCGTCGCGGAGACGGCGGCCTCCTCGGCCTCGGCCTCGGCGGCCTGCTCGACGATGTGCGCGAGCACTGCCGACGGATCGGTCAGCAGCTTCATGGTGGGCTTGGGGAGCGTGACCTCGCCCGCGGTGATCGACCCGCCCACCTCGAGATCCGTGATGTCGACCTCGATGACCTCGGGCAGGTTGAAGACCGAGCACTCGATCTCGAGCTCGGACTCGGGGTGCATCAGCACGGCGCCGGCGGTCTTGAGCCCCTTGGCGTCGCCGATCAGGCGGACCCGCACGCGGACCTCGACGCGTTCGTCGGCGCTGACGCGGAAGAAGTCGGCGTGGACGATCTCCTTGCTCAGGTGATCGAACTGCAGGTCCTTGAGCAGCGCGAGCTGCGGCTGGGCGTCGCCGATGGTAACGGTAAACAACCGGTCGCCGTCGTTGATCAGCCGCTTGGTCGAGTGCGCATCGACGGTGAACGCGACGGGCTCCTCCTTGTGCCCGTACATCACCGCGGGGAGCTGCCCGGCCTGGCGGGCGCGGCGGGCGTAGCGCGTGCCGGTCCGCTCGCGCGGGCTTCCGGTCAGGGTGGGCGTGTCTTCGATACTCATGGCATCGTTCCTCTTGCAAAGGCCGCTCGTCGGCGGCGTGAATCCGTGCTTCGGGGCCGCGGGCCCCGTCTCTGTGTCTGTCCCTTCGTTCCTATCGCTTCGGTCCGACCGAATCGCGGAACAGCGCGCTGACCGATCGGTCGTGGTGGATGTTGTGGATCGCGTCTCCGAGCAGCGGCCCGACCGACAGCGTCACGAGCTTGTCGCGGATGGGGTCGGCCCGCCCGTCGAGCGGGATGGTGTCGGTGATGACCAGCCGCGAGATCGGGCTCGCCGCCAACCGCTCCATCGCGGGCCCGACGAGCACCGCGTGCGTCGCCGCGGCGAGCACCTTCTTCGCCCCGTGCTCCATGACGAGCTTGGCCGCTTCGCACACCGTGCCGGCGGTCGAGATCATGTCGTCGTACATCAGCACGGTCGCGTTCTTGACCGACCCGATGAGGTTGCCCGTCGCGACGGTCGATCCGCTGAGCCGGCGCTTGTTGATGATCGCCAGGTCCCCGCCCAGCAGGTTCGCCACCTTCTCGGCGACCTTGACATTCCCGACATCCGGGCTCACCAGGCACAGGTCGCCCAGCTCCTCCCGCATGTTGCGGAAGTAGTCGAGGAAGACCGGCGTTGCCGAGAGGTGATCGACCGGCAGGTCGAAGAAGCCCTGGATCTGAGCCGCGTGGAGATCGATCGTCAGCACGCGATCGGCCCGGGCGCTGGTGATGAGGTTCGCGACCAGCTTGGCGGTGATCGGCACCCGCCCCTCGTCCTTGCGGTCCTGGCGCCCGTAGCCGAAGTAGGGCAGCACGACCGTGATCCGCCGCGCCGATGCCCGGCGGAGCGAGTCGATCGAGATCAGGAGCTCCATCAGATTGTCGTTGACGGGCGCGCAGGTCGAGAGCAGCACGAAGCAGTCCCGACCGCGCACATCCTCGTCGATCTTGACCAGCAGCTCCCCGTCGGGGAACACGAACGACTTGGCGTCGCCCAGCGGGAGGTCGAGATGGTCGCAGACCGCGCTCGCCAGCGTGCGCGCGTTCCGCCCCGCGAAGATCTTCAGGCTGTCCCGGTCGGCTTTGCTCACGCGCGGGCCTCCGTCTCGACGCGCGAACGGAAGATCCGATCGACCTCGGCGAGTTGTTCGGGGGTGTTGATCGACAGCACATCTTCGGGCGGCACCGCGTCGATCACCTCGACCCGCCGCCCCGCCTCGAGCAGCAGCGCGGGCACATCGGTGATGTAGTACTCGCCCGTCAGCTCGTTCCGCCCCACCCGCTTGAGCGACTCGAAAAGCTCGCCCGCGCCGAAGCAGTAATAACTCGGGTTCACCTCGCGGATCGCCAGTTGCTCGGGCGTCGCGTTCTTCTGCTCGACGATCCCCGCGAAACGCCCGCCCGCGTCGCGGACGATCCGCCCGTACCCCGCCGGGTCCTCGATCGTGCTGGTCGCGAGCGTCGCGGCGGCGCGCTGCGCGCGGTGCCGGCCCAGCATCTTGTCGAGCGTGGCGACGCGGATCAGCGGGCCGTCGCCGCAGAGCACGAAGACATCCCGCCCGGGCTCGCAACGGAAAGCGGGCTCGGCCATCATGACCGCGTGACCGGTGCCGAGCTGCTCTTCCTGGACGACGAACTCGACGCCCGCCTCGCCCGCCAGCGCCTCGCGCACCAGTTCCTGCTTGTAGCCCACGACCACGACGATGCGGTCGCAGCCGGCGCTTCGGCACGCGTCGACGACGGCGCAGACCATCGCCCGCCCGCCGATCGGATGGCAGACCTTGGGCAGGTCGGACTTCATCCGCGTGCCCTTGCCGGCGGCAAGAATGATCGCCGCCGGCGCGCTCGATTGGTTGCTGATGTGGTCCGGCATGCCTCGTGCGGAGCGGCATGCGGAAGGCGGAGAGGCAATAGCCCGGCCAGGATTCGAACCTGGACTAACAGTACCAAAAACTGCGGTGCTGCCGTTACACTACCGGGCCCGGTTCCGTCTCGGACCGTCTCGATCCGACACGCGTTGGCGCGACCGATTCGGTCGCGCGCGACGAGTCTACGCGCCGCCCGGCTTCTCCGTCGATCCCGCGATGCGCCCGCGCCTCCTTCTGATTGCTCACTCACCGCCGGACGCACTGGTGCGTGCCGACGCGAAACCCCGGACTCCATCGCGGTTCGGGGCCCTTCGGAGCAATCCGGCGGGCAACCGTGGCCGCGGCTCAGGTCGAGCGATCGCCCCGACACGGGAACGATCGGTCTTGGAGCTGGACCCCGCCCGGCCGCGTCCTTCGACGAAGGCAGGACCCATGACCGCGCCTCGCGCCGGGCTCAACCCGGCTCGCTCGTCACGATCGGCTCCGCAAAGCCCGCAATGCTAGGCCCGCCCACGCGACGCGGGCCACCCCCACCGCGCGGGGAACCGCCGCCCCGCCGACGCCCCGCCCGGCTACTCCTGCTCAGAATCCTCCGCCGGGGGCAGGTCCGGGTTGTCCCCGGCCGCGTCCTCTGGCAGTTCGATCGCGTCCCGCCCGATCAGCTCATAGCAGGTCGCCAGCAGCCCGACCAGCGGGAACCGGCTCTCGGGGAAGGGACTCGGGCCCAGCCGACGCAGCAGCGGATGGCTCACCTTGGGCGGCTCCAGCGGCGCGTGCACCTGGCGAAGCTCGGGACCGGCCGACCAGAAGCCCCGCGGGTCGGCGTCCAGGGCCGGCGCTTCAAAGTCTGTCACGCCCTCGATCCGGGGCACATAGACCGGCGCCGCCCCGCTTGTGCCCGAGAGCGAACGCCGCTGACGCAGCCGATCGAGCAGTTCGTCGGCGGGCATCCCGCGGAGCAGGAAGATCGCAAAGTGCTCGGTCCGCAAACGCTCGGCGAGCAGGTACGCCAGGCACACGGCGTGCTTGCACCAGGGCTGGGGCTCCTTGCAGGTGCACTCGGTCTTCACCTCGCCCGGCTCGACCGGGAACAGCCGAACCCCCGCCGGCGCGCAGAGGTCCTCGATGTTCGTGGGCAGTTCCCCGGCGAGCAGCTTGGCGGCGTAGACCGCCTGGTCGGCCATCGCGTTGACGATCGCCAGCCACTGCTCCTCAACGAAGCGCTCGAGCGTCAGCCGCGTGCGGTAGGCGCGATCGGCTCTTCCCTGCACGAACCCGAACACGCTCCCGGGCTCGACCTCCATCGAGCGCGTCTGCCCGAGCCGCGCGTACTCGAGCCCCTCGGCAACGGCATCGCCCGAGGCGGCGACCTCGATCAGCCGCAGCCAGCGGTGAGCCGCCCAGCTCTGCGCGAGTTCGTCGAGCGCCGCCTTGAGCTTCACGCCGCGACGAACCCGCTTGGGGTTCGCGGGCGGCTCGCGCCGATCACGCAGGGGGCCTTCGGTCCGTGGTCCGGTCGTCACGCGCTCACTCCGTCGCCCGTCCGCTCGCCGGGGATCGCCCGGGCTCGGGCGAAGCCGAACGGTTCGCCCGCCCGGCGTGAAAGTCCAGCCAGGCTGTCGCGGCCGCCCGTGCTCAAGCCTCGTCTCCGATCGCGTTGGAGCGCAGTGTCAGGATGTCGCGCAGGTCGTCGGTGGAGAGCTCGGTCAGCCAGCGCTCGCCCGAGCCGATGATGTTCTCGGCCAGCTCGGTCTTCTGTTCGATCATCTGGTCGATCCGCTCCTCGAGGGTCCCGCGCACGAGGTACTTGTGCACGACGACGGTTCGCGTCTGCCCGATGCGATAGGCGCGGTCGGTCGCCTGGTTCTCGACCGCCGGGTTCCACCAGCGGTCGTAGTGGAACACATGCGTCGCGGCGGTGAGGTTGAGCCCCACGCCGCCCGCCTTGAGGCTCAGGATCAGGATCGGGTGCTTCCCGTCTGCCTGCTGGAACGCCTCGACGATCGACTGCCGCTGCTTCTGCGGCGTCCCGCCGTGGAGGAAAAGCACATCCCGCTCGAACTGCTGGCGGAGCATCGCGTGCAGCAGGTGCCCCATCTGGCGGAACTGCGTGAAGATCAGCGCCTGCTCGCCCTCGGCGAGCACTTCCTCGATCTGCTCGCACAGGCGGATCGACTTGCCCGAGCGGTTGATCGCCGGCGGGCGCCCCGAGCCCGGCTCGACATCCTTGAGAAGCTGCGAAGGGTGGTTGCAGATCTGCTTGAGCCGGATCAGCGCGCTGAGCACCAGGCCGCGACGCTGGATCCCCTCGGCCCGCTCGACCTCGCCGAGCATCCGCTTGACGCAGTTCTCGTAGAGCTGCGCCTGCTCGCCCGTCAGGTGGCAGTATTCCTTGCTCTCGAGCTTCTCGGGCAGGTCGCTGACGACCGTCGGGTCGGTCTTGAGCCTTCGCAGGATGAACGGCCGAACCATCACGCGCAGCCGATCCGCCCGCGCCTGATCGTGGTGCCGCTCGATCGGGATGCTGAACCGCTTGCGGAACGAGCCCGGATCGCCCAGGTAGCCCGGGTTGAGGAAGTCCATCACCGACCACAGCTCGCTCAGCCGGTTCTCGACGGGCGTGCCGGTCAGGGCGATGCGGCGGTCGGTCGGGAGCGAGCGCACCGCCTGGCTCTGTTTGGCCGCCGGGTTCTTGATGCACTGGGCCTCGTCGAGCACCACGCGGCGCCAGTCGACCGCGCCCAGCAACTCGCGGTCGCGGTGCACCAGCGCGTAG
>JBICIG010000006.1:0-7236 GCA_043101605.1 Phycisphaerales bacterium JB037
CGCCACGCTCCGATCCGCTGGCACATGATCGGGCACCTCCAGCGCAACAAGGCCCGCAAGATCTTTGACGGCACCCGGCTGGTGCATTCGGTCGACTCGCTCCGCATCGCCGAGGAACTCCAGCAGGTCGGGCTCAAGCGCGACCGGGTCATGGAGGTCCTCATCCAGGTCGATTGCGCGGGGGAGGAGACCGAATGCACCAGCCGGGTGCAGTCAAAGATCTTGCGGGCCTTGTTGCGCTGGAGGTGCCCGATCATGTGCCAGCGGATCGGAGCGTGGCGGTCGGGCTCGTCGGGGAGCATGTCGCTCTCGCGCGCGCCGCGGCGGAGCGTCTCGGGCAGCACCGACAGCCGCTGGAGGTGCTCGTCCAGCAGCGCCGCCCGCTGGACGAGTTGCTGGACATGATTCTCCGCAAAGTCCCGCTGCCCGAGGGTGAGCAGTTGTTTGATCTGCTCGGGTTCGGCGTACTTGGTCACCGCCACCAGCAGAATCTGGTCGCCGGAGCGCCCGCTGCGCTGGGCGGCATCGAGAATGCGCCCTCGTACATCGGCGTAACGGTCCTGCAGCGTGCCGGCGGTTGCGTTCATCTCGCCTCCTGCGATCGCGGCCGGAGGTCCCCTCCGGCGTGGCTTTCCTAGCATACCTCGGGCGGCGCGGGGGGCAACCGCCCGCGTTGTGACCGCCTCCCCTCCACACCATGCCGGAGAACCCCGTGAACAACGACCACCTCAAGGCCCGCAGCGAGCCGATCCAGCCGGGCGACCTCGCGCCGGACTTCACGCTTCTCGACCAGCACCGCAACGCATGGACCCTCTCCGACGCCGTCGAGAAGGGCGATGTCGTCCTCTGCTTCTACCCGCTGGACTTCACAGAGACCTGCGGCACCGAAATGGAATGCCTCACCAAGGAGATGGACCGCTGGACCGACGCGGGCGCGACCATGGTCGGCATCTCCTGCGATTCCTTCGCCGCCCACAAGGCGTGGGCCGAGCAGATGGGCTTCAAGCACACCCTGCTCGCCGACATGCACCGCCAGGTCTGCAAGGCGTACGGGCTCTACTGGGCCGACCTGAATGTCGCCAACCGCGGCACGGTCGTCATCGCGCAATCCGACGACGGCAAGGGGAAGGTCAAGTGGGTCGAGGCCCGTGAGCCCGGCAACGCGATGGATTGGAACCAGGTGCTCGCACAGCTCTCCTGACACCCGAGAAAGCAACGCATGACACTCCGACCCGTCGTCCTCATCATCCGCGACGGCTGGGGCGAGAACCCCAACCCCGAGCACGACGCCTTCAACGCGATCAAGCTCGCCGACACCCCCGTCGACGACCGCCTGCGCGCGCAATGGCCCCACACCCTCGTCGCGACCAGCGGCGAGGATGTCGGGCTGCCCGAGGGCACGATGGGCAACTCCGAGGTCGGGCACATGAACATCGGCGCGGGGCGCGTCGTCTATCAGGATTCGGTCCGCATCAGCAAGGCGTGCCGCGAGGGCACGCTGGGCGAGGTCGAAGCGATCCGCGATTCGATCCGCCACGCGGTGGAGCAGGACGCCGCGGTGCACCTCATGGGCATCTGCTCCGACGCGGGAGTGCACGGGCTGCTGACCCACCTCGAAGCGCTGCTCCGCGTCTGCAAGGAACTCGGCGCTCCGCGCGTTTACCTCCACCTCTTCACCGACGGCCGCGACACCGGCCCCTACACGGGCAAGGGCTTCGTCGAGCAGGTCGAACGCTTCTGCGGCGACTTGGGAGTCGGTCGCATCGCCAGCGTCGTGGGACGCTACTGGGCGATGGACCGCGACAACCGCTGGGAACGCGTCAAGAAGGCGTACGACCTGCTGACCGGTCACGCCGATGGAAACAGCGAACCGCCCGCGGTCTTCGCATCCGCCGTCGAAGCGATGCAGCACCACTACGACCACCCGCCCAAAGGGCTCGCCGGCGACGAGTTCACGCCCCCGTGCGCCATCGGCGACGACTGGCAGAACACCCGCATCCGAAACGGCGACTCGGTCATCTACTACAACTACCGCACCGACCGCCCCCGCGAACTCTGCTCGGCGTTCCTGCTCCCAGACTTCCACCGCGCGAACGAGGTCAAGCCCAGTCCCGACTCGGGCGAACGGGGCTTCGATCGGGGTGACAAACTCGAACTCGACTTCGTCCTGATGACCCCCTATTCCGAACGCCTCGCGGGCCTCGCCCGCGTTGCATTCCCCAAGCCGCCGAAGATGGAAGACATCCTCGGCGAGTGGCTCGCCAAGCAAGGGCTCACGCAGTTCCGGTGTGCCGAGACCGAGAAGGCCCCGCATGTGACCTTCTTCTTCAACGATCAGCGCGACGAGGCGTTCGAGGGCGAGCACCGCCGGATCATCCAGTCGCCGCGCGTCGCGACCTACGACCTCCAGCCGGCGATGTCGGCCGAGGGCGTGCGCGACGCGGTGCTCGAGCGCCTCAACGCCGACGACTGCGAGCCGGTCCTCAGCGTCAACTTCGCCAACGGCGACATGGTCGGGCACACCGGCTCGCTCGACGCCGCGATCAAGGCCTGCGAAACCACCGACGCCTGCACGGGCGCCATCGTCGATCGCGTGCTCGAACTCGGCGGCGGGGCGATCGTCACCGCCGACCACGGCAACGCCGAACAGATGTGGGATCCGTCCACCAACGCCCCGCACACCGCCCACACCACCTACCCCGTCCCGCTCATCGCGATCGGACGAGGGCTGGAATCCAGGGCGCTGCGCCCCGGCGGGCGACTGGCCGACATCGCCCCCACCCTCCTCGAGATGCTCGGGATCGAGCAGCCTCCCGCGATGACCGGGCGATCGCTTCTCCAACCTCGCTGAGCAAGGGTCCGGAGACCCCGCCCGCTCAATCGAACGCGTCGGGAATCGGGCGGTCCGGCTTGCGATCCGAGGAATGCGGCGGCGGGCCGTCGGGGATCTCGTCCGCGCCGCTCTCGAACTCCTCCAAGCGCCGCTCGAGTTGTCCGAGCGATCGTGCCAGCCCGTCAAGCCGGCGGTGCAGTTCCAGGATCTGCTCGCCGAGTTGCTCGACCGTTCGATCGGTGAACGCCTGGGCCGACTCGATCGCCTCGAGCCGGTCGCCCACTCCGGGGTTCTCGTGGCTTGGTTCGTGCATCGGGAACACTCCGCCCGTCACGGGTCTGCTAGTCTTCGCGGCATGCCGCGAACCGCCTGCGCCAGTCTATGCGTCCTCGCCTCGGCCGCCGCCCCGAGCCATGCCGCCGATGACCGTGTCAGCTCCCTGCTGTCCAACCTTGCCGATGCCCGCTGGACGCAGCCGGAGCGTCAGACGGGCGTGGATGCGGCGCTCTCGCCTCCGGCGACGCCCGAGCGCTACGGCAAGGCGGGTCAGGAATGGCTCACCCTCGGCGCCGGCGCCGCGCACAACTTCGACGACGCGACGGACATGAACCTCTTCGCGTCGTGGAGCCGCTTCCTCGCCGACGACTTCGAGTGGATGTGGGAGGGCGGGGCGTGGTACTTCGCCCAGCGTGACGACAACGCATTCGGCGCCAATCTCACGATGGTGACCCGCTGGCACTTCGTCAACCGCGACGCGTGGACCGTCTTCGCCGATGCCGGCGTCGGGCTTCTCACCACGACCGACAATGTGCCCGCCGCGGGGACCAGCCTCAACTTCACGCCGCGCGTCGGGATCGGGATGACCGCGCGGCTCGACGACGGGCCCGCCCGGTTCGTCGCCGGGTTGCGCTGGCACCATGTCTCCAACGCCCGCATCTTCGGCGAAGACAGCAACCCTTCGCGCGACGCGGGGTTCATCTACTTCGGCATCAGCATCCCGCTCTGAGGCGCCCGCGCGGTCGGCCCGCTCAGCCCGCCTTGGCCAGCCGCGGCGTGCCCGGATCGAACTCGGTCAGCCTGACCTGATTCCGACCGCCCTGCTTGGCGGCGTACAGCGCCTGGTCGGCCTTCTCGAGCCACTCGGCCGCGGTCACCGCCGACGCCCCGGTCGAGCCGACCAGCCCGCACGAGATCGTCACGCGCCGCTCCGGGTGCCGCGCCCACTCGATCTCCCCGAGCGTTTCGCGCACGCGGTTGCAGACCATCTCCGCGTCGCCCGGCGTCGTGTCGGGCATGATGAGGCAGAACTCCTCGCCTCCGAACCGACACGGGATGTCCGACTGGCGGCACTCGCGCTGGAGCACCTTGGCGATCCCCTGCAGCACGGTGTCGCCGGCCGGGTGACCGTAGGTGTCGTTGATCGACTTGAAGTGGTCGGCGTCGAAGATCGCCAGCGACAGCGGATGGGCGTGCCGTGCGTTCCGCGCGACCTCCTCGGTCCAACGAGCGTCGAAATGCGCACGGTTGTACAGGCCCGTCAGCCCGTCGATCTGCGCCCGCTGCGCGAGCATCTTCAACAGGTTGCTCAGCCGCACCGACGCCCGCACGCGCACGCGGAGTTCGGTCATGTCGAAAGGCTTGCAGATGAAGTCCGCTGCCCCCAGGTCGAACGCCATCACCTTGTCCTGCGGGCTGGTCATGCCCGAGAGCACGATCAACGGCACATGCATCAGGATCGGGTCGTCCTTGAGCTCGCGAATCACCTCGAACCCGTCCATGCCGGGCATCATCAGGTCGGTCAGGATCACCGCGGGAGGATCCTGCCGCGCGATCTCCAGCCCCTCCGGGCCCGACGACGCGCAGACCACCTCGAGGCCCTCGTGCCGCAGCCTCGCCTTGAGCAGCCGGTGCACATCGACACTGTCGTCGATCAGCAGCACCCGGGCCGAGGTGTCATTCAGTTGGGAGACATCGATCGTCATGCCGTGGGACTTCCCCGTCGACCAGAGGTCCTTGCGATCAATCGCGGCCGGATTCGCAGGCTCGATCGGCCATCTGGACAAGCGAGTCCAGCGCCTCCCTCACCTCTTCAAGCGGTGAACCTCCCTCGTGCAAGGCTCGCACGGCTGACTCGAGTCTGCCGGCTGCATCGCCCACGCCGACGAACCCGTATCCGGGAGCACCACCCTTGATCTGGTGGCTCAGCCGCAGAACCTCGTCGAACCGTTCCTCGTCGGCCGCCCGCAGGATCGAGGCAACCCGCTCGGGCAGTTCCCCGAGAAACAGGTCGACCAGCTCCCGGAACTGCTGAATCTGGGCTTCACCGTCGGCCATGACACCCTCCCGCGAAACGATCCCGAGTCTCCTCCGAGGAATCGGTTCATCGTCCATCGCCCGAGCCCGGTCCATCCACGCGCGTGAGGATCCGCAAGAGTCGCGGGTCTTCGGGCCCTTCCGTCAGCACGGTCCCGGGTTCAGGGCACCGGACTTCCCCGGGGAGCCCGGCCATCCCACCGGGTGAGCCGCCCCACAAGCGTTGCCCAGCCCGCGCAGCTCATCGATCCGGTTCAGCCCCGGTCGGCGGGGTTCGCCCAGCCGACTCACGCGCTCCGACACGCCCGCCCGACCACAGCCCACCACCCATGGCCGGGAGTGGCCCCCGATGCGCCGCGCTCACCGCCTGCGGCACCCACGCGGGTGGTTCTCGGCACTTGGCACGCTCGTTGCCTCCTCCATCGGCATGACACGAACGGGCGGCGTCGTCCACGCTCCCCGATCCACGCCAAACACAGGAGGCAACCCCATGCCCGCACGCACCCACACCGTTCTCGCGACCGCCACGCTGGCCCTTCTCGCCTCGGCCGGCCTCGCCCAGCCTTCCTTCCAGCCCGGCACGACGCTCGCCACGCCCGAGCGCCCCGGCGGCGCCGCCATCGCCGATGTCAACAACGACGGCGCGCCCGACATCGTCGTCTCCACCGACACTCCCGACAAGCTGACCTTCCTCATCAACGACGGACTCGGCGGCTTCTCGGTCGGAGCCTCGGTCTTCACCGGCGCGGGCACCGGCCCGGACTCCATTCAGGCCGGCGACTTCGACGCCGACGGCGACGACGACCTCGCCGTCGTCCTCAACAACACCAACACCCTCGCGATCTACACCAACAACGCCGGTGTCTTCACCCAGACCGCCACCGCCCCCCTCGGCGACGAGGCCCGCCGGCTCCAGGCGTTCGATATCGATAACGATGGCGACCTCGACTTCGCAACCGCCAACCGCAGCGGCGTGAGCGTCTCGATCGTCACCTACACCGCCGGTGCCCTTTCGACCACGAACATCCCCGTCGCCAACGAGCCGCGCGGCGTCGCGCTGGGCGATCTCGACGGCGACCTCGACGGCGACATGGTCGCCGGGCTCCGCGATTCCCGCCAACTCGCCGTCTTCACCAACAACGCCGGTGTCTTCGCTCAGACCGCAACGCTCAACCTCGGCGGGCAGGTCCGCCCCGACGGCGTCCAGATCGCCGACCTCGACGGCGACGGCTTGGCCGACATCTTCGCCGCCACCAGCGGCAACGGGTTCAACCAGGTCGCGGTCTTCTACGGCACCGGCGCGGGATTCAGCGGGCCGGCGGTCATCGCCGTCCCGGGCCAGGACGCCGACACCGTCCGCGCCGCCGACTTCGATCTCGACGGCGACCTCGATCTGGCGGTCACCAACAACGACTCGACCATGCTCGTGATCATCGAGAACCAGGGCGCCCGCGCCTTCGCCGCCGCCGCCACGCTGACCACCGGGCTCAACCCGCAGGGCATCGCGATGGGCGATCTCGACGCCAACGGCTCGCCCGACCTCGTCACGCCGAACCAGGACGCCAACACCACCAGCATCTTCCTCAACAACGCCGCCGACACGGGCGGCGACTGCCCCGCCGACCTCACCGGCAGCAGCGATCCACTCGACCCGACCTACGGCATCCCCGACGGCGTCGCCAACAGCGACGACTTCTTCTTCTACCTCGACGGCTTCGTCGCCGGCACCCTCGCGGTCTGCGATGTCACCGGCTCGAGCGACCCCAACGACCCCAGCTTCGGCTCGCCCGACGGCGACTGCGACGCCGACGACTTCTTCCGCTACCTCGATCTCTTCGTCATCGGCTGCCAGTAAGCACCCCTCCGCGGGGGTCCCTTCCCCGCGTTTCCCTTCGGCGGCTTCCCGGTCGCCGAGTCCCACGAGACGGGGCGCCGCGCATCTCACGATGCGCGGCGTCTCGTTTCTGAATGCCTCTTTCGCGTCGAGCCGCGCCACCCGCGGCCAGGCGCGGCTCGCACTGGCCCGCGCGCCACCGCCCGATCCCGCTCCCGGCCATGTGGACGCGGCCCACGCCAGATCGGAAGAGCAC
>JBICIG010000007.1:0-36414 GCA_043101605.1 Phycisphaerales bacterium JB037
GCAGGTCGGGAGTCGGGGGGGAGAGGCAACCGGATCACCCGGCTCGGAGGACGGCGTGGAGGATGCCGTCGGCCGGGCGGAGGGATTCGCCCCACCGCCTGGCGACCCCGCCGGACCGAACCCCTCCGCCCGGCCGACGGCATCCTCCACGCCGTCCTCCGAGCCGGGTGATCCGGTTGCCTCTCCCCCCCGACTCCCGACCTGCCCACTCCCGACTCCCTCTCCGATGTTCCACGTGGAACATCCCCCCTCTGAGTCGAGTCGCCGCGCCGCGATCGTCAGCTCCCCACCACCGGGCAGCATCGCCTTCCGCGCGTTGAGCATCAGGTTCACCAGCACCTGCTGCAGCGCCACCGGCTCCATCGCGACTACCAGGTCGCCGGCCTCCGTCGGCAACTCCCGCACCACTCGGATTCCATCCCTGGCCGGGTCTCTGGACATCGCAAGCAGCGCCTCGTCGACCGCCTCGCCCACGGCTGCCCCGCCCGCCGAACGCTCCGACCGGTAGCGGGGGTCTCCTGACAGAGCCAGGATCGAATGGGAGATCCCGGCCAGTTGCCGGGCCCCCGCCGCCGCCCGCTCGAGGGCCTTGGTCGCCAGCAGCCGGTCCTCGGGCCGGGCCAGGGCCAACTCGGCGTAACTCTGGATCGGGGTCAGGAGGTTGTTGAACTCATGGGCCATCATCGCCGCGGCGAGCCCGAGCGTCGCCAGCTGCGATGAGGACTCGACCGAGCGCGTCAGATCGACCACCCGCGACTGCAGGTCGTCGATTCGGCCGAGCAGGCGCTCGACCTCCGCCGCTGTGAGATGATCGCCCGGCAACGGAGCCTCCTCGACCCTGACCATCGGCCCGCTGCTCGGGCCGGTTTGGTCGGATCAGGAAGCCCGCTCCGTCTGTGCGGACTGGGAAAGATGGGCAAGCGATGGGGCGGTCTGGGGGACAGTGGGTGATGGGTGGCTGGGTGGAAAGGAGGTTGGAGCGATGTTCCACGTGGAACATACCCCCCCTGCCGCCTGTGGCCCCGGCTTCCCGGTGCCGGGCAGCCGATGTTCCACGTGGAACATCGGTCAGGCCGAGGCGATCCAGCCGACCCCGCCATCGACCCGGCCGCCCGCAGCCAAGAAGGCCTTGGCGGTGGGGGGCACGAGGTCCAGATCCGGGATCGCCGCCAGGTCCACCCACTCGAAGCGGATGCCCTCCTCCAGCGTCGGCACCACGCCGGTGTGGGGTTCGCGGGGGTCGTCGCTGTCGGGCGGATGGAGATGTTCAACGTGGAACATCAGGTACAGCTCGTGCCGGTGCCGCCCCCGCTGCTCGAATCGCTCCTCGGTCAGCAGCAGCAGGGGGCCGACCTTGGCCGCCAGCCCGGTCTCCTCGACGAACTCGCGGCACAGGGCCGCCGCCGCCGACTCACCGAACTCGACATGCCCGCCCGGGAGGTAGTAGTAGCCGTGCCGAGTGTTCTGGCACAGCAGGACGCTCCCCCCCTGCCGAACGATGCCGCGGGCAATGATCTCGATCCGGCCGGCGGAATGGCTCTGGCTCATGACGGACTCCGTTCCGTGCGCAAAGTCGGTGGATGACGGCGGCTCGCGGGAGTGTCGGCCCGGGCCAGTGCCGCCGCATCACTATACTGGTTCGTCGGCCGGGGCAGGACGCTCGGCGGGAAGGAGCTGGACATGGCGAACGGGTCACGGAAGACGCGGCGGCTGGGTCGGGGACTGTCGAGCCTGGTGCAGCTCGACCAGCCGGTGGAAGTCACGCCGCCGGAACGAACAAGGTCCGATAACCCATCAGGACCGGCCAGTCCTCCCAAAGACCATCCAAAATCCGATCAATCGGCGACTGCATCTGAGACACCGGGTGGGATGGTGGTTTCGTCGGGTGCTTCCCCGGAACCGGGGATTGTGGGCCGCACGGGGGGCGGCGGCTCCGGCGATGCCGATCGCGGGCGGGAGTCCTCGGCTCAGACTCCGGCCGATCGGAGTGAGGATGGCGTGGCGTCGGATCGTGCCGACGGGTCCGCGTCGGCAGGCCACGGCGGCGACACAATGGCGGATCGGTCACGAGCCGGAGCCTCGGCGGATGCGGCGTCGGCCGGGTTGTCGGGTTTGCAACGGATCCCGGTGGATCGTGTGGTGCCGAGCCCGTTCCAGCCACGGACCGAGAGCGGGGCGGGGTCGCTGGCGCAGTTGGCCGAGTCGATCAAGCAGTCGGGCGTGATCCAGCCGATCGTCGTGCGGGTGGTCGACGGTGGTGGGGGGGCGGCGACCTACGAACTTGTCGCCGGCGAACGCCGATGGCGGGCATCGCGGCTGGCGGGGATGAGCGTGATCCCCGCGGTCGTGCGCGAGCTGACCGACGAGCAGGCGGCCGAGTGGGCGCTGGTCGAGAACATCCAACGCGAGGACCTGAACCCGATGGAACGCGGGCGGGCGCTCGCGGCTCTCGTCTCGCGGTTCGGGCTGACGCAGGAGGAGGTCGGGCGGAAGGTCGCGATGGAGCGGTCGTCGGTGACGAACCTCATCCGGCTGACCGAACTGGAACCCGAGATTCAGGAGCTGCTGTCCAAGGGCGCGATCGGGATGGGGCACGGCAAGGCGTTGCTGGGCGTGCAGCCGGGCCCGAAGCGCGTGGCGCTCGCGCAGCGAGCCGCGAAGGACGGGTGGACGGTGCGGATGCTCGAGACGCATGCGCGCGGGGCCAAGCCGGTGGAAGATCCGACCGCCGAGGGGCTTCAGAGCGGAAACGGCAGAGTGCAGAGCGGAGATTCGGCGGAGGACGGTCGGCGCGTGGCGCTCGAGGATCTCGAGAAGCAGATCGGCGATGCGCTGGGGACGAAGGTGCGCATCAGCACCGACAAGACCGGCACGCGCGGCTCGATGACGATCCGGTTCTACGGGCTCGAGCACTTTGATGGGCTGGTGGCGAAGATGGGGGTGGAGTTGAAGTAAGGGGGCAATGGGCAATGGGCAATGGGCAATGGGCAATGGGCAATGGGCAGGCGGATGATGGGGACTTGGCGGTGTCTGTTCCTTGTGTTGGTTGTGTTGCTGCTGCCCGGATGTAAGTATCCCGAGCCGGTGCGCTTCGTGAACGAGTCGGATCGGCCGGTGCTGGTTGATCTCGAACTTGCGATGATCAACAGCTTCGGTGGGTACGGCGGGAATCCGCGCCATGTGTTCGTGGTCGAACCGGGAGAGACATGGGACTCGCAGCGGTCCCGCTCGCAACGACCGAAGTCGGGCGAGTTCCTGCAGATGCATGGCGTGCCGATCTTCCGGGCACGGATCGCCCACACGGATGACGAGTTCGTGACGCTCGGCATCCGCTCGTTCGAAGCCGTCACGGTGCGGATCACCTGGGGCGACGATGCGCTGGTCTTTGAAGGATTCGAGACCGAGGCGCCCGAGCGCGCGGTCGAGATTTCTGATGCCACCGGCTCGCTTTGGCCGGAGTTCCGCGAGGAATGACGCCGCGGAGGTGATGCGCTGGCGTCGCGCAGGTCCGAGAACCCGGTCCGCGGCGAGAATTCTTGTGGTTTTGTGGTTTTTGCGGGGCGAAGGGCTTTGTGGGGGGTGGGGTGCGGCTTAGTCTCCGGCCGGAGAGAGATCGCCGTCGAGTTGTAAGGGCGGCGCGGCTTTGGCTTGGAGAGAGACATGATCAATCGTGTGGTGTGTGTTTGTGCGCTCGCTGCGTTTCCGGCGATGGTGTCGGGGCAAACGCTGATCGACTTCTCGCTCGATGGCGGCGGCTCGCCGCTGGTCAACGGGCAGAAGCTGACCGGGCTTGAGTTCTCGCCCGAGTTCACGATGAGCTTCGGCGGGAGCAACCAGGGCGGGGCGATCTTCGACACGAGCAACCCGGGCCCGAATGTCGGCGGGCCGGATCCGGACCTGCTGGTCAGCCTCGGCAACGCCCTGATTCTGCAGAGCAACGACAGCCCGTCGATCACGGGCGGGATCTTCGACACGCCGAACGACTCGGCGCGCAACGACGGGCTGATGCGGTTCGACTTCGCGTCGCCCGTGGAGTTGCTGGATGTGACGCTGATCGATGTCAACGGCGGAAACGCGATCCTCGTGACGCTGTTCGACGGCCAGGGGCGCACGCGCCAGTACGATGTGCCGCAGAAGTGGACCAATGACATCAGCGTGGCGGGCGGCAATGGTTACGGCGTGCTCGACCTGACGACGCTGCTGGACCAGGTCGCCGAGACGGCGGTCGTCGCGACGGCGAGCGAGAGCGCCGGGTTCGATCCGACGGATGTCGTGGCGCTGACCTTTGATTACGAGGGCTCGGGCGCGATCGACAATCTGCGGTTCGTGCCGGCGCCGGGCAGTGTCGCGCTGCTGCTGGTGGGGGCCCTGGCGGCGCGTCGCCGTCGCTGATCCGCTCAAAGATGGTGAGTCATCTCGGGCGACCCGGTCCTTCGGCCGGGTCGCCTTTGCTTTGCGCCGAGACAATGCGGATGAATCGCTCGGCGGAGACGGCTCGGTTGTCCGGGTGTTGGTCGAGGGCGGCGCGGTCGCGATCGCGCCGGTCGTCGGCATCGATGCGTCGCCACGAGTAGAGCCGGCCGTCTTTGAAGCCGAGCGTCGCGGTGCGCCCCGGGTGATGGGCGAGCGCGCCTGGTGAGTGCGGCGGCGATGGAGGGAAGAGCGAGACCGGCGGATCGAGCGTGCGCCAGTACCAGAGATTGGACCGGCCGTAGCAGAGGTCGTAGCCATCGGCCGGCGTGCGTTCGAGCACGGCGCAGACCTCTTCGAGCGTCATGCCCGGCGTGAGTTGGCCGCGATCGAGGGCGTGGTGGATGCGCGCGGCCGAGGAGTGGTCGCGCAGGTGACAGCCCGCGGCGAGGGGGAGCAGGCAGAGGATGACGAGTCGTGCGCGCACGGGAGGTTCCGGTGCGCAGCAACCGCTCGGGGTGTGCGTCGGCTGACAGGTGGGGATCAGTAGCCGCGGATGTTCTGTGTCTCGCGGAGGAAGTCCTGGCGCTGGTTCAGGCTCAGGGGCTTGATCAGTTCGCGGACGGCGGCGATGCGTTCCTTGCGGTCGAGTTCGGGCATCGCGGCGGCGGCTTCCTCGAAGCGTTCGGTCATGTCGGCGTCGAGGGCGAGCGCCTGGGCGAGTTCGGGGAGGGACTCTGAAGCGATGAGCAGGAGGTTCTCGTAGGCGACGGTGGACTCGCCGATCTGGTCGTACATGTACTCGCGGGTGAGGGTGATCATCGCCTCGCCGCGGGTGCCGTCGGCATTGGTGCCGGCTTCGAGCTTTTCGTTGCGATAGGCCGAAAGGTAGCGCTTGGCCATTTCCTTGCAGAAGTTGGCCTGTGCCTCGGAGATGATGCCGTAGTCGAGCATGTCCTGGATGGCGTCGGTTTCGCGGCGGAGCTTGTCGGTGAGTTCGCGGGCCTCGAACATGGCTTCGCGGTCGAAGACGACGAGCGAGTCGATGAAGCCGCCGGTGAGCTGCTCGTAGACATCGAGGTTGGCGATGAGGATTTCCTCGTTGACGAGTTGGCGGTCGTCGAGGGCGACCTGGATCTGCTCGACCTGGTCGTCGGTGAAGCGGGGGTAGGCCATCAGTTCGTGGGGCTTGAGGGCCGAGAGATCTTCGGGCTGGCGCGGGTAGCTCATCAGGGCGGCGACATCGACGCGCTGCTGGAGGGGGATGATGCGCCCGTTGTCATCGCGCTGGATGAGGCTGTCGAACATCTGCTCGCGGAGGAGCTTGGCGACGCGCTCCTGGGCTTCCCGGCGGACCTGCGGCTCGGACATCGGGGGCTGGGGGGTGTAGACCGGCTCCTGCATGGGCTGGCGCTTCGCGGGCGGCGGCGTGCCGACCTGGGCGGACGCGGTGCCGGCGATCAGGGCGAGCAGGACGAGGGAAGTGCGGTGCATGTCGGGCTCCGGCGGAAGTCGCGAGCGAGGTGTCGAGGGCGGTCCGGCGTGGGAACGCTCCGGGTTGATTATCGGCGCGATCGCCGCCGGGGCCAGCCCGAAGCGCGGGATCGCACGCAGGAGGTACCGGCGCGACGGGGGCGGGGTTCACAAATGCCTGTCAGATTTGTGGTTGCGGCGGGGAGGCGGGCGGATCGCCGGTCGGGCGGATCAGCGACCTTCCTGTTGGCGCTGATGACGCAGGAAGCGGAGGCGCTGTTCGGGCTCAAGGACATTGAGGATGCCGAGGATCAGGGCGGCTTCCTGGGCCCTGGTGGGGCGCTCGCCCTGGAGGAGGGTGCGGCTGACATGGTCCTCGACGAGGGCGCGGATGCGGCCTTGCTGCTCTGGCGTGGCGTCGACGACGGCGAGGGCCTCTTCCAGGCGCCGATCGCCGTCGTCGAACTGACGCTCCAGCGAGCGGGCGATCTCCTGGCCGATCTGGCGGCGGGTCTCCTCGGCGAGGACGGCGAGGCGTCGAATCTTGCGGGGGTCGTCAGCCCGGGCGCGGGCGTCCTCGACGAGCGCATCGCGGTACTCGGCGACGAGCGTGCCGAAGGCTTCGGCTTCGGAGGGGTCGAGGACCGCGGCGATCTGGTGCTCGAGCCGTCCCATGGCGCGGAGGGGCGCGAGGCGCTCGGAGAAGGACATCCAGAGGCGGATGGTCTCGTACTGGTCACCGGCCTGGCTGGCGGAATTGAGTTCGGTCAGCAAGGGGATGCTGCGTGCGACGATCGCGTCGAGGACGGCGGCGCGGTCGGCAAGGACCTTCTCGACACGGGCGCGCGAGGCGGCGGTGAGGGGCATGCGTTCGATGGCGGCGACCTCGGGGCGGGTTTCGAGGAGGACGAGCGAACCGTCGTACCGCCGCTCGACGAGGGTGAGGGCGGCCTCGTTGCTCGCGACGCTCGGGCCGGCGAGGGCCGGCGGAGCGTCGGCGGCACGGGAAGCGGGGGGTTCGGCGAAGGCGGCCGAGGCGAGGATCGCAAGGCCGAGCGGCGAGAGAACTCGTGCGGGGTGGCGCGGGATCATGGCGGGCCCTCCGGAAGAGACAACGCCCGATTGGTCGGATTCATTGCGGATGGATTTTGGGCAATGGGCAATGGGCAATGGGCAATGGGCAATGGGCGGGCGGATGGTGCGGGCGCTTGCGGGTAGATTGGGCGCATGAACACGGTGGATCATGCGGACCTGGCACGGCGTTTGGGTGAGGCGGCCCTGCTGCGCGGCGAATTCGTGCTGCGGTCGGGGCGGAAGAGCTCGTACTACCTTGACAAGTACCGCTTCAGCACGCAGCCCGGCGTGCTGCGGGAACTCGGGAGGCTGTTCCGCGAGCGGATTGAGCTGGTTGCGAAGGAGTCCGGGCCGATCCAACGGCTGGCGGGGGCGGAACTGGGGGGGATCCCGCTGGTGACGGCCGCGAGCCTGGAAACGGGGCTGCCGAGTCTGTTCGTGCGCAACAGCAAGAAGGACTACGGCACGAGCAAGCAGCTCGAGGGCGTGATCGAGGCGGGCGACCGCGTGGTGATGGTCGAGGATGTCGCGACAACGGGCGGGCAGGCGCTCGAGGCGGTGGAGGTGTTGAAAGCCGCGGGCGCGGAGGTGGTGCGGGTGATCTGCACGATCGACCGCGAAGAGGGGGCGCGAGAGAACTTCGACAAGGCGGGGGTGGGGTTCGAGGCGTTGTTTACGAAGGGGGATCTCGGGATTCGGGAGTGAAGCCGCGGCTGATCAGGGCAGCACGCCGTCGATGGTGTATTCGATCTGCAGGGTGTGAACGAGGTGCGGGCTGGCGAGGTTGGCGAACATGACGACTTCGGCGTAGTAGGCGAAGTTCTGGTTGTCGATGACGACGGACATGCTGTCGGTGATGCTCGAGTCGCCGGGCGCGCCGGAGGATGAGGCGGCGGCGAGCTCGACCTTGGGGGCGTCGCCGAGTGGTCGGCGGAAGATCTGGAAACTGATGTCGCGCGTCGCGTCGTTGTCGACGAACCGGAGCGTGGCGCGGGTCATGCGCGCGCCGTGCGGGAGCTGGATCGGCGCGAAAGCGCTGTGGATGCTCTCAAGTGGGCTGGTGAGGAAGTCCTCGCGAAGGTAGACCGTGCCACCGACGTTGGACATGATGACCAGTCTGCCCTCAAAGTCGGCGGGGCCGAAGGTGAGCCAGCGGGTGGTGGTGGAGATGTTGATCTGGCCGGCGGTGGTGATGTCGCCCGCCGCGTTGAATGAGCCGTCGGTGGTGATGGTGCCGCTGACATAGAGCTCGCCGGCGGGGACGGCGGTGTTGTTGGTGCCGATGGCGGTGCCGCCGTTGCGGTTGATGCGGAGCCGCGTGGTGCCTTCGACCTGGACGCGGAGCGCATCGCGGGTGTTGGGAGAGGCGATGTGGAGGGTGTCGGAGGGCCCGAAGACTCCGATGCCGACGCCGGCGTTGCCCCCGCCGGCGAGGGTGACCGCGCCGGCGTCGGGGGTGAGGTTGAGGGCGGTTGCGGCGGCGCCGTTGAACGCGCTGAGGTTGGAGTTGAGCGCGTGGAGATGGAGCCCGGCGGGGTTGCCCAAGTCGAGCGACGCGTCGGGGTAGGCGCGGAGGGGCGTGACGGTGCTGAGCCCGGCTTGGGAGAAGTTGAGCGAGAGGTAGCCGCCCGACTGCGCGGTGGTCTTGCTGAGCGACCACGCCTGCGAGAAGGCGCCGTCGCTGAAGAGTTCGCGGAGGATGAGAGCCGAGGAGGAGGAGCCGGAGTTGTTGGAGACGATCTCGATCTGGGCGTCGCTGGCTTCGAAGAGGGCCAGGGCGTTGGAGCCGATGACGCCGGGATCGATGCCGAGGTTCTCCCGGCGGACATGGAGGGGGGCCTGCGGGGAGGTGGTCCCGAGCCCGAACCGGTTGGACGAGATGCCGCCGAGCCCGCCGGTGACGAGTTGGAACGAGGCGGCGCTGGAGGCCAGGTTCAGTGTCGTTCCTGAGAGGGAGAGCCCGGTGCCGGCCGCGTAGAGGGTGTCGTTGTCGATGCCGTCAGCGAAGCCGGCGGGGATGTTGGTCAGCCCGAGCCAACTGGTGGTCCCGGGGGGCCCGGGATCACCCTGCGGCCCCGGCTCACCCTGGGGGCCCGGAACGCCCTGCGGCCCGGGGTCGCCCTTGGGGCCGGTCGGGCCGGGATCGCCCTGGGGGCCCGGGTCTCCCTGCGGGCCCTCGTTGCCGGCGAGCGCGAAGAGGGCGTAGGGCGTGGGCTGGACAGATTGGCGCGGGGTGAGGTTGGTGTAGCCGGTGCCGCTGCCGGTCCGGCGGACGCCGATCTGGAGATAGCGGGCGTTGCCTGTGAAGACGCCGGCCCCGAAGTCGAGATCGACGGTGAATCGCCCCTGGTCATCGGGGGAGCCGGTCCAGAGAAGGGTTGGGCCGACCTGCGTGCCCGCGAGCGGGTCGTCAAAGAGGCGGAACCGGAGGTCGTAGGAGCCGGAGGCGGGCGCCCCGCCGTCGGTCAGTTGCCCCTGGTAGGTGAATGCAGTGTCGACGGGTTGAGCCGGGGCCCGCGTCGCTCCGAGCATCGCGGCGGCGACGGCCAGTGAAAGTAACAGGCGGTTCATAAGTTCTCTCCGGGAGCTGGGCGAACCGGCCCGAATCTAGCGGAGAGTGTGCCGACTTGGAACCAGCGGCCGCGAGTTTAGAGCGGCCCGGACCCAGGGAACTACTGGGGTCAAGAGAGTTCGGCCAGCCAGCGTGCGCGCAATTGGCGGGTGACCGGGCCGGGCTCGCCCGAAGCGATGGGGCGCGACTCAACCGCGACGACGGGCATCACGCCCCAGCTCGAGTTGGTGAGCATGACTTCGTCGGCATCGAGGACCTCGTCGATCGCGAGCATGCGGGGTTCGGTGGTCAGCCCGAGTTCGCGGGCGTGTTCGAGGAGGGAAGCGCGGGTGATGCCGGGGAGGACGGGGCTGGGGAGGGCGCCGGGTTGCTCCTCGCCGCGCGCGATGGGCGTGAGGAGGGTGCCGTTTTTGATGAGCAGGCAGTTGGAGACGCACCCGCCGGCGAGGTGGTTGGAGACCTGGAGCATGAGGGCTTCGGCGGCGCCCTGGGCGGCGGCGGCCTGGAGTTCGCGCAGGCGCATCCAGTAGTTGAGGGTCTTGTGGCTCTCGAGGGGGTTGAGCGGGTTGAGCCGTGCGTCGGCGAGAACGACGCGCGCGCCATGTTCGAAGAGGGCGTCGGGGTAAGGGGTGGGGGGCTGGGCGACGACGAGAACGGTGGGACGGTGGGGGGCCTCGGCCTTGAGCAGGTTGGCGCTGCCGCCGGTGATGGTGATGCGGACGCGGGCGCGGTCGTGGTGCTCGAGGACGCCCGAGCGATCGGCGGTGAGGAGGACGGCTTCGGCGAGGGCGTCGGTGCCGAGCCTGGAGACGAGCCCGAGTTCGCGCGCGCTGGTCGCGAGCCGATCGAGGTGTTCGACGAGCCGATGGGCGCGTGGGGAGGCGTCGGGGTCGGCGGGATCGGGGCGCACGACCAGGAGGGTCTCGAACAGGCCGACGGCGTGCTGGAGCCCGGCGTCGAAGGCGCTGGCGCGTGCGTCGTCGAGGGAGAGGAACTCGCCGTTGAGATAGACGGGCGTGGTCATGCCCGGAGTCTAGTGGTGGTCGTCGTGGCCGCCGGCGGGCTTGGCGCGCCAGAGCAGCACGAAGCCGACGATGCCGGCGATGAGCGAGGCGGCGAGGATGGCGAGCTTGGATCGGTCGAGGAGGACCTCGCTGAAGGCGAGATTGGCGATGAACAGGGACATGGTGAAGCCGATGCCCGCGAGCCAGCCGGCGCCGTGGATGTGCGCCCAGGAGCAGTTGTTGGGCAGCTCGCCGATCTTAAGTTTCACGGCGAGCCAGGTGAACAGGAAGACGCCGAGCGGCTTGCCGACGAGCAGCCCGAAGAAGATGCCGAGGTAGACGCGCGAGCCGACGGTCTCGGCAACATCCGCGTCGAGGGCGACACCGGCGTTGGAGAGGGCGAACACGGGCACGATGAAGAACGCGACCCACGGGATGATGAGGTACTCGAGGCGCGAGAGCGGGCTCTGCACCTCGTCGCAGGCTTCCTTGAGGGCGGCGGTGGCGGCGAACTGCTTTGGTGTGATCGGGCTGAGCCTGTCGCTGGTGCCTTCCCTCTCATACTGATCGAGCGCGTGGCGCGCGTAGTCGACGAACTTCCTGGTGTGGACGCGCGGGCTGGTGGGGATGGTCGCGGCGAGCAGGACGCCGGCGATGGTGGCGTGAACGCCCGACTTGAGCACGAGGTACCACAGGAAGAGCCCGACGAGCATGTAGATGATCGCCCGGCGGAAGCCCATCAGGTTCATCGCGATGAGCAGGGCCATGATCCCCGCGGCGTAGCCCAGGAACGCGGTCTGGAGGTTCTCGGTGTAGAAGATCGCGATGATCGCCAGGGCGCCGAGGTCATCGACGATCGCGAGGGTGGTCAGGAAGATCCGCAGCGAGAGGGGCACGCGCCGCCCGAGCAGCGCCAGCACGCCCAGCGCAAAGGCGATGTCGGTCGCCATGGGGATGCCCCACCCGCGGATGGACTCCTCGCCCATGTTGATCGCGGCGTAGATGCCCGCGGGAACCACCATGCCCCCGATCGCCGCGGCGATGGGGATGGCGGCTTTGCGCGGGCTGGAGAGTTCGCCCAGCAGGATCTCGCGCTTGATCTCGAGCCCGACCATGAAGAAGAACAGGCCCATGAGCAGGTCGTTGATCCAGATGACGATGGGTTTGGAGAGCTGCCATTCGCCCACGCCGAGGGTGAAGTAGGTCTTGGACCAGATCTCGACATAGGACGCGCCCCACGGGGAGTTGGCCCACGCGAGCGCGACGATGGTGGCGAGGATCAGGCAGATGCCGCCCGAGGCTTCGAGCCGCGCGAAGCGCTGGAAGGGCCCGACGAAGACATCGGCGGGCTTGGGGCGACGGGTGGGTTCGATCGACGGGAATTTGGTCGTGCCGGCCATGGTCGGCGATGGTAAGGGAGCGGTGCGCGCAGCGGGCGGGGGGCGGACCAAAAATCGGCGCGGGCCGCACCTGTTCGGGGTGCGGCCCGCGCGGGACGATCGGCGCCGAGTCCGGACGCCGGGATCAGTGGGCCGTCTCGGCCGGGGCGTCGGTCGTGTCGTGCTCGAAGATGAAGCTCTTGCCCTCGGCCCGCACGCGGATGTGGTCCCCCGGGGAGAACTCGCCCGAGAGAATGCGGGTCGCCAGCGGGTTCTCGATCCGCTGCTGGATGGTCCGCTTGAGCGGGCGGGCGCCGTAGACCGGATCCCACCCCTCGGCCGCGAGGAGTTCCTTCGCGTCGGCGTCGAGCTCGATCGTGATCTGCCGATCGGCGAGGCGCTTGCGCAGGCGCTCGAGCTGAATGTCGGCGATGTGCGTCAGGTCCTCGCGCTTGAGCTGGTGGAAGACGACCGTCTCATCGATGCGGTTGAGCAACTCGGGGCGGAAGAAGGGAGAGCGGACATCGACATTGAGCCGGGCGTTGAGCTCGCCCTTCTCGAGGTCCGGCGTGAGCCCCTTGCCGCCGACATCGGCGCCGGGTCCGTGGCGGATGAGGTCGCGGACGGCGGCTTCGATCTCCCAGTCCTCGGCGCCCGCCTCGGTCATGTCCTGGATCTTCTGGCTGCCCAGGTTGCTGGTCATGACGACGATGGTGTTGCGGAAGTCAACGGTGCGGCCCTGCCCGTCGGTGAGGCGGCCGTCGTCGAGGAGCTGGAGCAGGACATTGAACACATCCGGGTGCGCCTTCTCGATTTCGTCAAATAGTATGACCGAGTTCGGGCGGCGGCGGACGGCTTCGGTGAGCGCGCCGCCTTCTTCGTAGCCGACATACCCGGGGGGCGCGCCGATGAGGCGCGCGACCGCGTGCTTCTCCATGTACTCGCTCATGTCGAAGCGGAGCAGCGCGTCGGGGGTGTCGAAGAGGAACTCGGCGAGGGTCTTGCAGGTCTCGGTCTTGCCGACGCCCGTGGGACCGAGGAACAGAAAGCTGCCGATGGGGCGGTCGGGGTCCGAGAGCCCGGCGCGGCTGCGGCGGACGGCGTCGGAGACGGCCTTGAGCGCCACATCCTGCCCGATGACGCGTTCGCCCAGGTGGGCTTCCATCTGCGTGAGCTTGTCGCGCTCGGACTCGATCAGCCGGGTGACGGGGATGCCCGTCCAGCGGGCCACGACCTCGGCGACCATCTCCGCGTCGACCTCTTCCTTGACCAGCGCGTTGCCGGCGGCCTGGCGCTCGTCCATGTCGCGCTCGGCGGCGTCGAGCTTCCTCTGAAGCTCCACGATCTCGCCGTACTGGATGCGGGCGGCGGTCTCGAGGTCGCCGGCGCGCTGGGCCTGCTCGAGCTGCACGCGCTTGGACTCGATCTCGGTCTTGAGCTGCTTGATCGCGTCGAGTTCGGCCTTCTCGGCGTTCCAACGCTCGAGCAGGATGCTGCGCTCCTCCTCGATCGTGCTCAGCTCGCGGTCGACGCGCTCGAGCTCGCGGCTGGCGACCTTATCGTGATCGTCGTCGAGCTCGAGCTTGAGCGCCTCGCGCTCGATCTCGCGCTGCATCTTGCGTCGGTTGAGTTCGTCGAGGCGCGTGGGAACCGAGTCGTGCTCGATGCGCAGGCGGCTGGCGGACTCGTCGATCAGGTCGATCGCCTTGTCGGGCAGGAAGCGGTCGGCGATGTAGCGGTGGGAGAGGCTGGCGGCGGCGAGGATCGCGGCGTCCTGGATGCGCACGCCGTGGTGCGCCTCGTAACGCTCCTTCAAGCCACGCAGGATCGCCACGGTCTGCTCGACGCTCGGCTCACCCACGAACACGGGCTGGAAGCGACGCTCGAACGCGGCGTCCTTCTCGATGTGCTTGCGGTACTCATCGAGCGTCGTCGCGCCGATGCAGCGGATCTCTCCTCGCGCCAAGGCCGGCTTGAGCAGGTTGCCCGCGCTGACCGCTCCCTCGGCGGCGCCGGCGCCGACGATCGTGTGCAGCTCGTCGATGAAGAGGATGATCTTGCCCTCGGCCGCGGTGACCTCGCGGAGCACGGCCTTGAGCCGTTCCTCGAACTCGCCCCGGAACTTGGCGCCCGCGAGGAGCTGCCCGACATCGAGCGCCAGCAGCTTGCGGTCGAGCATGCTTTCGGGGCAGTCCTTGTTGACGATGCGCAGGGCCAGGCCCTCGGCGATCGCCGTCTTGCCCACGCCCGGCTCGCCGATGAGCACGGGGTTGTTCTTGGTGCGGCGGCTGAGGACCTGCATGCAGCGGCGGATCTCCTCGTCGCGCCCGATGACCGGGTCGATCTTGCCGTCACGCGCCTTGGCGGTCAGGTCGATGGTGTACTTGTCGAGGGCTTCGAAGGAATCCTCGGCGTGGGGGTCGGTGACGCGGTCAACGCCGCTGGCCGCACGGATCGCCTTGACCGCTTCGCGCAGCTTGGCGGTCGTGATGCCGACGGTCTTGAAGACATCCCCGGCTTTGGACTTCGTCTCGGCCAGGGCGATCAGCAGGTGGTCGCTCCCGAGGTACTCGTCCTTCGACGCGGCCCGTTCGGCGTCGGCCTGGCTGAGCAACTGGACGATCTCGCGCCCGCCCGAGCCCGCGCCGGAACTGGTCGTCGGCAGGTTGGACAGTTCGGCACCGGCGATCTGCGCGACCCGCCCCGGCTGCACGCCCGCTCGCTCGAGCAGTCGCGCCGGCAGGGCGGTGCGGTCGGATAGCAGAGCCGCGAGCAGGTGGAGCCCCGTCACCTCCGGGTTTCGGCGGGTGGTGGCGTCGCTCTGGGCGGCGGCGAGGGCCTGCTGGGCGTTGGGATTGATGCGCTCTGGCTGCATGTCTGGGTCCTCGGGTCGGGGCGGAATCGAACGAGGATTGGAGTTGCAACCTGCGCGCCAGGGTTTGGCACGGGCGAGCGGGCCCGGACGGGCGGGCGAGGGGGTGCGAAGGCGTCATTGAGGGCGTCGCGAGAGCCTGAAGCCGACAGGAAGGCAAGGGCGCGGGCGCCGGCCCGCCGATCTGGCACCCGACGCCTCATCACGCGCAACAGCAGCGCGCGGCTCGCCAACGCACAGCGCATCCATGCGACACACATGCGACACACATGCGACACAATCGAAGACGACTACAAGATGTAGTGGTGGGCGCGGAGTGGGTCCGCTTCAAGTCGTGCGTGCCCGCGATGCGGGGCGAACCGGGAGGTGTCCGAAACCCCAATCAAGGGGGGTACTCTCGTGCCGAGGCCCGGTCTTCCACTCGCAGGAGGCCTGACCATCGCTCGGCGATGCTGAGTTCCCGTTGGAGCTTCTCAAGGTTCGGACATGCTTCCGTGTCGCCTCGCATCGCGGGCACGCGGGGTTGAGCCTACCTTCGGCTCGATCGGTCGGCGAGCAAAAACCGGGGAACACCTCGAACCCGAGCGCCTTCTGAGCGTCGGTGGAACATGTCGGACCTTTCGATCGGACCATCGGTGCGGATCCGGCCGATCGCCGGCCCGCGGCCGAAACAGGCGTCGGGGATTGACGGCTTCGGTTCGGGGCGGTACACACAACGCCCCCGGGACACTACGATGGTCCCGAAAGCTCGGCCGCGGACGCTTCGCCCCGGCCTATGAAGGTGTTGAATCGCGTGAGCCCGAGGGGCGGCGCAGAGTTCAGAAGAGTTGCAGGAGAAGGCCATGACCCGCGTTGGACGAATCGTTGCCGTGTGTGCCCTGGGCGTGATCGGGGCGGGTCTGGGCGCCTGCACGCACCGGAACACGAGCATCACGGCTCTTCGGCTGAATCCCTCGCCCGAGACGCACACGCTCTACGAGCGTCCGGCGGATGTGCAGAACACGCTGGCGATCATGCGGAACGAGAACTGGCGCATGTTCTACCAGGACCTCGGGCGGGCGCTGTACACCAACCGCCCGAGCATGCTGACGCCCGAGCCCCTGCCGCGCTGATCGGCACCCAACTCAGAAACCAGCAACGCGGCAGCCTTCGGGCCGCCGCGTTGTCAATTGGTGAACGATTCGTCGGCGAAGCGGCCGTCGATCAGGCGGCGGTGTAGAGCCCGCGCGCGACCTTCTTGATCCGGTCGCTCTTGATGAGCGTCTGGTTGACGATCACGCGGAAGTTGGCGGCGTTGGTTTTGTAGCCGGCGGCCTGGACCGCGTCGGCGGCCTCGGCGACGCCCATCTCGCGCCCGTTCAGCAGCGCCACCAGCGCATCCTCGAGCGTCTGCTTGTTGCTCGGACGCGGGCCGCGCCGCGACCCGGGGGCCGGACCCCGCTTGCGGCCCGGCGCGGCGGGTGCCTGCCCGAACGCCGAGAGCTCCCGGTCGATCTCGGCCAGCTCGGCGAGCAGGGCCGAGCGACGCGCCTCGAGCTTGGAGGCTTCCTTCTCGCGACGCGCGACCTCGGCGAGCAGGGCCTGCGTCGTCATCGCCTTGAGCCCGGGCTTGCGCCCGCGCGCCTTGCGGGCGGTCTTCTTCGTGCCGCGGGCCGCCTTCTTCGTGGTCTTCTTCTTCGAACGACGCTTGCTTGTCTTCTTGGCCATGGTTCTGCTGACTTTCCTTGTTGGATTGGAAGCGCGCATGGGCTCACGCGGCTTCGATTCAAGCTTGCAATGAACCTCGATATTAGGCAGTCAAGGACAACCAAGATGCTCAATCTTGTGTTGATTCCATCGCATGCAACACGAAACGCAGCAGTTTGTCCTTAGGAGTTCCCCGGGTCCTCTTCGTCGCTCGTGTTGCCATTCGCATCCTGTCCGGTGTGCGGACGCATAAGCGGGAAGAGCAGCACATCGCGGATTGACGGGCGATTGAGCAGCACCATCATCAGCCGATCGATACCGATGCCGAGCCCGCCCGCCGGCGGCATGCCGACGCGCAGCGCGTGCAGGAAGTCCTCGTCAAGCGTGCGGAAGGTCGATTCCTCGGCGTCGAGGCCCGACAACTGCGCGCGGAAACGCGCTTCCTGGATGTCCGGGTCGTTCAGTTCGGTGTACGCGTTGGCGACCTCGAACCCGCCCATGAACAACTCGAAGCGTTCGGCGATCTCGGGTCGCCCCGGCTTGGAGCGCGTGAGCGGGCAGAGCGGCGCGGGGTAGTCGATCACGAAGGTCGGCTGCTCGGGCCCGATGCCGTCCTCGACGACGCCAAAGAGCGCGTTGACCAGCAGGAGCGGGTCGACGCCCCTGGTTTCCATGCCGCGACGGCTCGCCTCGGCCCGGACGCGGTCGGCGTCGTGCATCTCGAAGCCGAAGGTGTCGGCAAAGAGCGATTCGTAGGTGGCCCGCCGGAAGGGCCTGGAGTAATCGACCAGGTGGTCTGCGAACGGCAGGCGGAGCTCGCTGGGCGTCTCGCCCCGGTGCTCGGCGACGAGGCCCGCCAGGGTCTTAATGAGCGACTCGGTCAGCTCCATCATGACGCCGTAGTCCGCGTACGCCTCGTAGAGCTCGAGCATGGTGAACTCTGGGTTGTGCGTGCGATCGACGCCCTCGTTGCGGAAGCAGCGGGCCATCTCGTAGACGCGGGGCATCCCGCCGACGAGCAGCCGCTTGAGGTAGAGCTCCGGCGCGACGCGCATGAACAGGTCGATGCTCAGCGCGTTCATGTGGGTGACGAACGGGCGAGCGGCCGCGCCGCCGGCGAGCGTCTGCAGCGTCGGCGTCTCCACTTCCATGAACCCGCGCTCGTCCAGGAACCGCCGCGTGCGCGCGACCAGGCGCGACCGAAGCCGCAGCGTGTCGAGCCCCTCGGGGTTGGCCCAAAGGTCGACATAGCGCTGGCGGTAGCGCGCCTCGGGGTCGGTCAGCCCCGCGTGCTTCTCGGGCGGCGGGACCAGCGACTTCGACGCCGGGCGCAGCGAGGAGCACCAGATCGTGATCTCACCCGCCCTGGTCTTCATGACCGGGCCCTCGGCGACGACGAGATCCGCAAGGTCGGTCAACTTGGCGAGCTCGAAGCCCTGTTCGTCGCAGTCGCGCTTCGACACGGCGATCTGCAGGTCGCCCGTCGCGTCGCGCAGGTTCATCCACACCAGCTTGCCGTTGTCGCGGTGCAGCACGACGCGCCCGGCGACGCGCACCGTCGGGCGGCGATCGACGAAGCCCTCGGCCTTGGCGTTCGCCTGGTGGTCCCGGTCGGCGTCCGGGTCGTAGCGATCCGCGACCTCGGCGAGGGGAATGAGATCAGTGGTGCGACCGCCGTAGGGATCGAGCCCGAGCTCGGCGATGCGCGCGCGCTTGTCGCGGCGCTGGCGCGTGTATTCGCTCTCGGCGGCGCCGTCGGCAGCGGTGGGGGTCTCGCCCGGGGCGTTGTCGGCGGGCACGGAGTCGGTGGGGTGTTCGCTCACGCAGCAAGCGTAGCGGGGACGCGATCAGCCGCGGAGCCCCGGCGTCGGCGCGTCCCCGTTGCGCCACACGGGCTTGGCGGGGGTGGCGCGGGGCAGGGGCATCGTGGGTCCGTCCGGCCCGCTCGACGACGCGGCGATCTGATCGAGCGTCGTGCGGCTGAGCCGATCACGTGTCTGCTGGAGCACCTTGTCGAGCGTCTGATCCAGCACGCCGATCGCGTCCCGCGAGCGGGCGACGGTGGGCGTGTCGAGGTCGGATCGCTCGAGTCGACCGACCGCCGAGATGACATCGAGCAGCGAGATCGTGTCGGCCGACCGGGCCAGGCGGTACCCGCCGCCCACGCCCCGCCGACCCGTAATCAGGTCGGCCGCGGCGAGCTGCTGGAGCACCTTGGCCAGGTAGTTGGCAGGAACGCGGGTGGCCTCGGCCAGCTCGGGCGTCGGCGTGAGCCGGGCGTCGGCGAGCGCGAGACAGGTCATCGCCCGAAGGGCGTACTCGGCGGTCTGGGAGAGCATCGTCCGGGCCTCCGTCAGAATCACGCGGGGCTCGGCAGACGAGTCCGGCGCAGCGTGAAGGTCCTCAACGCCCGGGTTCGAGCGCCAGGATCCGCCCGGATTCGCATGCAATCGGAATTCCGACGGAGGACTGTGGATTCCGATCGCCTTCGCGCTCGGTATGTGTTCGGAATCTCGCCTAGGAACTGCGCCCGAGGGTCGCCTCGGCGTTCTTCCGGTCGCCCGCGGCGAGCCCCTCGACCGGGATGCTCTCGACGAGGTTCGAGATCACCGCATCGGTGGAGACCCGGTCGGCCTCGGCGTTGAAGTTGGTCAGCAGCCGATGGCGGAGGACCGGGTGGGCGACGCTGCGGATGTGGTCGGGCGTGACATGGGTCGAGCCGCCGAGCAGGGCGCGGGCCTTGGCGGCGAGCACGAGGTTCTCGCTGGCGCGCGGGCCGGCACCCCATGCGATGTAATCGCGCACCAGCGGCGGGCGGGGGATCCCCGGCTCCTCGGGCTGATCGACCCGCGTCGTGCGCACCAGACGCAGCGCGTAGCGAACCACATGATCGGCGACCGGGATCTGCCTCACGACCGACTGCACGCGGGCGATCTGGGCGGCGTCGAGCACGGGCTCGATCTCGACGGTCTCGCGCTGCGTGGCCCGCTGGACGATCTGCATCTCCTCGTCGGCGGTGGGGTACTGGATGCGGATCTGGAGCATGAAGCGGTCGAGCTGGGCCTCGGGCAGCGGATAGGTGCCTTCCTGTTCGATGGGGTTCTGGGTCGCGAGGACGAAGAACGGATCGGGGAGGTCGTGCCGCGTCCCGCCGGTGGTCACATGGCGCTCCTGCATCGCCTCGAGCAGCGCGGCCTGGGTCTTGGGCGGGGTGCGGTTGATCTCGTCGGCGAGGATGACATTGGCGAAGATCGGGCCCTTGGCGAAGACGAGCCGACGCGAGCCGGTGGCCTTGTCCTCCTGGATGATCTCGGTGCCGGTGATGTCCGAGGGCATCAGGTCGGGCGTGAACTGGATGCGGGAGAAGTCGAGGTTCAGGGCGCGGGCGATGGTGGAGATCAGCAGCGTCTTGGCGAGCCCCGGGACACCGACGACCAGCGCGTGTCCGCGGCAGAGGATGCTCAGGAGGACCTGGTCGACGACTTCCTCCTGCCCCACGATGACCTTGTGGATCTCGCTGGTCAGCCGCTGGTACGCGTCGCGGACCTCGGCGACGGCGGCGGCGGGGTCGATCGGGGTGGATTCGGACATCGCGGGCTCCTTCCCGGGCCCGCGGGCTGATTCGCCGGGGGCTCGCCCGATGATACGGGACCGGTCGGCGGAGGTTCTTCGTGTTGAGGGGGGCGCAAAGGAACGGCCGCGCGAGACCATCCCGCACGGCCGCTCGCGGAGCGTCTGATTGTCGGGGCGCCTCGGCGCCCGTGGGTCTGTCGGATTCAGGACCGCGGGATTTCACGCCCGCTGACAGCCGGCGACGCGGCCCGCTGAAATCCGCGGATCAGTCGCGGTCGGCCAGGCGACGGAGGAGTTCCTCAAGCCGGTCGAGGCGCTCGTCGAGCCGATCGAGCCGGTGCTCGATCTCGTCGAGATTGCTCGACGCCCGGTCGGCGCGCTGGCGGGCCTGCTCGACGGCGATGCGGGCCTCGGCTTCGGCCTGCTGCGCCTGCTGGCGGATCTGCGGCTCGATCATCAGGCGCAGATCCGTCTCGCCCTCGCGGAGTTGGAGCTGTGGCTGGACCTCAACCTGCCACTGCATGTCGCCCATGCGCCGGGCGTGCTGCTCGGCGAGCTTCATCGCGTGCTCGTGGAGGCGCTGGATCTCCTCTTCGTGAA
This sequence comes from Phycisphaerales bacterium JB037, assembly GCA_043101605.1. GTDB lineage: Bacteria > Planctomycetota > Phycisphaerae > Phycisphaerales > UBA1924 > JBICIG01. Next base: position 20,644 of record JBICIG010000007.1, read on the forward strand.
GTTCCACCTTGCCGTCGTGCTGCTGGGCGCGCTCGGCGAGCTTCCTGATGAGGACATTGAATTCCTCGTCGCCCGCGTCGCTCTGCCAGGTGAACACGCCCGGGGCGTGTGTGAAGGCCCGCGGCGCGCCGGGGGGCGTGGGGACCGACGGGCCCTTGATGAAGCCGGGCCGATTCGGGGTGGTCAGGAGCTCGTACCCCGGGATGCTGAGGATCTCGGTCTCGGCGTCGCCGAAGACGCCCGGCTCGTACTTGTCGAGCTTGACGACGATCTCTTTCTTCTCGCCTCGGCGGATGATCTGGAGCTTGACCGGATCGCCCGGGTCCTTCTGGTCGAGCACCTTGCCGATGACCTCGGAGGTGACGGGCTTGTTCCCGTCGATCGTCACGATGATGTCGTTGGACTTGAGCCCGGCGCGGGCCGCGGGCAGCCCCTCGAAGATGCGGTCGATCTTGACGACGGTGCCCGGCTCGAACTCGAGGTACTCGAGCAGTCCCTGGTCGGGCTCGGACATGGTGATGCCCAGGACGACCTTGCGGTCGGAAACCCGCGACACGGTCAGCCCGGGCTGGGTGTTCCACTCAAAGCCGCTGACCACGCCGCCGCCGGCGCCGCCGCCCGCGCCGCCGCTGACCATCCCGCCGCCGGTGCCGATGCCGTGCCCCGGCTGGTAGGCAAACTCCTGCATGACCTGTCCGTCGCGGGTGAGCAGGAACAGCTTGCCGTCGTGCTGCTTGACGCGATCGCTGGAGAGCTTCTCGCCGTTGACCTTGGCGGTGATCTCGCCGTCGACGATGGTGACCTCGAAGCGGTTGTCGTCATCCTCGGTGACGATGACCATCTTCGACTTGGACTTGGCGGGCTGGTCGAGCCTGGCGAGTCGGGGGGCCAGTTCGATCGTGCCGCCCCCGCCAGGAAGCTCGACGACCCCTTCGGTGCGGACCTCGACCCGGCGCTCGGGCTGGAGGTGCTCCTGCAGGTGGCGCTGGGCGTGGCTGGCGTGTTCGGGGCCGGCGATCGCCAGCCCGGTCAGGGCGGCGAGGGTCGCGGCGGCGGCGTGGTGCAGCGTCTTCATGGGTCGTCTCCGTGCGTTGGTTCCGTAATCGCTCCGCCCGGTTGGATGCGCCCGAAGCGGGTCCCCGTCGCGGATCGAGGCAGTCGCCCGACGAATCGGCGGGCTTTGCGGGTTGCCGCGGATGGACCCCCGATCCGGTCGATCACATGGGGCCCGAAGTGGTGGGAACGCGGCGGACCGGCTCGGGCACCCGGCGGCCGAACTCATCGGTGCTGAGCCGATAGATGTCGTTGACGATCGCCCGCTCGAGGATCTGGCGGAGGTAGACCACCTCCACGCCCGAGCCGTCTGGAAGGGGACGCGACTCAACGAGCACCAGCCCGGGCTCGTTGTGGAGCACCCGGCCCGATCGACGGCCCTTGTCGAGGTACGCGTCCATCGCCTCTTCGGGAGTGGAAACGGGCGTCGCGCCCTCGGGCAGGCTCACCAGGCCCGCGGTGTTGCCCGCGGGAAGGGGTTGGCTGGGCTGGAGCACGCCGATGCCGAACGCCAGCAGCAGCGTCGCCGCCAGGGCCCACCCGCCCCACGACGCCACGACGCGCAGCCGCTCGTGGAAGATAGTCTCGGCGTGGCGGTCGAACGGGGCATCGACGAGGTCGGCGCAGCGCACCGCGTCCTCAACGCCCTGGCGGAGGTCGGCGTGGTCCTGCTGGGCGGCGGCAAGTTCGCTCCACAGCGAGGCGTCGCGGGCCGCGAGCACCCGGAACGCCGACCAGTCCTCCGGGCTCGCCTCGCCGTCGATCACACGCGAGATCAAGAGGTCGCGATCGAAGTGCTCGGTCATGATTCGGGCTCCGATGAAGAGGCGGCCCGCTCGCGCTGGGCGATGAGTTCGCGGAGCATCCGCCTCCCGCGGGCGATGCGGGTCTCGACGGTGGTCTCGGGCAGGTCCATGACCCGCCCGATGGCGCGGTAGCTCATGCCCTGCACGCACCGCAGCAGCAGCGGCTCGCGGTAGCCGTCGGGCAGGTCGGCCGCGAGGGCGAGCGTGCGCTGGGCGTGCTCACGCTGCCCGAGATCCAGGAGATTGGTCGGGGCGGGAGCGTCGGTGAGGGTGACCGATCGCGGGGCCCGGCGGGACCGGCGACGCGTCTGCGTCCGCCCGGCGGCGCGCGCGGTGTTGATCGCGACCGTCCGAAGCCACCCACGAAGGGCGTCGGGGTCGCGGACTTCCCGGATGCGGCTGACAACGATCATGGCGACATCCTGCAGCAGGTCCTCCAGATCCACCTCGCGGGGCTTGTGCGCAAGCAGCACGGCGGCGATCCATCGCCGATGCGTCTCCCAGACCTGCCGGATCGCCTCGGGGTCTCCCCGAAGCGCCGACCGCGCCTGGATCCTGGCTCCGTCCTCGTGCGTGCCTGACACCGCTCCGTGCTCCGCGGGCTGAGGGTCCAAAGGGGAGGATGCGCTCACCGGTCGTACCCGTCACCGGTTGCCCGCGTTTCTGACACCGGGCCCGGTGCCCGGTTCCGGAGCGGGGTTCGGGGGTGCTCGGGGACTATGCTCCGCCGGACGCGAGACGGGCGTGGCGCGGAGATCGGCGTGGAGCAGAGATCGGGCGAGCATGCGGGCGGGGGCACGGCCGGGTCCGAGAAGCCTCGCCCCGGCGCCCCGCGCATGAACCCCAACGAGATGACCTTCGGGGAGCACCTCGAGGACCTGCGCAAGCGGCTGTTCTACGCCCTGCTCGGGCTGCTCCCGACCTTCATCATCGGGCTCGTCGTCGGACGCGACCTGCTGACCTTCCTGATCCGCCCGGTGCAGGAGGAGCTGCTCGCGGCCGGGTTGCCGGCGGTGCTGATGGCGACCAGCCCGCTCGAAACCTTCGGCGCGTATGTGCGCATCGCGGTGGTCGTGACGCTGCTGGTCGGGAGCCCGTGGGTGCTGTATCAGCTCTGGCGGTTCGTGGCGCCGGGGCTGTACCGTCACGAGCGCCGCTTCGTGCACATCCTCGTGCCGCTGAGCTCGCTGCTGACCGCGGCCGGCGTGGTGTTCCTGTACACGGTCATCCTGCCGGTGATCCTGGCGTTCTTCATCCAGTTCGGTTCGACGCTGGGCAAGCCGATCGTGCCGACGGCTCCCTTGCCCGAGGGCGTGCAGGTCGGGCGGGTGCCGGTGCTGCGCGCCGATCCGGAGTCGTTCGAGCCCGGGCAGATGTGGGTACACGGCGAACTGATGCAGCTGCGCGTCGCGGTCCCGGGTGAAGGGCCCGACACGCCGGCGCGGATCGTCGGGGCGGAGCTGACCGGCGGGGCGGGCATCGTGCAGCAGTACCGCGTCAGCGAGTATGTGAAGATGTTCCTGTCGCTGTGCATCGCGTTCGCGCTGGGGTTCCAGACGCCGGTCGTCGTGCTGCTGCTGGGCTGGGCGGGGCTGGTGACGCCGGCGCTCCTGGGCAAGTACCGCAGGCAGGCGGGGATGGCGGTGCTGGTCGCCAGCGCGATCCTGACCCCCGCCGACCCGGTGTCGATGGTGCTGCTGGCGGTGCCGCTGTACCTGCTCTATGAGCTCGGCGGACTGCTGCTGCGGCTCATGCCCGCGAGCAAGGTCGCCGGCGATCGCGAGTGGGGCGAGGACTGGACCGACTTCCCCGATGAGGAACGCTGATGGGCTGGGGATCGCTCCTGGCGCGGATCGTGCGCGGGCGCACGAAGCTCGACGAACCCACGCGGCGGGGGGTGGTCGGCACGCCGACGGCACACGACGACGCGATGATGGCGCGCGCGCTCGAACTCGCGCAGCAGGCGGCGGCGATGGGGGAGGTGCCCGTCGGCGCGGTCGTCTACCGCACCTCGACCGGCGAGATCATCAGCCGGGCGCACAACCGGCGCGAGATCGATCGGGATCCCGCCGCCCACGCCGAGCTGATCGCGATGCGCGAGGCGTGCGCCGCGCTCGGCGACTGGCGCCTGACCGGGTGCACCGTCGTCGTCACGCTCGAGCCCTGCCCGATGTGCGCGGGGCTGGTGGTGAACGCGCGCGCCGATCGGCTGGTCTACGGCGCCCGTGATCCCAAAGCCGGGGCGTGCGAATCGCTCTACGAGATTACGCGCGACCCGCGGCTCAACCACGCGCCGGAAGTCATCGCGGGCGTGCGCGAAGACGAGTGCGCCGCGGTGCTCCGCGCTTTCTTCCGCGAGCTGCGGGCCAGGAAACGCGGGAGCGGGCAGTAGGCGATGGGTCGGCGGGTGCCTGGATGATCACTGGGAGGGGCGGGGTTGCCTGAGTTGCCCGAGGTCGAGTGTGTTCGGCGGGGGCTCGAAGCGCGGCTGACCGGCGCGCGCATCGCGTCGGTCCGCGTTCAGCGCCGACGCGTGATCGTCGGGCCGGGCGATCCGATCGGGGGATGGTCGCGCTCGGGCTCGACGCGGCGGCCGACGAAACTCGACGACGCGATGCTGCTGGTCGGCGCGCGCCTGGAGCGCGTGCTCCGCCACGGCAAGCAACTCGCCCTCGCGGGAGACGACGGGCGCATCGTCGGCGCCCACCTGGGCATGACCGGACAACTCCGCGTGCTCGCGCCGGGTGAGACCGACGCGGCACTCGGGCATGTGCATGTGTGGTGGATCTTCGAGAACGGCGCTTCGCTGATCTTCCGCGACCCGCGCCGGTTCGGGGGATTGTGGATTCATGAGGATGAACGCGCGATGCGCGCGCAGCGCTGGAACGCGCTCGGGCCCGATGCCCTGGAGATCTCGCCGGGTGAACTGGAACGGGCGCTCGCCGGGGCGCGGGTGTCGCTCAAGGCGGCGCTGCTCGATCAGCGGCGCCTGGCGGGGGTGGGGAACATCTACGCCGACGAGGCCGCGTTCGAGGCCCGGCTGGATCCGCGCCGGCTCGCCGGGTCGCTCCGGCGGGCGGAGGTGCGACGGCTGACCACCGCGATCCGGCGCGTGCTGACACGGGCGATCGAGCGGGGCGGGTCATCGATGCGCGACTATGTGGGGGTGGCAGGCGAGATCGGGTCGGCGACGAGCGGGCACCGGGTGTACGGGCGTGGGGAGCAGCCGTGCGTCCGCTGCGGCGGGGAGCTCAGGCGGGCGATGCTCGCGCAGCGGACAACAGTCTGGTGTTCGACCTGCCAAGGATGACTTGGGGGTGAGCCGGGCGGTGAGCGGGGCGGGTGTCGGTTTTCCACACGGCCGATGGGCGGATCGGGGATGATTCGGGTCGGGCGGCTCTGTTCGGTGTCGACGGCCCGAAACCCCCACCCCGGAGAACTACTCATACCTCATCCTGATTGGCGCTGGCGCGTTGGGGACGACCTGTGCGCCAGAGCCCGCAATGCGTTTGTAGGAAAGAGTTTGCGGCGGGCGAGAGCGGCGGGGGCGTCCTGTCGTTTGTGTGTCGCCCCGGTTCGCGGGAGGACCGGCGCTGGCGCTGGCGCGACGGGGTCCGGGCGTTCGGGGTCGTTCGGGTGTGGCTCCAGCGCCCCATCGCGCCCTGAATCCCACGGTTCTTCCACACTCGCAAGCGCCAGCGTCTGCAGGGTGCCGTGGCAGCCGGGGAGCGGGTCGAGGCGGCGGGACGCGGAATCGGCGCCCCGATCGCGCCCGGACGGTTCCTGCCGGGGGCTCTTTGGAGGCTTGTCGCGGGGTCAGGAGAGGCGGTTGGTGATGCGGGACTCGAGGTCCTTGATGATGATCTCGAAATCGGGCTCGGTGGTGGAGCGGGACTCGACGGCTTTGACCGCGTGCATGACGGTGGTGTGGTCGCGCCCGCCGAAGTACCCGCCGATTTCTTCGAGGGAGTGGCGGGTCAGGCGTCGGGCGAGGTACATGCAGATCTGGCGGGGCTGGGCGATGGAACGCTGGCGGCGCTTGGACTGCAGGTCGGTGAGTTTGACGCTGTAGAAGTCGGTGACGACATCGATGATGGTCTGGATGGTGGGCCCGCGGACGGCGGCGGCGGGCTTTTCGCCCAGAGCGGCGTGGGCGAGGTCCATGTCGATCGACCGGCGGTCGGCCGAGGCGCGGATGTGGAGCTTGGTGATCGCGCCCTCGAGTTCGCGGATGTTTCGGTCGACGCGGGAGGCGACATACGCCGCGACATCGTCGGGGAGGATCAGGCCTCGGATGGCGGCTTTGGACTTGAGGATCGCGACGCGGGTCTCGAAGTCGGGGGGCTCGAGCTCGGAGACGAGCCCGCACTTGAAGCGGCTGACGAGGCGGTCCTCGAGGTCCGGGATTTCCTCGGGCGGCGCGTCGGAGGAGAGGACGATCTGCTTGCCCTGCTGGTAGAGGGTGTTGAAGGCGTGGAAGAATTCCTCCTGGGAGCGTTCGCGCGAGGCGAGGAAGTGGATGTCGTCGAGGACGAGGATGTCGACATCGCGGAACCAGTGGCGGAAGTGGGCGACCTGGCCGGTGCGGATGGCTTCGGTGAAGTGGCTGACGAAGTCCTCGCAGGAGAGGTAGTGGATGGTGGCGTCGGGGTCGCGTTCCTGGATGCGGAGGCAGATCGCCTGGAGGAGGTGGGTCTTGCCGAGCCCGACCATGCCGTGGATGAACAAGGGGTTGTAGGTGATGCCCGGCGAATCCCCCACCGCGAGTGCGGCGGCGTGTGCGTATCGGTTGCCCGGGCCGACGACGAAGGTGCCGAAGTTGTAGTCGGGGTTGATCGCGAGTGTGTCGGGGAGGGCGGGAACGCCGGCGAATCCGTTGAGGGAGGGCGAATTGTCGGGGGGTGCGATCTCGTCTTCGGGGCCGAGGAATCGGACCGAGAGGAGGTTGCCCGTGACATTCTGGGCGGCTTCGGTGAAGGGGTCGAGGCACTGTCGGTGGAGGTAGTTGCGGTGGACGGCCGAGTGAGCGCGCAGGTGCAGCGTGCCGTTGATGACGCCGAGCGGCTCGATCTCTTCGAACCACTGGCGGCAGATGGCCGGGTGTTGCGCGCGGAGATACGCGAGCATCCCGTCCCAGATCTTCCGATCGGGATCCGTCATCGAGGGAGGCCTCGAAGTGAACACACATCAGAGAGCGTCAGACCACCACGCCTGCCCGCTGGGAGCCCCGACCGGTTCACCTTCCGGGCGGGCCGCTGCGTTGCCGCCGGAGTGCGGAGCGCCGCGGGGCCAAAGGTAATCGGACGCCCGGTTGGAGTCAACCGAACCCGGGCAAAATGTCGCTAGCGCTGGCGTTCGCGGCGTTCGGCTTCCTCGAGCTGGCGTTCGTAGCGTTCGCGGTTGTTGCGGTGGTCCATGAGGAACAGGACGCGTTCGGCGGCGGCGGGGTCGACGAGTTCGGCGATCCGCTGGCGCGCGTAGCTGAGGTTGGTGCGTCGCGAGACATGGATGAGCACGAGGTGCTCGCAGCGGAGGACGCGGAGCCACTCGGCGATGTCGTCGGCGTGGAGGTGCATGCCGATCTTGGCCCGCTCCTTGTGCTCGGGCTCGAAGAAGGTGCACTCGCAGATGACGACCTGGGCGTTGAGGACATCCTCGCGGATCAGGTGCGCGCCGGGCGAGGTGTCGCCGAGGTACGCGACGAGTGGGATGTGGAGGGTGCGGGTGATCTCCGTGCCGCGCTCCTTCAGTTCGCGGAGTTTCTCCTGGGGGAGCCCGACGAATTCCTCGCGGAGTTTGGTTCGGCGTTCGATGACCGAGTAGCCCATGGAGGGGCTGGTGTGCTCGGTGTGGAAGCCCTGGAGGAAGACATTGTTCTTGATCTCCAGGGGCGTATCGGGCTCGAGGGTGATGAGTTCGTAGGGCGTCTTCTGGCGTTCGAGCTTGTTGAACCCGGTCATCATGGTGTGGACATCGTCGGCGATGCGCGCGTCGCAGACGATGGTGCCGGTGCCCATGCCCTGGAAGCGGCGCTGCGAGCACCAGTACGCCAAGCCGCCGACATGGTCCATGTGCCCGTGGCTGATGACGGCGTACTTGCTCGCGAGCATCGCGCGCGGGCAGGAGCCCATGTCGAAGGTGAGGTCGAGTTCGGGGATCTGGATGGTGGTGGCTTCGCCGGCGACGGAGATGCCCTGGACGCGGTAGGGGGGGAGGTAGAGGAAGCCGAGCGATCCCTCGCGGGGCGGGGGCTTGGGGAGCATGGGAGACTCCTGACGGACGGGCTTTCGCCCGAGACGCAGATGTGGTCGCCCGATTCGTCGGGCGCGTGGGTGGAGTGTAGCCGCCGGTGCCCCGGCGTTGCCGGGGCTATCTTGTGCGTCATGGACCCGCACGCCGACACAGCGCCCGACCCCGTGCCCGCGGCTGATCCCGTCGGCGGCGTGACGCCGGACGCGGCCGAGCGCGCGGGCGGGGACACCTTGTGGAAGATGTTCCGCAGGCTCGGGCCCGCGGGCGTGCTGGCGGTGATCGCGACGATGATGCCGGCGGTCGGCGGGTTCGTGCTGCTCGGCTCGCTCAATGTCGTCGGGCCCTGGCTGCAGAGCCACGGCGTCGGGGGGATCGCGATCTATGTCGCGGGCTTTGCGATCTTCGCGGGACTGGCGCTGCTCCCGACCTATGCGCAGGCGATCCTCGGGGGGTGGGCGTTCGGAGCGGCGTACGGGATCGCGGCCGCGAGCGGCGCGGCGCTGATGGGCTTCTTCCTCGCGTCGTTGATCGGCTACGAGATCGCGCGGGCGGCGTCGGGCGATCGCGCGATGGAGATCATCCGCGAGAAGCCCAAGTGGCTCGCGGTGCGCGAGGCGCTGGTGGGCGGGGAGAAGGGCGTCGGGTTCTGGAGAACGCTGGGGATGGTGACGCTGCTGAGGCTGCCGCCCAACTCGCCGTTTGCGTTGACGAACCTGGTGATGGCGTCGGTGCGCGTGCCGCGGGCGGCGTACGCAGCGGGGACGCTGATCGGAATGGCGCCGCGGACGATCGCGGCGGTGTGGATCGCGTCGTCGATCGAGGGCGTGATCAACGCCGACGCGGTGCAGCAATCGCGCCCGACCTGGATGCTGGTCGTGGGGATCCTGCTGATGATCTTCGTGATCGCGGTGGTGGGGCTGGTGGCGAACCGGGCGATCGCGAGGGTGACGGGGAGAGAGCCGGGCGCGTCGTGAGCGCGATCAGGAGCGTTCGATGAGTCGGCGGAGTTCGTCCGCGGCGGCCTGACGGGCTGCGCGCTGATCCGCCGCGTCCATGTCGAGGTAAGCCGGCGCGTGGCGTTCGAGCCACGGGCGCACGGCGGGCTCGGAGAGCAAGCCGCTCAGAAGCTGCTCGATCCCGTGGTCGCCGGCGGAGTCGACCGTGGGGGAGTCGGCGGTGTTGCCGGGATCGGCCTGCTCGATCGAGCCGGGTTGGTTCCTGACTTCTTCCTGTCGACGCTTCATGGAGTCGGCGACTTGGCGGAGTTCGGCGTTGCGCTGGCGGGCGACCTCGATCTGCTGGGACAGGCGGAAGTGCTCGCGGATGCGATCGGCGGTTTGATCGTTCTGCATGAGCCCGGCTGCGATCGCCTTGCCGACGGCTTCGGGCTGGCGCTGCTGCCAGATGGAGGTCGCGACCAAGCCGACCAGCGCGATCGCGATGACCACGGCGATCAGAGGTCCCTTGGAACGGCGTGGCTTCTCTGTCATCGCGGGCTCCGGGCATGCGGGGCGAGGGTCTCCGGTCTCTCATGCGGCGTGCGCGCGGGACCGGGCATCACGCCGACGGCTTGGGCGTCAACGGCTCCGCTTCGGCCGGGTGAGCGACCGCCCGCGCGTGATCGCGGCTTTGCCGAAGCGTTCGTTGATCGCGTCGGTGGCGCGGTCGAGGGCGCTGCGGCGTTGCTCTTCCTGCTGCCCGAACAACCCCGGGGAAGCTGAGTCCGGCGTCGCAAGTTGCGTCGCGGTGAAGCCGATGAGCCGGACGGGGCGGAAGCCTTCCTCGCTCACCCATTGATCGAACACGCTCTGGGCGGCGGTCCACAGGAGATCCGTTCGGCTGGTCGGTTCGTCGAGGGTCGCGGCGCGGGTGATGGTCTCGAAGTTGCCGTAGCGGATCTTGAGGGTGATGCCGCGCGCGAGGCGCTCGTGTCGGCGGAGTCGGCGCGCGACGGCTTCGACATGGCTCATCAGCACAGCGCGGACTTCGTCCGCGTCGTCCAGGTCCTCGCCGAAGGTCTGCTCGTGTCCGATTGTCTTGGCTTCGTGGTCGGCGTGGACGGGGCGGTCGTCGATGCCCCGGGCCAGTTCGATCGCCCGAGGGCCGAACGAGCCCAGCGCGCCGCGGGCGGCGGCTTCGGAGAGGGCGCAAAGCTGCGCGATGGTGCGCACGCCCAGCCGCGCCAGCCGCTGCTCGCCGGCGGGCCCGAGCCCCGGGATGCGCGACACGGGAAGCGGGTCGAGCGTCTCGCGGACACGACCGGGCTCGATGACCACGAGCCCGTCGGGCTTATCGAGATCGCTGGCGAGCTTGGCGAGGAACTTGTTGGGCGCGACGCCGATGGAGGCGGTCAGCCCGGTCTCGGTTCGGATGCGCGCGCGGATCTGCTCGGCGATCGCGCGCCCGTCGCCGAAGAGCGCGGTCGAGCCGGTGGCGTCGAGGAAGGCTTCGTCGATCGACAGCGGCTGCACCTGCGGCGAGAAGGCGCGGAGGATGTCGAAGACGGTGTCGGAGAGTTCGCGGTAGCGATCGAAGCGGCCGCGCACGATGATCGCGTGGGGGCAGAGTCGGCGGGCGACGGCGGTGGGCATGGCGCTTCGGCAGCCGAAGACGCGTGCTTCGTAGCTGGCGGCGGCGACGACGCCGCGCTTCCCGCTCCCGCCGACGAGCACGGGCTTGCCACGGAGCGCCGGATCATCGAGTTGCTCGACCGACGCGAAGAACGCGTCCATGTCGACATGGAGGATGACGCGGGCGGGGCGGCTCGGGGCGGCGGGCGTGGACATGCGCGGGCCTTTACGAGCCCGGGGCGGTCTCGCCCGAGGCGAGCCCGGAGTGAGCCGTGGCGCTGGGGTCGATGATGTCCGAGGCGTCGGCGGGGAGGAGGACGCGGAAGATCGAGCCGCGCCCCTCGGCCGAGTCGAGCACGATGCGCCCGCGGTGCTCCTCGACGATGCGCTTGGTGACCGCGAGCCCGAGCCCCGTGCCGCGGGTGCCCTTGGTCGAGCGGAAGGGCTCGAAGATCCAGCGTTGGCGTTCGGGCGCGATGCCGGGCCCGTTGTCGATGACCTGGACCTCGGCGTAGGGAGGCTGGTTGCCCAGCAGCGGGTCGGGGATGTGGTACATCGTGCGCACGGTGACGACGCCCTCGTCGGACTCGACGGCGTCGACGGCGTTGGTGAGCAGGTTCATCAGGGCCTGGTGCATGAGGTTGGGGTCGAGCGGGATGGGGGGCATCTCCGGATCGACATCCATGATCAGCGCGACCTGCTTGGAGTTGCACGCGCCCTCGAGAAGCTGCCCGCACTCCTCGACGAGGTTGTTGAGGGAGCTGAGGTCGATCTCGACCTGTCGCTGGCGGCTGAAGGTGAGCATGTTGAGCGTGAGCCCGACGATGCGGTCGAGGTTGCGCTTGAGGATGGTCCACCCGCCGCCGACGATCTTGAGGTCGTCCTTCTTGAGCCCCATCTCGACGACATCGGCCCCGCCCCGGAGCCCCTGGAGGATGTTCTTGATCGAGTGCGAGAGGCTCGCGACGGTCTCGCCCATCGCGGCGAGGCGCTCGGCGTGGATCTTCTGGCTGTTGAGTTCGACATTCGCCAGCGCCAGCCCGGCGTGCTGCCCGATCGCGTTCATGAGCGCGAGCTGCTCGCGGGTGAAGGTGTAGTTGGCGATCGAGGAGTCGATGTAGAGGGCGCCGTAGGTGTGGTCGCGGTGCTTGATGGGCGCGCAGATGGCGCTTCGGATCGCGAAGCGCTGCACCGAGTCTCCCGACTGGAATCGGGGGTCGTTCATGGCGTTGGTCGAGAGGATGCCCTCGCTCTTGTCGAGGCAGTGGCGGAGGATCGTGCGCGAGACATGGATCTTGGCTTCGGACCGGTCCTTGGGCGCGGTCTTGTACTTCACGCACGCGGGTTCGAGCCTGGCCTCGGGCCCGTCGGAGTAGAGCATGATGAACCCACGCTCGGGCTGGAACTCGGTGAAGACGAGTTCCATGACGGCCCGCAGCAGCGCCTCGCGGTCCATCGCCTGGGTCGTCAGCGTGGTCAGGCGGTAGATGACGCGGAGGTGGTGGACCGCCGCCGCCCCGGTGTCGGGCTCGGCGAGGATCATCGAGTCCTCGTTCGAGGGCAGCACCGATTCCATCTCCGAGTCGATCAGATCGGGCTTGAGCACGCGGACCAGATTCTGCTCGGCCGGGTCGGCGGCTCCGAAGACAAACAACGAGCTGCCCACGCGGATCTGGTCGCCCGGATGCAGCCGGGTGCGGGCGGCGAGGCGCTGCCCGTTGAGGTAGGTGCCGTTCTGCGAGGCGAGGTCGCGGATGTACCACTCGCCGGCGTCGGGGGTGAGTTCGGCGTGGCGTCGGCTGACGGTGTTGTCGGTGATCGGGAGCGCCTCGGAGGACCGCCCGATGAGCTGGGGCTCGTTGTGAGGGAGCTCGAATCGGCGGCCCTTGTCCGGGCCTTGGATGACGGTGAGGATCAGCATGGTCGCCCTCGCGCGGGCCCTCGGCACGGGGGCCCTGCCTGAGAGAATACGGGCCGGGGTTTGGAAGGGATCGGGCATTCGCGGGCCGAATTGGAACGGGGCGGCTGGCGTTGAGGGCGCGGGTGTGCGGCGGCGGCGCTTCCCGAGAGCGCCGCGCGGGTACGCTGCGGGCATGGCCAAGCGACCGACCACGCCGATCAGGCCCTTGGATGCGCAGGTGCGGATCGCGATCCTTCATGGCAAGGAAGCGTTTCTGCGGTCGGAGTACACCGCCCAACTCCGCCGGGCGCTCGAAGAGGCGCACGGCGGAGTGGATGTGGTCAAGTTTGACGGCAGCGAGGCCCAGGCCGCCGAAGTCCTCGACGAGGCCCGCAGCTTCGGGTTGCTGGCCGGTCACAAGCTCGTGGTCGTGGATTCGGCGGCGGACCTGCTCAAAGACGACACGCGCCCGATGTTCGAGCGTTACGCCGAGGCCCCGGCCGAGGGCGCCACGCTGGTGCTGCGCTCCGAGCGCTGGTACCCGGGCAAGCTGGACAAGAAAGTCGCCGAGGTCGGCGTGGTGATGAAGTGCGATCACATCGCCGACCACCAGGCGGTCAACTGGGCGTGCAAGCGGGCGTCGGCCAAGCACGGGGCGACGCTCGATCGGGCGGCCGCCCAGTTGCTCGTGGACCGGATCGGGCCCGATCTCGTCCGGCTGGACACGGAGCTCGGCAAGCTCGCCGGCTCGCGGGGCGGGGGGGTGATCGACGAGGCGGCGGTGCGCGAACTTGTCGGTCAGAGCCGGGAGGAAGAGATCTGGAGCATCCAGGGCGACCTGCTCTCGCGCGATCCGGTGATCGCGCTGGGTCGGCTGCGCGAGGCGATCGAGGTCTCGCGCACGCCGACGGTGCTGATCTCCTACGCGATGGTCGATCTGGCGCGGAAGCTGTCGGCGATGAGCCGGGCGATCGAGCGCGGCGACAAGGGCGACACCGCCAAGGCGCTCAAGCTCTGGGGCGGGTCGCAGGGCCCGATCGAGCGGGCGGCGGCGGCGCTGGGTTCCCGCGAGCTGGGCACGCTGATGCTCGAAGCCACCGAGGCCGACGCGGCGTCGAAGTCCGGGGGTGATCCGGAGCGGCTGCTCGAGAGGCTCGCGCTGCGGTTTGCCAACCTCGGGCGGTGAGCGCAGATGAAAATCGGAGCGATCGGGCCCGCCGAGCCGATGCGAACGCATCGGGCGGGTTGCCGCGCGCCGGAGGCGCGACGGTCCCGCTCCGCGCTGGAACTGGACCCCTGACACTCGCAGGACGCGGGGAGGGCTCGGGCATGCGGCTTGTGCGGCACGGAAAGAAGGTTCGGATCGCGCTCGTCGGGCTCGCCTGTGGCGGGTTCGCGGCGGGGATGGTTGGGTGCAAGGGCCCGGCGAAGGGCCGGACGGTCGTCAAGCAGCCGCCACGCGTGAACACCGGGCTGGACGCACTGGCGAGCCGGGGTGAAGCGCGGGTCGAGGCGAGCCCGCGTCAGATCGATCCCGATGCCGTCGATCAGGACGCGCTGGCGCGGGCGTCGCTGGACCTGCAGGCGCTGCTCGATGCCCGCAATGCCGAGCCGGGTGATGAACCGGGCGCGGATGTCGCAGAGACGCCGATCGAGACCGCCGCCGCGGCAGGCGAGACCGCCACGGATCGGCCCGGTGCGGTCGATGGAGAAGAGGGCTCGGTTGAGCCGACGGAGGTCGCCGACGCCGAGCGTCGCAGCCGCACCTCGCTGGACGACCGCATCGCGCACTCGGCCCGCGAGTTGGCGGCTCTGCTGGTGGCGCGGTCGAGCGATTCGGACGATCCCGCGGCCGACCTGACCCGGGCGGCGATCGCCGACGCGGTCGGCGGGGGCGACCTGTGGACGAGCGAGTCGGCGATGCGGTCCGAACTCGGGCAGCGCGGGCTGGTCGCCCACGAGCCGGGGCTGGTGATCGAGTCGCGTCGGCTCGCGTCGGAGCTGATCGCGTCGATGAGCGTGACCGATGCGCTCGATGCGCTCGATGCGGCCGCGGTGCGGCTGCGCGCGCAGACCCCCGCGTTCCGCGTGCGCGACACGGCGCTGTGCAAGCGCGTGCGCGGGCTGGCGAGCTACGAGGAGTTCCCGAGCGCAACCTTCCTCGTCGGGCAGTCCAATCGGGTGATCGTCTACACCGAACTCGAGCGGTTCGGGCACCGCGAGCTGCTGGCGTCGGGGAACGAGGCGGCGAGCACCGGCGACCGGTACGCGGCGGATGTCTCGCAGGAGCTGACGCTCTACCACGAGCCGGGCGGGGATCTGCAGGTGTGGCACCAGCCTCGGGCGCGGGTGATCGAGACCTCCCGCCGACCCCGGAGCGAGATGTACCTGATCAACGAGGTCATTCTGCCGGCGCGGCTGACGGTCGGGTCGTACACGCTCAAGGTGGTGACGCGCGACGAGACGACGGGGATGACCGACGAGCGGTCGATCCCGATCCGCCTGGTCGCCGACGCGTCGCTGACACGGGCGGGCGAGGGAGACTGAACCCGGCGCGGTCGAGCGTTGGATGCGGGGCTCGCCCTGCCAGATCGGCAGCGGGGCGTGGCGGGAGCGCGTGATCGGGCGGCCCGGGGTCGCCCGCGCGGGCTCTGAGGGCCCGGGAAGGATCCGTTGCGTCCGGCAGTTGGAGTTTGGCGAACCGGCACGAGTCGTGCAGCCGATAGGGGGACGGGAATCGTCGGAAGGGTTCGCGGCGTGGCCTGAAAGCGGTCGCGCCGGGCCCCGAACCGGGGGTTCCTACCATGAGTAGTTCCCCGTGACGGGGGGAGCTTCGGGAGAGAGTCCGAGGCTCGGGTCGCGGGGAAGGCACGCGTCGCGCGGCATGGAGGCGCGCGGCGACCTCTTGAGGGCGGTCCACACGCCGCCCGGGAGCGAACGGATGTTCGAGCGATTCACGGATCGGGCGCGTCGGGTCATGGCTCTTGCCAACCAGGAAGCGCAGCGTTTCAACCACGAATACATCGGGACCGAGCACATCCTGCTCGGGCTCGTCAAGGAAGGCTCCGGCGTCGGGGCCAATGTCCTCAAGAACCTCGATGTGGACCTGCGCAAGGTCCGCCTGGAGGTCGAGAAGCTCGTCAAGGCCGGGCCCGAGATGGTCACGATGGGCAAGCTGCCCCAGACCCCA
>JBICIG010000008.1:0-24139 GCA_043101605.1 Phycisphaerales bacterium JB037
CGTGTGCTCTTCCGATCTCGGGAGCCGCCCGGCTCCCGGGCAGCGACAGGCAGGCTCCCATGCCCAAGACCAAGAGCCACAAGGGCACGCTCAAGCGGATCCGCATCTCCAAGACCGGCAAGGTGCGTCACCGCTCGGCGAACCACAAGCACCTCAGCTCGCACAAGAGCTCGAAGCGTCTCCGCCAGCTCCGCAAGGACCGGTACCTCGCCGGCCCGGACGCCAAGCGCTACGAGAAGCTGCTCTACCGCCGACTCCGAGGGCGCAACCAGCCCCGCTCGGCGATGAAGCGGAGCCCCTCGCCCGCAGCGCGTCGCGCCGCCCGAGACGCGGCGAGCAACGACTGACCCGAGACTGACGATCGCACCGCCCGTCGGGAATCAAGCGGTCCCCGAGCCCGAACGCGGGCTCGCGTGACCCTCCGCCGAGGCACCGAAAGGACTGAACGCCATGCCCAGAGCACGCCAGGGTGCCGCCCGCACCAAGTCCCGCAAGCGCATCCTCCGAGCCGCCCGTGGTTTCCAGGGCGTCCGCCGCCGCCACAAGTACCAGGCCCGCAACGCGCTGATCCGCGGCGGCGTCTACGCCTTCCGCGACCGCCGCGCCCGCAAGCGCGACATGCGCAAGCTCTGGATCACCCGCATCACCGCCGCCTGCCGCATGCGTGGCACGCGGTACAGCCTGTTCATCAACGGGCTCAAGAACGCGGGCGTCAACCTCAACCGCAAGATGCTCAGCCAACTCGCGATCGAGGAGCCTCAGACCTTCGACACGCTTGTCCAGCTCGCGACCGAGCACACCACCGCGGTCGCGGCCAAGGCCTGATCCGGCCCGCTGATCCCGAGAGACCTCCCCGAAGGGGCTTCAAGACGGCTGTGTCGCGCGAGCGACCACGCACAGCCGCTGCAGCACGCGCGCGCCCACGATCGCGTTGAAGTCCTCGTGGTACAGATCGGGCATCGTCGTGCGCCCCGGCGCCACTTCCACCAGATCGAACCCCACGACGCGCCGCCCCGAGTCGCGCACCGCCGCCAGCAGCGAGGTCAGCTCCCGCCAGGTCAGCCCGCCGGGCACGGGTGTCCCCGTGTCCGGGCACAGCGACGGGTCCAGTCCATCGATGTCCACCGTCAGGTAGATCGCCTCGGGCAGCGGCTCGAGGATCTCCCGCCAGCGTGATCCGCCGTCGCCCGGCCCGATCCGCAGCGCATCATCGAAATGCGTGCGCACACGCCCGCCGAGTTCCTCGACCCGGGCCTTCTCCTCGGTCCCGAAGTCGCGGATGCCGATCTGCACCAGCGTCGAGATATTCGCGCACCGCCGCAGCGCGTTGTCCATGACCGAGGCGTGCGACTGCTCCATCCCGAGGTACGACCGCCGAAGGTCCATGTGCGCATCGATCTGCAGCAGCCCGAGCGAGGGAACCGCGGCGGCGCACGCCTCGATCCCGCCCAGCGACACGCTGTGCTCCCCGCCGATCAGCGCCGGGATCGCTCCGCGAGCCAGCACGCCTGCGACGGCCGAGCGCACATACTCGTTCACCCGCGCCGAGGCCTGGTTGATCTCCGCCAGAGCCGACGCATCCTCCGGGCGTGCCGCCCCTTGGTCAACGATCGGTTGGGCGAGTTTGCCCACACGGTGCGACTCCTCGGCGATCCACGCCGGCGGTGCGAGCCACCCCGCCCCGGGCGAATCGATCACGCCGAACGACGCGTCAACTTCGTCGCACTGCGGCGAGGCGAGCCGGATCGCCTCGGGCCCACGGGCCGAGCCCCGCCGGAACGAGCAGGTCGCGTCAAACGGAACGGGAATGACGACGATCGGGGCGGCCGACGGATCGAGCGCCTCGAAGAACAGCGACGCCGGGGATGCGTTCAAGGAATGGGTCCTCTCGCGGTTGGGCGGGTCGATGCAATGAGCGGACCCGGAATCCAAGGATTGGGGATAGGCTTGGGCAAGCGGCAAGCCGCGGAGTTCCAGGAGCCGGGCCCATGGGCGATGAACACAAGCCGGAGCAAGCCGAGGGCGCGATCCCGCTCGAGCCCGAGTCGCCGGCGCCCGGCGAGCCACGCATCGACGGCGGCAGCCTCCTGGACGACTTCGATGAGGACGCGGACTTCGAGCGCGATCCGGAGGTGGACCGTGCCTTGGGATTGCCCGTTGCCGACGCGACGAGGCCCGAATCCCACTCCACCCCCCGCCCCAAACCCAAGCAGGTGCCCGAGCACGACCTCTTCGCCGCCCACCCGGACCGCTGGGTGGTCCGCAGCACCATGCCCGGGCTGCAACTCTGCCTGATCATCGCGGCGGGGGTGCTGCTGGCGACGCTCCTGATGATCGGCGTGCAGGGTGGGCCGCACCCGTGGCTCCGCGGCGCGATGGCGGTCTACAGCACCATCTTCCACACCGCAACCGGCGTGCTCGCGGCTCTGATCCTCTGCGTGCTCGTTGAACGCGGTTTCAATCATCCGGAACTCGTCGCCGCCCGCATGCTCGTCGCGAGCGCCGTCTTCCACCTCGGGCTGACGCTCGAGGTGCCGATCCCCGGACGGGTCGATGAGTACCTCCTCGCCGCGGGGCTCTACGGGCTGATGGTCTGGTCACTGTTCCGATTGCCCAGGCAGGAAACCGGGCTGCTGTGCGCCGCCCACCTGAGCCTCTGGGTGCTTGTCCAGATCGGCTATTCCCTCGAACTCGCGCTCGCGGCCGACTGACCCCCGAATTCTCCACGGTTGTCAGCCCGCGGGGCTTGCTCTACCTTGACGCACCGCGGCCGGGCTCATCGGCCGCGGGTTCGCCTCATTCCGGGAGGGCCTCGCGGTGGCCGATGCGCAGAAGAACGGCAAGGGCGGCCTGCTCGACGCGATCGAGTGGGTCGGCAACAAGCTGCCCGATCCGGCGATGCTCTTCGTCCTCGGCGCGCTGCTGGTCATGGGTGCCTCGTTCATCGCCGCGAACGCGGGGTGGGAGGTCCAGCCCAAGAAGTTTCGCCAGGCGTACGAACTCCGCCTCGATGACGCCGGCAATCCCGTCATCCATGATCGCACGGGCTGGCCCATCGTCGACATCGTCCGAGACGAGGACGGCAAGCCCGAGATGGAACTCGTCGCCGACGCCCGCGAGATCCGGCGCGCCTCCGATGTCGAATCCCGGGAGGGCTGGCCCGAGCCCCCGCAGGGCGCCGCGTCCCCTCCCGAGGAGAACGGCGACGCCGAACTCCGCATCCTCGTGGGCAAGGAGGCCGACCTCGCCCCGATCAAGGCGAAGAATCTTCTGACGCGTGACGGGCTCTACTGGGCTCTCGACAACATGGTCAAGAACTTCATGGGCTTCGCGCCGCTGGGCGTCGTGCTGACGGGCATGCTCGGGATCGGCGTCGCCGAGAAGACCGGCATGATCGGCGCCCTGCTCAAGGGCTTCATGAAGATCGTGCCTCAGCGCCTCTTCACGCCCGCGATGGTCTTTCTGGGCATCATGAGCTCGATGGGCATGGACGCGGGATACATCGTCCTGCCGCCGCTGGCCGCGGCGCTCTACAAGTCGGTCGGGCGTTCCCCGCTGGCGGGCATCGCCGCGGTCTTCGCGGGTGTCTCGGCCGGGTTCAACGCCAACCTCTTCGTCACCGGGCTCGACCCGATGCTCTCGGAGCTTTCGACCACCGGCGCGCAGGTCATCGACCCCGACTACCAGGTCGCCGCGACCTGCAACTGGTGGTTCATGATCGCCTCGACCTTCGTGATCACCCTCACCGGGTGGTTCGTCTCGGACTTCATCGTCGAGAAGCGCCTGCACAAGAAGTCCGCCGAGGACGGCGGTCCGCAACCCATTTCAAGCGACGATCTCGCCGATCAGGATATGACCCCGACCGAGAAGCGGGGCCTCACCGCCGCGGTCATCGGCGTGCTGGCATTCTTCGGCATCGTCATCGCGCTGGTGAACATCCCCCAGTCGCCGCTCTACGGCACCGTCGACCCCGACAACCCCGACAGCTTCGCCCGCTGGGTCAAGGTCATCGTGCCACTGATCTTCTTCGGCTTCCTCACGCCCGGGTTGTGCTACGGCTTCGCGACCGGCGTGGTGAAGAACGGCAAGGATGTCGCCAAGCTCATGGTCGACGCGATGGCCAGCATGGCACCGATCATCGTCCTGGCGTTCTTCGCCGCCCAGTTCATCGAATACTTCAAGTGGTCTCAGCTCGACCAGATGCTCGCGATGAGCGGCGGGCAGATCCTCGCCGAAGCCGCCATGCCCACCGGCGTCCTGCTCATCGCGTTCATCCTCGTCACGCTCGTCTTCAACCTCTTCGTGGGCTCGATGAGCGCCAAGTACACGATGTTCGCGCCCATCTTCATCCCCATGTTCATGATGGTCGGCATCAGCCCCGAGCTCACCCAGGCGACCTACCGCATCGGCGACTCGGTCAGCAATGTCATCACGCCCCTGAACGCCTACCTCATCATCATCCTGATGTACATGCAGAAATTCGTGCCCAAGGCGGGCATGGGCACGCTCATCTCCATGATGATGCCCTACACCGTCGTCTTCACGATCGTCTGGTCCATCATGCTGCTGGTCTGGCTCTGGCTCGGCGTCGAGCTCGGGCCCGCCGGGCCCATCGAGTACGCCCCGGGATGACCTACGCTCCCGGCGCCGAGTAGACCACCTCGCCCCGCACCAGCGTGCGCCGGACCCAGCGGTCGTCCCACCCGTATAGCAGCGCCGCCAGCGGATCGCGCGGGTCCGTCGCCCCCTCGGCTCCCAGGCCCAGCGGCGCATCGGGCTCGATCAGCACCAGGTCCGCCGGCTGCCCCGTCGCGAGCCGTCCCGCATCGGCAAACCCCAGCGCCCCGGCATTCCCGGCCGTAATCTGCCACCAGCATTCGCCCGGCGAAGGAGCCGCATCGTCCCGCCACCGGGCCGTCTCGAGCATCGCCCGCGCCACGCGGACCATCGAGCGATCGGGCCCCCCTGCGACATCGCTCCCGAGCGCCAGCCGCACCCCGGCCTTATCCGTCGCCGCGCGATCCAGCGACCCCGCGCCAAGGAACAGATTCGCCGTCGGGCAATGGGCGATGACCGACCCGCGTGCGCGCAGCAGCCCGCGATCCTCCTCATCGAGCCGGATGCCGTGCCCGAGAATCGTCCGGTCATTCAGCAGCCCCGCCTCGTCGTAGATCTTCGCGTATCGCGTGCCGCCGAAAAGCTCCGTGACGCGCTCGCACTCCCGCTCGGTCTCGGCCAGGTGTGTCTGGATCGGCGCCCGCAGCTCCGCCGAAAGCCGACCGGCACCGGCCAGGAGTTCGGGCGTGCAGCTGATCGCAAACCGCGGGGTGATCGCGGCTTCGACTCGCCCGAGCCCGCGGAGTTGCGACGCTTCCTCGAGGAGTTGCTCGGCCGGGCGGATCAGTTCAGCCGGCGCCTCGCGGTCCATGAGCACCTGCCCGATCATCGCGCGCACGCCGAATTCATGCCCCACGCGGATCGCCGCCCGCGCTCCCGCGTGGTGCACCGTCGCGTACGCCGCGAACGAGGTCGTCCCGAACGACAGCATCGCCCGGATCGAGGCTTCGGCCTGTGCGGCGGCGACCGCGGCATCCTCCCAGCGAGCCTCGGCCGGAAAGATCACCCTCGCCAGCCAGTCGAGCAGTTCCATTCCGTGCGCGCCGATGCACGGGAACTGCGGCAGGTGGACATGGGCGTCGATGAACCCCGGGCAGATGATCGTGCCGGGCCCGCCCCGGTCGGGCATGAAGACCGGATCACCGAGTTCGACCTCCGTGATGTGCCCGTCGCGGACCTCGATGAACCCGAGTTCAAGCCGCACCGACCGACCCTCGTCCGGAAGCATGAGCCAACCCGCGATGATCACGATCGCCTCCTCGCCCGGGGTGCTTCGGTGCGATCGCAACGGTAGGCTTGGGCGCCGCTCATCGCCGACGGGAACCCCCGGAGCCGGGCGTGGAGCGTCGGAGAAGCAGTGCATGACCGGTGCGCAAGGATCTGAGGACTCGATCACGCCGCAGGCGGTTGATCTCATCGCTCGCTTCGGGCGGGGCGATGCGACGGTCGCGGTGGTCGGACTCGGCTATGTCGGGCTCCCGATCTGCGACGCGATGCTCTCGGCGGGGTTCAGGGTCATCGGGTACGACATCGACCCGACCAAGATTGACAAGCTCGGCAGGGGCGAGGCGTACCTCAAGCACCTCGGCGCCGACCTCTACACCAGGCTCGCGGGTTCGGACCGCTTCACGCCGACGGGCGATCCGTCGCGGCTTGCCGACGCCGACGCCGTGTTGATCTGCGTGCCAACCCCCCTCAACGACCACCGCGAGCCCGATCTCCAGTTCGTCGAGAAGTCGACGGCGATGATCGCCGAGCATCTCCATCGCGGGCAGCTTGTGGTGCTGGGCTCGACGAGCTACCCGGGCACGACCCGTGAGGTCTGCCTGCCGATCCTGGAGCGGGCCGCGGGCACGCGCGGGCTGGAACTCGGAGCCGACTGGTTCCTCGCGTTCAGCCCCGAGCGGGAGGACCCGGGGCGGACCTCGCACACCACCCGCACGACGCCTCGCGTGGTGGGGGGGATCGAGCCGAACTCGACCAGGGTCGCGTCGGCGCTGTATCGCCGGGCGATCGAGCGGGTGCACGAGGTGTCGTCGGCCGAGGTCGCCGAGGCTTCCAAGCTGCTCGAAAATGTCTACCGCGCGGTCAACATCGCGCTGGTCAACGAGCTCTCGCCGGTGCTCGCGAGGATGGGCGTGGACATCTGGGAGGTCATCGCTGCCGCGTCCACCAAGCCGTTCGGATTCAGTCCGTTCTACCCCGGGCCCGGGCTCGGCGGGCACTGCATCCCGGTCGATCCGTTCTATCTGTCGTGGAAAGCCAAACAACTCGGCGTGAACACCGAGTTCATCGAACTCGCCGGGATCGTCAACCGCCGGCGTCCGGGGGAGGTCATCGACGCGCTCGAGCGGGCGCTCGCCGAGCGGGGCACGCCCCTGAAGGACGCGAAGATCCTCGTGCTCGGGCTCGCGTACAAGCCGGATGTCGATGATGTCCGCGAGACACCCGCGGCGGAGATCATCGCCGACCTGCTCAAGCACGGCGCGCGCGTGAAGTATCACGACCCGCATGTCCCGGAGTTCCCGCACATGCGTCGGCACCACTACCCGCTCCGCTCGATCGAACTGACCGCCGAGGCGCTCGCCGACGCCGACGCGGTCGTCATCGTTACCGATCACTCGGCGATCGATTTCGCGTTCGTGGGCGCGCACGCCAGGCTGATCATCGACACACGCAATGCCATGGCCGGGATGGGCCCGTGCGCGGCTCGTGTCATCAAGGCGTGAGGCGACCGGTTCGACCTCCGCCGGGCATCAGTCCCACGGCTGCCCGAGCCAGGCCTCGAACGCCGCCCGCTGGGCGTCGGTCGGTTCCTTGACCTTCCGAACCTTCCAGTCGCCGCGGGGGTATTCGATGGGCGTGACCTCACGCTCCATGAGACGGTTCCACCGGAAAAAGACGAACCGGGCCGGCTCGCCGGGTTCGAGTTCCTCCAGTCGATCGCCAAGATCGCCCGGCGAGAGTTTCTCGCCGTTCATCGCGACGATCTCGTCGCCGACGATCAGCCCCGCGCGATACGCGGGCCCGTCGCTGTTGACCCGGGAGACGGTCGCCGAGCCGGCCGATCCGCCGAGGCTCAGCCCGAGATAGGGCTCGGTCTCGTCGCTGTCGAGCGCGAGTTCCAGACCGACGAGGGTCAGGGCGTCCTCGAGTGGCATGGACTCGCGGCCGTCGATGTACCGATCGAAGATCTCGTCGAATGATGACCCGGCGAGTTCGGCCAGAAGCTCGCGCAGGTCGGCCTGCGTGAAGCCCGGGCCGCTGAGCGGGAACCGCTCGTAGAGCACGCGCATCGCGTCGTCGAGGGTGACCCGGCCGTCGGTCCGCCGGCGGAGTTCAAGGTCGAGCAGCAGGCTCGCCATGGACCCCGCCCCGTAGAAGTTGACCGTGTAATTGTGCGTGTCGTCGTTGCGCTGGTTGAACTTGACCCAGGCATCGAAGCTCGACTCGCTCAGGCTCTGCTCGAGTCGTCCGGGCGATTTGCGGTGTCCGTTGATCGTGCCCGAGAGACGGTCGAGGTACTTGCTCACGCTGATGAGCCCGGCCCGGGCCAGCGTCAGGTCGTCGTAGTAGCTCGTTGTGCCCTCGCTGACCCAGAGGAGGTCGGTGTAGTTCTCCCGCTGGTAGTCGTAGGGATTGATCCCCGAGGGGCGGAACTGCTTGACATTCCAGGTGTGGAAGAACTCGTGGCTGACCAGCCCCAGGAACCCCTCGTACGCGCTCTGCGACTCGAAGACCTCGGGACGCGCGCCCATGATGGTCGAGTTGATGTGCTCGGTGCCCCCGCCCATGCCCGGGTTGCAGTGGATCATGAAGACATAGCGGTCGTACGGCACGCCCCCGAAGATCGCGACCTGCTCCTCGACGATCCTGGCGAAGTCCTCCCGCAGTTCCTCCGCGTCCCAGTTCCCGCGGCCCCAGATCACGATCTCGTGCGGCTTGCCCGCGGCATCGAACTCGATCAATTCGTGCTCGCCGATCTCCAGCGGCGAGTCCACGAGGATGTCGTAGTTCGGCGCGATCACCGCGTCCGAACGGCTGGGATCGGGCTCAAGCCCCGTCGCGATCCGCCAGCCCTCCGGTGCTTCGACGATGACGCGCAGCGGCTCGTCGCGGTACTCGGGCGAGTACATGAACACGGCCGACCCGGAGAGGAACGCGTGCGTCTCATCGACATGCCGCGTGCGCGAGCGGATCTCGTTGGCGTACAGGCGATAGCGGAGCGAGACCTCCGAGGCGCCGCCGGTGTCGATCCGCCAGGTCGACTTGTCGATCTTGCGCCACGGGAGCGGCTCGCCGGCGGCGTTCGTCGCCCGCTCGCCGCGGACCGTCCCGGCCATGTCGAGCACCTCGTAGCGTCCGGGCCGCCAGACGGGGAGCATCAGGTCAACCTGCTCGTCATCGACGCCGCGGAGCGTCACTTCGATGTCGACCATCTGGGTCTGCGGCTGGTCGAGGACCACGCGGTACTCGACGCGCGGCGATTGCGCGCACGCCGACAGCGGGAGCGAGAGCAGCGCCAGCAGGCAGGCGAACCAGCGGGGCCCTCGGGCGACGATTCGGGATGCGGTCATGGTTATTCTCCGTCTCGGATCGGAGTGTAACGGGCGGGTGCTATCCGTGGTTCCGCACGACCAGTTGCGCCGACGCGCGGTACTCGGCAGCCACACGATGGAACGAAGGCTCCGCGACACGGTCGAAGTGCTCGCGGGCGCGGTCGACGCCCATGCCCCGCTCGCCGGCCCGCTCGATCGCCTCCCAACGGGCCCACCGCGTCGCGGGCGGGGCGTCGATGAAGACGCGGAGGTCGTGCGCTTCGTGAAGGGTCGGGTGGAGGGCGTGGATGCCTTCGCAAACGATGACCGGGCCGGGCTCAACGCGTCTCTCGCCGACGCGGCGGTGCTCCTTGAAGGACCAGACCGGGATGGTCGCCGCGAAGCCCGCACGCAGCGCTCGCAGGGCGTCGCGCAGAGCCGGGAGGTCGGCGTGGGCGGGGTCATCCCGCTCGTACTCGGCGACGCGGTCGTAATCGGGCAGGAAGTCGTCGGTCGAGATCGGGGTTTTGGAAAGTCTGGCCGCGAGGGTGGACTTGCCCGAGCCGACCGGCCCCCCGATCGCGATGACCGGGCGGGGCACGGCGGCGTGCACACGCCACGCGGCGATCAGGTCGAGGGCATGCTCGAGGCTCTCGGCGGGACGGTCGAAGAACGGAGCGGGGTCCATCGCGGGCAACGGTAGCGCGGTACGCTCCCGGCCGAACCCGTCCGGGAGGGCGGGTCCGGGGAGTGTGTCGGCGGATGGACGCGCTGGTGGGATTGCTCGGGGTCTTCGCGCTGCTGCTGATCGCGGCGGCGATGTCGGAGAACCGCGGACGGCTCCCCTGGCGGCTGATCGGAACGGGGATCCTCTTCCAGATCGTCCTGGCGTGGCTCCTGATCCGCCAGCCGGCGGTCGTACAGGTCTTCGCGTGGATCGCCCGGATCGTCGACGGCGTGATCCTCAAGGCCGACAAGGGCATCGAGTTCGTGTTCGGCTCGCAACTGGTGGATCCCTCGGGGCCGTGGGGGTTCATCTTCGCGGTCAAGGTGCTCCCGGTCATCATCTTCTTCGCGTCGCTGATGGCGGTGCTGTACCACATCGGCGTGATGCCGAGGCTGGTGGCGGCGCTCGCGTGGCTGCTCCGCCGGACGCTCGGCGTGTCGGGCACCGAGGCGCTTGCGATGGCGTCGAATGTCTTTGTCGGGCAGACCGAGGCCCCCCTGTGCGTCCGCCCCTACATGGACCGCATGACACGGGCGCAACTCGCGACGCTGATGGTGGGGGGGTTCGCGACCATCGCCGGGTCGGTGCTCGCGGCGTATGTCGGGATTCTGGCCGGGGACGACGCGGAACTGCGCGCCACCTACATCCGCCACCTGCTCGCCGCGAGCGTGATGTCGGCGCCCGCGGCGTTCATCATCGCCCGGATCGTCTTCCCTGAGACCGACAAGCCCATCGACGAGGGGCTGCACGCGGCGCCCGAAGACAGCCGCGCCACCAACATGCTCGACGCGGCGGCCGAGGGTGCCAGCCAGGGGCTGCGCCTGGCGCTCAATGTCGGCGCCATGCTCATCGCGTTCGTCGCATTGCTCTGGCTCGTGAACTGGCCGCTGCAATGGCTGGAGAACGCGCCGATCGCGCGGGGCTACCTGCGTCAGACGGGGCTGGTCGGCCCGAACGGGCAGGACGGCTTCGACCTCCAGACGATCCTCGGTGCGCTCTTCATGCCGCTCGCGTGGCTCATGGGCGTGCCGTGGCATGAATCAGGGACCTTCGGCACGCTGCTGGGCGAGAAACTGGTGCTGACCGAGTTCGTCGCGTACCTGCACCTGGGCGAACTGATCCAGGGGAGCGCGGGCGGGCAGTCTCTCTCTCCGCGGTCGGCCCAGATCGCCGCGTTCGCCCTCTGCGGCTTTGCCAACTTCGCGTCGGTCGCGATCCAGACCGGCGGGCTGACCGAACTCGCGCCGGGGCGGCGGAAGGACTTCGTGACGATGGGCATGCGCGCGATGTTCGGCGGGGCGCTGGCGTCGTGGATGACCGCCGCGGTTGCCTCGATGTTCATCGCGTGATCAGACGCCGAGTTCGGCGGCCCGCGCCCGGATCGCGTCGATGCACATCTTGATGTGAGCCGACTGATCGAAACCCTCGCCCATCAGCGGCGTCAGTTCGTCGAGCCCCTTGGCGATGTCCTCGCGGCTGACCGCGGCGGCGAATGCCTTGTCCTTGAGCTTCTTCTTGACGCTCTTGGGCTCCAGGCTTGCGATCCCGTCTGGCCGGACCTTGGCGCACGCGACGATGAAGCCCGAAAGTTCATCCACCGCGAAGAGGGCCTTGGCCATGGGCGTCCCGCGCGGCACGCCGGAGTACTCGGCGTGCCCGAGGATCGCGGTGCGGATCTCCTCGTCGACGCCCAGATCTTCGAGAAGCCGGACGCCGACGAACGGGTGCTCGGCGGGGGTGGGGTGCTTCTCGTAGTCAAAATCGTGCAGCAGACCACAGACGATCCACCGCTCTCGCTGGGCCGGGTCGAGCCGATCGGCGGCGGCACCCATGCTCGCGGCGACGCTCTCCATGTGCACGCGCAGCGAGGGGTTCTCCGTCCACTCGTGCATCAACGACCGGGCCTGATCCTCGTTCATGCCCAGAGTCTATCGGTGCTCTGCCACGCCCGGCGAACGGATACGCTTGACCCATGACCGCGACGACCAACACCACCGCGCGCGAACGCTTCGACCCGCCCCGGCTGATCGGGATGATCCACGCCGGGGCCCTGCCCGGCACGCCGGGGCACCGCTCGTCGATCGACGAGTTGATCGACGCGGCCCTCCGCGATGCCCGTGCGCTCGCCGGCGCCGGGTTCGACGGCATCATCGTCGAGAACATGCACGATGCGCCCTATGTCCACGGCGATCGGCTCGGGCCCGAGATCACCGCCGCCATGACGCGGATCGTCTCGGCGGTGCGATCCGAGTGGTCGGGCCCGCTGGGGGTGCAGATCCTCTCGGGGGGAAACCGCGCGGCGCTGGCGTGCTGCCTGGCGACGGGCGCGGAGTTCATCCGCTGCGAGAACTTTGTGTATGCGCATGTCGCCGACGAGGGGCTTCTGCCGGAAGCCGAGGCCGGTCCGTTGCTTCGATACCGCCGGCAGATCGGCGCCGAGCGCGTCGCGATCCTGACCGATCTCAAGAAGAAGCACGCGAGTCACGCGGTGACGGCGGATGTCTCGATCGGCGATGCGGCCGAGGCGGCGGAGTTCTTCGGCTCCGACGGGTTCATCGTCACCGGCGGCTTCACCGGGCAGGCGGCGTCCTTCGCGGACCTTGAGGAGGTGCGCACGCGAAGTTCGCTGCCGCTGCTGGTCGGATCGGGGGTCACGCCGGCGAGCGTCAACGACACGCTGAGGCTCGCCGATGCAGTGATCGTCGGCTCGTGGATCAAGCGGGGAGGCGACTGGCGGAACCCGGTCGATCCGGCGCGGGCCGCTGAACTGGTTCAGGCGGCCGGCTGATGGCCCTTCCCGTCAGGGCACGAGCACGCGGACGGCGCCGGGTCTGACCTCGATCGTGATCGACCCGGTTGACGCGATGCCCGCTTCACCATCGACCTGATAGCGGAGCGGAGCCGATTCCCCGGCGATCTCGATGCGCGAGCCGGTGCGGCATCGGAGCGCCCCGTGCCGGAGGTGCCGCCGGAACCGGGCCCGGGCCATCCAGACCAGCCCCGCGAGGCTCGAGCGAGCGGGCAGGAACACGACATCGAGCAGACCGTCATCCATCCGGGCGTTCAGCGCGGGATCCAGCCGGAAGCCGTACTGCCGGCAGTTGGCGACGACGAGAATGCCCTGTTCCTCACGCACCAGTTCCCGGCCATCGACCGTCGCCGACAGCACGGGCAGGGAGGGCGAGAAGATCTCCTGCGCGACCGGCTTGAGATACGACAGGTGCGTGATCGCGCCGGTTCGGGCCGCGTGGACGCGGTGGATCACCCCGGCGTCCGGTCCGACGCTGAGCATGATCATGAACGGCGTGCCGTCGGCGAACGCAACATCGATCGGGCGCGTCCGGCCCCGCGCGACCGCCTTCATCATGAGTTCGAGTTGAACGGTCATCCCGAACTCGCGTGAGAAGAGGTTCTCGGTGCCGACCGGCAGTTGGTAGAGAGCCGCCCCGGTGCGAAGCAGGGCGGGGATGACCGCGCGGACGGTCCCGTCGCCGCCGGCCGCGATCAGGAAGTCCAGGTCCCCCACGCGATCCAGCTCTGCGAGCCCGATCGGGACAACTTCGTAGCCGGCCGCGCGAAGGCCCGTGGCTGCGCGGTCGGCCAGGGCGGCCGCCTTCCCCCTGCCCGACGCTCGATTGCTCACGATCCCGATGCGCATGGGGCCAAGCGTAGGAGAACGCCCGGGCCCGATCGCTCGGTGCGGCGTGCTCTGCCCGGGGAAAGCCCGGATTCGTATCGGGCGACGCACCCCGGCTAGGTCGCCCCTGCACCCGCGCGGGGCGGCGGTCGTTAAGGTGTAGGTGCCGGGCCCGGATCGCAAGGGCCGGCGGGCAAGGAGGATGCGGAATGGGTTGGAACATCATCGCCACGAGCCTGGCCGCCGGGCTGCTGGTCGCTCCCGCAGCCGCGGACCCGGTCGAGCAGCTCGAAGCCAGCGCCGAGCAAATGGTCGCCCGGCATGGTGACCGCGTCGGGCTCTCGAGTCTCGGCGAGAGCCGGCGGGGAAGATCGATCTGGATGCTCACGCTCGGCGGAGACGGGGCGGACGAACGCCCGGCGGTGCTTGTTGTCGCCGGTCTCGACGGGCGGCACCAGGCGGGGCCGGCGATCGCGACCGGGATCGCACGGAGCCTGCTCGAGGACCACGCCGACCTTCTCGGTAGCGCGACCATCTACATCGCCCCGGCGCTCAACCCGGATGCGCTGGTCCGCTGGTCGGCTCCGGGCGGGCTCGATCCCCGCTTCGGCGGCTCCATGGTCCCCGATGACGCCGATCATGATCGCCGAACAGACGAAGACGGGCCGATCGACCTCAACGGAGACGGGTTCATCACGATGATGCGCATCGCCAACCCACCCCCCGGCCTGGGGCTTCGCGCCGAGTTCGTCGTCGATGAGGACGACCCGAGGCTCGTCCGCAAGCCGGGCGACGACGAGATCGCCACCCACGCGATGATCATCGAGAGCCGCGACGCCGACGGCGACGGTCAGATGGCCGAGGACGCGGCCGGTGGAGTCGATCTTGATCGCAACTTCCCGTATCGCTGGGAGGAGTTCGCCGAGGGAGTGGGGGAGTACCCCCTGAGCGAGCCCGAGACGCGGGCGCTGGCCGACTGGATGCTTGAGCGTCCGAACCTGATCGCGGTGGTGGTGATCGGTCCGGGCGACACCGTGCTGAACATCCCGCAGGCCGGGCGGAACGATGAGACCGGACGCATCCCGCTCGGCATCGACAATGACGACAAGGCGATGTTCGAGCTGATCAAGAAGAAGTTCACCGAGGCGACGAAGATGAAGTCGGCGCCCGCGGTCGAGAATGAGCGCGGCTCGCTGCAGCGTTGGGCCTACGCACACCTCGGGCTCGTCAGCGTGAGCACGCCCGCGTGGGTGCGCCCCGACCAGATCGAGTCCGAGAAGAGGGACGAAGGCGACAAGCCCGAAGCCGCCGAGGCCCCGGCCGAGCCGGCGAACCCGAGGCAGGCCGAGTACGACGAGCTCATCGCCCGTGGCGTCCCGGACCGCGTCGCACGCTTCCTGACCGGCTCTGAAGCCGAGCGGGCCGCGATGCGCAGCGAGGTCGAGAACATGAGCGAAGCCGAGCAGCGCGAGATGATGCAGCAGGTCATGACGCTGCCCGAGGATGTCCGCACCCGCGTGATGGCGATCGCGCAGGGTCAGCCCGACCCGGGCCGCCCCGCGGAAGCCGCCGCGGCGACCGGCGACGCGCCGCGTCCCGCCGCACGCGCGAGCGGCCGCGCCAAGCCCTCGGAGAAGAAAGACGAGGATGCCAAGTGGCTTGACTACGCCGACGAGCGCGGAGAGGGGTTCATCGAGTGGACGCCCTTCGAGCATCCGCAGCTCGGTGCGGTCGAGATCGGTGGCTTCGTCCCGGGGTTCAAGCTCAACCCGCCCGCGTCGGAAATCGACCGCGTCGCGGGCGAGCAGGCGTCGTTCGTCGCGTCGCTGCTGGGCATGGCCCCGGCGATCATCGTCGAGCCCGCCCGCGTCGAGAAGCAGTCCGATCGCACTTGGCGGATCACGCTCCGCCTGAAGAACAACGCCGACCTTCCCACTCGCACGGCGATGGGGGTCACCGCCCGCCGGCTTCCCCCGATCCGCGTCGAGCTTGATCTCGACGAGAGCCGCGTGCTCGCGGGGAATCGGCGTGCTTCGACCAACCGCCTCGAGGCCCGCGGCGGTTCGTTCGAGGAATCGTGGACCGTGCTCGGACGGGCGGGCGACCGCATCGGCATCGATGTGAAGTCCGCCGTGTTCGGCAATCAGCGCATCACCGTGGAGCTCGGGGAGGACAACCGATGAACCGCAGGAGTCAGGTCGCCAGGTCGCTTCTCGCCACGCTCGCCGCGTGCGTCCTCGCCGGTCCCGTCGCCGCTCAGGAAGATATCCCGGGCCGCGTCGAGGTCGCGTGGAACAAGTACTACACCTACGCCGAGCTCGAGGCGATGTACCAGGAGATCGCCCGCGCGTATCCCGATCTGGTCAAGCTCGTCCCGATCGGCGAGTCCATCGGCGGGCGCACGATGTGGGTCGCGATCGTCACCGCGCCGAATTCCGGGCCGCACGACGCCAAGCCCGCGATGTGGATCGATGGGAATGTCCACGGAAACGAGATCCAGGCCGCCGAGGTCGTCGCGTACACGCTCTGGTACCTCACCAAGGCGCACGGGCAGAACGAGCGACTGACCGAGATGCTCGAGAACTACTCGTTCTACCTGCTCGTCAGCGCCAACCCCGACGGCCGCGAGTTCTGGTTCTCCGACCCCAACACGCCGCACAGCTCCCGGCACAACCACCGCCCCTACGACAACGACCGCGACGGGCTCATCGATGAGGACCCGTACGACGATCTCGACGGCGACGGGCACATCACGACGATGTGGCGCAAGGACCCCAACGGGCAGTTCGTCCGCGATGAGCACGACCCCCGCATCTTCCGCCGTGTCGAGCAGGGGCGGCAGGGCGAGTGGAGCTACGCGGGCCAGGAAGGCATCGACAACGACGGCGACGGGCGCATCAACGAGGACGGGCCCTTCGCCGACGACATGAACCGCAACTATCCGGGGGACTGGCAGCCGAACTTCATACAGTTCGGCGCGGGGGAGTATCCCTTCAGCAGCCCCGAGACCGCGGCGATCGGGCGCTTTATCCTCGATCATCCCAACATCGCGGCCGTCCAGAGCTACCACAACACCGGCGGCATGATCCTCCGCGGGCCCGGCGCGGCGTACCGCGAATCGCTCTACTCCCGCGGCGATCGCCAGGTCTACGACCGCATCGCCGATGTCGGCGAGGACCTGCTGCCTTACTACCGCTCCATGGTCATCCACAGCGATCTCTACGGCGTGCACGGCGGGTTCGTGAACTGGACCGCCGAGACCCTCGGCATCGTCAGCTTCACCAATGAGATGTGGGCGACCGGCAAGTACTTCCAGCACGACAAGCCCGTGACCGACGAACGCGAGTGGCTCTGGCGCGACCGCATGGCGTTCGGGCAGCTCTTCACCGACTACACCGAGTACGAACATCCGACGCTCGGGCCGGTGCTCATCGGCGGGCCCAACAAGTGGTCCAGCCGCAATACGCCGACATTCATGCTCGAGGAAGAGTGCCACCGCAACTTCGCGTTCACGATGTTCCATGCCGACCACATGCCGCTGCTCTCGATGGGCCAGACACGAATCACCGAACTCGGCGACGGGCTCTGGCAGGTCGATCTGGCGATCCGCAATGAGAAGGTCATCCCGACGCGGCTGGACCTCGCTTCGTCCCGCCGGCTCGGGCAGCCCGACCTCCTGACCCTTGAGCCCGTTGGTAACGGCAGCGTCGTCGCCTCGGGCTCCATCGGGCACTGGCTCGATCCGCAGATGCGCGGCTCCAACCGCGAGCCCGGACGCGTGCTGGTCAACGGCGGCATCGCCGGCGAATCCAACACGCTGTTCCGGTTCATCATCCAAGGACGCGAGGGCGACCGGTTCACGCTGCGATACGAGGCGGAGAAGGCCCGCGATCTCGAAACCGAGATCGTGCTCGAACCCACCGAAGAGGGGGCGTGACCCGGCCCGAGAAGCGCATCGACTCGGATGATCGGCTCGCCTCGGCCTCGCCGGAGCCCGATATCGGTAGAGTGACGATGCCCAACGATGCCGGCCCGCCGGCGACAAGCCGAGAAGACCTCCTGAAGCTGCAGATGGGGGCCCTGCGCGATGCCCGCCGCGCCGCGGTGCCGATTCTCCGCGCCGCCCACCTGGCCCGGCTCAACGGGGCGTTCCTGTGGTTCGGGGCCGCGATGCTCGCGCTCAGCGCGATCTGGTCGCCGACGGCAGGGCTGTTCGCCCTGGGTGTCGGGGTTGCCGCGTTCCGGGAGCGCCGGGGCGCCCGCGGGCTGCTGGCTCTCGATGATCGCGCGCCGCGCCGCCTTGCGGGCAACCAACTCCTGATGATCGGGTGCGCCCTCGGCTACTGCGCCTGGCAACTGTTCGCGTCAGGCAGCGCCGCGCCGACGCTCACGCAGCAGCTCAGCGAAGCCGGGCTCCGCGAATCCGACCTCGCGGCGGCGGGCATCCACCCGGAAGATTTCGATTCCCTCGAGCGAACGATCAAGCTGATGGTCTACGGCTCGGTCGCCGCCGGAGCCACGGTGTTCCACGGCGGGCTGGCGATCTACTACCTAACCCGATGCCGAAGGCTGCGAGAACTTCTCGCCGGCGACCGCGAGACCGTGTCGTTCGCGTTGGAGTGGCAGCGGGCCGCCTGACTCGTCAACCGCCGTTCCCGAGCGACTTCTCCACCCAGCCGGTCTCACCGTGCCGCACGATCGCGCCCGTCTCGGCGTAGATGACCTGCTCGGCGACATTGGAGCAGTGGTCGGCCATCATCACGAGCTGCGCCGCGATCCCGTTGAGGAAGAACGCGAACGCGATCGACATCTGCCCGCCGAGCACCTGCCGCTCGGCGTCTCGCATGATCTCGGTCTTGAAAGTCTCGATCGCGTCCTCGCCCCGCAGCACGAGCTTCGCAAGCGTCGCGTCGCCGCGTTCGAGCGCCCCGATCGCGTCGCGCAGAATCCCGACCACGCTGTTGGCCATCACCCGAAGGGTGGGGGGGATGGGCTGGTCGGGTGTCTCGAGCCGTTTGACCCGCTCGGCCATCGCGACGCCGATGTCGGCGATCCGCTCCAGTTCGTTGTTGATCTTGACGCCGTTGAGCAGCCGCCGCCCCTGCGTCTGATCGAGGTGGACATTCTCGCGCGTCGCGTCGAAGAGAATCGCCACCGCCGACCGTTCAATCTCCACATCGACGCGATCCACCGTGTCGTCCAGGTCGACGACACGCGTTGCAAGTTCGGCATCCCGCTGGAAGACCGCGTCGAGCGATTGCTCGATCAGGTCCTCGACGCGCCGCCCCTGCGCGACCAGGTCGGTCAGCAGCGCGCTCAAGCGTTGGTCAAGTCCCTCGGGCGTATCGGGCATCACCGGTCCTCGTCAGTCGGCTGCCGCCAAGCGTAGCCGATCCCGGGCCCGCACGGGATCGACCGTCGCTCGCCGACCGGGCTAGAGTCGAGCCGCGGCGGAGCCCGGCGGGCGCCGGGACTCCCTCCGCCGGCCCACCCACGCCCCCGGAGCCCGGCCCATGGCCTTCCAGATCGAAGTCGTTCACGCCCGTCAGGTCCTCGATTCCCGCGGCAACCCCACCGTCGAGGTCGAGGTCGGGCTCGAGTCCGGTGTCGTCGGCCGCGCCGCCGTTCCCTCGGGCGCTTCCACCGGCGAGAACGAAGCCGTCGAACTCCGCGACGGCGACAAATCCGTGTACCTGGGCAAGGGCGTCCAGCAGGCCGTCGCGAATGTCAACGAGCGCCTCGCCCAGGCGATCGAGGGGATGGACGCGCGCGAGCAGGAGGAGATCGACTTGCTCATGACCGAGGTCGACGGCACGCCCAACAAGGCCGAGATCGGCGCCAACGCCATCCTCGGCGTCTCCATCGCCGTCGCCAAGGCCGCCGCCGAAGCCAGCGGGCTCCCGCTCTACCGCTACCTCGGCGGCTCGGCCGCGAAGGTCCTGCCGGTTCCCATGCTCAACATCCTCAACGGCGGCAAGCACGCCGACAACACCGTCGACTTCCAGGAATTCATGATCCAGCCGTGGGGATTCGATGATTTCCACGAGGCACTCCGCGCCGGCGTCGAGATCTACCACACCCTCAAGAGCGTGCTCAAGGCGCGCGGCATGTCGACGGCCGTCGGCGACGAGGGGGGATTCGCCCCCGACCTCAAGGACAACGAGGACGCCCTGAAGGTCATCGAGGAAGCGGTCGACAAGGCCGGGTACAAGTGGGGCGAGCAGATCTTCGTCGCCCTCGACCCCGCCACCAGCGAACTCTGGAACGAGGCCGAGAAGGACGGCAAGCAGGGCTACAAGTTCTTCAGCTCCAGCCAGGAAGTCATCTCCACCGACGATCTCATCTCCATCTGGGCCGACTGGTGCGCCAAGTACCCGATCCGCTCGATCGAAGACGGCTTGGCAGAGAACGACTGGGAGGGTTGGAAGAAGCTGACCGATCGCCTCGGCGAGAAGGTCCAGCTCGTGGGCGACGATCTGTTCGTCACCAACAAGAACTTCGTCCAGCGCGGCATCGACGAGGGCTGCGCCAACGCCGTCCTCGTCAAGGTCAACCAGATCGGCTCGCTCAGCGAAACCTTCGACGCGGTCAACCTAGCGATGCGCAACCGCTTCAGTTGCGTCCTGAGCCACCGCTCGGGCGAGACCGAGGACGCGACCATCGCCGACCTCGCCGTCGCGACCAACTGCGGGCAGATCAAGACCGGCGCCCCCTGCCGGAGCGACCGCAACGCCAAGTACAACCAGCTCCTCCGCATCGCCGAGGACCTGGGCGACACCGCGGTCTATGGCAGCGTGACCTGGAACCGTTGATCTTCAGCACAATCCCCCGCGCGGGAATCAACTCCCCCGCTCATCGGTACGATCCCCCGGCATGACCTGGCAGGACCGCGAGAGCCGATACCGGGATTCCGACGGGCGCGGCGGGGGATTCCGCGCCGCGCTCGGACGCATCTTCGGCGACGCCGACAACCCCCTCGGCTGGGCCCTGACTCTCTACCGCGCGTGGGGGATCACCGTCCGCCTCCATTTGGTCTTCTTGATCTTCATCGTCGCCGAACTGATTCACGCGTCGGTTAGCTCCAGCGGGCTCGGGTTCCAGTTCGCGCTCTTCGGCATGGTCGCGCTCTTCCTGCTCGTCCTGCTGCACGAGTACGGTCACTGCATCGCCTGCCGACGCGTTGGCGGCGAGGCCGACGACATTCTCATGTGGCCGCTCGGCGGGCTCGCGACCTGCCTCCCCCCCGACCACTGGCGCGCCCACCTCTGGACAGCCGTCGGCGGGCCGCTCGTCAATGTCCTGCTCATCCCGCTGTTCGCGGGCGCCGTGCTCGTGCTCACCGGAGAGTGGCGGGCCGTCCTGTTCAATCCCTTCAGCCCCGGGGCCGGGCTCGCCGCCGCCCAACTCTCCGACGGCACCACGCCCCTCTGGCTGATCGCGGTCTGGTGGCTCCACTACGCCAACCTCATCCTCCTCGCGTTCAATGTCCTCGTCCCGATGTACCCCATGGACGGCGGGCGCATCCTCCAGGCGATTCTCTGGCGCTCGCTCGGCTACCGCCGATCCATGGAGATCGCCGTCAAGATCGGGCTCGCCGCCGCGATCGCCATGTTCGTCTTCGCGATCGTCTTCGGGCAGACCATCCTCATCGCGATCGCGATCTTCGGCGGCATCACCTGCTGGGCCGAGAAGAAACGCCTCGAATTCATGGGCGAGGACTGGCTCGGCGGCGGGCACGAGTTCATGCCCGAGCCCAACTGGCGCGGCGACCGCGAGCCTCCCGCCCCGAAGCCAGACCGCCGAAAGCCCGACATCGACCCCGAAGAGATCGACGCGATCCTCGCCAAGATCAGCCGTCAGGGCATGGACAGCCTGACCCGTACCGAACGCCGCAAGCTCCGCCGGGCGACCTCGACCGACGATCGATCCAACGATTGACCGAACCCGGACGCCCGAACGGGGGAATCCCAAAGACCCGCGGGGGATCCCGCCGAGAATCAGACCGGCCCGTCGGCACGATCAGACAGGGAGAGCATGGGGATCTACGACCGCCAGTACTACCGAGAGGACCGAGGCCGCGCCCGGGGACCGGTCGCCGGCTTCGGCGGACCCGGCGGCGGCCCGCGCTCGTGGTCGATCAACGCCTGGCTCATCATCATCAACGCCGCCGTCTTCGTCCTTGGCTTGATGCTTTCGGGCCAAGCCGTGCCCGTCACCGTCGAGGGCACCGTCCAACCGGGCGTTCAGAACCCGGTCGTCCAGAAACTCCCCGACGATCCCTCCGTTCGTCGCGTCGGCACCCGCATCCAGCGCATCGTCTTCGACACCGCGGCACCCCCCGATGTTCCGGGCGAGCCCGGCGCGCGCGTCGGCTACGAGACGGTGGTCTTCATGGACCCTCTGACCGCCTACGGGCACTTCTCCACCTCCCGCGGCTTTGCCAACCTCGAAGTCTGGCGCCTCGTCACCTTCCAGTTCCTCCACGCCAACTTCCTCCACCTTGCGTTCAACATGCTCGGGCTCTGGATCTTCGGCGGGATGGTCGAGCAGTTCCTCGGCCGCCGCAAGTACCTCGCGTTCTACCTCGTCTGCGGCGTCTTCGGCGGGCTCTCCTACCTCCTGCTCAACTTCCTCGGCTCCATCGCCGGGCTCAGCCTCCCCGGCGTGCTCATCAACGATCCACGCACCCCCCTCGTCGGCGCCTCGGCCGGCGTCTTCGGCGTCATCATGGCCTCGGCCCACATCGCTCCCAAAGCGATGGTCATGCTCCACTTCCCTCCCATCCCCCTGCAGCTCCGCGGGCTGGCCTACGGCTATGTCGGCATCGCCCTGATCAATCTGCTCGCCGGCGGCGCCAACGCGGGGGGCGACGCGGCCCATGTCGGCGGCGCACTTGCCGGCGCTTTCTTCATCCGCCGATCCCACTTGCTACGCGACTTCTTCGATGTCGTGTCCGATTCGCGCGACGCCGCCCCACCCAGCC
The DNA here is from genome assembly GCA_043101605.1 of Phycisphaerales bacterium JB037. Lineage (GTDB taxonomy): Bacteria > Planctomycetota > Phycisphaerae > Phycisphaerales > UBA1924 > JBICIG01. The sequence goes on from JBICIG010000008.1 coordinate 22,503, forward strand.
GCCGAGGCCCGCGCTCGAGGCTCTCACGCTCCGATCGCGAGGTCGACCGCGTCCTCGACAAGGTCCGAAGCGAGGGCGGGCTGGGCAACCTCTCGGAGAAGGAACGCGAGATCCTCCGCCGCGCCAGCGAGCAGGAACGCGGCTGACCCGGCCCGCCGGCACCGGCCGACGACCTACCGTTGCCCCGTGCCCGATCCGCTCTCTTTCGACATCTCGCACCGCTCGACGAGCACGCACGCCCGCCTCGGCACCGTCAAAACGCTCCACGGCTCATTCCGCACGCCAGCGTTCATGCCCGTCGGCACCCGCGGCACCGTCAAGGGGATCCTGCCCCATCTCGTCGAAGCCACCGGTGCCGAGATCCTCCTCAACAACACCTATCACCTCATGCTCCGCCCCGGCTCGCCGCTCGTTCAACAGATGGGCGGCGTCCACCGCTTCATGGGCTGGGACCGCCCCATCCTGACCGACTCCGGCGGATACCAGGCCTACTCCATGGCCGACATCAACGCGATCGACGACGAGGGCGTCACCTTCAAGTCCATTGTCGACGGGTCGGCCATCCGCCTCACGCCCGAACGAGCCATCGAGGTCCAGAACGAACTCGGCGCCGACATCATCATGGCCTTCGACGATTGCCCCCCCTCGGTCGACCCCGACGCCGCCCCGACCAACCAGACCCGCCTCCGCCAGGCAACCGTCCGCGACTCCCGCCGCAAACGCCGATACGACCACCACGAGCGCCTCGACCTCGCCAACGAGCGCACCGTCCGCTGGCTTGAGCGCTGCAAAGCCGCCCACGCCAACCCCGACACGCAATCCCTCTTCGGCATCGTGCAGGGCGGCACCGACCAAGCCCGCCGATCATGGTCCGTCGAGCGCGTCTGCAACATCGACCTGCCCGGGTACGCGATCGGCGGGGTCGCCGTCGGCGAGCCGCACGAAGAGATCATCCGCGTCGTCCGCCACACCGCGCCCCTCATGCCCGAGCGCAAGCCCCGCTACCTCATGGGCGTCGGCTACGAGCGGGACCTCGTCGAAGCGGTCAAGGCGGGCGTTGACATGTTCGACTGCGTCCTGCCGACCCGCAACGGCCGCAACGCCAACGCCTTCACCCGCGCCGGGCAGATCCGCCTCCGCAACTCCCGTTTCCGCGACGACCCGGCCCCCATCGAGCCCGGGTGCGATTGCCCCGCCTGCTCGCCCGCCGCCCACGGATGGCGCACCCCCGACGGAGCCCCGTTCACCCGGGCCTACCTCCGCCACCTCTTCATGGCCGAGGAAATGCTCGGGCCGATCCTCGTCAGCCTCCACAATCTCCGTCACTTCCAACGCCTGATGTTGGACATCCGTCAGGCGGTGCGCGATGATGACTGGTTCACGCTGGAGAACAATTGGCCGGTCCTCCATGCTCCCGCGCCGGCCCGCTCCGAGGACGATTCATGACCACGACGGACCCGATCTTCACCCCTTCGCTCTTCCTCGCTCAGCGCGACGCCACCGGCAGCGCCGCGGAGTCGCAATCGTCCGACGCGGACCCCGCCACCGGCGGCGGTGGGGGAGGCGGATTCCCGATGGACTTCATGTTCATCATGATCCTCCTCTTCGTATTCATGATCGTCATGAGCTCCATGTCC
>JBICIG010000009.1:0-5718 GCA_043101605.1 Phycisphaerales bacterium JB037
CTTCGAGCGCGCCGCCTTCGCCCGAGCCGCGACCGAGCACGAGCGAGCCGTCCGCGCCTACTTCGCCGCCCGGCCCCACCGCCTGCTGGTGTGGGATCTGTGCGAGCAACCCGCATGGGAGCCGCTGTGCGATTTCCTGGGCGCCCCCATCCCCGCCGCCGAGTTCCCGCACCGCAACGCGCGGAATCAAGCCGCCTGACGCGCCCCGTCCGCCGACGCCCCGGCAACTCCGCCGGTCATCGCCGACGGATCGAGCCGGCACAGCAGCGTCGTGCACGCCAACCCCGATCGCTCGCCCAGGCGCAGCCGCCAGAGCAACTCGCTGATGCGGTGCGCGCTCGCCGGGGAGTCGTCCTGCGGCAGCATCCGCCGCGTCTCGACCTTCAGCCCCCGCGTGCGTGCATACCGCGCGAACTCCGCGGCCGACCACTCGCGCACATGCTCGGGCTTGTCCGACTGCATGCACGCCCGCCCGCGCCGCCGACGCCGATCGGGCGTCGAGAGCAGCACCCGCGTCTTCTCGTGGCACGCCGATCGGATCAGCGCCAGCGCCGGGTCCGGATCGAGCAGGTGCTCGAGCACATCGGCGCAGAGGATGACATCGAAGGTCCGCCCCAGCGTCGCCGCGGGCATTTCCAGGTTCATCTCGATGAGGTCTGCGTCGGTGCCGAGCGACCGGGCGGCGGCGATCGCGTTGGGCTGATCCACCGCGGTGATGTCGTCGCAGACCGGGCGGATGATCTCGCGCAGCTTGGTCGCTACGCCGCACCCGAGGTCGAGCACGCTCCACAGCCGCTCGCGCACGATCAGGTCCCGCGCCCAGAGGTAGACATGGCGCTGGTACTTCCCGCTCGCCTCGACGCGCCACGGCGCCCAGTAGGACGAATCCCGCGCCTCGTCGTGCGTCTCGTTCCGTTCGCGCTGCCGATACCCCGCCGGCAGGCACAGCGACGCCGAACTCGGCGGCCCGTTCTCGCGTTCCCGGTTCCCCTCCGTCATGATCTCGGCTCCCTCATGCCGCGCGCGCCACCGCCCACAGCTCCCCCCACGCCTGCACGACCTCTTCGAGCACCAGCCCCGCGTCGGCCGTCTCGGCTTCGAGCTGCCCGCGCGTGAACTCGGTCTCGTGCGTCGGGTCCAGACGCCATTCCACACCCAGTTCCTTCTTGAACGGTACCCGCCACTCCCGATCGAACGCCGGCACGCGGATCAGCACGCGCTTCGCCCCGTACCAGTCGATCCACCGCCGCAGCAGCTCCGACCGCCCGTCGAGATGCTCGAGCACATTCGAGAGCACGATCGTGTCGAACCGCGCCTCGACGCGGCGCGTCGTGATGTCACCGAGTTCGAGCGTCAGCCGATCACCCAGCCCCGCCTCGGCGGCGCGGGCGCGCGCCAACTCCAGGTTCCGTGCCGACAAGTCCATCCCGACGACCCGCGCCGGGCAACGCCCCGCGATCGAAGCCGCCAGCGCCCCCACGCCGCACCCGAGATCGATCACGCGCTCGTCGGCACCGATCCGCTCGACAAAGAAATCGTGGTATCGCATCAGCCGGTGCTTCGGGTGCAGCCCGCCCTCGGCCGCGATCGCCGATTCTCCCTGCATGCGGTACAGCGGATCGTCGAGCCCCAGCAGGAACGCCGCCCTCGCCCGCGGCTCGAGCCGCTTGGCGAACCCGTGCAGGCTTGCTTCCCACGACGCGATCTGCGTGCGCGTGTCCGCTTTGAGCAGTTCGGGCGTCCAGCGCACCGCCGCGCCCACCGGCTGCTCGTTCGGCTCACACCGCCACGCCGCGCGGTGCGCTTCGAGCTCGAGCCCGAGGACGCGCTCCAGCGAGCAGCGCCCGAGCACCCATCGCCGGGCGCCGTCGCCCAGCACGCGTGCAAACTCGGGGTCCTCGAGCAGCCCGCCGACCGTGCCGGCGATCGCCGCCGCCTCGGGCGCGGTCAGGATCCCGTTGACCCCCTGCTCGATCAGGTCGCTGACGCCCGGCGCGTGCGTCGCGACGACGGTCGCGCCCTGAGCCATCGCCTCAAGGATCGTCTTGGGGTGCCCCTCGCGGGCCGATGCCTGCACTAAGACCGAGCACCGGCTCATCTCGCGCAGCAGCTCTTCGTGGTCGATGCGCCCGAGGAACTCGGCGTCAACGCCCGAGTCCCGCGCCCGGCTCTCGAGCATCGGGCGCAGGGGCCCGTCGCCCGCCACGCGGAGGGCGACGCGCCCGAGCCGCGCCGCCGCATCGATGACCAGGTCGACCCGCTTGCGCTCGATGAGCTGTCCGGCGCACAGGATCGTGCGCTCGCCCCGCGTCGCGTCTGGGTCGATCGGCGGGAGGACATAATTGGGAATGACGCGGAGACGGTCGGGCGGGAGCGCCAGCCCGTGCCGCCACGCCAGGTCGTCGAGCATGTCACGCGTCGTGCCGATGATGATCTCCGCCGATCGGCACAGCGACCCTTCCTGCTGCGCTGCGTCGCCCGCCGCCCGCGATCCCGGGCCGTGCAGCTCGGCGACAAACCGCGAGGCGAGGTACCCGCCTCGCGCGATCAGCCGTGCCTCGATCCCAGCGCCGCGCAGCGCACGCGTGACGCGCACCGCCCGCTCGCCGCCGGTCATCTGGTTGGTGCGCACCGTGGCGCGCGACCCCCCGCCGACCGCCGCCGCGACGCGCCCGCCCAGACCCGCTTCAAAGAGCGCCGCGTCCTCGCCCGCGTCGTTGCAGATCAGTTCGGGCGTCGGCTCGAGCGTGCGAGCCAGCTCGGCGTCGGCCCGGTCGCCATCAGTCACCAGCACCACCCGCCGGTACGACGCGCCAAGCGCCCGGACGAGAGCCCATTCGCGCCCCAGGACGCCGCCGTCGCGCCACGCGTCGAGCGGGACGCCGGGCGTGAGCAGGAAGACGAGTGTGTCGAACGGGGGGCTCACCCGTCGGGCCCCGGGTCGCGCCGCAGCACGCACCACATGGTCCCGAGCCGCAGGTTCGGATGATCGAGCACATCGATCCCCGACCCGCGGAGCCACGCGGGCACGCCGGCGTTCTCGGCATCGAGGTGCTCGATCGCGAAGCCGTTCCGCGCGCCCCGCTCGGCCGCGAACGCCGCCGCTTCCTCGAACCCGAAGAACCAGCGGTGCCGATCCGCCGGCGGGTCGATCGGCAGTCCGTAATGCTTCAGCCCCGTCGCCCGCCCCGCGTGCAGCTCGCACAGCAGCGAGCGGATCGGATTGGGCAGCGAGATCAGCACGCGATCGGCGCTGACCCGGCAGAGCTCATCGAACACTCCGTGCAGCCGCTCGAGGTGCTCGAGCACATCCGTGCACACCACCGTGTCGAACGATCGGTCCTCGAAGGGCAGGTCGCGGGCATCGAGATCCAGCGACAGGTCGGCCTCGTCGGTCCGATCGATCCCGAGGTAGGTCGCCGACGCGGGCAGGTGCGCCCGCAGGCGCGCCGTGTCGCACCCGACATCCAGCACGCGCCCGCCCAGGATCGCCCGGAAACGGCGCGCGATCCACGCGGCTTTCTCGTCGCGGTCGGCGTACTGCCCGATCGCCGGGTAGACCCGCCGCAGATGCCGGCTCGCGGCCCCTTCGTCCACGCGATCACCCGCGGGGGTGGCCGTGGGCGCGGATTGGGTTGCGTCGAGCCGCATCGCGTCAGAATCGACCGTCGCGCACGCGGGCCCCCAGATTTTGCCCAGGCGTCGGCCGATCGCCGATGCCTGTGCATCATGCGCACGCCGCCGAGGACTCCCCCCGCGATCTCGGTGCTCCTCCCGATGCACCGGGCCGCGCCCACGCTCGATCACGCCATCGCGGGGGTGCTCGATCAGCGTCCGGGCCCGGCAGAGATCCTGCTGCTGGTCAACGGCCCGTCGCAAGCCGCACGCGACGCCGCCGAGGAGTGGACAACCCGCGATCCCCGCTTCCGGGTGATCGAACTCCCCGAGCCCTCCCTCGCGGCCGCCCTGAACCGAGGGTTGCACGCGGCCCGGGGCGAGTTCCTGGCGCGCATGGACGACGACGACGAAACCCTGCCCGGGCGCTTCGCTGCGCAACTCGCCCGGCTCGAAGCCGATCCCACTCTCGCCGCCGTCGGCGGGGCGTTCGAGGTCGTCAGCCCCGAGGGCGCGCTCGAGCATGTCATCCGTCCGCCGACCGAGCCGCCCGCGCTCCGCCGGGAACTGCTGCTGGGCAACACGCTCGCGCACGGCTCGATGATGCTCCGCCGGTCGGCGATCCTCAAAGTAGGCGGATACGACGAGTCGTTCGACCGCGCGCAGGACTACGAACTCTGGCTGCGCCTGGCGCGCACGCACCGCGTCGGGGCGGTCGCCGAAACCGTGTATCGCTACCACCGCCCCGCCGGCGCTGCGGGGCTCGCCTCGACCTCCCCGCGTCAGGGCGAACTCGCCGAGCGCGCCCGCCGCCGAGACCTGGATCTGCTGCCGACGGGCGGGCGCATCCCGCCGTCGGACGCCGCGTCGATCGAGGCGATCATCGATCGCCAAGGCCCGACACGCGCGCTGATCGAGCGACTCGCCGAACTGAGAGCCTCGGCCGCACGCTCCGCCCGGAACCTCACAGACCAGCAGCGCTGGGCGCGCATCGAGCGGGCGTTCGATCGGGCCCGCCGGGGCGGCGCGATGGGTGTCTGGCTCTGGGGCGCCGGCGAGCACACGCGTCGGCTGCTCGCGCGCTGCCGAGCGCTGCCTCTGCCCGTTCTGGGCTTGATCGACGATGCGTGCGCCGGCCGGACGCGCTTCGGGTTCCGCGTGCGCCGGCCCGAAGACCTCCCCTTCGGTGCGCACGCCATCGTCTCGTCCGATGCGCACGAGGAGCGCATCCTCGATCGAGCGACCGCTCTGCCGCCGGGTCGCGCGGTCGTTCACGCGATCTATCGTGACGAGCCCGGGGCGCCGGGCGATCAGGAATCCAGCGCCGGCGAGGGGCTCAGCGAGCGCAGGGTCTCGTAGCGGTCGAGCCCGAGCGAGCGCAGCGTGCGCTCGATCCCCGCAGACGCGGCGGGCGTGACGATGATCGCGTGCTGATGGGTCAGCAGGTCCGGGCGCAGGCGGGGCCAGCCGCGCGGGCCGCGCGCCCCGGGCGAGTCGTCGCACCACGCCAGGCGCGTGCGAGGCAGCAGCCGCTCGAGTTGCGACGCGAGCGCGAGCCCGTGCCGGCCCATGCCGTAGAGCACCACGACCCGCGATCCGACGCGCCGCCGAACGGTCATCGCGAGCGCCCGCCACGAGGAGTCGTCGCAGGGGATCGCAGAGCCGATCCGGATGGAGCCCACATCGAACCCCTCGACGGTGCCGAGCCAGCGTTCAATGCGCCTCGTCCAGACTTCACGCCGGCGATCGGCTTCGCGCGGCGCGACGGCGTCGGCCCACGAGAGCGCCGGCGGCAGTTCGGCACCCAGCACCGCCAACTCCGCGTCGTCGAGCCGACCGAGCGAGGCGCGGAGCGCGCGCACGAGCGCCGTATCTTCCGTTGCCGCGGCCCGCGCGAGCCAGCGGACATCCCATCGACGGGCCCGCGCGTCGCACTCGCCGCGGACCGAACCATCTCGTTGGAGAATCCGCCGGCCCGTGCGGTGCATCGTCTCGAGCGACCGGCTCATCGAACCCGGACGGAGCCGGTAGCCGAACAGAGGATCCGGGACCGGATCCGCCCAGCGCCACCCGCACGCCGAGAGCCGACGCCAGAGATCCCAG
>JBICIG010000010.1:0-19773 GCA_043101605.1 Phycisphaerales bacterium JB037
AGCGGATCGAGCGCGTGCTCGGGGTCTTCAAGGCGTACTGCACGCGGGTCGGCGCCGGGCCCATGCCGACCGAGCAGATCAACGCGACGGGCGACCTGATCCGCGAGCGCGGGCGGGAGTACGGCACGACCACCGGCCGCCCGCGGCGCGTCGGCTGGCTCGACCTGGTTGCGCTGCGGTACGCGGTGATGGTCAACGGGGTCACGGGGCTGGCGATGACCATGCTCGATGTGCTCAGCGGGTTCGAGGAGATCCTCGTCTGCACGAGGTACCGGACCGCGGATGGCTCGGAGACGGATCGGTTCGATCCCGACGGGTTCGCGCTCGAGGGGGTCGTGCCCGTCTACGAGACCCTCCCGGGCTTCGGGGAGGATGTCTCGGGGGTGACCCAGCGGTCGGCGTTGCCCGTGAACGCGGAACGATTCGTGTCGTATATCGAAGAATCGGTCGGGGTTCGGGCCGAGATTGTGAGCGTGGGCCCCGGGCGGGACCAGACGATCCTGTCGTGAGCGGCGGGCGCGGCCCGGAGGTCGCAGGGCTCTGCGGAATCTAAGGAATGGATGCAGCATGACCAGCGCGCCCCGCGCCACGACGACGACCGATGACGATGCCGCGGCGATGATCGCGGGTCTGTCCGCTGAGGGACGCGCGGCTCTGGCGCGCATGCGGCGGGTGAATCCGTCGTGCGACCCGGCGACGCATCTGCCCGATGTCTGCCCGGCCCGGATCCCCCGGCACATCGCGATCATCATGGACGGCAACGGGCGGTGGGCCCAGGAGCGGGGCTTTGCGCGCATCTTCGGGCACCGCAACGGGGCGCGGGCGGTGCGTGAGACCGTCGAGGCGTGCGGGCGCATCGGCGTCGAGGCGCTGACGCTGTTCTCGTTCAGTCTCGAGAACTGGAAGCGACCGGCCGACGAGGTGCGGGCGCTGATGGACCTGTGCGAGACCTACTGCGAGGGGGAAGCCGCGGCGCTGGCGAGGGAGAACATCCGCTTCCGCGTCGCGGGCAAACGCGAAGGGCTGCCCGACAAGGTGCGGGCGGCGCTGGAGATGGTCGAGGCGGTGACCGCCGGTGCCGAGGGGCCGACGCTGTGCCTGGCGCTGAACTACGGCGGGCGGGCGGAGATCGTGCACGCGGCGCGGGCGCTGGCCGAGCGGGTCAAGCGGGGCGAGATCGAGCCCGACGCGATCGATGACCGAACCTTTGAGAACGAACTCTGGACCGCGGGGCTGCCCGACCCGGACTTGCTGATCCGCACGGCCGGGGAGATGCGGGTGAGCAACTTCCTGCTGTGGCAGATCTCGTACGCCGAGCTGTTCGTGACCGAAACGCTGTGGCCCGACTTCGGCGAAGCGGAACTGCACAAGGCGGTGCGCGCGTTCGCGGGTCGTCGCCGGCGGTTCGGCGGGCTCGAGAGCGAGGACGCGCGGGTGGAGCCCGCGGGCGGCGGCTGAACCTTCTTTGAGCGCACGGATCGGTCGCGGATGTTCCACGTGGAATACATGCGGTGTTCGTGCGCGGCGAACGGTCGGTGCGGCCTGGGGCTTGTCGAGCGGGACGAGCCGTGGCACGCGGGGGAAGCCCGCGGGTTTGGCGCGGTTCATGGGGAGCGTCTGGTCGCTCGGGTTGCTCAGCTGAGCAGGGTGATCCACCAGTAGGCGACGGGAGCGACGAGGAGGGGGGAGTCGAGGAGATCGAGGACGCCGCCGAAGCCCGGGATGCTCTGGCCGGCATCCTTGAGCTGCGCGTCGCGCTTGAAGAGGCTTTCCAGGAGATCGCCGAGTTGTCCGACGAGGGCGAAGAGGATGCCGGCGATGGCGCCGAGCCAGAGGGCGCGGGGCCCGGGCTCGGGGAAGCCGAGGATCCAGCCTGAGAGGGCGCCGACGATCATGGCGGCGACGACGCCGCCGGCGAGGCCTTCCCAGGTCTTGCCGGGGCTGAGCCAGATGATGAGCTTGTGCTTGCCGATCGCGGTGCCGGTGAAGTAGGCGCCGATGTCGCAGCTCTTGGTGGTGACCAGGACCGCCAGAACGAGCCACGCGGAATGGTCGCGCCGGATGGCGATGAAGAAGCCCGCGAGCAAACCGAGGTAGACGAACGAGAGCAGCGCCGCGCCGGCGAGGGAGAGGGCGCCCTCGAAGGAGCGGTGGCGTGAGTAGAAGGTCAGCGAGGCGAGGAGGACGACGACCGCGGTGGTGCTGATCGCGGCGGCGGCGGTGCCCGCTTCCAGCGTTGCGGGGATGAAGGCGGTGACGCAGAGCCCGAGGAGGGCGGCGATGGATCCGACGCGGTTGGAGGCGGCGATGCCGTTGGCCCGGAGCATGGCCGTCAACTCGCGGGCGGCGAGGACGATGAGGGGGATGGCGATGAGGAAGAGGAGGGTGCCCGGGGGCGGGGTATCTCGGCCGCCGAGGAGAGGGTGGAGGAAGTCCGGCAGGACCCATGCGTCGATGAGTTCATCGAGCCAGAACGCCGCCACGAGGGCGACGATGAGGACGGGTCCGATGAGCAGTCGCTTGCGCACGGCGGGACTGTAGCGGGAGGTGGGGAGGCAGTGGGCAACGGGCAATTGGCAATGGTGGTCCGGGGGAAGTAGGAGCCGTCAGTTCATGGGGAGGTTCTTGGATTTCCAGATCCGGACGAGGTCGTCGAGGCTGGTCCGTTCCCAGACCTTGGCGTTGGGGAGGGTGGTGCGGACGAAGCGGTTGTTGCGGTCGAGGATGGTGGTCTGTGGGAGTTCGCCTTCCTGGAGGGTGGAGGTGACGCGCCACCCGCCATCGCGGGAGGTGATGGGCTCGAGCGTGTCGCGGCGGAGGAAAACGCCCTGCTCGGTGGTGCGGTAGGCGTAGAAGGCGAACTCGCCCGGGACGCCGGCGGTGGCGAGGAGTTCGGGGAGCATGTAGGAACGGACCTGCCCGATGTAACCCGGGCCCTGGATGAGCGGGCGGACGGTCATGGGAGGCTGTCCCGGGGAATCGATGGCGACCTTGATGGAGGTGCCCTCGCGGACGCCGGTCTCGCCGTAGGTCCCGACGACGCGGGCGCCGTCGCGGAGGGTCATCTGGATGGTCCAAGCTTCCTGGGAGAAGTCGGGGGAGACGAAGTAGCGGGCGAAGATGTCTGTGGTCTGGGCGCCGGCCTGGAGGAAACGAACATCCATGGAGAGGAGGTAGCCCTCGTCCTGCTCGATGCCGGTGAACTCGTCGGGGCTCTGGCGGGGGTCGATCTCGCCGCGCTGGCCCTTCCAGGCACGGATGCGTCGATAGCCGTGTTCGACGGCGTCGGCGTCGCGGCCGGTGGGCGAGGGGGTGTGGAGGCGTTCCCATCGGACGCCGATGTCGCTCAGGATGCGTTCGTACTCGGAGGAGGGGATGGAGGAGAGGACTTCGAGCCCGCGCATGACAGCCTTGCCGCGGTCGGCCTCGGCGCGGAGCGGGTCGACGAAGCGGGTGGAGGCAACGACGGTCTCGTAGACGCGCTGGATGAGGTCGGTGTTCTCCTCGGGGGTGATGAGTTCGAAGACGACGAAGCGGGAGCCGGTGACCTGAAGGAAGGTGTAGCCGTGGAGCATGCGTTTGCCGGCGGGCCCGCTGGGGAGGGAGATGTAGAAGCGTTCGGCGGGCCTGCCGGAGATCAGCAGATCGGGGAAGCGGTTGATGAGGCGGGCCTCGGTGCGTTCGCGGCGGCCGGACTGGGGGCTGACGACGGCGTAGGCGGCTTCGAGTTGCTCGAGGACCTGGGTGGCGAGGACATCGGGGGTGGTCTCGGCGGCGCGGGCGCGGGGGGTCTGGATGGTGATGGTCCAGGTGCCGCGGTCGGGAGTGATGCGGGCGGCGACCGTCTCGGAGCCGGGGACGGCCTGGGCGGAGGCGTTCTCAGGGAGGGCAACGACCATGCCGAGTTCGTCGATTCGGAGCACTTCGTCGGAGAGTGGGACGCCGACGGGCTGGGCATGGGCGGGACTCAGGAGCGGCAGGAGAAGCAGAAGGGTGGCGAAGAAGCGGAAGGGGTGCAGGGCTTCGGGAGGGTTGCGGCGTGGGGCGTGCGGGGGCATGGTCTGAGGGCTCCGATGGTCGTCGGCGGAAGGGTGGCGGGGTGGGACGCCCGAGGCCGGCGTGGGTGCGGGGCGGACGGGGTCGGGAGGGGAAGGGAGTGAAGAATTCGTGAGTGGAGGGTGTGAAGCTGGATTGACCGGGCGGGTGGAGGGGCTACGCTTCTCGACTCTCTCCCGACCGGTGGGTTTGGAGCGTTTTGCTCACGGGGGAGTGTACGGCAGACGGAGTCGGGCTCGCAGGGAGCCGGGTCGCAGGGATGCGGCGGAGCGGCGAGTATTTCGTCGCGGGGATTTTGTCGCCGGGGTTCGGCGGGGCCGGGCTTGAGGCCTTGGTGAGTTCGGTCGGATCGTGTGACCGGTCGGCATGGGATGGACTGGAGATCGCCCGCGTGGGCGCTTGAACAGGTGAACGGATGACAGGCGGGAAGATCCGAATCCGGATGGAGGCGTACGACCATGTCGCTCTCGACGCTTCGGCGCGGGAGATCGTGGATCACGCCAAGCGGACGAACGCGAAAGTTGCGGGCCCGGTGCCGCTGCCGACGCGGATCGAGCGTTACACGGTTCTGCGTGGCCCGTTCATCGACAAGAAGAGCCGGGAGCAGTTCGAGATCCGGACGCACAAGCGGATCATCGACATCCTCGAGCCCAATGCTCGCACGGTGGAGGCGCTCAACCGCCTGGTCGTGCCCGCGGGTGTGTTTGTGAGGATCAAGGCGTAAGCGTTCAGGCTCGGTGGGCGAAGGTCCGGCGAGCTTTTTTCGTGCCCCTTGCGACTGGGTTGGGGCGACATGGAAAGCTTCCTCTGCCGGGGGCGAGAGCCTCGTGGAGCATGAAGCGGCTGCCCGACCGGATCGGGCCCCGGCGGATCGTCGGGTTTGGACGAAGGGTTGATCGGAATGCCGATCGGACTGATGGCAACCAAGGTTGGGATGACCCGGCTGTACGACGAGGCGGGGAACATCGTGCCGGTGACGGTGCTCCAGGCGGGCCCCTGCGTTGTGACGCAGTTGCGGACCGAGGAGACCGATGGGTACAGCGCGGTGCAGCTCGGGTTTGGGGCGATGAAGGCCCGGAACTCGACGATCCCGCAGATCGGGCACGACGCGAAGGCGGGCTCGGCGCCGCTGCGACACCACCGCGAGTTCCGCGTGGATGCCAAGGAGCTCGGGGAGTTCGAGCTGGGGCAGACGATCGGTGTCGAGGCGTTGGCGGACCTGAAGTTCGTCGATGTCGTCGGGACGAACAAGGGCAAGGGCTTCCAGGGCGGCATGAAGCGGTACGGCTTCAAGGGCAAGGAAGCGTCGCACGGCGTGGAGCGGAAGCACCGCTCGCCGGGCTCGATCGGTGGTCACGCGAGCTGGCGCGGCGGCGCGGGCGGCCCGAAGAAGGGCAAGCGGATGGCCGGTCACATGGGCAATGTGCGGATGACGATCCGGAGCCTGCCGGTCGTGAAGGTGGATGCGGAGAAGGGCCTGATCCTGGTGAAGGGTCCGGTGCCCGGGCATAACAAGTCGATGGTGGTGGTGCGGCCGGCGGTGCGGCTGAACCGTTCGAAGGCAAGCGCTTCGAAGTGATGGAGTGAGGAGCGTTGGTCGGCGGGAGTGCCGGTCGGCGTGTCGGGGAGGTCCCGGACGAGGGAAACCGCCCGACGGAAACAGCGAGAGTTTCGGCCCCGAGCGGTTCGGGGCCGAGTGAGCCGAGTCGATTCCGCATCGGTCCCGCCCGGGTGATTCCCGGGAGCCGCTCCTTGCGGGGAGGGCGACAGGAGGCCGGGCGGATAGGCGAGTGGAAGCGTCCCGCGAGGGTCGCGCAGGAAGGCAACGGCGAGGAACGACATCATGGATGTCCCCGTCTACAACATGCAGGGTGATCAGGTCGGCACGATGCCGATCGACGAGCAGTCGCTCGGCGGTGCGATCAACCCGCAGCTGATCAAGCAGGCGTATGTGCGTTACCACGCGAACCTGCGTCAGGGCTCGGCCCGGACGAAGGTGCGTGGCGATCTCGCGTACTCGGGTAAGAAGCTCGGGAAGCAGAAGGGCGGCGGCCGGGCTCGTCACGGCGACAAGACCGCGAACCTGTTCCGGGGCGGTGCGCACAAGTTCGGCAAGAAGAAGACGCGGGAGGAGTACCGCCTCGACATGCCGAAGAAGATGCGTCGCAAGGCGAATCGGAACGCGCTGCTGGCGAAGCTGGTGGACTCCGAGGTTCGCGTGGTGGACTCGATCGCGTTCGACTCGCCCAGGACCAAGGGCTTCGAGTCGATGCTCAAAGCGCTGAAGATCGATCACCGGGCGTTGGTGGCGTTGCCGGACGGCGACCGCGGGAAGAACGCCCGATTGAGCGCTCGGAACATCGCGGATGTGACGCTGTGCCGGGCGGATCAGTTGACCTGCTTCGAGCTGCTGAATCACCGCTACCTGGTGATCGAGAAGGGTGAGCTGGAGGCGTGGCTGACGGGTCCGAGTTCGCAGACCGACAAGAGCGCGAAGGTGAACCCGATGGGCGTCAAGCAGGCCGTCGCGGCCGGGGGTGAGAACTGATGCACCCGACCTATGTGATCCGCAAGCCGGTGTTGACGGAGAAGTCGACGGCGATGGCGGAGGAGAACACCTACGCGTTCGAGGTTGACCGCCGGTCGAACAAGGACGAGATCAAGGCGGCGATCGAGGAGCTTTACGGGGTGCGGGTCGAGAATGTCCGCACGCTGATGACCAAGGGTCGGCGTCGTCGCCTGCGTTACGGATGGGTGAACGGCGGGAAGGTGAAGAAGGCGATGGTTCGCCTGGCTGAGGGCGAGTCGATCGATCTGTTCTGACCCTGCGGGGTCGGCATGTGAGGCCCGCCGGTGTGACCGGGGCGTGGCCGGGAAGAGGATCCGATGGCGATCAGGAAATACAAGCCGACGAGCGCCGGGCGCCGCAACGCGTCGGTGAACCTCCATGTGGAGGTCACCAAGACCGAGCCCGAGAAGACCCTGCTGCGTCCGAAGCCCAAGAAGGGCGGTCGGAACAACACGGGTCGGATCACGGTGCGTGGTCGCGGGGGCGGTGCGAAGCAGAAGTACCGGCTGGTGGACTTCAAGCGTCGTGACCGGGACGGGATCCCGGGGACGGTTGTGGGGATCGAGTACGACCCGAACCGGACCTGTCACATCGCGCTGATCGAGTACGCCGACGGGGTGAAGCGGTACATCCTGGCCCCGGTGGGGCTGAAGGATGGGCAGCGTGTGCTGGCGTCGTCGGAGACGGCGATCGAGCCGAAGGTCGGCGCGTCGATGCCGCTGAAGTTCATCCCGACGGGCATGAATGTGCACTGCGTGGAGCTGCAGCCGGGCAAGGGCGGGCAGATCTGCCGGAGCGCGGGTTCGTACGCCCGCCTGCTGAACAAGGAGGGCGAGTACGCGACGCTGGTGATGCCCTCGGGCGAGCTTCGTCGCGTGCACATCACCTGCCGGGCGACGGTGGGCCAGGTGGGGAACCTGGACCATCAGCACCGCCGTCTTGGCAAGGCGGGTTTGAACCGGCACCTGGGGCGTCGCCCGAAGGTGCGTGGTGTGGCGATGAGCCACGACGCCCACCCGCTGGGTGGTGGCGAGGGCCGTTCGAAGGGCGGGCGTGCGCCGGTGAGCCGGTCGGGCGTGCTTTCGAAGGGTGGTGGTACGCGTGATCGGAACAAGCCGAGTCAGCAGTTGATCATCCGTCGCCGCAAGAGCAAGCGGTACGGGCAGTTGAGGTGACGCGATGGGACGCAGCCTGAAGAAGGGTCCGTTCGTCAGCGAGAAGGTGTACCGGAAGGTGCAGTCGCAGGCGGAGGCGGGAACGAACCAGCCGATGAAGACCTGGGCGCGCTCGTGCACGATCGTGCCGGAGTTCGTGGGTTACACGTTCCAGGTGCACAACGGCCGGGCGTTCGTGGATGTGTTCGTGACCGAGGACATGGTGGGTCACAAGCTTGGCGAGTTCAGCCCGACGCGCATGTTCCGCGGGCACACGAACAAGAAGGAAGGGATCAAGTCCGGCCGGTAACGGTCGGCGGTCCGAGAGGAACGCGAAGTGAGACTTCGAGCTGAGAAACTCAAGAGCCTGGCGGGCGAGCGTGGCGTGAGCGTTGAAGAGCTCGCGGCGTCGGTGGACCGGACCGGTCTGAGCGGCGAGTCGGCGCGTCGGGCGGTGCGCAACTGGCTGGAAGGTCGCGACCATCCGCGTTGCAAGGCGCGAGACATCGAGCGTCTGGCGGCGGCGGTTGGCGTGAGTTCCAAGGACATCGCGCGGTTCGTCAGCGAGGTGAAGTTCACCCGCGGGAGCACGCGGAAGGCGAGGCTGGTGGCCGACCTGGTCCGCGGGAAGCGGATCGACGAGGCGGACAATCTGCTGCGTTTCAGCCCGAAGCGTGCGGCGGTGAACATCCGCAAGTGCCTGCAGGCGGCGGTGGCGGACGCGCAGGCGGCCGAGGCCGACGAGACGAGCCTGTTCGTGACCGAGGTGTTCGTGAACGAGGGGCCGCAGATCAAGCGGTTCCGTCCGAAGGATCGTGGTCGGGCGCATCCGATCATCAAGCAGACGAGCCACATCACCGTCGGCGTCGAGGAGCGAGCCTGATGGGACAGAAGACGCATCCGTTTGGATTTCGGCTCGGGGTGACCGAGACGCATCGCAGCCGGTGGTACGCGCCGAAGGCGCTGTACGGCGAGCTTGTGATCGAGGACGAGAAGATCCGCAAGTTTCTGGACAAGCGTCTGAATCGGACGCCCCCGAACGCGGCGGTTTCGGAGATCCACATCGAGCGCACGCGTGAGGAGCTCAAGGTGATCATCAAGACGGCCCGTCCGGGGCTGGTGATCGGGCCGAAGGGCGCCGAGGTGGAGCGCATGCAGCAGGAGCTGTCGTTCATGACGGGCCGGAAGGTCTCGATCTCGATCGTGGAGATCAAGAATCCGGATGTGGACGCGCAGCTTCTGGCCGAGTCGGTGGCCGAGCAGCTCAAGCGTCGGGCGAGCTTCCGGCGGATCGTGAAGATGCGTGCCGAGGGTGCGATGAACGCGGGTGCGAAGGGCGTGCGGATCCAGATTTCGGGTCGTCTCGGCGGTGCCGAGATGAGCCGGACGATGGACACGCGTCTGGGTTCGCTGCCGCTGTCGACGCTGCAGGCGCGTGTGGAGTATGGGTTCGCGGAGTCGGTGACGACGGCCGGTGTGATCGGCGTGAAGTGCTGGGTCTTCCGCGGGTTCTACGGGAAGGACGAGGAGGAGGAGACCGCACCGGGTCGCCGGCTGCGTGCTCGCGGTCGTCGCTGATCGGAACGAACCGGTTGGCGTGAGAGTGTTTCGGATCGTCGGGACGGAGGAATCCGGATCGGCGTTTGCCAGGGTTCTCTGGGTTTAGGGATCAGACATGCCCCCGTACAAGATTCCCAAGCGAGTGAAGTTCCGCAAGGAGATGCGTCGCAAGAAGGCGACGAAGCGGAACGCGACGCGCGGCAACTTCGTGGCGTACGGCGACTACGGTCTGCAGGCGGTCGAAGGCGGCTGGCTGAAGTCCAACTGCATCGAGTCGGGCCGTATCGCGTCGGCGCACTTCCTCAAGCGTGAGGGGAAGCTGTTCATCCGGGTGTTCCCGGACAAGCCGATCTCGAAGAAGCCGCTCGAGACGCGCATGGGCAAGGGCAAGGCGGACGTGGATTACTGGGCGGCGCGGGTGCGTCCCGGGAAGATCCTGTTCGAGCTTGCGGGGGTCTCGGAGGACCAGGCCAAGCAGGCGTTGGCTCGCGTGGCGATGAAGATGCCCTTCAAGTGCCGCTTTGTGAAGCGGCGGGTTTCGGTGTGAGTTCATTGATCGCCGCGGCGTGTTGCCCGCGAGCGTGAGAAGAGGCGGATGCCATGACCGGCAAGGAAGTTCGCAAGCTGAAGGACGAGGAGATCGCGATCGAGCTCAAGCGGCTCCGCGAGCAGATCTTCCAGCTTCGGCAGCAATCGGTGACGGACAAGGTGTCCGACAACTCGAAGTTCAGGAAGCTCCGGCGGGATGTGGCGAGGCTGCTGACCGAGCGGACGGCGCGGGCGGCGCAGGCTTGACGGGTTGGTCGGGCGGCCGGGAACACGGGATGAGCGGCGGCGCATTGAAGGAACAGACGACGATGGACAGCGGCGACCAGAGCATCAAGGGAACGCGGGTAGGGGTGGTGGAATCCGACAAGCGTGACAAGACGCGCAAGGTCGTGATCAGCTTCCTGGCCAAGCACCCGAAGTATGGGAAGTACGTGAAGCGCCGGACGGTGCTGCATGTGCACGACGAGGCGAACGAGTCGCACGCGGGTGATGTCGTGGAGGTCGGCCCGTGCCGGCCGATGAGCAAGACGAAGACCTGGAGGCTGATCCGCGTGATGGAAAAGCGTTCGGGTGTCGAGGCCGGGCGGTAAGACCGGGTTGGGTGAACCGGGCGGTGAGCCCATGTGGCGCCCCAGTGGCAAGGATCGGTGAGCGATGCTCCAGCAGGAATCCAGGTGCGAGGTTGCGGACAACTCGGGCGCGAAGATCGCGTATGTGATCCGCGTGTACGGCGGTTCGACGCGGCATGGCGGGTTCACGCGTCGGACGGCCGGCGTTGGCGACCGCGTGCTGGTGTCGGTGAAGAAGGCGTTGCCGGGCGCGGATGTGAAGCCCGGGACGATGTCCAAGGCGGTGGTGGTTCGGACCAAGAAGCCGACGCGTCGCCGGGACGGTTCGTATGTGTCGTTCGACACCAACGCGGTGGTGCTGATCAACGACGAGGGCAACCCGAAGGGAACGCGCATCTTCGGGCCGGTGGCGCGAGAGCTGCGAGACCGTGCGTACATGAAGATCGTGTCGCTGGCGTCGGAGGTGGTGTGAGATGGCGAGTCATGTTCGCAAGGGCGATCGGGTGATGATCACCGCGGGGGACCACCGCGGGAAGGTCGGCGAGGTGATGCGGGTGGTGCCTAAGCACGACCGCGTGTATGTCAAGGGCATCAACCTGCGGACCAAGCACATCAAGCCGACGCGGATCAACCCGCAGGGCGGGGTGGTGACGCGTGAGGCACCGATCCACATCAGCAATGTGAGCCCGCTGGGTGCCGACGACAAGCCGACGCGGGTTCGTTTCGAGCGTCGCGACGACGGGAGCAAGGTGCGTGTGGCGGTGCGTGGCGGGAAGGTGCTGGGCGAGGTGAAGGGTCCGAGCAAGTAATCCCGGATGCCGCCGGTGGTGGCGGGTCCGGTTCAAGCCCGAGGCGGGCGATCGACGAGGCAGCGATGGCTGAGAAGAAAGTCAACAAGAAGAAGCAGCAGGGTGACGCGGACGCGCCGCTGGCGGGTCCGTCGCGTCTGCGGGCGGTCTTCCGGGACGAGGTGCGGGCCAAGGCGATGGAGCAGTTCGGGATCGACAACCCGATGGCGGCGCCGAAGCTCGCGAAGATCACGATCAATGTGAACATGGGGCGTCACCTGGACGGGACGAAGATCCCCGGTCACATCGAGCGGACGGTCATCGACACGCTCAAGACGATCACGGGCCAGAAGCCGGTGGTCGTGAAGGCGAAGCGTTCGGTGTCGAACTTCAAGGTTCGCGAGGGCTACCCGACGGCGGCGATCGTGACACTTCGCCGGGACCGGATGTGGCATTTCCTGGACCGCGTGATCCACCTGGCGACGCCGCGTATCAAGGACTTCCGGGGCCTGAGCCGGAAGGGCTTTGACAAGGCGGGGAACTACTCATTCGGTCTGGTGGAGCAGGGCGTGTTCCCTGAGATCAACATGGCCGAGGCGGAGTTCACGCACGGGATGAACATCAACTTGACATTCGAGAACTCGGACAAGGAGAAGAGCCTGTTCGTGCTCGATGAGCTGGGCATGCCCTTCACGAAGGTCGGAGAGAACTGATGGCGACGAAGGCACAGGTGGCAAAGAGCAACCGGACGCCGAAGTTTTCCTCGCGGACGGTGCGTCGGTGCGAGCTGACGGGCCGGGCGCGTGGTTACTACCGGAAGTTCCGGATGAGCCGGATCATGCTTCGGAAGCTGGCGCTGGAGGGGAAGATCCCCGGGATGCGCAAGTCGAGCTGGTGAGTTTCGGGACGGTGTGAGCAGGATTGAAAGTCACGGGCCTTGGGCGAACGAGCCGGCCCCGAGAGACGACCGAGGAAGAACATGGCACTGAGCGACCCCATCGCCGACATGCTGACGCGTATCCGCAACGCCGGACGCAACCGCGCCAAGCAGGTGCTGGTGCTGAACAGCAAGGTCAATCGCGGCATCGCGGAGGTGCTGCAGTCCGAGGGCTTCATCACGGGCTTCGATGTGATCGAGGACGGGCGGCAGGGTCAGATCCGTGTGAGCCTGAAGTACGGGCCGCGTGGCGAGACGGTGCTGAACCGGATCGACCGCGTGAGCCGTCCGGGCTGCCGGGTGTACCGGAAGGTGGAGGACCTGCCGCGTCCGTTGCAGGGGCTGGGCATCGCGGTGGTGTCGACGAGCCAGGGCGTGCTGAGCGATCGCGGCTGCCGCGAGAAGCAGGTGGGCGGGGAGCTGCTCTGCACGGTTTCTTGAGGTCGGCTGGAACAGGAACGGCGCCCTTTCGGGCGTGGAGATGAGTCATGTCGAGGATTGGAAAGCAGCCTGTTTCGGTCCCCTCGGGCGTCAAGGTGACGCTGAACGGGCGGACGATCACAATCGAGGGTCCGAAGGGCTCGCTGTCGCTGGAGCACCGCCCCGAGGTGAAGGTGGCGTGGGACGAGAGCGAGAAGTCGATCTCGGTTTCGGTTGAGGAGAAGCACGCCGACAACCGCGAGGCGAAGGCGCTGTGGGGCACGACGCGTGCGTTGATCAACAACATGATCACGGGCGTGACGAAGGGCTACAGCCGCAAGCTCGAGGTGAACGGCGTCGGTTGGGGCGGTCAGGTTCAGGGGAACCAGATCTCGCTGAACCTTGGCTTCGCGTCGCCGGTGAAGCTGGATATCCCCGCGGGTGTGACGGTGACGGCCGAGAAGCAGATGCTGACGCTCGAGGGGGCGGACAAGCAGTTGGTGATGGGCTTTGCGGCGCGGGTGCGTTCGGTGAAGAAGCCCGAGCCTTACAACGGCAAGGGGATCAAGTACACCGACGAGGTGATCAAGCGCAAGCAGGGCAAGCAGTTCGGCTCCTGAGTTCGGATTCTGAACCGGGTGAGCCGGGCGTTGAGGCAGGCGACCGACCGGGGTCCGCGAGAGGGCCCGAGGACACGACCGATGAACAAGAATCAGCTCAAGACAAAGCGCAGGACTCGTCGTCGGACGGGGATCCGCAAGCTCGTGGAAGGGACGCCGGCGCGTCCCCGGCTGAGCGTGTTCCGCTCGCTCAAGCACATTTATGCGCAGGTGATCGACGACCTGGACGGGCGGACGATCGCCTCTGCGTCGACGCGTGAAGCGGGCGTGGAGGGCGCGGGGAATGTCGTGGGCGCCAAGGCGGTCGGCGCGAAGATCGCCGAGAAGGCCAGGGAGGCCGGGGTGTCCGAGGTCGTGTTCGACCGCGGCGGGTTCCGGTATCACGGGCGTGTGAAGGCGCTGGCGGATGCGGCGCGTGAAGGCGGACTGAAGTTCTGATCGAGTGACTGATCGAGCAGGATCAGAGGGACCGGTAGGTCAGGAGTCCGGGGCGAGGTTCGCCCGGGAAGCGAGACGATTCATGCGGAATGTGATGGAAGAAACCGGCGGACAGCTCGACTCGCATACGGCGGAGGTGTATCGCACCGCCGCGACGGTCAAGGGCGGTCGCCGCTTCAGCTTCGGCGCGTTGGTGATCGTGGGCGATCGTCGCGGGAAGGTCGGGTACGGGTACGGGAAATCGAACGAAGTGCCCAGCGCGATCGAGAAGGCCCAGCAGCGTGCCAAGCGTGAGCTGACGACGGTGCCGATGATCGGCAACACGATCCCGCACGATGTCGAGGGCCGGTACGGCGCTTCGCGCGTGCGGCTGATCCCGGCGTCGCCGGGGACGGGCGTGGTGGCGGGCGGCACGGTGCGCGCGGTGCTCGAGCACGCGGGGATCACCGATTGCCTGACCAAGTGCTACGGGTCGACGACGACGATGAATGTCGTCAAGGCGGTGTTCGACGGGCTGAGCCAGCTTCGCCAGGCCGAACTGGTGGCCGAGCTTCGCGGCGTCGACCTGGGCAAGACCGAGACGGAGATCAAGGTCGAGGCGGGCAAGCGGTTCCTTCCCAGCGAGGGGAGCGCCAAGCCGGCCGAGCGGATCGTGATCGAGCCGACGAAGAAGCCCGAGGCGGCCAAGCCCGCCGAGGCCGAGGCGAGCGTGCCTGCCGGCGAGGGGTCTGGCGAGTCGGCTTCGGAAGAGACCAAGAGCGACGACGCTTCGGCGTGACGGAAGACGATGCCCCCTCGGGGGCGGACCGAACAGCCCCGGACATGGGGCGGAGCATGCGATCATGATGATTCATGACATCACCAAGCTCGCCGGCAAGTACAAGGCGCGGAAGCGCGTCGGCCGCGGGCCTGGCAGTGGGCTGGGCAAGACCGCCGGGCGTGGTCACAAGGGTGCGGGCAGCCGGAGCGGGTACAGCCGTCGCTTCCAGTTCGAGGGCGGGCAGATGCCCTTCTTCCGGACGATGCCGAAGTTCGGGTTCACGAACGCGAACTTCAAGACGCTGTTCTGGACGGTGAACCTCGGGCAGATCGCGGGGCACCCGGACTTTGCCAAGGGCGGCACGGTGAACGCCGAGACGCTGGCCAAGGCGGGTCTGATCCGCGATGCGAGCCGGGATGTGAAGGTTCTTGGCGATCTGCGCAAGGGCGAGGGCGAGGCCAAGCTCGGCGTGGCGTTGAAGGTCGAGGTCAGCCGCGTGACGGACTCGGCCCGGAAGCTGATCCTGGACGCGGGCGGCTCGGTGACCGAGTCGGGCACGCGTCGCGACCGGGTGCGTGGGATCGATCGCAACAGCGAGGATCGCTCGCCGACCAACCTGACCAAGAAGCTCAAGCGGGGCGGCTCGAAGAAGGGCTGAGTCCGCGGGGCGTTCGCGGCGGCGGGGCCCGAGAGCCCGCGGTCGCCGGTGAATTCGGAGCGTATCGGGTGGCTGAGTCGAGGCGCTCGGCCGGGATTGTCCGGCCGGGGTGGGCTACCCTTGCGTTCAGTCTCGGGGGCGTTCGCGTCCGGGGCGAAGAGATCCGGGGATCGTCCCGGAGAGTGGACTCGGGGCGGGGAAGAGCCCGCCGGGCCGAGCGATCAGGGATGGTCGGAAGCGACGGCCGCGGAGCCCCGGTGGATCGGGGTGCGATGGGAGACGACGCCCGATGCTCAAGACGCTGGTGAATGTGTTCCGCGTGCCGGAGTTGCGGAACAAGATCCTGTTCACGCTCGGGATGCTGGTGGTGTACCGGATCGGGTTCTGGATCCCGCTCCCGGGTGTCGATCAGTCGATGCTCAAGGAGTATTTCCAGACGGCCAGCGAGTCCGGGAGCGCGGCGGGTCGCGCGGCGGACTACATGGCGATCTTCTCGGGGGGCGACTTCGGTCAGTCGACGATCTTCGGGCTCGGGATCATGCCGTACATCTCGGCGGCGATCATCATCCAGCTCGTGGGAAGCGTGTCGACGACGATCAAGAAGCTCAAAGAAGAGGGTCCGACGGGGCAGCAGAAGATCCAGGACTGGACGCGTCGGCTGACGGTGGTGTTGTGCGTGATCCAGGGGGCGATGTGGCTTGGGTACATCGCGGGCAACGGGCTGGTCTATCAGCAGTGGGCGAGCAACCCGATCTGGTGGATCATGGGCGTGACGGCGCTGACGGCCGGTTCGGTCTTCCTGATGTGGATCGGCGAGCAGATCGACCGGTACGGGATCGGGAACGGCGCGTCGATGATCATCATGGCGGGCATCCTCGCGGGGATGCCCGGCGCGATCAGCTGGGTGATCCAGAATTTCGACCCGAGCGATTCCTCGAAGATGGACTACGCCGGGCTGCTGCTGCTGATGGGCGGTTTCGTGCTGGTGTGCGCGGGGTCGGTGCTGATCACGGTGGCGCAGCGGCGGATCCCGATCCAGCAGGCCAAGCACACGCGCGGGCGCCGGGTGTTCGGCGGCCAGCGGAGCTACCTGCCGCTGCGTGTGAACCACGGCGGCGTCATGCCGATCATCTTCGCGAGCTCGCTGATGATCTTCCCTTCGATGCTGTTCTCGGGGATCGCCGACGCGGTGGCGAACACTTCGGGGCAGTCGGGCTTCTGGGCGCAGTTGACCAACTGGCTCAAGGACGAATTCGCGATGGGCGAGTTCCTGTATGTGCTGTGCTACATCGTGATGGTCTACTTCTTCAGCTACTTCTGGATCACGGTGCAGTTCAATCCCGAGGAGATGAGCACGCAGCTGCGTGATCACGGGTCGTTCATCCCCGGGCTGCGGCCGGGGCCGCGGACGGCCGAGTACCTCGAGACGGTGATGGAGCGGATCACCTATGTGGGGGCGGCGGCGCTGGCGGTGATCGCGGTGCTGCCGATGGTGACGAACCGGTCGCTGGGGGTGAGCTACTCGGTGACGCAGTTCCTCGGCGGGACGGGGCTGCTGATCGTCGTGTCGGTGAGCCTGGACTTCCTGCAGCGCGTCGAAGCGAACCTGATGATGCGCAATTACGCGGGCTTCCTGGGCGGGCAGGACGATGGCAAGTCGCGACGGCTCCGCGGGCCGCGGTCCTGACCGCGTGAATCTGCGCACGCCGGGCGAGGTCGCGGCGATTGATCGCGCGGCCACGCTGGCTTGCGAAGTCCTTGAGACGCTGATCGCTCGTGCGTGCGCGGGCGTCGCGACGCGGGATCTGGATTGGCTTGCACGCGGGTTGATCGCGGACGCAGGGGCCGAGGCGCTGTTCCCGCTGGAGCGGAACGCGCGGGGCGAGGCGTTCCCGGGTGCGGTCAGCATCAGCATCAACGATGAGATTCTCAACGGCGTGCCGGGCGATCGGGTAATCAGCGCGGGGGACCTGGTGACGGTCGATCTGGGGTTGCGGCTGGATGGCTGGTGCGCGGACCTGGCGAGATCGGTGGTGGTCGAGGGTGGTGCGAAGGATCGCGCGGAGTTGATCGAACTCGCCGAGGGGATGGCGTCGCGAGCAGCGGGGGCGGTGCGGGCGGGACGGCGGTGGGGGGTGATCGCCGACGAGGCGGCGGCGTGGGCTCGGGGGCAGGGCGTCTCGGTGATCGCGGGGTTTGCGGGGCACGGGATCGGTCGGCATCTCCACGAGCAGCCGTTGGTGGCGTTCCGATCGTCCCGGGGCGGGTCGGTCACCGGGACGCGGGACGACTTCGAGTTGCGGGCGGGGATGGTGCTGCCGATCGAGCCCTTGGTAGCGGCGGGGGAAGGGGCGTGGGTGGAGGATGGGGACGGGTGGACCGTGCGGACGGCGGACGGCTCGGTGGCGGCGGGGGTGGAGTGGATGATCGCGGTGGAGGAGGGGGGCGGTCGGCGGCTCGGGAGGACGGGCGGGGCGTGAGTTCGGTGCGGATTCGGCCCGAATTCGGGGCGGGGCGGGTGACTTTGGGATGCCTTGGGCCTAGTGTCTCTGCCCCGCGGAGGATCCCTCGCGGCTGGGTTCGGTGCGCCGGGTCCGGTCCGATCCGGTTGGACCCGAGCGTGCGGGATGGATTTGGGAAGCAGGAGTGGCGGCGATGAAGGTTCGAGCGAGCGTGAAGCGGATCTGCAATCAGTGCCAGGTCGTCCGCCGCAAGGGCAAGGTGCGGGTGATCTGCAAGGCGGATCCGAAGCACAAGCAGGTGCAGGGCTGAACGATCCACGGCGTCGCGGGCGACTGGTCCGCGGCTTCGAGACGAGAGTGACATTCGCCCGGCGTTGAGTGATCGGCGCGAGGGTGTGAAGGAGTCTGGGCAGTGCCTCGTATCGCGGGAACGGACATTCCGGATCGCAAGAAGATCCTGTACGCCATCCAGTATGTGCACGGGATCGGGCCGAAGTTTGCGGTGGACATCCTCGCCGAGGCGGGGATCAACCCGGAGACGAAGGCCAATGAACTGAGCGAGCAGGACATCGCCCGGATCAACGGGATCCTGGACACTTCGTACCTGGTCGAGGGTGCGTTGCGTCGCCAGGTGTCGCAGAATGTGCAGCGTCTGAAGGACATCCGCAGCTATCGCGGGGACCGGCACCGGCGGGGTCTTCCGACGCGCGGGCAGCGGACTCGTTGCAACGCCCGCACGCGGAAGGGCCGCAAGAAGACGGTCGCGGGCAAGAAGGGCGTGAAGGGCTGAACCGGTCGCGCCCGGGTGCGGGCGCATCGCTGGGCCCGTCGCGGGTCGCAGCTTGAGGCAACTCGATGGCGAAGAAGACCAAGAAGATCCGGAAGAATGTCGTCCGTGGCATCGGCCATGTGAAGGCGACGCAGAACAACACGATCGTCACCATCACCGACACGAACGGCGAGACGCTGGCGTGGGATTCGGCCGGGACGATCGGTTTCAAGGGTGCCCGCAAGGCGACGCCGTTCGCCGCGACCCGGGCGGGCGAGCAGGTGGGCCAGAAGGTCCGCAAGATGGGGCTGAGCGAGGTGGAGATCCGGATCAAGGGCACGGGCGCCGGGCGTGAGGCCGCGGTGAACGGGCTGGTGAGCACGGGGATCCGGGTGACGGCGATCGAGGATCACACACCGGTGCCTCACAACGGCTGCCGCCCCCGCAAGAAGCGTCGCGTCTGACGCTGGTTGGATCGACTCATCCGCCCCGGGCCGATGCTTCTTGAGGAGCCGGGCCGGGGCTGTTCGTCTGGATGACTCCGAGCAAGAAGGCCGAGCCCGCCAGAGTCGGCGGAACGGGCCGAGCCGTGAGCCGGGATCATCATCCGCTTTCCGCAGCGCCGCCGACAGAGAGTGATCGAAACATGCGAGTTCGCTGGCGTGGTTTGGAGCTTCCGGCCCGTGTGGTGACCGACCACCGGTTCAAGAGCGATACCTACGGGCGGTTCACGATCGAGCCGTTCGAGCGTGGGTTCGGCACGACGATCGGCAACAGTCTGCGTCGGGTGCTGCTCAGTTCGCTCGAGGGCTCGGCGGTGACGGGCGTCAAGATCAAGGGTGCCGAGCACGAGTTCACGACGCTCCCGGGCGTGCTCGAGGATGTCACCGACATCGTGCTGAATGTCAAGAACCTGGTTGTCAAGCTCGAGGGCGAAGAGCCCCGCA
Source organism: Phycisphaerales bacterium JB037 (assembly GCA_043101605.1). Classification (GTDB taxonomy): domain Bacteria; phylum Planctomycetota; class Phycisphaerae; order Phycisphaerales; family UBA1924; genus JBICIG01. The sequence continues at coordinate 19,257 of JBICIG010000010.1, forward strand.
CGATGCGTCTGGCGGCCCAGGGTCCGGGCGAGGTGACGGCGGACCTGATCGAGGCGGACACCAATGTGACCGTGCTCGACCGGGACCTGGTGATCTGCACGCTGACCGAGGCGGTCGACTTCGAGATGGAGCTCTATGTGCAGAACGGGCGGGGGTATGTGCCCGCGTCGGAGCACCAGGCCGACAAGGAAGAGCAGGAAATCGGGGTGATCCCGATCGACGCGATCTACTCGCCGGTGCAGCGTGTGCGGTATTCGACCGAGGACACCCGCGTGGGGCAGCGGACGAACTACGACAAGCTCCACATGGAGATCTGGACCGACGGCACGGTGACGCCCGAGATGGCGATGGTCGAGGCGGCGAAGATCCTCCGCAAGCACCTCAACCCGTTCGTGCAGTACTTCGAGCTGGGGCAGGAGCGCGTGTCGGAGGATCTTCGCCGCCTCGACCATCGCCATCTCGGGCGTCACCGTGCCGTCGGTCCAGATCTCCATGTGGAGCTTGTCGTAGTTCGTCC
>JBICIG010000011.1:0-96931 GCA_043101605.1 Phycisphaerales bacterium JB037
CAGCCGTGATCGCACTCATCGTCGTCGGCGTCATCGTCCTCGCCGTCATCATCTTCGTCATCGGCAACTACAACCGGCTCGTCGCCGTCCGCCAGCACCTGCGCGACTCCTGGTCCGGCGTCGACGTCGAGCTCAAACGCCGCTACGACCTCATCCCCAACCTCGTCGAGGTCGTCAAGGGCTACGCCGCCCACGAGCGTGAGCTCTTTGAAAGGGTCGCCGAGGCCCGCGCCCGGGCCGCCGCCAACCACGGCCCGCAGGACAGCCAGGCGAGCGATGAGAACGCCATGCTCGGCGTGCTCGGGCGTCTCTTCGCCATCGCCGAGGCCTACCCCGAACTCCGCTCCGACGAACGCTACGCCGAACTCCAGCGACAGCTCTCCCTCACCGAAGACCGCATCGCCGCCAGCCGACGCTTCTACAACGCCAATGTCCGCGAGATGAACCAACTCCGCATGAGCTTCCCCACCAACCTCGTCGGGAGCGCGTTCGGCTTCCACACCCAGCGATTCTTCGAACTCGATGAGGCGGTTGAACGCGTCACCCCGCGCATCGAGCTCTGAACGCTCGCTCCCCGTCGTCTAGACTCGATCCGTGATCTACGCGATCCTCGGAGCCCTGCTCGTCGGCGGGTCCCTCGGGCTGCTCGGCTCGGGCGGCTCCATCCTCACGGTCCCCATCCTCGTCTACTTCCTCCAGCACGAGGACAAGGTCGCGATCGCCGAATCCCTCGGCATCGTCGGCGCCATCGCCCTCGCCGGCGTCATTCCCTACGCCTGCGAACGCCTTGTCGAGTGGCGCACCGCGCTGCTCTTCGGGATCCCCGGCATGCTGGGCACCCTCGCCGGCGCCTGGATCGCCACCGCAGTCCCCGGATTCGTCCAGCTCATCGTCTTCGCGCTGGTGATGCTGATCGCCGCGTGGTTCATGTGGAAGCGCTCACGCAAGCCCGCCCCCGCCGAACCCGCCGACACACCCGTCCCCCGCCGCGCGTCGTGGCTGATCCTGCTCCAGGGCGCGGCTCTCGGCGTGCTGACCGGCTTCGTCGGCGTCGGTGGGGGATTCCTCATCGTTCCCACCCTCGTCCTGCTCGCCGGGCTGCCGATGCGCCGCGCCGTCGCGACCAGCCTCGCCGTCATCGTGATGAACTGCGCCACCGGCTTCCTCAAGTACCTCCATCACTTCTCCGACGCCGGCCTCTCGGTCAACTGGACCACCATCGGCGTCTTCATCGCCTTCGGTGCCCTGGGCACATTCGCCGGCCGTCGCCTCGGAGGCCGCATCCCCCAGCGAACCCTTCAGCAGGGCTTCGCGGTCTTCCTCGTCGCCATGGCGGGGTTCATCCTCGTCGAGGAAACCCTCCTCCGACCGCACGACACGCCCGCGGCTTCCGAGCCATCGCCAAGCCCCTGAAGCCCGCGGCACCCCCGCATCCGGCGGCTCGCCGCGCCAACCCCAACCCCCCTCGCGCCCGCTCCGCCGCCCACCCGCCAACGCTGACGATCCGCGCGCCAAGGGCCGATAGCCCGTGCGTCCCCACGCCGGGGCAAAGCCGGAGTCACCGATGCACCTCCCGCCCGATCCCGCGCCGCCGCCAGACTCGGCCGTTCCCGACGCCGTCGGCATCAGCCGCTTCCGCGCCCTCGCCATCACGCCCATCGCGTTGGTCCTGTTGCTCATCGCCACGCGGCTCTCCGCCCCCCCTCCGATCGTCGCGACAATCATCGACGGCCTCACGATCCTCGCACTGCTCGCCCACGCGCTCTTCTTCGTCGAGCCGGCCGTGCGCCGAATCCGCCGGGAATCGGCCCGCCGCGCTGCCGAGCACCGCCAGGCCCAGCGCGCCCGCGAACTCCTCGAGACCACCGGCCGAATCGCCCAGATCGGCTCGTGGCTCCTCTCGGGCGACGGGCAAAGCCTCGCCTGGTCCACCCAGGTCCGCCGCATCCACGAGGTCGACGACGACTACCGACCACGAGTCGATCAGGCGATCGACTTCTACGCCCCAGAGGCCCGCCCGATCATCCGCCAGGCCGTCGAGCGAGGCCTCCGCGACGCCCAGCCCTTCGACCTCGAACTCCGCCTCATCACCGCCCGCGGCAACGAACGCTGGGTGCGTGCGCTCGGCTTCCCCGTCCAATCCGGCGGTCGGGTCACCGAGCTCTGGGGTGCCTTCCAGGACATCACCGAGCAGACCCGCGCTCGCCGCGAACTCGAAGCCTCCCAGAACCGCTTCCAGCGCGCCAGCGAAGCCGCGACCAACGGGCTCTGGGAGTTCGATCCCCGCACCGGCTCCGCGTGGTTCAGCCCCGAACTCCTCGACTTGCTGCAGCGGGATCCCGCCTCCCCCGCCCCCCCCACGCGCAACGACTTCCGCGAGCGCGTCCACCCCCACGACCGCGCCGCGCTCGAGCAGTGCCTCGCCGCCCATCTCGCCAGCAACGCACCCTGCTACGCCGAATTGCGTCTCGAAGTCGCCCCGGCTCTGCACCGCTGGTTCCGCCTGCGCGGACGCGCCGCCCGCGACGAACGCGGCATCCCACTCCGGCTCTCCGGCTCGGTCTCGGACATCCACGACCGCCACACCATGCAGAGCCGCCTCGACCTCGCCACCCGCGCCGCGGGCATCGGGCTCTGGGATTGGGACCTCCCCTCGGGCCAGGCTTACTTCAGCGACACCTTCTACACCATGCTCGGCTACGAGCCCCGCGAACTGCCCATGAAGCTCGAGACCTGGCGCACGCTCACCCACCCCTCCGAGCAGGCCGCCGTTCACCGCGACATCCAGCGCCATATCCAGGGCCGCACGCCCATCTACCAGAACGAGCGTCGCCTCCGCCGCAAGGACGGCTCGTGGGCCTGGATCCGCGACATCGGCGAGATCATCGAACGCGACGCCCACGGCGCCCCCAAACGCATGATCGGCGTGCTCGTCGACATCGACGCCGTCAAACGCCTCGGCGTCGCCCTCGAGCGCATCATCGAGCAGCCCGCCGCCCTCGGGCTCACCGAGTCGATGGAGCATCTCTCACGCGCCGTCGCAGAGGTCTTCGGCGTCATGTACGCCGCCGTCGCGCGCTGCGTCACCGACGAACAGGGCCGGGAGCTCGCGCAAGTAGTAGGGGGGTGGCACGACGGCGGACCGGCCGAACGCGTCCTCTACTCACTCGAGGGAACGCCCTGCGACCACGCGCTCCGCGACGGCTACTTCTTCCGCAGCGCACGCATCGTCGACGCATTCCCCGAAGACACACCGCTCCGCGACATGGGCGCCGAGAGCTACGCCGCCATCGCCATCTGCAACTCACGGGGTGAGCGCATCGGGCTGCTCGTCGTCCTCCACCGCGCCACCTTCCGCACCAGCCTCGACATCGAGTCCACCCTCCGCCTCTTCGGTGCCCGCGCCGCCGCGGAGATCGAGCGGGCCGAGAGCGAGGCCGCCCTCCGCGACGCGATCGACCGCGCCAACGCCGCCAACCGCGCAAAGACCGAGTTCCTCGCCAACATGAGCCACGAGATCCGCACGCCCATGACCGCCATCCTCGGCTACGCCGACCTCGTCGCCGACCCGGACTCGCACGCTCTCGATGTCGCCTCGCACGCCGACACCATCCGCCGAAACGCCAACCACCTCATGACCATCATCAACGACATCCTCGATATGTCCAAGATCGAAGCGGGCCGGCTCGGCATCGACCTCATCGAGACCGACCCCGCCCGCATCCTCGACGAGGTCGCCTCGCTCATGCAGCCGCGCGCCGCCGACAAGGGCCTTTCCTTCATCGTCCGACGCGATTCGGAGCTCCCCTCCCGCGTCATCTCCGACGAGACCCGACTCCGCCAGATCCTCCTCAATCTCGCCGGCAACGCCGTCAAGTTCACCGCCTCCGGCTCGGTCACCCTGTGCGCCTCACACGACCCGGTCGCCGAGCGCCTTCGCATCCGCGTCATCGACACCGGCATCGGGATGAGCGACGAGCAGCGACTCGCCATCGCACGCTTCGACGCCTTCAGCCAGGCCGACTCGTCCACCACCCGCAGGTTCGGCGGGACCGGGCTCGGACTCCGCATCTGCAACTCCCTCGCCACCATGCTCGGCGGGAAGATCTCCATCGAGTCCGAACCCGGGCGCGGCAGCACCTTCACCCTCGACATCCCCGCCGCCATCGCTCCGCTCAGCCCCGAGTCCACCGCCGCTGACCGCTCGCCCCTCCCCGCGCCATCGCCGGAGCCCGCGGCACTCCCGGCAAACGAAGATCGCCCGCTCGCCGGCGTCCGCATTCTCCTCGCCGAGGACGGCCCCGACAATCAGCGCCTCATCCGATACTTCCTCGAACACTCGGGCGCCGAAGTCTCCATCGTCCACAACGGCCTCGAAGCCATCGACGCGATCAAGTCCGGCTCCTTCACACCCGACCTCGTGCTCATGGACATGCAGATGCCCGAACTCGACGGCTACTCCTGCACGCGCCGCCTTCGTGACGACGGAATCACCCTCCCCGTCATCGCCCTCACCGCCCACGCCATGGCCGGCGATCGCGAGAAGTGCCTCGCCGCCGGCTGCGATGACTACCTCTCCAAGCCCATCGACCGCGCCGCGCTCACCGCCGCCTGCCTCTATTGGGCACCACCCATCCGTCACGCCCGCTTCAAACCGCAGGGCTCCGCCGACGCCGCCTGAATCTCTCCCCCCGTCCCCGCTAGGCTCTCCCAGGGGCGACCGCGCCGCCGCGCGCACAGCACCCCAGGGAGGCGCCATGGAAACCCGAAACCTCATCGACAACCAGTGGATCGCATCCGAAGACCAACTCTCGGTGTTCAACCCGGCCACCGACGAGCCCATCGCCACCGTCCCCGGCGGCAAGGGCGACGAGCGGGCCCGCGCCGCGATCGACGCCGCATGGCTCGCCCGCCAAGCCTGGGCCGCTCGCCCCGCCTCCGAGCGAGGCGCACTCATCGCAAGGCTCGCCGAGTTCATGCACCGCGACGCCGACCGCCTCGCCCGCCTGATGACCCGCGAGCAGGGCAAGCCCCTCGCCGAAGCCCGCGGCGAGATCAACTACGCCGCCTCGTTCCTCGACTGGGCCGCCGCCGAAGCGACGCGCGTTCGCGGCGAGATCATCCCAGCTTCCTCTACCGACAAACGCATCCTCGTTCTTCGCCAGCCCGTCGGCGTCTGCGCGATCATCACCCCCTGGAACTTCCCCGCCGCGATGATCACCCGCAAGCTCGGGCCGGCCCTCGCCAGCGGCTGCACCGCCGTCATCAAGCCCGCCGAGGACACGCCTCTCTCTGCCATCGCCATCGCGCAGCTCGCGCTCGAAGCGGGCTTCCCGCCGGGCGTCGTCAACCTCGTCACCGGCGACGCGCAGACCATCGGCGACACGCTCCTCGCCGATCCCCGGGTCCGCAAGCTCAGCTTCACCGGCTCGACGGAAGTGGGGCGGCTGCTCATGAAGAAGGCCGCCGACAACATCATGCGCCTCTCGCTCGAACTCGGGGGACACGCCCCCTTCATCGTCTTCGACGACGCCGACCTCGACCGCGCCGTCACCGCCGCCGCGGCCTGCAAGTTCCGCAACGCCGGGCAGACCTGCATCTGCGCCAACCGCTTCTTCGTCCACGAGCGCATCCACGACGACTTCGTCGCACGCTTCACATCCGCCATGAACCGCCACCGCGTCGGCGACGGACTCGACGAGGGCGTCACCATCGGCCCGCTCATCAACGACGACGCCATCGATAAGGTCGAGGCGCATGTCGAGGATGCCCGCGCCCGCGGCGCCACCCTCGTCACCGGGGGCTCCCGCGTCCGCCTCGAACGCCACGCCGACCGCTTCTACGCCCCGACACTCCTCACCGGCATGACCCCAGACATGCGCCTGGCGAACGAGGAAACCTTCGGCCCCGTCGCCGCCGTCGCCAGCTTCTCGAGCGAGGCAGAGGTCATCGAACGCGCCAACAACACCCCCTACGGCCTGGCCGCCTACTTCTTCACCCGCGACGCGTCCCGCCTCTTCCGCGTCGCCGAAGCGCTCGAATACGGCATCGTCGGCGCCAACGACGCCCTCCCCTCCACCGCCCAGGCACCATTCGGCGGGTTCAAGCACTCGGGCATCGGCCGAGAGGGCGGCCACTTCGCCATGGACGAATACACCGAGATCAAGTATGTCTCGTGGGGCCTCTGATCCGGCGATGATCCCGCCGCCGCCCGCGCACGACTACGGCCCGGAGCGTCAAACGCCCAGGGCCGCCGGTCAGAGAGTCAGTCGATCAGCCGATCGGCCACCCGATCGGTTGCGTGTCATCGCGACGAAAGCTCAAGCCTCTCGCCGTTGACCCGCATACTCATCGGGATGATCACCGAGCGTTCACCGATCGAACGGCGGGTGCCGCGCACCGTCACCCGATCCACCTCATCCAGCCCGAAGTTCTTCATCGACTTCCACTTCTTGGAGTCGAACGCCACGCGGTGCGACTTCCCGTTCGCCATGTTCAGCCGCACGACCGTGTAGCGGTCGCCGCCCAGGTCCACGCGTGAGATGCCGTCCACCTCGCCGCTGACCATCACCGTCGGGCGATCGGTCTCCCGGTCGCCGCGCGACGCGATCTGCGCCGTCTTGCCGTCGGCCGTGACCGAGTGAACCACCAGCACGGAGCGGTCGTTGTTCTTGACCTTCCGACCCCGCAGCGTCACGCGATCGCCCGCCTCCATCGGCATGTTCGACTTGGACATCTTCGGCCCGAGGTTCACGACCGCGGTTCGTCCCTCCTCGGTCCGGATCTTCGCGATCAGCGGGCTGTCATCGCCCGTCTTCGTGCCTTCCAGGAAGGTGATCTCCTCCACCGTGCCGCGCATCTTCATGGTCTTGCGGTGCCGCTCGGCCGCACGCTGCGTCGCCTCGCCGTCCGAGCCGCCGTCCGACATCGCCCGGCTGCGATCGCCTCGCTCACGCTTCCGATCGCTCCGGCGCTCTCGGTCCGAACGCCGGTCGCGATCGCTCTGCGCGTCCACGATGATGTAGTAGTAGGGGTCGTAGGCGTAGTCGAGCGTCTGGTCGTAGTACCCGTCGTAGTACCCCGCGGCGTACCCGTCCCCGGAGTCATCGATGTTCGTGATCGGATAGCCGTAGTCATACCCGTAGAGATCGTCGTAGTAGCCGTCGTAGTACCCGTCGTAGTACGACTCGAAGTACGAGTCGTAGTAGTCATAGCTGTCCATGTCGTACGCGGTGTCGTAGTCGGTCCACTCGCCCTCGTAGTCCACGCCGTCCTTGGCGTCGAACCAGTCGCTGGGGTCATACCACTCCTGCTCGTGGTAGCCCTCGTCGGCTTCCCACTCCCAGTCGTCCATGTTCCCGTCCTGACCGAACGCCGCCGGGGCCCCGGCACAGGTCACCAGCACCGCCGCCAAGCCCGACACCCCAAGCGCACGACGCTTCCTCATCAGTTCACCAATCATCCGTATTCTCCTTTCGCTGTGTGACTTTCAGGGCCGCCCGGAAGGACGGCAGGCACTGCTTCTCGCGCCGAACCCGCATCGCAGCAAGTGCGACGGATCACGCGAGCGCGCGGCGACTCGCCGCGGCCTTTCAAGCCCCGATCATCATCCCCACGCCAGCCAAAGGGCAGTCGGTCGAGCAGCCATGCGCTCTTCCCGGGAGACCCGATCGGGCCTCCGCGCACAACCAGCTCCCCCCCCGATGACATTCCGAGAATCTCAGCCTTCGCCCAGGATCACGCTTCCAATCCGCGCACGAAGCCGCCTCGCGTGTCAGGCGCGATCCATCAGAATCGACGCCATCCGCTTCGCCAGCCGCGCCGACGCCCCCGCATCGCGCCCGCCATCGGCGACCTGCCCGACCACCCGCGCCGCCACGATCGCGCCCTCGAGCAGAATGTTCAACTCCTCCGCCAATTCCTCGGGCCGCGCAAGCCCCGCAGCCTCACACAGCTCGCGCAGGTACCGCACGATCTCCAGCTTGTGCTCGGCCGCCAGCCGACGAGGCGCCGAGTCCGCAGACGAAAACTCCGCCGACGCATTGATGAACATGCACCCGCAGAACTCATCACCCGTGAACCAGTCCTCGTGGAAGTCGAACACCGCCAGCAGGCGATCCCGTGGCGACTTCGCCTTTGCCTCCACGAACTTCATCAACCTGTTGCGGAAGATCTCGTCCCGCCGACGCATCGCCGCCACCACCAACTCGTCCTTCGACTTGAAGTGGTTGTACAGCGTCATCCGGCTGATCCCGCCCTCACGCTGAATGTCGTCCAGGCTCGAGGCGTGAAACCCGTGCCGGTAGAACACTCGCATCGCAGCATCGATCAGATCATCTCGGCGGCTCGGTGGCACGGTCTTCTCCTCAAGGTCCAGTGAGATACTGATCAGACAGTACGCATGGCAGCAACATGGCGTGCACGGCCGTTGAGTCCAGATCATACTTTCGATCAAGAATCTCCCCTCAACACCTCAAATTCTCGGTTAGATCAAAAAAATCCCCATTCATCCTCCAAGCCAGTTGAATTATACTGACGAGTCAGTATACTTGGGTCGCGGAGCCCGACTCACACCGGTCTGACGACCGGCCAAACCGGGCCCGAAAGTCCCGGCGCTTCCCGCGCCCGACAACTCGCGACCGCCCGACCTCGGCGAGCGTCTCGCCGTGGCGGGTATCGCATCGCCCTCAGGAGGTTCCCCATGACCCGTCTCCCGATCCAGTCCATCGAGTCGGCCCCCGACGCCGCCCGCCCGCTCCTCGAGTCCGTGCAGAGGGCCCTGGGCAAGGTCCCCAACATGGCCGGCGCGATGGCCAACTCGCCCGCCGTGCTCGCCTCCTGGGTGCAGTTCAACGCCGCCCTCGGCTCCGGCGAACTCCCCGCCCCGATCCGCGAGCGCATCGCCCTGCTGACCGCCGAGGCCAACGACTGCGCTTACTGCCTCTCGGCCCACGCCGCCCTCGGCAGGATGGCCGGGCTCAGCGCCGCCGACATCGACGCCGCCCGCGACGCTCACGCGTCCGATGCCGAAGCCAACGCCGCCCTCGCCTTCGCCAGGCGCCTCCTCGAGACCCGCGGCGGGATCGACGCCGCCGACATCGACCGCGTCCGCAACGCCGGCTTCACCGACGCCCAGATCGCCGAAGTCGTCGGAGCCGTCGCGCTCAACGCCTTCACCAACTTCTTCAACCGCGCGTTCGATGTCGAGATTGACTTTCCCCGCGTCGAACCCCGCGCCTGCCCGATCGCCTGATCCACCCCGACTCCGCCCCCCTCCCGGGCGAGCAAGGAACCCGCCATGAAGCCCGAGACCATCCCCGACGCTTCGGCGTCCGCGCGATCGCCGCGCCCACTCGTCCCGCCCTTCACGCTCCAGACCGCAACCGCCAAGGTCCGCGCCGCCGAGGACGCGTGGAACAGCCGCGATCCCGACCGCGTCGCCCTCGCCTACTCGCCCGGCAGCCAGTGGCGCAACCGCGACACCTTCCTGCAAGGCCGCGAAGAGATCCGCGCCTTCCTCCAGCACAAGTGGAAACGCGAACTCGAGTACCGCCTGACCAAGGCCCTCTGGGCGTTCGGCGACCACCGCATCGCCGTTCGCTTCCAGTACGAGTGGCACAACGCCGAGGGCCGCTGGTTCCGAAGCTACGGCAACGAACTCTGGGAGTTCGACGACGCGGGCCTCATGCGCCGCCGCGAAGCGAGCATCAACGACCTCGCCATCTCCGAATCCGACCGCCGCTTCCGCTGGCCCGCCCCAGGGCCCCGCCCCGACACGCACCCAGGCATCCCGGCCGTGCAGTGACCGACCGTTCGCAACCCGGGCCGGACGCTCCGGCCCGGGCGCCCACCCACGCCCGTTTCACCCACCAGTTCCGTTTCACCAAGGTGCTCAACAAGAGCACACGCACACCAAGGAGAACACGATGAACCGCCTCACCAACAACCTCACGCTCGCCGCCCTGACCGCCTGCGCCGTCGCGCCACTCGCCGCCGCGGCCCAGCCCGACCCCCACGCCGGTCATGTCCACTACATCAACGGTCCCCGCGCCGACGCCCCCATCCCCCGCCCGGGCGTCGATCTCTCCCGCGGCAACTTCGCCCTCCTCGTCATCGATCCTCAGAACGACTTCCTCAGCCCCGACGGCGTCACCTGGGGCGTCGTCGGCGAGAGCGTCACCGAGAACAACACCGTCGAGAACATCGAGCGACTCTTCCGCGCCGCCAAGGACGCCGACGCCCGCGTCTTCGTCAGCCCGCACTACTACTACCCGCACGATCACACCTGGCAGTTCGAGGGCGCCCTCGAGACCCTCATGCACGACATCAACATGTTCCACCGCGACGGCCCGCTCGAGATCGGCGGCCGCAGCGGCTCCGGCGCCGACTGGCTCGATCGCTACAAGCCCTACATCAACGACGCCGACACCGTCGTCGTCAGCCCCCACAAGGTCTACGGCCCGGACTCCAACGACCTCGCACTCCAACTCCGGAAAGCCGGCATCAACCAGGTCGTCATCGCCGGCATGTCCGCCAACCTCTGCGTCGAGTCGCACATGCGCAACCTCATCGAGGAAGGCTTCGAGGTCGCCATCGTCTCCGACGCCACCGCCGCCGCCAAACTCCCGGGCTACGACGGCTTCGAGGCCGCGTTCGTCAACTACCGCATGATCGCCAGCGATGTCTGGAGCACAGACGAAGCGGTCGCGAAGATCGCCGACGCCCGCGGCAACCTCGTCAATGTCTCCGGCGCCAGCGGCGTCGCCCTCGCCGGCTTCGACCCCGTCAGCTTCTTCCAGAGCGGAGCCCCGCTCAACGGCTCGCCCATGATCCGCGCCGACCACGCCGGCGCCACCTACCTCTTCGCCTCCGAAGACAGCCGCGACACCTTCCTCGCCAACCCCGACCGATACGCCCCGCAGTACGGCGGCTTCTGTGCCTACGGCGTCTCGATCAACATCCTCCTCCCCGTCGACATCACCACCGCCCAGGTCCGCAACGGCAAGCTCTACCTCAATGTCAACGCCGACATCCTCGAGAAGTTCAACGCCGACTTCGAAGGCAGCGTCTCCCGCGCCAACACCAACTGGCCCGGGCTCTTCCAGCAAAACGCGGAATAATCCCTGCTCGCTCGGCTGGTTTCAGCGAACCAGCCGGGCCTTTGCTTGCATTTCTCGACACGCCACCCGCCCGGGCATGAGCGACCGCGCGACAGTGGACTGTGAGTGGGCGTGGGTCGCCGGTAGACTCACAAGCGACCGGCCGCGGCGAGGAGCGGCACAAGCACATAGGTCCCTGAGAGAGAATCCGAATCAGATGAGTTTGGAAAGGAGACAGGTATGAAGCACTCGAATGCATCGAGGTGGGGGCGGTTCACGGTCGCTGCAGGAGCCGGCATCCTGCTGCTCCACGCTTCGGCCAACGCCCAGCCGCTCGACGCGCTGAGCACCCTGAACCACGCGATCGCCGCTTCCCAGCGTGCCGACGCGCAGTTCCTCTCACGCATCTTCGGCGACGACCCGCTGTCGCCGATCCCGATGGACTTCAGCTACGACACAACGGCGCTCACCTTCGATTACGCAACTCCCGCCGGCGCCACCTACATGGGACTGCCGATCCTGCTGAGCGGCGAGGGAACCTACAACGATCTCGCCGATGAGTGGAGCGTGCTCGTCAACGCATGGCTCGGCGGCGATTCATGGTCCGGTCAGGCAACGATCAAAGAGACGCAGATCGACGAGGACCGCCGACGCATCGACACGGATATCGAGGTTCCCTGGTTGGGCGGCATCGTCGACTACCACGAGCAGAATGTGATCACCAGTCGCGTCGTTGGCGCACAGACCAGCGTCATCGATTGGCAGTTCACGCAGAACGGAAGCGTCGTGCTGAGCGGAACCGCCCAGGACCGCTATGTGCGGCCCGACCCGACCAAGCCCGAAGGCGAGTGGCGGTGGATCTCCATCACCTTCGGCAGCGGTTCCGGCATCTTCACCGGCACCGGCGGAAGCGCGACGCTGACCGTGCCCGCCCCGGGCTCTTTGATGCTGCTCGCGATCGGAAGCGTGGCCTTCACGAGGAAGCGCCGCCCCGGCTGATCGACAGGTCACCCGCGACGCGGGACATTGTTCGTCCACCCCCCCCCGCGGCCCGAAACCCGCGGGCCGCTTCCTTGCGCGAGCATCAACCGGACAACACCTCGCCGTCCCGCAACGGCGATCAATCAGCAGGGCTCAACACCCGGCCCCGGCACCGCTCCGGTCGGGCGATTCGGCGCACCGGGAGTCCACGCCCGGGCCGCTCCCTTCAGACCGCCAGGCCGAACGACACGACCGAGCCCACCGACGCCACCACCCGCACATGATTCAGCCGGCTCCAGACGGTCACATACCGCGACCAGAGGCCCCGCGCAACCGCATCCTCCGCGTCCACGCCCGCCAGCCGGTTGTTCCAGGGCACATTGCCCGCCGCCGTCACAAGGAAGACGCCGACCGCATACATTGCTCCGCCCGCGATCAGCGCCTCCGACCATGCCGCGTCCGGGTTCAGCGCCCCCAGCACGATCGCCGCCAGCGACAGCAGCGCCGTCCCGAAGAACGGCCCCATGAACCACGGCGTGTAGACCGCGCGGTTGATCTCCTGCATCGCCCGCGCGCCCTCACCACCCGGCATCCGCGTCAGCGCCTTCATGACGAACCCGGAGAACGCGAACAACGCGCCCCCGACCAGCCCCGACCCCACCAAGCCGGCGAGCGCAACAGCCGTCACCAGTCCATCCACAAGACCTCCGATCCCCGCGACATCCCCCCGTTCCACACGCCCCGGGCCCAGGCGCCCCGGCCACCACCAAGGTACCAATGCAAAAGAGCCCTGCAAACGCAGGGCTCTTCAAGCGAGGCGGACGGGACTCGAACCCGCAACCACCGGATCGACAGTCCGGTACTCTAACCAATTGAGCTACCGCCCCAGATTGTCTTTCCCCACAGCCATCCGCGGGGGTGAGAAACATATCTCGTCGCTCGCCCGTGTCAAGTCGCCGGGCTCTTCCGTTCGCTCTCGGGCGTCCGATTGCTCCGGTCGTCGCGACCGCGCCGACCCGCGGCACACCCCGCAGAGCCGCAGCCCCTCAGGAGCCGCTGGTCTCCTTCAGCGTCACCGGCTGCCCTTCCTCGTGCAGCCCGATCGCGCTCCCATCCTTGCCGATCTTCCCGCCCTGCATGAACACGACCGCGCACGCCACCCCCAACGCCACCACCGCCAGCAGCAGCAGCCCCGTGTACACATCCAGCGACGAGCCGCCCGCCCCGCGTCCGCCGGGCATCTGCATTCCGAACTGCGCGCTCATGATTCCTCCCGAGGCCTCACGGGCCCGCTCATCAGTTCAGCCGGCTCTCGACCGTGTCGCCCTGGTTCACCCGCTGCCCCGGCGCCAGCCGCGTCACGCGGGCGATCGAATAGTTCGGCTGCGCATCGAGCACCTGCACATTCGCGATCCAGTTGTTCCCACGCGTGATGTACAGCTCCGTGTTCTCGCGAACCGAGTCGTTCGTACCCAGGTTCAGCTCCACCAGGATCTCGCTGTTGGAGTCCGAGCGGATGTCCTGCACCCGCCCGCTGAACATCCCCGAGGTCGGCGTCGACCCGCTGCCCGGCGAACCCGCGCCCGGACCCTGCGCCAGCGCATCCTGAAGCTGAGCGATCGTCACCCGCAACGCCCGGACGCTCTCGGTCAGCACCGCGACCTGCGCCTCGTAGTTGTTCCGCTCGTCGGTCATCGACGCCAACTCACGGCGGAGCTGCGACTCGCTCGAACGCAGCGAGTTGTTCTCGCCCGCCAGCGCCATCAGCAGGTCCGCCTGCGTCTGCTGCGTCTGCGACGCGATCGTGAACTGGTCCGCGAACCGGTCGCGCGCCAACTCCGCCGTCGTCACCTCGCCCTGCAGCGAGTTCAGCTGCGCCTGCAGGTCGGCCCGTCGGCCACGCTCGGCCTCCAAGTCCCGAAGCAGGATCTTCGCCCGCTCGCCCGCGGCGATCGCGATGTCGTTGGCGGCATTCTGCGTCGCCTGCGCCTGCGCCGTCGCCGACTTCTCCGCCGCACGGGCGTCACGAAGCTCACGGACCAACCGGTCCGCGTTCGCCGTGTACGCCATCGACAGGGTCGCCAGCACCACGCTCAGCACCGCCGCCACCACCACCAGGAACTTGGTCATCCCATGCACGGTTCGCTCCTCAGCGCCTCGACGCGCCGCCTCTCGGATGAGTCCAGTACCACGGCGACGGGTCCCGCCGCATCACTCATCGGTCCAGATCGTCCCTGAAACCTACGCCCCGAAACGCGACCGGCCGAAATCCGACCGAGCCGCCGCCCGAACCCTCGGGCCTGCGAGCGAGGTCGAGTGTAATAGCGTACACGCCGCCCGCGTGTCAAACCCGACCCCTCGCTCACGCAAAGGATACGCCCTTTCGTCCCCGCGGGATCCCCACGCCCCGCAACTGTCTCAATCCCGCCACGCCAACGCCCTCCCCAGCCACGGGCTTACCGGGCTTGCCCCACGATCCGCGTCGTCGCCGCCGCCGCCGACACTCGCACGACCGGGTCCGAATCCCCCATCAATTCCCCCAGAATCGGAAGATGTTCGGGATATCGCGTCATCCCCAGCACATATGCCGATTGCGCCCGCAACTGCGGGTTCTCGCTCTCCCAAAGCTCCTCGGCCACGAACCACCCGTCCCGACGCCCCAACTTCGCCAGCGAACCCGCCACCGCCAGCCGGATCTCCGCCGGCATCGGGTTTCCCGCCTCATCACTCTGGATCGCCAGGTTCGTCAGGTCATTGATCGACTGCCGCGCCCCGATCTCCCCGATGATCTGCACCGCCAGCGCCGTCGCCTCCAGGTCCTCCGAACGCGACGGAAACAGCGCCGCCTGCACCGTGTGAAGCTGCGACGAATCCCCCAGCTTGAACAACGCCTCGGCGATCTGCAGCTGCAGAATCTTCAGCTCGATGTCGCTCGCTCGCGGAACATCCAGCGACGCCGCCTGACGCAGCATCGGGATCGCCGTCGGATCGTTCAACTCCCCCAGCACGAACGCCGCGTGCGCACGCTCACGCGTCGTCGGGCTGTTGAACAGCATCGCCGCGATCGGCGACAGGTCCACCTCGTACCCGCACCGCGCCATCGCATACAGCGCCGCCGTCCGCACATACGCCGAGGAATCGTTCGTCAACGGCTCCACCAGCGGCACCAGGTCGCAACGCCTCGAGCGTCCCACCGTCAGGCACGCCACCGTCCGTACCACCAGGTTGTCGTCGGCGAGCACCACCGGCAGAATCGACTCCAGCCGCGTCGGCGCCATCGCCAGCGCCTCGACCGCGTTCGCACGCACCCCCGGATTCTCATCCGAAGCCGCGTCGATCAGCGTGTCCAGCGCCAACTCCCGCAACTGCGAACGCTCGACCGTGTCAGGCACCTCGCCCGTCGGCCGATCCACCATCGGCTGCGATGCCGATCGGCTCGGCGCCGGCTCGGGCGTCGAGCCGCACCCGCCCGCCGACAACAGCAGCCCGCACGCCAACGCCCCGCCCAGTGCGCCCAATCCACAACGCCGATCGCTCACTCCGAGTCCTTTCGATCTTCGTCCCTGTCCGTCTCGCTTGTCCGCGTACCCGACCCGGCCGCCCCGGGTTCGTCCCTTCGCCGCGCCGCACCGCCCCCGCGCTCCTTATCGACCCGCCCACCCCATCCGCCCGGAAGGAATGTCCACACCAGCACCAGTCCCGTCACGCCAAGGCCCACCCAGCCCACCCCGTCCCCGATCACGCCGTACGCCGTACCCCCCTCGACGCGAGGCACCGAAACCACCAGCACGCCCTCTCCACGGGCTCCCAGCCGTTCGATCACCCGCCCGCGGTGGTCGAACGCCCCCGAGATCCCCGTGTTCGCCGCCCGCACCAGCGGCAACCCCAACTCCACCGCCCGCCACCGCGCCGTCATCTCGTGATGCCGACGCATCGCGTCCGATCCCCCGAACCAACCGTCGTTGGTCAGGTTTACGATCACCTCCGCCCGACGCTCGCCGCCCGCGTACGCCAGCGATCGGCACACCCCGGGCGAGGTCGCCTCGAAGCAGATCGGCGTCGCGAGCCGACCCACCCCCGCGTCCAGCACCACCGCCCCCGATCCCTCCGAAAGCCGGAAGCTCAGGTTCGCCCCCACGCCGATGTTCACCAGCGTCCGCTCGAGCCAGGGCCACGCCGAGATGTACGGCATCACCTCACCAAACGGCGTCAGATGCAACTTGTCGTACCGCCCCGCGATCCCCCCATCCCGGATCAGATACGCGCTGTTGTAGCTCGCATCGAAATCCTCCCGCACCTCCGCCCCGACCTCCAGCCGCAACGCCTCGTACGCCTCCGCCCCGACCACCAGCGGCACACCCAACTCTCGCTGCAGCCGCGACACCGCCTCGGCACACATCGCCGACAACTGCGCCAGCCCCGGAAGCTCCCGCTCGACCCGTTGCGCCTCCGCCACGCTCGCCGGATCGAGATAGAACCCCGGGTACATCGTCTCGGGCCAGACGATCACCTCCGCCCCCTGCGCGCGCGCCTCCCGGCTCAAAGCAATCAGCCGGTCCATGTCCCGCACACGCTCATCCAGCCCGCGGCCCTGCTTGTTGCTCTGAGGCACATTGGTCTGCACCACCCCGATGCGCAAAGCCCCCTCGCCCGCGCGCGTCCCGGGCACGATCGTCAGCACGAACCACACCGCCGCCGTTCCGAACCCCAGCCCCGCCGCCGCCCGCGCCCGCCGCTCAATCCCCAGCACGATCGCCGTCCCGACACACACCACCAGCAGCGACACCCCGTACGCCCCGACCACAGCCCCCGCCGACGCCAGACGCCACGACCCGATCAGCGGATGCGCCGCCAGAAACCACGCGTACCCGTCGAACGCGACGCTCCCGCGGAAGACCTCCATCCCCACCCACAGCAACGGGAACAGCCACACCGCCCGCACGCCCAGCCGCCGACGCGCCCGCGCCATCACCCACGCCCCGAGCCCGATGTACGCCCCCAGCAGAATCGCCAGCGGCACATACCCCCCCGGCGCTACCTCGCGCACCCACGACTGCACCACCAGCCACAGGGGCACCGTCCCGAACGCCACGCCGATCGCCAGCCATCCCGCCCGATCCCACCACCGCGCCGCCGCCCACAGAATCGGCACCGGCGCCACCACCGCCAGCCCCCACGCCCCGACCGGTGCCAGGCTCAGCCAGGTCAGCGCCCCATACACCAGCCCGCACAGCGCACCGATACCCACCGCCGCGATCCGCCGCGGCCGCTCAACGGGCGTCCCTGCCGTATCGATCTCTTGCTTCATGCCGCGGCGAGTCTACTCGCCCCCGCGCACGCCGGGCTCACTTGCCCGCGTAGTCGATCAGCCGCGCAATCTCGTTCCGCAGCTGCGCCCGGGGCACCACCCGATCCACCAGCCCCGACTTCATCAGGAACTCCGACCGCTGGAAACCCTCGGGCAGCTCCTGGCGGATCGTCTGCTGGATCACCCGGGGACCCGCGAACCCGATCAGCGCGTTCGGCTCGGCGATGATCACATCCCCCAGCATCGCAAACGACGCCGTCACCCCGCCCGTCGTCGGATCCGTCAGCACCGAGATGAAGAGCCCGCCCGCGTCGTCGAACCGCGCCAACGCCGCCGACGACTTGGCCATCTGCATCAGCGACAGCCCCGACTCCTGCATCCTCGCCCCGCCCGAGCAGCTCACGATGATCAGCGGCAGGTTCCGACCCATCGCCAGCTCGATCGACCGCGTGATCGTCTCCCCGACCACCGACCCCATCGAGCCCATCATGAACGACAGGTCCAGGCAGCACGCCACCGCCTGCCGACCCTTGATGAACAGTTCGCCCGCGATCGCCGCGTCCCGCTGCCCGCTCTTGGCCTGCTCGGACTTGATCCGACCCGCATACCCCTTCAGGTCCGTGAACTCCAGCGGATCGGTCGGACCCAGCGACTCGAAATGGCGCACGAACGAGTCCGTGTCCGCCAACTGCCGGATCCGCTCGCTCGCGCTGATCCGAAAGTGATGCTCGCACTCGGGGCACACATGGAGGTTCGCCTCCATCTGCCGCCGGTAGATCATCCCACCGCACCCCGGGCAGCGCAGCCACAGACCCTCCGGGATCGCGCTCTTCCCGCTCGGGCGCACATCGGACCAGGTTCTCGTCGAGGCTCGCGTCATGCTCTTCCAGTCTCGCGTTTCGCCGCTCGGCTTCTTCAGGACGCCCGCGGCAGCATCGCCCGACGCCCGCGCTTCCGCAACGCCGTCGAGCCCACTCGCACCCACACCGAACCCGCGTCCTCGACCAGCGACCACAACTCGTCCAGCGGCCGCTCCTCCAGCGTCGCCCGGATCAGCCCGAACGCCATCGGCCGAACCACCACCGCCACCGGGCCCTCGCTCGCCTTGTGCCGCTCCAGCACCCGCGACAACGCCGACACGATCCGGTCCCGCGCCGCGTCCAGCGGCTCCCCCTCCGGCACCGACACCGCCGTCGGATCCTGGCACCACTGCTTGAACGCCCGCGGAAACTTCTCATTCAGTTCCGCACGCAGCGAGCCTTCCCACAGCCCGAGGTCCACGCCGCCGAGGTCCTCGATCACCCGGATCCGCCCGCCACGCGACGCGCTCAGCACCGTCGCCGTCTGCCGGCAGGATTCCTCCGGACCCGAGCACACCAGCCCGATCGCCTCGGCATGCTCCGGGTCATCCGTCTCGATCTCCACCGACGACGGCGCTTCGCCGCACAGCGGCAGGTCCGTCGAGCCGCACAGCCGTTCGTCCCGGTCCCACGCCGTGGGCCCGCTCCGGACGAGCAGGAGATCGATGTCGTGGGGCTTGCTCATGCCACCATTCCGTTGAGCCGGCAGGGAACCCGGGGACGACCCGTTCCACCCATCGGCTCGATGGGAAGCGGGAGTGTATCACTCCTCAACCTGCCAACAGTCCCCGCTTCGGGCTGAAAAACCCACCGTTGTCAGGAATGCGGTCGGTTCAATCCTGCGGATCGCGTGTTTATCGACCCCAGAAGAACCTCACCCGCACCGGATCTCTTCGATCAGGGCCGCCCATTGCTCCCGCGGCTGCCGGAAGATCGCCGACCCCGCCACCAGCACATCGCACCCTGCCGACCGACAACGCCCCGCCGTCGACCCCGACACGCCACCGTCGATCTCCAGCCGCTGCGCCCCCGTCAGCCGCTCCCGGATCGCACGCACATGGTCCAGCGATCCCTCGATGAACGACTGCCCGCCGAAGCCCGGCTGCACGCTCATCACCAGGATCATGTCGAAATCCTCCACGAACTCCAGCACCGAAGCGGTGGGGGTCCTCGGGTTCAGCGACAGCCCCGCCGTCAGCCCCTGCCCGCGGATCCGTGCCGCCAGCTCCGCCGTCCGCTCCCCGACATGCCGACCCTCCGCATCGCCCATCACCTCGATGTGAAAGGTCAGGTGGTCCGCACCCGCATCAACAAACGGCTGCACGAACGCCCCGGGATCCTGCACCATCAGGTGGACATCCAGAAACGCACCCGGCAGCATCCGCCGCAGACCCCGGCACAGGTCCGGGCCCATCGTCAGGTTCGGCACGAAGTGCCCGTCCATCACATCCAGGTGCAGGAGGTCCGCGCCCGCCTCGAGCACCGCCGCACACTCCTCGCCCATGCGCGCAAAGTCCGCCGCCAGAATCGAGGGCGCCACCATCGGCAGCCGTGGGGGATCGGTCAGCAGCGACATCGCCTCAGCGTAGCCCTTCTCCAACTCCCGGAGCGAACCGCTCACGCCCACGGACCGATCACCCTCCCGACCCCTACCATCGCGCTCGGCCAGCCACACGCCCCCATCCACGCCAACTCGGCGGAGACTCGCCATGCTCACCATCGAACAGGCCCGCGACCGCCTCAGCGCCATCGCGCAGGACCATGTGCTCGCCTTCTACGACGAACTCTCCCCCGCGCAGCAGCAATCCCTGCTCGCCCAGATCGACGCGATCGATCTCGAAGCGATCCCTGGGCTCATCGACGAGTATGTCAAGCAGCGCCCCGCGATCCACCTCCCCGACCGCATCGACCCCGCCCCCTTCTACCCCATGGACCCCGCCGATCCCGCCCGCTCGTGGGACCGCGACCGCTACGCCGCCGTCGGCGAGGAACTCATCCGCGCCGGCAAACTCGCCGCCTTCGTCGTCGCCGGCGGCCAGGGCACACGCCTCGGCTTCGACGGGCCCAAGGGCTGCTTCCCCGCCGGCGCCGTCTCCGGCGCGACCCTCTTCGAGATGTTCGCCCGCCAGATCGCCGCCGCCCAGCACAAGTTCGGCGTCACCATCCCCTGGTACATCATGACCAGCCCGCTCAACCACGACGCCACCGTCGCCTACCTCCAGGCCAACAACTTCTTCGCGCTCGATCCCCATGCCGTCTCCTGCTTCCAGCAGGGCGTCATGCCATCCTTCGACGCCGCCACCGGCCGGCTCCTCCTCGCCGACAAGCACGCCCTCGCCATCAACCCCGACGGCCACGGCGGCTCCCTCAAGGCCCTCGTCGTCAGCGGCGCCATCGGCGACATGAAGCGCCGTGGCATCGAGCTCATTTCCTACTTCCAGGTCGACAACCCCAGCACCAGGATCGTCGATCCCGCCTTCCTCGGCCTCCACGCAGCCGCACCGGATTCGTCCGCCGAGATGTCCTCCAAGATGCTCGCCAAACGCGAACCCGCCGAAAAGGTCGGCGTCTTCTGCGTCGTCGACGGCAAGCTCCAGATGGTCGAGTACTCCGACCTCCCCGCCGACCTCGCCTCCGAACGCCTCCCCTCGGGCCAACTCCGCTTCAGCGCCGGCAACCCCGCGATCCACCTCCTCAGCGTCGAGTTCGTCGAACGCCTCAGCGCCGACCCCGCCTTCGCCCTCCCCTTCCACCGCGCCGACAAGAAGGTCCCCTACATCGACCCCGACTCGGGCGGGCTCATCGAGCCCACCGCCCCAAACGCCGTCAAGCTCGAACGCTTCGTCTTCGACGCCCTCCCCCTCGCCCGCCGCTCCCTCGTACTCGAGACCGACCGCATCGAGGAGTTCGCCCCCGTCAAGAACGCCGAGGGCGACGACAGTCCCGCCTCCAGCCGACGCCTCCAGACCGAGCGAGCCGCCCGCTGGCTCGAACGCGCCGGCGTCGCCATCCCCCGCGACGCCCGGGGCCACGCCGACTGCACCCTCGAACTCCTCCCCGCCACCGCCCTCCTCCCCGAAGACCTCAACAGCACCAACCTCCCAGCCTCCATCGAACGAGGCGCCCACCTCGTCCTCTAACCCACCCCGACCTGCCCAGCCGGTCCCGCCCTTCCCAGTGCCTATTGCCTATTGCCCACTGCCCATTGCCCGTTGCCCGTTGCCCTTCCCTTTTCCATGCCCGACCCCCTCGCCAACCTCCCAAGCGCCCTGCGATCCCAGGCCCGCCTCCTCCGCCTCCCGGGCGATATCCCCGCGCTCATCGCTCATCCCGACTGGTCCACGCCCGCCCCGGTCATGCTCTGGTTCCACGGCCGCACAGTCTCCAAGGAACTCGACCCGGGTCGCTATCTCCGCTGGATCCGCAAGGGCATCGCCGCCGTCGCGATCGATCTCCCGGGCCACGGCGAACGCTCCGATGCAGGACCAGCAGCCCGCCTCCAATCACCCGCCGGCACCATCGACCTTCTCACCCAGGCCGTCGCCGAGATCGACTCCATCACCGACGCGCTCGCGATCATCGACAACGCCGACGCCCTCGACCTCTCCCGCCTCGGCATCGGTGGCATGAGCGCCGGCGGCATGGCCACCCTCCGCCGACTCTGCGATCCGCACCCTTTCCGATGCGCCGCCGTCGAAGCCACCACCGGCTGGCTCTGCGAGCTCTACCACCCCACGCTCCCGGGAAACCCGGGCCGACCCTGGCCCGTCGATCACCCCCGCGACCGCATCACCCCCGTCGACCCGATGGACCACCTCGACACCTTCGAGCCCATTCCTCTCCTCGCACTCCATTCCGAAGCCGACCAGATGGTCCCGTGGGTCGGGCAGCACGCCTTCCTCGACCGCCTCGCCGATCACTACCGCGCCCGCAGCGCCGACCCCGATCTCATCCGCATCCACACCTGGCCCGAGACCGGCGCCCAGGCCGAGCATGTCGGCTTCGGTAAGTTCGCCGCCGACGCCAAGAACCTCCAGGCCGATTTCCTCGCCGAACACCTCCTCGCGCCCGCCGAGTAATCTCGCCGCATCGCGCTCAACCTCAACCCATTCCGATCCCTCCCCAACCCGCGCGAAGTCTGGGCGTGGGGGATGTACGACTTCGCCAACCAGTCCTTCACCCTGCTCATCATCACGCTGCTCTTCAGCCTCTTCGTCAAGCAGGCCGTCACCCCCTGGCCGCCCATGACCGAAGCCCAGGCCGAGCGCATCGCGCTCATCGAATCCGGCGAGGCCTCCCTCGACCCCATCGACGAGCCCGACATCGCCACCCTCATCGATGAACGCCAAGCCGCCGACCGTGCCGGCTCCTGGAACTGGTCGCTCATGCACGGCACCGGTCTCCTGCTCGTCGTCCTCGCCAGCCCGGTGGTCGGAGCCCTGGCCGATTCGCGCGGCCTGCGAAAGCAACTCCTCATCGGCACCGGCGTCCTCTGCTGCGCGCTCACCTGCTCCCTCGCCGGCATCGGCCCCGGCATGCTCACCCTCGCCGCACTCCTCTACATCCCCGCCAACATCTGCTACCAGCTCGGCGAGAACATGCTCGCAAGCTTCCTCCCCCAGATCGCCGAACGCCGCAACCTCGGCCGCATCTCCGCCATCGGATGGACCATGGGCTACGCCGGCGCCCTCGCCCTGCTCATCATCGTCTTCATCGCCATCAAGCTCACCGGCCGCGACGAACCGCCCCAGTGGCGACCCTTCTTCATCTTCGCCGGCCTCTGGTTCGCCATCGGCATGCTCCCTTCGGTCTTCCTCCTCCGCGACGATCCTCCCGACCGCACCATCTCCCGCAATCTCGTCGCCGAGTCCCTCGGCCGTGTCCGCGACACCCTCCGACACGCCTCCCGCTACCAGGACCTCGTCCTCTTCCTCACCGCATTCTTCGTCTACGCGCTCGGCGTCCAGACCGTCATCGCCTTCGCCTCCATCCTCGCCGAACGCTTCGGCATCGTCGGCAACCAACTCGTCGTCTTCGTCCTCCAGATCACCCTCACCGCCGGGATCGCTTCCATCGCCACCGCCCGCTTCCAGGACCGCATCGGCGCCCGCGCCACCGTCCTGATCTACCTCGCCGTCTGGATCGTCAGCTGCGCCGGCCTCCTCGCGATGACCTTCGTCCCCGCCGTCCCGACCGCCTTCTTCTGGATCGTCGGCAACGGGCTCGGATTCGCCCTCGGAGGCATCGGAACCTCCAGCCGATCCATGGTCGCACGCTTCACACCACGCCACCGCACCGCCGAATTCTTCGGGCTCTGGGGCATGGCCTACAAACTCGCCGGCGCCATCGGCGTCCTCAGCTTCGGCGCCGTCACACGCCTCCTCGGGCACGAGGCATCCAGCATCCTCCTCACCTCGTTCTTTGTCGCCGGGTTCATTCTGGTCCTCCCCGTCCGCGAACTCCGCGGCTATCGCGCCGCCCGACGCGCCGAACGCGACCACGCACGCCGACCCGCCGCGGATACCATCCACGCATGAGCGAGCAGACCCGCGACGCGAACCCGCCCACCGACTCCGCGATCGACATGCTCCACTGGCCCGACGCCCACGGACGCTTCGGGCAGTTCGGCGGCGCCTATGTCCCCGAGACACTCGTCCCCGCCCTCGAGCAACTCGCCGACACTTACGACAAGATCCGCGCCCAGGAGAAGTTCTGGATCGAACTCCGCGAACTCCTCCGCACCTATGTCGGCCGCCCCACACCCCTCTACGAAGCCGCCCGGCTCACCAAAGCCGTCCGCGCCCGCTCCTCTTCCAAGAAGGGCGCCACCATCTGGCTCAAGCGCGAGGACCTCGCCCACACCGGCGCCCACAAGATCAACAACGCGCTCGGCCAGGCCATGCTCGCCCGACGCATGGGCAAGAACCGCATCATTGCCGAGACCGGCGCCGGGCAGCACGGCGTCGCCACCGCCACCGCCTGCGCACACTTCGGCATCCCCTGCGACGTCTACATGGGCGCCGAGGACATCCGACGCCAGCGCCTCAATGTCATCCGCATGCAGATGCTCGGCGCCCGCGTCATCCAGGTCAACGACGGCTCACGCACACTCAAGGACGCCACCAACGCCGCCATGCGCGATTGGATGGGATCCAGCGACCAGACCCACTACATCATCGGCTCGGTCGTCGGACCGCACCCCTTCCCCATGATCGTCCGCGACTTCCAGTCCATCATCGGCCGCGAAACCAAGGGACAGGCCCTCCGCTCCATGGAAGGCTTGCCCCACGCCATCGTCGCCTGCGTCGGCGGGGGCTCCAACGCCGCCGGCATCTTCTACTCCTTCATCGCCGACGAGTCCGTCCGACTCGTCGGCGTCGAGGCCGGCGGCCGCGGCTTCGAGCCGGGACACCACGCCGCGCCGCTCACCAAGGGACACCCAGGCGTCCTCCACGGCTCGCTCAGCTATGTCCTCCAGACCGACGAAGGGCAAACCCAGCCCGTCCACTCCTGCAGCGCAGGGCTCGATTACCCCGGCGTCGGCCCCGAACACTCCGCCTGGAAGGACGCCGGCCGCGTCGAATACACCGCCGTCACCGACGCACAGGCCATCGACGCCTTCCGACTCCTCGCCCAGACCGAGGGCATCATCCCCGCCCTCGAAACCGCCCACGCCATCGCCCAGGCCCTCCAGACCGCCGAGCAGATGCCCGAGGACCAGCACCTGGTCATCTGCCTCTCCGGCCGCGGCGACAAAGATGTCGAAGAAGCCGCCCGACTCCTCAATATGGAAGTCTGAACGCGATGGATTGAATCGAAGAGGTCCCCGAGCAACGACCTCAGCGCCGCGCCGAACCCCGCCGCGCCAGCGCCCCGAACAGCACCGTCACCGAGCGCAGCCGCAGCCGCACCCGCAAGCGACGCAGCGGCACATCCTCGGGCGCAATCGCCAGCCCCCGCCGCACCCAGTACCGCGAACGCATCCACTGACCCTGCTCGAGGTACGCCAGCGCCAGGTTGTGGATCGCCGGCACATGCCGCGGCATCAGGTCCAGCGCCGTCCGGCAACTCTCGATCCCACGCACCCGGTCCCCCGCCTCGAACAGGCTCACCGCCAGCATGTGCCGATGCTCCGCCTTCTCGGGCGAACGCTCCACCAGCAGCCGGTACAGCTTCTCCGCCTCCCGCGCCAGCTGCGCATCGAGCAGCAGCCGCCCCAGGTCGTCGATGTCCTCGTCGCTGAACGACTCGGGACGCTCCTGGATATCCCGCAGGTCCATCCGCAGCAGCCGGTGGACCAGCGAAAGATCCCCCGTGCTCACCTGCGACAGAATCAGGTTCGCCACCCGACGCCGAGCCTCGGAGAACGACGGGTCCAGCCGCAGCACCACCTCGTACTGCCGCAGCGCCGTCTGATTGTCTCCGCGACGCTCGGCCAGCCCGCCCAGTTCAAAGTGCGCATCCGCGTTCGCAGGCTCCAGCTCCAGCACCCGCCGGAACTTCTCACCCGCCTCCTCGAACCGGTTCATCCGCACCAGCAACTCGCCAAGGTCCAGCAGCGCATCCACATCGCCCGGGTTGTTCCGAAGCTCCGCCAGGTACAACTGCCGCGCCCGCTCCAGCCGACCCGTCGCCGCGTGCGCCTCGGCCAGACGCGCCTGCAACCCCGGCAACTCCGCATCCAGCCGCGCCGCCTCACGCAGACACCACACCGCCTTGTCCCAAAGCTTGCGGTCCATCAGCGAGTCGGCCATCGCCGCGTGGATCTCCGCGTCCTCCGCCTCATGCTGCTGGGCCAGGTAGAACTCCGTCTCGGCCTGCTCGTGCTCACCCAGCTGCGCCAGCGCCCGGATCCGGTGCGCCGACCCCGCCGTCGAGCCCGGCTCCATCTCCCGCGCCCGATCGAGCCAGGTCAGCGACAACGCCGCCTCGTTCGCGCGAAGCGCATTGATCCCCGCCAGCAGCGCCGCCTGCGGATCTTCCTTCGAAAGCTCGTGCGCCGACGCGAACGCATCCACCGCCGACCGGTACCGGCCCGCAGCCTCCAGCGTCAGCCCAAGATTGAAATGCCACTCCGCCTGGTACGGATTCCGATCCAGCGCCGCTCGCAGCTCCGTCTCGGCATCGTCCCAACGCCCACGCTCATAGAACTCGTGTGCCCGCTCGACATGCTTTTCCGCATCTATCCAGTCGTTCATGGCGTCGAGCTCGTCGGTGGGGGGCTGGCCTCATCCGATCCTACCGTCAGCCGCCAACCACTTCAAACGGTACCGAACATAGGATCCCCCCGAACCGATAGGGACTCCGATGCGTCTCCCCGCTCTCTTCATGCTCTTCGGACTTTGCGCCGCCTCCCCCGCAAGTTCTGCGGCCGGCGTCCCCGCGCCCACCCTCCCGAGCATCCATTCCCGACCCGCCCTCCAGCCAAACGACTCCCTCGAAGCCTCCATCCGCGCGCTCTCGGACCCAAATCTCCCCGCCGAGGATCTCGCCCGCGCCGCCCGCACCGTCCTCAACGCCGCGCCCAACAGCCCCGCCGCCCTCCAGGCCGCGACTGAAGCCATCCAGAAGGGCGCCGCACCGGGCCGGGAAGTCCTCCGCGCTCTCGCCGCCGCTTCCATCGCCCCGGCTTCGCTCTGGGATCCCATCGCACGCCGCTGGCCCGCCGCCACCCCCGAGGAGAAACTCCTCCTCATCGGCGCCTCGGCCACCATCCGCACCCCCGACGCCGCTTTCGCCCTCATCGCCGCCACCGCCGACGCCGAGCCCCCCGCCGTCCGCGATGCCGCCTTCGCCGCCCTGGTCCGCATGACCGGCCGCGACGACCTCGCCCGTGACCGCCGCGCCTGGCGTGCCTGGTACCTCGAGTCCATCGGCATGAGCCGCCGCCAGTGGCAGGAACGCCTCATCGCCTCCCAGACCACCCGCGCCGAAGCCCTCCGCCGCGACACCCGCCGCCTCGAGCAGCAACTCGCCGCCGTCTACCGCCGACTCTGGTCCCTCACCCCCGCCGAGTCCCGCGACTCCCTGCTCGTCGAACTCCTCGGCATCGATTCCGACCCCGTACGCTCCGCCGCCGCCGAACTCATCCGCACCGAGATCGCCGAGGGACGCCCGATCGGTCCCGGCGCCACCGCCGCCGCTTCCCAGCTCCTCGCACATCCGCGAGGCAGCGTCCGCGCCGAAGCCGCCACCCTCATCAAGCAGATCGCCCCCGCGGACGCCGGCAGCATCGTCCTCACCGCCCTCGTCACCGAGAACGACCGTCACGCCGCCGCCGCCCTCCTCTCGGCGATCAGCCGCTGGCCCAGCGCCGAAGCCGAATCCCCCATCCTTCGATGGCTCGGTGCCGAGGATCCCATCCCCGTCGCCGCCGACGCCGCCCTCGCCCACCTCCGCGCCGGCTTCTTCGCCAGCCCCGAGAGCCGCGGCATCCTCCTTTCTCTCCTCCGCGATCAGGCCCTCGCCGATCTCAATGTCGCCAGCCTCCGCCTGCTCGTCGAACTCGGCGAAGACGCCGACCGCCAGCGCATCGCCACGCTCCTCACCGCCGAGTCCATCGAGCAGCGCGTCGCCGCCGCCAGCGCCCTCGCCGAACGCCCCGAGTTCGTCGCGACCCTCGCAGACGCCGCCGCCAACGACCCACGACTCTTCGACTGGGCCGTCCGAGCCGTCCGTGAGCACGCCGCCGGCGTCGAGGCCATCCTCCGCATCGCCGCCATCGACTCCGTCCCCGCCGAGCAGGTCCGCCGCAGCGTCGTCAACCTTGCCACACCCCTCAACCTCGAAGGCATCCTCCAACTCGCCGCCGGCCTCGAGAGCCGCCCCGCCATCCGCGAAGCCGTGCTCACCCTGCTCACCGCCTCCGAGCGTGTGCCCTCCGAAGGCTCGACCGATCGCTACGCCGAAGGCCTCCTCCAACTCGCCGCCGCCCGCTTAGACCTTGGCCTGGCCGAAGCCGCCATCGAAGCCCTCAACCGCCTCCCCGAAACCCTCCCCGAGCCCCTCGCCGAACGCCGCGACGAGCTCCTCGCCCGCGCTCTGCTCGCCATCGGCGATGTCGCCGGCGCCCGCGCCCTGACCCCGCCGCTCGCCGTCTGGATCGAGTACCTCGCCCGCCTCCTCGGCTCCGAGCCATCGCCTGACGCCTCCGACGAACCCCTCCGACTCGCCCTCGAGATCGTCGACGCCGACTACCCCCAGGACCGTTCCCCCGCCGATCTGGAAGTCATCGAAGCCGCCCGCCAGCGCCTCACGCCGACACCCGCCCCCGAGTCCCCCGCCGACACCGTGGTCGAAGCCGCCGAGCCGCCCGCGTCGGATCCTCCCCCGGCCGAACCCGCCGCCGAGCCGACCCCCGACCCGAGCGAGCCCACCGACCCGCCGCCCGCGGGCGCCTGACTCCGGCACCAGCGCGCAACCACCACGCACGCAGCACGCCGCGCCACCCATCTCAACACAACTCTTCTCTGAATCGAGCAGGCCCCGGCCGATCGCTCCTGATCAGCCCGCCTCGCCCTCGCCCGCGCTTGTCCGCGTCGATGCCGGCCGGATCCGATCGAGCATCACCTTCACCGGACTCCGCGACGCGCCAACCGCCGCCTCGCTCGGCTGATCGATCGTCTGCAGCGCCGCCAACGCCTGACCCGCGCTCTCAAACCCGCCGATCGGATCGAACGCACGCTCAAACCACGCGTCCCAACGCTTCTCCAGCCGGCGCACCGCACGCGACGGCGGCAGCGGGGCATCGCCCGCCTCCAGTCCCGTCAGACACTCATACCCCAGCCGGACGATCGAGTCCGTCTCCAGCCGCACCGCGTCGTCCTCGCCCGCATCATCGCCCGCGAGCATCCGCTCCAGCCCGTACGCCTCGATCAGCAGCGAGCCGTGCCGATCCACCAGCACATCCCCGCTCGAAATCGCCCCGTGCGCCAGCCCGCGATCCTGCGCGAACGCCGCCGCCTCGAGCAACTGCGTCATCGCACGCTCGGCCTCGAACGGACCCATCCGCCCGCCCTTCAGGTCCAGCAACGCTCGCAGCGTCACCAGCCCGTCCTGGTTCCCCGGGTACGGCGACACCATCCAACCTCGCGCCTGCGAACCGAACGAGAACTGCTCCACCGCCAGCAGGTGCGCCTGCCGAAGCGATCCCAGCGTCTCGAACGCCGACAGGAACCGACGCCGCTCCGCACGATCCCGGCACGGCTCGAACCGATACACAATGTGGCTCGACTGCCGACGGACATGCAACGCCAGGAAACGGTCCGCAAGCTGGTGCCGCCCCAGCGGCCGCACCAACATATACGGCCCGAAGTATGCCCGATCGCTCTGCTGACTCATCCGATGGGTCTCGGTTGCCCGACGCGACGCGCTCCGCCGACGCCACGGGCCGGATCGTTCATCGAGCGGCCCGGAATCCATCCGCGGGCTGACTCGCTCGCGCGGCCGGAACTCAAGCCCGGCCGAGATACGCGAAGGCAATCATAGGGGTCCCCTCGCCCGCCTGTCATCGGTCCACAAACCCACCCGACCCCAACATCGCCTCTCTCCCTATCAAAATCCAAGCGAGCCATCGCCCATTCCCGCCCCTCCCCCGCCGGCCAACGCCCCGCACCGGGTAGAATCCAAGCAGAGGGACCTGGGCTCCCGCCGCGAAAGGCGCGGCTTCCCGCCCAAGCACTGGAGACCACCAAATGACCACCGCGACCACCACGGGGGTCGGCACCAAGGCCGACCCGCTGGCTCTTATCGATGTGGATCATGTCCGCTTCTATGTCGGAAACGCCAAACAGGCCGCCTACTTCTACGCCCACACCTTCGGCTTCAACATCTCCCAGGTCGCCGACCTCACCACCGGCTCCCGCGACGAGGCCGACTACCTCCTCACCCAGGGCAACATCCGCATCCTCCTCACCACACCCCTCCACGACCGACACCCCGCCGCCGAAGAAATCAAAAAGTACGGCGACGGCGTCAAGGACATCGCGCTCACCGTCCACGACGCCCAAGCCGCCTTCGAACAGGCCGTCAAAAACGGCGGCACCCCCAACGCCGAGCCACGCACCCTCTCCGACGCCAACGGCTCGGTCACCGTCGCCTCCATCAAGACCTACGGCCGCGTCGTCCACACCTTCGTCTCTCGCACCGGCGCCTACGCACTCCCCGAAATCAAGAAGTCCAACACCCCCTTCATGCCCGTCTTCCGCGCCATCGACTCACCCGTCAACGAATACAACAAGAAGCACCCCTGCGGCCTCAAGTATGTCGACCACTGCGTCGGCAATGTCGAAGAGGGCAAGATGAACCACTGGGTCCAGTGGTACGAGGATGTCATGGGCTTCAAGATGTTCAAGCACTTCGACGACAAGGACATCTCCACCGAATACTCCGCGCTCATGTCCAAGGTCATGGCCTCCGGCAACCACCTCATCAAGATGCCCATCAACGAGCCCGCCGAGGGCAAGAAGAAGTCACAGATCCAGGAATACTTGGAGTGGCACAACATGACCCCCGGCGTCCAGCACCTCGCACTCCGCACCGACGACGAACTCCACTCCGTCGCCGAACTCCGCAAACGCGGCGTCGACTTCCTCAGCCTCCCCGACACCTACTACGACATCGTCTGGGACCGCGTCAACAAGGTCCTCACCGAGAACGGCCACGAAGCCGTCAAGGAAGACCACGACCGCATCAAGGACCTCGGCATCCTCGTCGACGCCGACGACGAGGGCTACCTCCTCCAACTCTTCACCAAACCCCTCCAGGACCGCCCCACACTCTTCTTCGAAATCATCTGCCGCCGAGGCTCCCAGTCCTTCGGCAAGGGCAACTTCAAGGCGCTCTTCGAAGCCCTCGAACTCGAGCAGGAGCGGAGGGGGAATCTGTGACTCTCCGGTGAACCCATGCCGCCAGAGCTCGCAGTCCACACAGGTTCTGCCCCGAGTGCCGCGGTTTGCCGCATAGCCACGGTGACATCTTGGTCACGCGGCCCAGAAGTTCGCGAGCTGAAGCGGGAGCCACGAATGAGAATATTGATCCAGCCGATGACAGCGTTGCTCTTGCTGTGCCTTGCGCCGATGAGTAAGGCACAGTTCATCGATCTGTATATCCGTAATAGCGGAACCCATCCTCTCTGGGCGGTGACTCTCTACGAGCATCCTCATCTGACCCGCTACGAATGGCGAGTCTCGGGTCGGTACCGGCTAGAGCCCGGCCAACGCGTCAACATCACCTACTCCCGTTACGCGCTGGTGGGTTTCTTCAACGATCGCGGCGAAGAGATAAAGTTTAAGCCGTCAGGCCGTACTGAGAAGATCCCGGACGACATCGGGCCCGTGCCCGTACGACTAGATCAGAAATTCAGCTATGCTTGGAGCAGTCCGCCGCAAGATCACCCGGACTACGCGGAGATCGAGATGTCTCTGGGCGTCCGCGGGCTTCGGAATGGCGAGTTCCAGTTCGATATCGCATACAACGGCACGCCCGGCAGGCCGCTCCTGACCAACGCACAGCGCAAAGCGCGTGCGCGAGCGATCGAGCAGGCCCGTCAGCAAGCCGAGGCGAAGACCTCGGCGGAATCGAAGGAGTCAGCGCCGACGACCAAGCCTGATGTCAACGCATCTATGGCGTACTCCCTAGGGCTGGCGGCGCTGAATGGCATCGGCAAGGTGGAGAAGGACTATGTCGCCGCAATGTCGCACTTCAAGAAAGCGGCGTCCCTCGGACACCCCAAGGCCCGGTTTCATATCGGGGAGATGTATCGCCAGGGGCTTGGAGTGCCAAGGAACATGGTGGCCGCGGTGCGGTACTACACGGAGGCCGGCGATGATCCTCGGGCGATCGTCGCGATCGCGAGATTGACCTACAACGACAAGATGCCGAAGGCACTGGATGATGATCAGTCGGCCGTGCAACGGCAAGAAACGGCGCTCAGACTGTTTCGAACCGCC
Source organism: Phycisphaerales bacterium JB037 (assembly GCA_043101605.1). GTDB lineage: Bacteria > Planctomycetota > Phycisphaerae > Phycisphaerales > UBA1924 > JBICIG01. The sequence goes on from JBICIG010000011.1 coordinate 32,198, forward strand.
GCCGAAATGGATAATGCCGAAGCTCAGGAGTGGGTCGGCTTCATGCATGAGAATGGCCAAGGCACTCCCGTTGACATGGCTCTGGCTCACTACTGGTATGCGCGGGCGGAAGGCAACGGGAGAGCCGGCGCGGCATACCGCCTAGGCATGATGTACCTCGAAGGCAGGGGCGTGGAAGCCAGCCCATCACGCGCAATGCATTACATGAGCACCGGTGCGGCAAGGGGAAACACCCTCGCCAAGGAACGACTCGGCTGGATGTATGAGACAGGGACCGGCGTTGAGAGGAACCTGACAGCAGCTCGAAGCTGGTACGAGCAGGCTGCCGAAGCCGGGTCCGAGTTCTCCAAGAGCCGGCTCGAGGCGCTGCCCAAGGGCGGTTGATTTCAACGAGGTCTGCGCCTTGTGCCACTGGCGGCCGGGTGCCACCGTCTATCCGCGCAGCGGTAGACGGTGCTCTTCGCCACCCACACCTCACCCCAGCCGGGTGCTTCTTCCACCAGCCATCTCACCCCATGCGTCGCGTGTCACTGGCGGTTTGTCCGCAAGTGCGCACGACGATCTCGAAGGTTGACAGGTGCCACCGTCTAGGCGCTTCGCGGCAGACAGTGCACTTCTCCACCCGCAACCCCCTACGACGCCCGGATTTCCTCGATCGCCTTCTCCAGCCCAACCTCTGCCGCCCGCCGGATGCCCTTCCGCACTAGGCCGATCGCCGTCGTGTTCAGCCCCATCGACGCGGCCTTTGACTCGGCAATGTTCAACGCCTGGTCCAACGCAACCAGCGCGAGCTGCTTCGAGCCTTCAACAATCAGTTGGTCAACCTTCTCGCGCGTGTCCGGCGAGAGGTTCCGGTAGATCTGCTGCGACGAATAGAGAATCTGAGTTGTCTTCTGCATGTGCCGCGGGTTGCTGACAACCCACTGTCCGACCTGCGCCAGCAACTTGAAGATCTGCTGCATCGGAAGCCTCCATTGCGGGGCGAAGGTCGCCTCGCCGACGGCGGCATTCTAACTGGGTGCCGGGTGCCACTGGCGGCTTGCCCGCCAGTGCTCACGACGATCCTGTCGGTTGACGCCCGGTGCCACCGCATACCGCCCCGGCTCCCAGTGCTTCTTCCCCCAACCTCCCAACCCCATGCGCAAACCCCACGCCACTCCCCACCCCACACATTGATCCCCCGACGCCCCGCCGTAGCGTCCCCGCATGATCGCCATGCAACCACTTCGGGATGAACTCCGACATCCCGCCGATCCGACCACCGGTAGCCCAACCGACCCCACCCCCGAATCCATCCTCACCGACTTCCCCGACCTCGACCCCGACTTCGACCCCATCGCCCTCCTCCGCGATTGGCTCGAAGCCGCCGACCACCTCTCCCTCTTCGACCTCTGCGAGATCCACCGCCTCACGCTCCCGCAACTCGAGCGGCTGCTCGCCCACCCCTTCTTCACCCAGCGCCTCGCCGCCCACGCGCGTCTCTCAAACGCCCGCGCCGCCGCCGTGCGCGCCGCCTCGCTCCCAGCCGCGGCCGCCACCCTCAATCGCATCGCGACCGCGCGCCCCGACACCCGCGACCAGCGCCTCGCCAACGAGTCACAGCGCAAAGCCGCGGCCGCGCTCACACGCGCCGCAACCCGCTCCATCTCAACAGCCGCGGCAGCCCGTCCGCGCAGCCAGCAACCGTCGGACCCTCCGCCCGACGCGTCCCCGCCGCAGCGCCATCCAGCACGCCCCGCCGATCACTTCCGCAGCGTCAGCACCGCCAGCACCACGAACGCGCCCGCGATCGCCGCGAACGCGAGCTGCACGATCGTCGCCAGCCCGAAGTCGATCGACTCGCCCCGCACCAGCGCCGGCACGATCCGCGACAACGAACCCATCACCCCCAGCGCCGCGATCACGATCGCCGCGATGCCCGCCGGCTTGGCCCGCGCCGGGTTCATCGCCACAAACCCGCACGCCGCGATCGGCACGCCGAAGAACGCCGGGATCATCGAGGTCATGCTCGCCGCCCCCGACGCGATGTACGCCCCGATTCCAAGCAACACCAGCACCGCCCCGAACGCCACCGCCAACCTGCCCATCGCACCCTCCGATCAAGACTCCAGAGCCGTTCAACCCCCACCGGGTCGCTCCCGTATTTTTCGCCCCACGGAACGGCCGCGATGCCCCGCCGGATCGAAAATCGGCGCCGCTCCCGCCGCGTAGCAAAACGCCCCTCCGAGATCCGGAGAGGCGCAAGCGCTCGAACAGCATCCGCGGCGTCCGACCCGCCCCCGAAGACGCCCGGATCAACTCCCTTCCAGTGTGAACCCGATCTTCAGCTTCACCTGCCAGTGCGCGATCCGCTGGTCCTCGATCTGCGCGCGCGTCTCGACCACCTCCGCCCACCGCATGTTCCGCACGCTCGACGCGGCGTACTCCACCGCCCGCCGAGCCGCCTCGTCGCTCCCCTTCGCCGAAGACCCGACGATCTCAACCACCTTGTACACATGTTCGGACATCATCAACTCCTTTCGCTCTCTCGGACCCTACGCGTCCGAAGTCCACACGGCGAACCGCACACCCAAACCGTTCGCGCACGCAAACACCCCTCCGGCGCGGACCGGAGGGGTGTGTTTGACGATTCACTCGGTTCCGCGAGCGATCAGCGGCGGCGGCGCGCCATCGCCAGCCCGCCGAGGCCCAGCAGGGCCAGCGAGCCCGGCGCGGGCGTGATGGACACGGCGTCGAACACGCCGCTCGCGTTGATCGAGCCCATCACCGTGAACGCGACGGCGGCGGTGGTCGTCGTCGCGCCGGTCGTGAACGAGAAGGACTCCCCGGTCCACTGGAAGAAGCCGGGCGTGGCGAACATCCGCTGGTCGAGCGTCGCGTTGTTCCCGACATCGACGATCTCGACGACGCTGGTCGCGGCGACATACCCGAACCGGTCGTCGCTGGCGTGCATGAAGCTGATCGTGTACTGGGTGTTGGGCAGGACATCGAATTCGGCGTAGATCCGGTCGAAGCCGGTGAAGCCGAAGTCGCCCACGCCGAGCGGGGCGCCGTCGTAGGCACCGCCGTTCTGGAGGAGGCTCGCGTAGTACTCGCCCTCGGCGGCGGGCTTGGCGCCGGTCGCCTGGAAGCGCTCGCCGTCGGTGTTGGACGCGAACCAGCCGAGCCCGTCGGTATCGGTCGGCGAGAAGCGGATCTCTGAGACCGCCGGCCCCTGCTCGAAGCCGGGGCTGACGACATCCGCCGCGGCGATCCCGCTCAGGGCCAGAAGGCCCAGAGCTGCCACTGTGATCTTCATGGTTTATCTCCCCACGAGTTGAACGCCCTCCCCCACGGAGGGCTGGTGTCAGACTACCCCACGGGTCGGAGCCGCAACAACCCAATTCTTCTAACTCACTCCTGGCTTGATCGAGTCCGAACATCCGGGTGTTTGGCGAGTGATTGGGAGTCGATCCTTCTGGCCGTCTGGGGGCGGGTGGTAGGATCGGCCCATGAACGCGATTCAGAAGCTGCGCTCGCTGCATGGCGAGATCACGACCTCGGGCAACGGGTTCAAGATCGTGGATGCGTGGGCGACGGTCGGACGGTTGCTGCCGCGGATGCCGGTCGATCCGGCGGAAGCGGCGCGGGTGGTCGAGGCGAAAGACGCGGCGGGGCTGGATGCGCTGATCGGGCGGCTGGAGCGCCCGTCGGCGCCGGCGGAGGAGGCGGGGCCGGAGTTCCCGGAGAATGAACTCGACCACGCGCTGCGCGCGTTCCGCAAGCGACTGAAGGTGCAGCGGCTGGCCGATGAGTCGAAGCTTGGCGGGCGGTACACCTCGGGGGGGCGGAAGAGCCAGATCGATGCGATCACGCCTCCCGAGGGATTCCCGGCGGCGATCTGGAAGGCTCTGGCGCGAAAGGGACGGCTGGTGGATACGGGGCAGGGCTTCTACGCCGAGCCGAAGCCCGGGCCTTGATCAATCGTGGTTGGTGCGCGGGGTGGGGTCGGCGGCTTCGGTGGCTTGGATGATGCCGCGCTCGCCGCGGCGCCAGGCGCGCCAATAGAGGCGCCAGCGGTCGACGAGTTGCTCGGGGGCTTCGGCGAGCAGGCGGTCGGCGAGTGGCTCGGCGCGGGCGGCGAGTTCGAGCGAGCGGCGATCGAGCAGGGCGAGAAAGGCCTGGACGGTGTCGGGGTCGGCGAGGTCGGGTGTGCGCACGATGGTGTCGCGGAGGACGACGAGGTCGTGCTCGTCGCCGAGCAGTTCGGCGAGGTCGTGGGCCATCTCGCGGCGGGCGTGCATCTGTTGGGGCCAGATGCGATCGAGGAGCCTGGTGTGGTACCAGTGGTCCTTGATGCGCTTGCGCCACTCGTGGCGCTGTTCGGGGGGCGTGCCGGGGGCGGCGCGGTCCTCGCGAGCGCGGCGGTAGGTCCTGGCGAGGCCCTTCTCGAGGGCGGCGAAGCCCTTGGATGAGAGCTTCCAGGACTTGGCGCGTTTGCGGATGTCGGCGAGGCGTGCGCGGGCCTGGTCGAGGCGGTCGCCCGGGTCGATGCGTTCGGCGAGTTTGTCGCTGCGGCGGGTGAGCGCGGCGCGGATGGGCGCGAAGGCCTGGCGGTTGACCTGTGAGGCGTGGTGGTCGAGGAGCTTGTCGTAGGTGGCGGCGCGGACATCGGCATCGCGCAGCGGGGCAAGAAGCCGGGCGGTGTCGCGCAGGAAGCGGTTCTCGGGGGAGGAGTCGGCGAGGGAGCCTCGCACGAGCCGGAGCAGGGCGCGGACCTTCTTGCAGCGCTTGCGGACCTGGTGGACCTTGTCGTCGACGGGGAGCGACGGGTCGTCGATCTCGCGGATGGCGCGGGCGAGTTGCTCGCGGGCGATGCGTCGGACGGCGTGGGCGGTGGATCGGTCGTGCGACCGGAAGCGGTAGGGCATGGCGCCTCCCGGGGAACGATGCGGGGGCGCGGGTCGGGAGTCAAGCCCCGCGTGTGGATGGAGGCGTCAGCGGGCGTCTTCGCGTAGGGCGTCGCTGCAGTCGCGTGCGGCGCGGGCCTCGACGAGATGGCCCTTGCGGAGGTGGCGCCACGCCAGGAGGCGGTAGCCGGCGGCGAGGCCGCGGGGGCGTCGTCGGGGGTTGGCGTCGGCTCGGCGGGAGACGCGGGGGGCCCGGATGCGGGGGGTGTGGAAGACGATCGGAAAGGCGATGGTGCTCATCGGAGTTCTCCCGATTGGGGTTGCTCCGGAGCATGCGTTGGCGTGGGCGTGGGGGGGCAGATGGGGATTGCCGTGGGGTGATTGGAGGGGTCAATCGGCGGCGATGCGCATGCCGAAGCGTTCGATGAGGTCGGCGGCGAGGGCGAGATCGGGCTCGGTGTTGCGTGGGAAGGCGCGGTCGCAGGCGGCGAAGAAGTGCTCGATGCCGCCGGGCGTGGTGGTGACGAGGATGTTGGCGGGGGCGGCGGTCGGAGTGCGGAACTGGTGGGGCTGGAGGCGAGGGGCGAATGCGGAGTGTCCGGCGGGGACGCGGGTGGTGACTCCTGCGACGGTGACATCTATCTCGCCGGTGAGGACATGGAAGATCTCGTCTTCGTAGAGGTGGAGGTGGGGGACGACGGCCCAGTTGCCGGGGACGGCGATGCGGGTCATGGAGCAGGCGCCGCGGGTCTGTTCGGCCGAGAGAAGGACCTCGACCTCGGTGCCCATGACATGGAGATGGCGGTCGACGGGCGTTTGGATGGTGGCGGGCATGGGGAGTTGGCCTTGGCCGGGGGTTGGTTTGGCGCGTCTCCGCCGGCCCGGAGCGCGGAGGGATGTTTGGAGGGGAGGGAGAATCGTGTCAAGAGTTGGTTTGAAAGCAGGGGGAGGTGCACGGCGGCGAGTGGATGGCGCATGTTCGTTCCGAGCGGGTCCGGTAGGCTGCCGAGTGGCGGGCTTTGTTTGATCCCGGGCTGACTGAGGTTCTGGTGCCGGCGCTGGGGCGCGGGCGATCATCTAAGGAGCAGGGCATGCGACGACTGACGACGATGGTGCTGGCGAGCGGGCTTGCGGCGGGTGCGGCGCTGGCGGGGCCGGGGGATCGGAAGCCGTTTGAGCGGGTGAGCCTGGACGGGCTGACAACCGAGACGCAGCTTGCGGCGGAGCCGACCGAGGGGATGAACCTGGTGTGGTGGATCCCGCACGAGTTCTGGCAGGTGAGCCTGGCGCAGGACCCGACGGTGGGGGAGGCGGATCGTGCGGCGATGGACGAGGCGTTGTCGCCGTATTTTGTGATCGGTGTGGTGCGCGCAGACATCTCGCAGTTTGGCGAGTTTCGTTTCCACAACAAGAGCGAGGTGGCCTCGTCGATGAGCGTGAGCTATGTCGGCGAGGACGGACGGACGGTTCGGCTGGAGCCTTCGCAGGCGCGTTCGGGGGACGCGGTGATGGTGCTGAACATGCTGGCGCCGATGCTGTCGGCGGCGATGGGGAGCATGGGGGAGAACTTTCACCTGTACCTGTTCAAGAACCAGGGCGTGGACGGGAAGCCGATCGTGTCGGCGTACGAGGCGGGGCGGCTGCGGGTGGACCTGAAGAGGCATCGGAGCGAGGCGGGGGGGCGGATTGATTTTCAGTTGCCGCTGGACTCGCTGTATGAGCCTTTCGTGTGCGAGAAGTGCTCGCGGGAGGGGCATATCTCGTGGAACTACTGCCCCTGGGACGGGACGCGGCTGAAGGATTGAAGCGAGCGGATGTGGAATGCCTGGCGGGCCCTGCGGGAGCGGGGCCCGTTTGACTTCTGACGCGGGCGGCGGGGATGCTGAAAGCGCTGCGGCGGAAACCCCAAGGGTGGCTCGTGGGGCGTGGCCTGCGTGGGCCGCGGCCGGGGCGCTGCATTTAGAGAGGACTGTTCCATGACCATCCGCCGAGGTTCGTTGCTGACTGTGCCGACTGTTGCGTTGCTGCTGGCGTGCTCGGCGGGACGGGCGTGGGCGCAGGCGGAGGAGGCGACGCCGCTGGCGATGGGGGATCGGTACGAGTGGACGCTGGGGGCGGGGGAGGAGCGGTCGTTCTCGCTGGAGCTTGCGGCGGATCAGTTCGTGATCGGCACGGCGGATCAGGTTTCGGTGGATGTGGTGGTGACGGTGGTGGGGCCGGACGGGGAGGAGATCGGTCGGTTCGATGGGCCGGCGTCGGGGTGGGAGGTGTTCCGGTTCGAGTCCGACGAGGCGGGCGTGTACACGGTGAGGGTGTCGCCGTTTGAGGACGGGGCGGGGGCTGTGGCGGTGTCGCTGATTCTGAGCGAGCCGATCGCGGACGAGCCGGGTGAGCGGGTGAAGCAGTTGGTGGCGGTGTACGACCTGCCGGGGATGCCGGGGGGCGCGATTGCGGTGGTGGACGACGGAGAGGTGATCTTCTCGCACGCGTTCGGGCTGGCGAATCTGGCGTATGAGATTCCGTTCACGCTGGACACGCCGACGAACATCGGTTCGACCTCGAAGCAGTTCACGGCGTTTGCGATCTGCCTGCTGGTCGAGCGTGGTGAGGTGTCGCTGGACGATGACATCCGGACCTACATCCCGGAGCTGCCGGAGTTTGATCAGGCGGTGACGATCCGGCATCTGCTGACGCACACGAGCGGGTACCGGGAGTTTCTCAACGCGTTGCTGCTGGCGGGACGGCGGCTGGACCGGGGTGACTCGATCGATCGGGAGGAGTTGATCGCGATCGTGCAGCGGCAGCCGGAGCTTCAGAACGAGCCCGGGGCGGACTGGAACTACAACAACACGGCGATCGGGCTGCTCGCGGAGGTGGTGGCGCGGGTGACGTGCGAGCCGTTCGATGTGTGGGTGAAGGGGAACATCTTTGAGCCGCTGGGCATGGACGACTCGGTGGTGAAGTCGTCGCAGGATCAGATCATCGCCGGGGCGGCGATGGGGTATGCGCCGGCCGAGGGTGGCGGGTTCAGGAATTCGCGGGACCTCGGGGCCTCGATGGGGGCGGGTGGGATCTACGCGAGCGTGAACGACCTGGTGAAGTGGATGAGCAACTATCGCTCGCCGACGGTCGGGAGCACGCGGGTCGTGGACCTGATGACGACGAAGTATGTGCTGAACAGCGGTCGGGAGACGAACTACGGGTTCGGGCTGTTCCTGGATGAGCAGCGCGGGCTGGAGCGGATCCAGCACGGCGGGGCGGACTCGGCGCACCGGTCGCAGTTCGTCTATTACCCGGAGATCGACGCGGGGGTGATCGTTCAGAGCAACAACGCGACCTTTGCGGCGGATGTGGCGTTCGACATCGCCGAGCGGTTCTTCGGGGATGAGATGGAGGCCGAGGGCGCGGCCGAGGAGGCGGAGGTCGCCGCGGCGGATGGGGATGAGGACGCGTTCGATGCGGCGTCGTTCGATGCGGAGAGCTTTGATCGGTTTGCGGGTCGGTACGAACTCGAGGAGGTGCCCGGGTTCGTGATGACCTTCTCGAGGGAAGGGGAAGACCTGTTCGTGCAAGCGACGCGGCAGCCGAAGCTGGCGATCGAGCCGGTGTCGGCAACGCGGTTCCGGATCCAGCGGGTGAACGCGGAGGTGGAGTTCGAGGTGGCCGACGACGGGAGCGTGCCTTCGCTGATGCTGCATCAGAACGGGGAGCATCCTGCGAAGCGGCTGGGCGAGGAGCCCTGGTCGCCGAGTACGGAGGAGCTTGAGGAGTATGCGGGGCGGTACTTCAGCGAGGAGCTGGAGGCGTTTTACACGGTGTCGGTGGAGGAAGGGAAGCTGATGATTGCGCACCGGCGGTTCGAGCCGGGTGAGTTGAAGGCTGGCGAGAAGGATCGGTTCACGGGCCCGATGCCGGTGGCGCAGGTGGCGTTTGAGCGGGATGACGAGGGGCGGGTGACCGGGCTGATCGTGGGGAACGGCCGGGTGCGCGGGATCCGTTTCGAGCGATGGGAGGGGGTCGGCCGATAGAGCCGGGCATGAGCATGCGTATTGCGAAGGCGTTGTTGATCGGTGCGTTGGCGCTTGGATCGGCGGGGTTGGTAGGCGTCGGCGTGACGCGGGGCGCGTGGGGGCCGCCGGATGAGGCGATCTCGCTGGGTGCGGCGAACGCGCGGGGGATCGTGTCGTTCTACCAGAGCTCGCCGACCGAGCCTCGGGTGAAGGTGCACGAGGGCGGGCGCAACGCGCTGGGTGGCTGGGATGCGCGGGTGACGATCACCTGGCCCAGCAGGTACACGGACCAGGTGTACGAGGTGACGGGGTGGGTGGTGTCGCGCGCGGGCGGGGCGACGCAGTTCTACGAGACGGATCGGAATCTGGCGCTGCTGGCGTTGCAGGCGGTGGACGCGATCGCCGACGACGCGGGGCTGGAGGACTTGGGCGCGCCGATCCGGCTGACGGGTGCGGAGCTCGAGCGGAGGCGGGCGGCGGATGCGAAGGCTGCGTCGGCGGCGGGGGTGACGCCCGGGCCGGCGTACAGCGAGGCGGATCCGGACGGCGCGGACGGCACCGAGCCGGATCGGGTGCGTGTGGCGGTGAGCCTGGGGACGCCGTTCGATGGCGACCCGTTGGTCAGTCCGCCGAGTGCCGAGGAAACGAAGGCGGCGATCGGGGCGGCGAGTTCGCGCCGGCACCTGTTGACCGAGGGTTGGCGGCGGATCGATCTGGCAACGAATGTGGCGCTGGCGTGCGATATCCGGGCGAGCTTCCGCGATGCGGACCAGTGGGCGGGGCTGCGGGTGCAGCCGGGCGTCGGCGGGTCGCTGGCGGTGTGCAGCAACGCGGGGCGGGAGTGGTCGCGGCTCGGGCCTGGCGAGGCGGGTGCGAAGTGGTGGCGGCTTCCTTCGGGTGAGAGGCGGCTGCTGATCGAGTATCGCAACGCGACGGATCCGGCGCGGCCCGGCTTGCCGAGGCTGGACTACCGCGTGCGGGTGACGCCGATTCCTGAATGAGGCGGGGCGATCGGGGCGCGGGTGGTTGGCGCTGGTCTTTGCGCGAATCTGACGATTGGTGTGGTGTCGGCGTGGTCGACGCGGGGGCGGGCGATCGGTAGGCTCGTCGGACGCGTGGGGCCTTGGGAGCAAGAGCATGAAGACTTTGGATGTCGGGCGGCGGCTGGTGGAGCTTTGCCGGCGGGGTGAGAACCGGCGGGCGATCGAGGAGTTGTACGCCGACGACGCGGTTTCGGTCGAGCCGATGGAGGACCCGACGGGAACCTTCCCGCGTGAGAGCGTGGGGAAGGAGACGATTCTCAAGGGTGCGGACTGGTGGACGGAGAACCACGAGGTTCACGACGGGCGGGTGGACGGGCCGTACCCGTTCGAGGACCGGTTCGTGGTGTTCATGACGGTGGATGTGACCGCCAAGGGCGGGCCGATGGCGGGGCAGCGGATGAAGCTCGAAGAGGCGTGCCATTACACGGTGAAGGACGGGAAGATCGCGCGGGCGGAGTTCTTTTGGGATGCCTCGGGCTGCCAGTGAGCAGGCCGGTGGCGCGTCCGTGGCGAGTGGACGACGATGCTGATGGGTGAGCGAACAACGCTGCGGTTTACGGCGAAACTCGGGGCGACGATCGAGCGATTGCTCGGAGAGCGCGGGCTGATTCCGGGCGAGCGGCTGGAGCGGCTGCTCGAGTTGGCGCGGGTGCTGGCCGAGGGCGGGGATCGGTCGCTGCTGTTCGTGTGCACGCACAACTCGCGGCGGAGCCATCTGGGGGCGATCTGGGCGCACGCGGGGGCGCGGTGGTTCGGGATGCCGCGGGTGCGGGCGTACTCGGGGGGCACGGAGTCGACTGCGTTTCATCCGAACGCGGTGGGCGCGGTGGAGCGGGCGGGGTTCCTGGTGACGCGGGGGAACGGCTCGCTGGATCGTGCGGAGAACCCGGTGTACGAGGTGCGGACGGGCCCGCTGGACGAGGCGCTGCCGTGTTTCTCGAAGGTGTACAGCGATCCGCCGAACCCTCGGGAGGGGGTGATCGCGGTGATGGTGTGCGCGTCGGCGGACGCGGCGTGCCCGGTGGTGCCGGGCGCGGAGGCGCGGTTCGCGATCCGGTATGAGGATCCGAAGAGTGCTGATGGGACGGCGGACGAGGCGCGGGTGTACGACGAGCGGTGCGCGCAGGTCGGGCGGGAGGTGCTCGAGGTGTTTCGGGCGGCGTCGGCGGGGTGAGGCTGTCAATCGGGCGAACGAGCCGTCAGCGTGTCGAGCTTGTCGTTGGCTGAGCGGAGTTGCTCGCTGAGTTCGCGGCGCTGGGTGGCGGCGGTCTGGAGGTCGTTGCGCACGCTCTGGAGGTCGTTGCTGAGGCGTTCGACCTCCTGCTCGAGGGTTTCGGTGTCGGCGCGGCCGAGGAAGAGGACGATCAGGGCGATGAGGATGAGCGCGCCGCAGCCGAGCTGGGCGTGGGGCTGCTGATCGAGCGAGAGAGAGTTGCGTTCGGACATGGTCGGCCTCCTTTGGTTTGGCGGCCGGTGCCGTTGGCGTCAGCGCTCGTATCCGAATTCCTCGACGAAGGGCTGGAGGATCGGGAGCACGGGGTCGAGGTGTCTCGCGTAGTTGCGCCAGCGGGCGACGGCCTTGGAATGGGTCTGCTGGGTGACGGCCTGGTAGCTGGGGGTGTTGATCTGCTGGCCAGCGGTTTTGTCGCGGTAGTTCATGACCTCGTCGGACCACGGCTCGCCGAGTGCTTCGACGACGCGGCGGGCCTGGGTTTCGGGGTCGGCGACGAGGTCTTCGTAGCGGCTCTCGGTGAGGTCGAGGCCGAGGGTGTCGCGCTGGCGGAGGTAGAGGTTCATGACGAGCGCGTATGCGTTGGCGGTGGTGTCGAGGCGGTGGAAGTGGACCATCGCGTGGTTGGGTGCGAGGACCTGGAAGAAGGCGCTGAGGACGACATCGCGCGGGTCGCGTATCGCGACGAGGACCTTGGCGTCGGGGAAGATGCGGCGGACGGCGGCGAGGCGGGTGATGTTGAGGGGGAGCTTGTCGACGATGCGCTTGCCTTCGGCGCGCTCGGGGCCGAGGAGGGCGCGGGCGTCTTCGAGGTAGGCGGCGCGGAGCGACTGGATCTGCTCGTCGGTGAGCAGGTCGAGGTTCTCGGGGTAGAGGATGCGGTCGCCGAGGCTGGCCTTGGCCTTGTTCATGAGGTCGGGGAGGAGGCCGGCTTCGTCGGTGGCGATGAGGTTGGGGTGCGCGTCGAGCATGCGCTCGAGGAGCGTGGTGCCCGAGCGGGGGAAGCCGACGAAGAAGATGGGGGCGGTGGCGGGGTTGAGGTTGGAGGGGTCCTGCCAGCCGGCGACGCGATCGGGGGTGATCTTGGACTGCACGGACTGGATCCACGCGGGGTAGTCGTGCATGGGGATGGACTGGACCTGGGAGCGTTCGCTGAGGACCTGCTGGCCCCGCGTGAAGCAGGCGAAGGCGTTGTCGTAGTCGCCCATGGCGTCGAGGGTGTGCCCGAGTTCGACGAGGATGTTGCCGAAGGTCCACTTGCTGCTGATGCGCGGCGAGCGGGTGAGGGCTTCGAGGCGTTGGCGGGCGGCGGGGAGGTTGCCGTCGCGGCGGTCGATCTTGGCGAGGGCGAGGTTGAGGTCGGGATCGCCGGCGTCGCGTTCGAGTGCGGCGCCGGCGTACCAGCGGGCGTCCTCGAGCTTGTTGAGGCGCTCGCAGAGGCTGACGATGCGTGCGGCGGCGCCTTCGAGGGAGGGATCGAGGGCGATGGCCTGCTGCTCGGCTTCGAGTGCCGCGGCGAGTTCCTTGTACTGCTCGCGGGCGGCGGCGAGGGCGTGCCAGGCGGCGGCGTCGCCGGGGTCGAGGGCGGTGGCGCGCTCGAGGAGCAGGAGGGCGTCGCGGTGGCGGCGGGAGCGTTGGGCCTCGGCGGCGAGGCGCCTGGCTTCGGTTGCGGCGGCGGGGAGGGCGGCTTCGAGGGCCTCGCGGGCGGTGGCGGTGTCGCGGTGGAGCCGCTCGAGGCACTGGATGTGGTGCCAGTGGGATTCGAGGTGGTCCGGGCGGAGGCGTGCGGCGTGGGCGAAGGCGTCGGCGGCGGCTTCGAGCTTGCCGAGGCGGCGGAGGCTGTGCCCGAGGAAGTAGCGGTAGACGAACTGCTCGGGGTCGAGTTCGACGGCTTTGGCGATGGCTTCGGCGGCGCGGTCGTGGAGTTGGCGCTGGGTGTAGACCTGGCCCAGCATGTTCCAGACGCGGGCCTCGGCGGGGTGGTCGTCGAGGATGGCGCGGTAGCCGGCTTCGGCGGCGAGGAGGTCGCCCGCGCGGTGGCGATCGGCGGCGGCGCGCAGGTTGGTCTCCAGATCACTCATAGCCGAATTCCTTCACATAGCGCTCGAGGGTGGGGAGCACGGGCTCGAGCTGCTTGGCGTAGTTCTTCCAACGCCCGATGGCGCGGGTGCTGACGGGCTTGAGGACGGCGGCGTAGCTGGGGGTGGAGACGAAGCGGGTCTTGTGCTCGCGCTGGAAGTCGAGGACCTCGTCGCTCCAGGGGAGGCCGAGGAACTCGATGAGCTTGCGTGCGTGGGCTTCGACATCGTGAACGAGTGACTCGTAGCGGGTTTCGAGGATGCGCATGCCGAGCATGTCGCGCATGCGGAGCCAGCCGTCCATGACGGCGTCGTAGAGGCGGACGGTGGATTCGATGGAGGCGAAGTGGGCCATGCCGTGGTTGGGGTTGAAGCGCTGGAAGAAGCCGCTGAGGACGACATCGCGCGGATCGCGGAGGGCGAAGAGGACGGGCGAGTCGGGGAAGAGTCGGCGGACCATGGGGAGGGTCCAAGTGGCGAGGGGGCGCTTGTCGACGAGGCGTTTGCCGCGGAGTTCGGTGGCGCCGAGTTGGTCCTCGGTGAAGGCCCAGTACTCGTCGCGGGCGGCGTGGACGCCCTCGGCGTCGAGCAGTCCCATGCTTTCGGGGTACTGGCTTCCCGGGAGGATTCGGAGGCGGATGGCTTCCATGGCGCGCCACATGAGGCTGCGCTCGTCGCTGGTGGCGAGGTCGGGGTGGGCGCCGAGGATCTGCTCGGTGAGGGTGGTGCCCGAGCGTGGGAAGCCGACGAAGAAGATCGGGGGCTCGCGGTCGGCGGGTGGATGGTCGAAGGCGGCGATGCGTTCGGGGGTGAGCCACTGGGGACCGGAGCGGACCCAGCGGAGGTAGGACTCGGGGTCGTAGCGTTTGACGGCGGGGAGTTCGGCCCAGAGGGCCTGTCCCTCGACCATGAGGTTCCAGGCCTCGTCGTAGCGGCCGAGCGCATCGAGTGCGTGGGCGGCTTCGATCTTGAGGTCGGCGCGGGCGCCCGGGCTGGCGTGTGGCTCGGCGGCGCGGAGGCGTTCGAGGGCGCGGTCGGGGTCCTTGTCGGAGCGTTCGATTTTGGCGAGCGTGACGGTGCCGACGGGGTCGTGGGGGCGGATGGCCAGGAGCTTCTCGGCTTCGGCGCGGGCGCGGTCGAGGTCGCCCATGCGTTCAAAGAGGCTGGTGCGCTGGCGGAGGACGGCGGGGTCGTCGGGGCGCTGGCGGGCGAGTGTGTCGAGGGATTCGAGGATGCGGTCTTCCTGGCGGAGTGCCTGGTAGGCGATGCCGAGGGCGCGGACGAGTTCGGGCTGATCGCCGGCGGCGAGGCGGACCTGATCGAGACAGGCGATGGCTTCGCGCGGGCGGTCGTTGGCGAGGAGGACCTGGCCGGCGATGGAGAGGCCCTGGGGCTGACCTTCGAGAAGGCGGAGGGCGTCGGCGAGGTGGGCGGTGGCGGCGCGGGTGTCGGCGAGTTTGTCGCAGGCGATGCCGAGCCAGAGGGGGACATCGGCGAGGTTGGGGTCGGCGGCGCGGGCGCGTGTGAGCGGCTCGATCGCGTCGACGGATCGTCGGGTCTGGATGAGGACCTGACCCAGGAGGAGGAGGGTGGTGGCGTCGGCGGCGCCGGCGGCGAGGCGCTGGCGGAGCAACTGCTCGGCCGGGGCGAGTTGTCCCTGGCGGAGGAGTTCCATGATCTGCGGCATCGGCGTGTCGGTCGCGCTCATCCGGCGAGTGTAGGGAGTGTGGGCTCGGGGGCAGGGGGGCTTCAGGAGAGGGAGGCGAGGAGCTTGGCGAATCGGTCCATGCCGGCGTGGATCTGGGCTTCGGAGCAGGCGAAGGAGATGCGGACATGCTCGCGGCCGATGCCGCCGAAGTCCTCGCCCGGGATCATGGCGAGGCCGACTTCCTCGATGGCGGCTTCGCAGAGGTCGAGGGCGGAGTTGATGGGTCGGCCGGCGGGGCTGGTGCGGCCGAAGTAGGCCGAGACATTGGGGAAGGCGTAGAAGGCGCCGGTGGGGGTGGCGGTGGCGAGGTCGGGGATGTCGGCGAGGCGTGCGATGATGACCTTGGCGCGGTCGGCGAAGGCGCGGCGCATGGTCTCGATGTCGTCGGCGCATTCGGTGAGGGCGACGCGGATGGCGGGGTAGTTGAAGGAGGTGATGTTGGTGGTCATCTGGCTCTGGAGGGCGGCCATGGCGTTGATGAGGCGGTCGCCGAAGGGCCCGGGGATGCCGCAGTAGCCGCAGCGCCAGCCGGTCATGGCGAAGGCCTTGCTGAGCCCGTTGAGTGTGACGACGCGGTGGGCGATCTCGGGGACCGAGCCGATGGAGAAGTGGGGCGTGTCGCCGTAGACGATCTTCTCGTAGATCTCGTCGCTGATGACGACGAGATCGGGGGCGATGGAGGCGGCGGCTTCCTGGACGACCTTGGCGAGGGCGCGGAGTTCGGCCTCGGTGTACATGGTGGCGCAGGGGTTGCTGGGGCTGTTGAGGACGAGGATCTTGGAGCGGGGGGTGATGGCGCTGCGGAGTTGGTCGGGGGAGATCTTGAAGTCGTGCTCGACGGTGGTTTCGAGTTCGACGACCTTGCCGCCGGCGATCTCGGCGATGGGGGCGTAGCTGACCCAACCGGGGACGGGGATGAGGACCTCCTGGGGGGGGTGGTCCGGGGTGGGCGGGTCGAGGAGGCAGTGCATGAGGACATAGAGGACCTGCTTGCCGCCGGCGCCGATGGCGACCTGGTCGAAGCGGAGGCCGGGGATGCGGTTCTCGTCGCGGAGCTTGGCGGCGATGACCTCGCGGGTCTCGGGGTCGCCGAGGGTTGGCATGTACTTGGTCTGCCCTGCGTTGAGGGCGGCGATGGCGGCGTCCTTGATGCGTTGGGGGGTGTCGAAATCGGGCTCGCCGAGGGTGAACGAGAGGACATCGCGGCCCTGGCGTTTCATCTCCTTGGCGCGGTTGGCGACGGCGATGGTGACCGAGGGCTTGAGCGAGCGGACGCGGCGGGAGAGCTCGGGGTGTTCGTCCATGATGCGCGGAGGATACGATGGGTGGGCGAGCGACGGCGGGGGGAGTCTGGAGGCTTGATCCAGGTGGCCGCCGGCGCTAGTCTTTGGATCGTACCGGAATCCGAACTGAAGCCGTACCCCGGTCCCGCTCGCGAGGGGATTCGGGCGAGGCCCTGCCGAGAGCACGCATGATCGCCGCCGAGAAGAAGATCGAGGTTGTGAAGGAATTCGCCCGCGACGCCAAGGACACGGGTTCGCCGGAGGTGCAGATTGCGCTTCTGACCGAGCGTATCAAGGAGGTGGCGGGGCACATCCGGAACCACAAGCAGGACTTTCACTCGCGGCGTGGGCTTGTGATGATGGTCGCCAAGCGCAACCGTCTGCTGCGGTACCTGTCGCGGACGAATCCGGAGCGGTACCAGGACACGATCCAGAGGCTGGGCCTCCGCAAGTGACTTTCAGGACCCGTGGGCCGAGCGGCCCGCGGGTCTTTTTGTAGAGATCCGTTCGACCCGGTCCGATGCGCTCTTTCTGAGTGGCAGTGGGCACGCGGCAGTTGCGAGCCTGCCCCGTGCCTTCTGCCTCTCCGATGGCGTTCGGGCGCACGAGCCCGGGTCCCTCGCCGACGGACCGCGACGATCGGTCGTTCGGCGGGCGAGCACCATCATCGGGCCGCGTGCCCGGGAGGCCATCTGAATGTCCACCACCCCGAAACTTCTGGGCAAGACCGTCGTCTCGAAGGAGATCGCCGGGCGCACGATGTCGATCGCGACGGGCCGCGTTGCGAAGCTGGCGACGAGCGCGGTGATCATCACCTACGGGGAGACCAGCGTGCTGGCGACCTGCGTGCGTGCGGACCCGCGTCCGGGGCTCGACTTCTTCCCGATGCAGGTGGATTACCGGGAGAAGCTGACGGCGGCGGGCAAGTTCCCGGGCGGCTTCCGCAAGCGTGAGGGTGCGCCGAACGAGAAGGAAATCCTGACGATGCGGATGATCGACCGCCCGATCAGGCCGCTGTTCCCCGACGGGTTCATCGACGAGGTGCAGATCCAGTGCTGGGTGATGAGCCACGACGGGGAGAACGACTCGGATGTGATCTCGTCGAACGGGGCGAGCGCGGCGTTGGCGATCTCGGATGCGCCGTTCGAGGGTCCGATCGCGACGGTTCGGGTGGCGCGGATCTACACCGATGACGGGCCGCGGTTCGTGCTGAACCCGACGGTGACGCAGATGGAGTACTCGGATCTCGACCTGGTGCTCAGCGGGCACAAGGACGGGGTGAACATGATCGAGGTCGGCGCGGCCGAGATCAGCGACGAGGACATGGTCGAGGCGATCCGGTTCGGGTACGAGGGGGTCAAGGAGATCCTGTCGCTGATCGAGGAACTGGTGTCGAAGGTGGGGGTGGAGAAGGTGATCCGCAACCCGCTGAATGTGCCGCCGCAGGAGATCGCCGATCGCGTCAAGGAACTGTGCCTGGCGGAGATGACCGAGGCGCGGATGATCAAGGGCAAGACCGAGCGGAACGACAAGGTCGCCGCGCTCCGCAAGAAGCTGCTCGACGAGCACTTCCAGCTTGTCGAGGGAGGGACCTACGGCGAGTACGAGACCTCGCGGCAGAATCGCGAGTGGGCCAAGGAGGCGTTCCGGCGCCTCGAGAAGAAGGTCACTCGTCAGCTGATCGTGGAGAAGGGCCGCCGGGCCGACGGTCGGGACGCGAAGGAAATCCGCCCCCTCGAGATGGAGGTCGGGGTCTTCGATCGCACGCACGGGTCGGCGTTCTTCCAGCGTGGCGAGACGCAGAGCCTCGTGTCGTGTGCGCTCGGGACGGGCCGCGACGAGCAGATCGTTGATGGTCTGTTGCCGGAGTATTCGAAGAAGTTCACGCTGCACTACAACTTTCCGCCGTTCTGCACGGGCGAGGCGGGTCGGATCATGGGTCCGGGCCGGCGTGAGATCGGGCACGGGGCGCTGGCCGAGCGTTCGCTGATGGGTATCCTGCCGAGCCCGGAGGACTTCCCGTACACGGTGCGGCTGGTCAGCGACATCACCGAGTCGAACGGCTCGTCGTCGATGGCGTCGGTGTGCGGCGGGTGCCTGGCGCTGATGGACGCGGGCGTGCCGATCACGGCGACCTGCGCGGGCATCTCGGTCGGGCGGTTCACCGATGAGAACGGTGAGAAGGAGTTGTTCGTCACCGACATCATCGGCGAGGAGGACTTCTTCGGCGACATGGACTTCAAGGTGTCGGGCACGCGGAACGGGATCACGGGGATCCAGCTCGATCTCAAGGCCCGCGGGCTGACGGTCGACCAGATCGTGACGATCTTCGAGCAGGCCAAGACGGGCCGGCTGGAGATCATCGACCAGATGGAGAAGGTGATCGCCGCGCCGCGTGCGGACATCTCGCTGTACGCCCCGCGCCTGGTGACGATCCACATCGACCCGGCGACGATCGGGAAGCTGATCGGTCCGGGCGGGAAGATGATCCGGGCGCTGCAGGACCGTCACCAGGTGTCGATCGATGTGGAGGACGACGGGACGGTGATCGTGTCGGCGCCGAACGGGGAGCACATCGACGCGGCCAAGGCGGAGATCGAGGCGTTGTGCGCCGAGATCAAGGTCGGAACGGTCTACAACGGCAAGGTTGTGAGCGTGAAGGACTTCGGCGCGTTCATCGAGCTGGCCCCGGGGACCGATGGCATGTGCCACATCTCGGAGTTGGCCGACGGGTATGTCAAGAGTGTCGGCGATGTGGTGAGCATCGGGGATGTGGTGAAGGTCAAGGTGATCCAGGTGGATGACCAGGGGCGGATCAAGCTCAGCCGCAAGCAGGCGATGGCGCCCGCCAAGGCCGAGGGCGAAGAGGTCGGCGCGGACGCCTGATCGGTTTTTGATCGGTCTGTCATTCTCGGCGGTGCCGCCCAATCTTGGGCGAGCGTTGACCGGCTGACCCCTCCTGAGGTAATCTGGAGAAGTTGTCGGTGCGCCCGCGTGCCGACGGCCGGTTGTCGGTGATTGCTCCGGCGGCCGAGGGGCCGGTGATCAGGCCCGCGGCGTGCACTGGCGCGTGCTTCGGCGGTTGTTGCCGGGGTGCGGCTGGGGCAGGCTTCGGCTCTGGCGCTGAGGGGGTGAAGCATGGCCGAGCCAATTGAACGGCTCGAAGGCGTCCGCGGCGTGGTCAAGTGGTTCGACCCGCGCAAGGGCTTCGGCTTCCTCGTCGGGCCCGAGGGTCAGGACATCTTTGCCCACTACACGGTGATCGACGGTGACGGGTTCCGGGTGCTGCGTGATGGCACCGAGGTGGAGTACGACGCCGAGCGGACGGACAAGGGCTGGCGTGCGACGCGTGTGCAGCGGCTCGAGCCGCTGGATGTGCAGGTGGTTTCTCGTCGCCCGTATACGCGGACGCCGAGGCGGTAGCATCCCGTTCCTCCTTATATGGAATGGGCATGAACGGACTCGTGGGCTTCGGTCTGGGAATGCTGGTGACGGCGGTGGCGGGCTGGGTGTTCACGGCGCAGTTGGTTCGCCGGACGCGCCGGGCCGAGCGTCGGGCGAGCGCGGCCGAGCGGTTGGCGGAGGTGGGCGCTCTGACCGGGGGGCTGGCGCATGAGATCCGCAACCCGCTGTCGACGCTGGCGCTGAATGCGCAGTTGCTCGAGGAGGGGCTGCGCGATGCGGCGCTGCCCGAGGAGGAGCGGCAGCGGCTGATCCGGCGGATCGGGTCGCTGCGGCGGGAGACCGAGCGGCTGGGGGCGACGCTCGAGGACTTTCTGCAGTACGCGGGGGAGATGCGGCTTTCGCGCGAGAGCGCCAAGCTCAACGACATCGTTGATGAGTTGCTGGACTTCTTTGCGCCGCAGGCGACTCAGCAGGGCGTCCGTCTGCGGGCGGATCTGGCGCGCGATATGCCCGCGGCGCCGCTGGATGTCTCGCTGGTCAAGCAGGCGGTGCTGAACCTGCTGCTCAACGCGGTGCAGGCGATGTCCGGGAACGCGCCGGGCACGCCGCGGGAGTTGATTCTGCGGACGGCGGTGCGCGGCGGGCGCGAGGGGTCGCCGCGGGTGTGCGAACTGCGGGTGATCGACACGGGGCCGGGGATCGCCGAGGAGACGCTGGCGAAGATCTTTCAGCCGTATTTCTCGACCAAGTCGGGCGGGACGGGCCTGGGGCTCCCGACGAGCCGGCGGATCGTCGAAGCGCACGGGGGGGAGCTGGAGGTGCACTCCGAGCCGGGACGGGGGACGGAGTTCGTGCTGGTGTTTCCGGTGCTGGCGGCGGAGGTCGAGCGTTAGAGGGCGGTGCGGACCTGCCAGAGCTCGGGGAAGAAGACATGGAAGACGAGTTGGCGTAGGAAGGGGACGCCGGAGCTGCCGCCGGTGCCTCGCTTGCCGCCGATGACGCGTTCGACGACCTTCATGTGGCGGAATCGCCAGAGCGAGAACTGCTCGTCGACATCGACGAGTTTCTCGGCCATCTCGTAGGCGTCCCAGTGCTCGCCGGTGTGTTGGTAGACGCGTCGGAAGACCTCGACGATGCGCTCGTCGGGTTCATAGGGCTTGGTCACATCGCGTTCGAGGATGTCGCGCGGGATGTCGTGCCCGCGGCGGGCGAGGTAGCGCAGGAACTCGTCGTAGAGGCTCGGCTCGCGGAGGGCCTTGTCGAGGCGCTCGGCGGCGTCGGCGTCGTGGCGGTGGACTCGGAGCATCTGCTCGTCCTTGTTGCCCAGAACGAACTCGACGAGTCGGTATTGGACGGACTGGAAGCCGCTGGCGGGGCCCAGGACATGGCGGAACTGGAGGTACTCGCTGGGGGTGAGGGTCGCCAGGACGCTCCACTGGCTGGTGAGCTGGGCCTGGATGTGCTTGACGCGGGCGAGGATCTTGAAGCAGGGCTCGATCTGGTCGTCGCGGATGAAGGCGCGGGCGGCCTCGAGTTCGTGGAGCATGAGCTTGAGCCACAGCTCGGTGGTCTGATGCTGGATGATGAAGAGCATCTCGTCGTGGTGGGGCGGGTCGGAGAGGGGCTGCTGGGCGTCGAGGATTTTGTCGAGGCGGAGATATCCCGCGTAGGTGAGCCGACCCTCGAGATCGGTGTGGATGCCTTCCTCGAACTCGCGTGTCGCCATGGAGCCTCCCCGCGGCTTGTGCCGCATGGAGAAGCCTACTCGTCTCGGTCAGTCGTCGTCGGGAGCGAGGACGAGCGCGAGAGGTCGGCGCGGGCGTGGTTCGGCGTCCCACGCGCTGGTGCGTGGTTGGCGGATGGCGTGGCCGTCGCCCGGCTCGGGTTCGAAGACGACCCGGCGGATGAGGTGGTGCTCGGCCAGCGGGCTCGAGCCGCAGCCGATGAGATGCGTGAGGGTGGCGCAGACGGTGAGGGCGGCGGCGTGGGGGAGGATGCGCACGGGTCGTGCGGGGGATGGATGGGCGCGGGGGCGCATCACCCTGCAAGGTTGCGAACGAATGCGGGTGGGGCTCGTGGCCCGGCGGGGCGCGAGAGGGGGCGGGGTCGGGTCGTGGGGCGTCGGGGAGCGGGGCGGGGCGGGGGGTGGCCCGAGAACGGCGTGCGCGATGGCGGGCCGGAGGCCGAACCTGCGCGGACCGGGGCGGCGGGGACGCGTTGACGATCCGAACAGATGCTCTACGATGGGTCGGAGCCGGTCGACCGAGCCGGCCCGATGACAGGAGTTTCCCGCTTGATCCGGCCCGCCCTCAGCAGCGTCGCGTTCCCCGAATGGACCCTCGATCGCGTCGCGGAGTTCGCCAAGCGTGCGAACTACGACGCGGTGGAGTTGCGGACCTTCGGGTTCGGCTCGACGGATCTTGCGTGCGATCCGCTGCTGTCGGACCCGATCAAGACGGCCCAGTGCTTCCAGGAAGCGGGGGTCGGGATTCTTTCGCTGGCGACCTCGCTCTCGTTCGACAAGCCGGTGTTCCCGCCGATCGTCGGGCTGGCGTTGGGCGACTACGACGGGCCGGTGCGTCAGTGTCGGCGGATCATCGAAGTTGCGCGCGCGATGGATTGCCCGTTCGTGCGGGTGTTCGGTTTCGAGCTGCAGGCGGCCGAGAGCCGAAGGGGCGGGATCAAGCGGGTCGCCAAGCGGCTGCAGCGTGCGGTGGACGCGTGCCGGAACACGGGCGTGCGTGTGGTGATCGAGAATGGCGGGTCGTTCTGCAGGGCGGCGGAGTTGGCCGAGCTGATCGAGAAGGCGGACATGAACAACCTGCTCGGCGCGTGCTACTCGGTGCCGGTGGGTGTTGCGGCTGGCGATGATGTCGGCGAGGCGGCGCGGCTGTTGGGCGACAAACTGCTGATGGCGAAGGTGAGCGAGCGGAACGAAGCCGGTCGCACGGTGGCGCTCGGGAAGGGGACGCCCGATTCGCGGGCGGCGATCGCGGCGCTGGCGTCGGCGGGGTTCGAGGGGTGCGTGATCGTCGATCACAACCGGCTGTGGGATCGCGGCGCGCCGCTGCCGATTGCCGAGCTCGAGGCCGCGCCGGAGTTCGTCTTCAAGGCGGGGCTGTCGGAGAGTCATCGGAGCGCCGGCGGGGCGCGTTCGAACGGGCGTGCGGACGCGTTCGTTGCGGCCGGTCGGTGAGTCCCGCAAGGGGTTGGCCCGTGAGCCGAGCCCTCACTTCAGAGCGGATCGTTGAGTTGGCCCGGGAGCGTGGGTTTGCGCTCGCGGGGGTGTCGCCGCTGTCGGTGAGCGAGCGGGCGGCGGAGTTCCGCGCGTGGCTGGAGGCGGGCAAGCACGGGACGATGGCGTACCTTGCCGAGAACGAGTCGATCCGGCTCGAGCCGGCGCGGCTGCTTGATGGCGCGCGGTCGGTCATCATGGTCGCCGATCAGTACGCGGATCGGCAGGATGCGACGGACGGGGCGATCGAGCCGGGGCGCGGTCGGATCGCGCGGTACGCGCGCGGGCGTGATTATCACAAGGTCATCAAGAAGCGGCTGCATGAGCTGTGCGACGCGTTGCGTGCGCACGAGCCGGGTGCGGGGTTCCGGGCGTTTACCGATACCGCGCCGGTGTTCGAGCGGGAGTTGGCGCTCAAGGCGGGGCTCGGGTGGATCGGGAAGCACACGCTGCTGATCCATCCGGAGCGGGGGAGTTATCTGCTGCTCGGCGGGGTGATGACGACGCTGGAGTTGGAGCCGCCGAGGGGGCAGCGGGTCGAGCCGGATCATTGCGGGAGTTGCACGCGGTGCATCGATGCGTGCCCGACGGGGTGCATCTCGGCGTATTCGGTGGATGCGAGCCGGTGCATCAGTTACCTGACGATCGAGCGGCGGCGGGCGATTCCGGCAGAGCGGCACGCGGGGATCGGGGACTGGGTGTTCGGGTGCGATGTGTGCCAGGAGGTGTGCCCGCACAACTCGCCGCGGAGCGATGCGTGGGCGCGGGAGCACGAGTCGGGGATCAACGCGGCGTATGCGCCGGTGCGGGATTCGTTTGATCTGCTGGCGGTGCTCGGGTGGGGGGAGGATGATCGGCGCGAGGCGTTCACGGCGTCGGCGATGAAGCGGGCGACGCTGGCGATGATGAAGCGGAACGCGCTCGTCGTGCTGGGGAATCAGGTGCGGGCGGGGATGTTCCACGAGCAACAGGCGCGGGAGTTGCGGGCGCGGATCGGGGAGATCGCGCGGGACGCCGGGGAGGATGAGATGGTGCGTGAGACCGCGGGGGTGGTGTTGCGGGAGATCTGGGGAGGTTGAAGGGTGGGGAGAACACGGGCGGGACGCCAGTGCCACGAGGTTGGGTAGGGCACGGCTTGCGAGCAAGCCGTGGCACCCGATGTTGTTGGGCGCGCGGTTAGTTGGCGGGGTCTGGTTCGGCGCGGCGGAGTTTGGGGATGGGGCCGCCGGGGAGGAGGAGGCGGGAGGCGAGGACGATCGCCATGCCCGGGAGGAGGTAGACCTCCTCGAACTCGATGAAACCGAGCCAGAAGAACGGGGCGGCGAGTGCGCACGCGGCGAGCCAGGTGAAGGCTTTGCGGCGGGTCGGGCCGGCGTGGCCGTCGGCGGTGGGGATCATGCAGAGGTAGACATAGGCGGGGAAGAGGAGGCCGTAGGCGCTGAGGAAGAGGCGGTAGCCGAGTTCGCTCTTGTCGCCGAGGAAGTCCGGCGTGCTGGCGATGATGCCGACTCCGATTCCGCCAAAGCAAACGAGGAGGGCGTGGGCTGGGTGGCTCAGCGCTCGGACGAGTGAGTGGAAGTGCAGGATGACGGTGACGAGCGTTTGGATGCCGATGTAGAGCAACAAGGCCCCGCCGAGCTCTGATGACGGTGAACCCGGTGCGCCAAGCAGACCGTCGTTCCACCACATCCTGCCCAACATCGGCATGTAGACGACCGTGAAGATGATGGCGATCGGGAAGATTCCCAGGAATCCCAGCGTGAAGGCGGTGCGGCCCGACGCTCGATTCGTCCAGCGTCGGGCGCGGAGGAATGTCGCGTCGAGGTATGGGCACAAGAGAAAGCCGAACGCGACAGGGAACGCGAGGAAGATCAGGTCGATGCGTTGGGCGTCGGTCAGGTCAAACGAGCGGGAGTCGACGCTCGCCAGGTCGCTGCGTCCCGCGAAGACGAACAGGAGAACGGGCGTGAGGATCAGAGCGACCACCACACAGACGAGGAGTTGTTTGTCACGCTGCCCTCGCTTGCGGTAGAGCAGGAACCCCGCTGCGGCGAGCGTGAGAGTGATGATGGCGACCCAGTGCCCTGCGTATTTGAAGAAAGTCGTTTCCGAGAAGCCCGAGTACTCGACGCCGCCGAGCTTGGCGTCCCACAGCCACACG
This sequence comes from Phycisphaerales bacterium JB037, assembly GCA_043101605.1. Taxonomy (GTDB): domain Bacteria; phylum Planctomycetota; class Phycisphaerae; order Phycisphaerales; family UBA1924; genus JBICIG01. The sequence continues at coordinate 57,241 of JBICIG010000011.1, forward strand.
AGAAAGAAGTAGTGGAACGCGATCGTGATCGCGGAGAACAGCGCGACCATCGGGCGGTGGGCGAGCGCGATGTCGCGGCTTTGTTTGCGCGTCAGGACCCAGCCCATCGCGGCGGCGCCGAGGCAGTTGGGGATTGCGAAGACGACAAAGCCCCAGAGGCCGAAGTCGCGGACGAGGAGGATCGGGAGGAACATCCCGATGCACCAGGTCCATGAGCAGGCGAGGTAGGCGGCCCAGCCGAGGGTGCGGAAAGGGCCGACGCGGCGATGGGTGCGGAGTCCGGGGGTGGGGCCGGGTCGTGGATCGGATTGGGATGGGGCGGCGGCGTCAGCCACCGGCGCGGTCTCGCTCGGTGGGGGTTGTGTCGTCGGGGTCGGGGCGGAGTGCGGCGTCGTCAAGGGAGCCGTAGTCGGTGCGCTGTTTGATGTTCCAGCGGCCCTTCTTCATCTGGTGCTGCTTGGGGGTGACATGGAACTCGACGAGGACGCGGCCGACGCGTTTCTCGCGGACCTTGGGGAGTGCGTCGGCGCGTGGGAGCTGCTGGACGACATTCATTTTGATCTTGTAGTTGAACTCGCCGCCCTTGGCGATGAGGGGCTCGATGGGCTCATCGGGGAGGATGCGGTACATGGCGGGGCCGAAGCATGGTCGGAGGAAGCGGTACTCGAGGCGTCGGCAGACGACGGTGTACTCGCCGCCGGCGGCGCCGAAGACATACATGCCGCCGGCGATCTCGGCGTTGCCGAGGAGTGCGGCGCCGGCCATGGCGTTGTACCAGTTGCGGTTGAACTTCTTGAAGGGGAGGACGGCGGTGAAGGTCTCGTTGTCGACCTTCTTCATGCGGATGCCGCTGCGGAAGGCGTAGGGGAGGTAGAAGAGCGCGGAAACGCGGTGCCAGAAGTTGTTCTTGGTGCTCAGGCGGCTGACGAAGGCCTCGAGGCGGTCGTAGAGGGTGCGCCGGGCGGGGGTGGCGGAGTCTGGGGTGTCGTCGTGGTCCTCGCGCGGCGCGGGGGGGTCGGTGCGGTGGGGCTTGGGATCGGCGACGGGTGGTGCGGCCATGTCGTGGGGATGATAGGGGAGGGGGGCAGGGGAGTCGTCGGAGCGGGGCGTGCCTTCGGTCAAGCCGTAGCACCTGGGTTTGAGTGCGGGTTGCGCTCGGAGTTGCCGGGGCGCGGGGGATGCGGGATGTATGCGTCAGGCTTCGGGGAGATCGAACCAGCCCTTGTCGGTGCGGGTGACGCGGCGGAGGGGGTTGGCGGGTTCGTGGTCGAGGAAGAGGAGCCAGTCGTGGGAGGCGGCGGCCTCGAGGAGCCAGTGCTTGGAGATCATGGAGGTGTAGGGCTCGACATCGTACGCGAGGCTGTAGGCCATCCCGACATGGGCGGCGCTGGGGAGGACATCGGGGGTGAAGACGATGCGGCGGGCTTGCTCGTCGAGGAAGGTGACGGCCTGCTGGCCCCAGGTGTGACCGGGGACGAGGAAGACGCGGATGCCGGGGGCGATCTCGGTCATGCGGTAGTGGATGGGCGTCTTGGGGAGTTCGTCGCGGTGGGGGGTGATGCCGAGCGGGAAGGGTCGCGGGGAGTCGGCGAGGGCGAGGCGTGGGGAGCCGTCGGGCAGGGGGAGTTGGAGCGGGAGGAGATGGTCGGGGTAGTAGGTGCGGGTCATCACCGAGTCGTTGGCGAGGGCGTCGTTCCATTCGCGCTGCTGGACATGGACGCGGGCGTTGGGGAAGGTGAGCTTGACTTCGGGAGAGTCGCCCGAGGCGTGGTGCTTGTCGGGGGCGGTCCAGTCGGGGGACTCGCCGGTGCGCACGCGGCGGGTGAGTCCTCCGGCGTGGTCGAAGTGGAGGTGGCTGACGATGACGGCGTCGATGTCGGCGGGGTGATGGCCGGCGTCGGTGAGTGCGGATTCGACGGTGGTGCCGTCGAGCCCGAAGATGGACGCCATCTTGGCGTCGAGCTTGTCGCCGGTGCCGGTTTCGATGATGAGCTTGCGGGGGTGATCGTCGGCGGGCGAGAGGGCTTCGAGGAGGAGGCAGTTGTGGTGGAGTTCGAGTCGGTTCTGTTCGTCGGGCTGGCGGGTGCGTGACCAGACGACCTTGGGGATGAGCCCGAACATGCCGCCGGCGTCGAGGAGGAGGCGGCCGGCGCGGAGGTGGGTGACGCGGTACCGTGGATCGCTCGGGAAGGGATCGGGGAGGGTGCGCTCGGCGGTGGTGCTGGTCTGGCTGTTCATGCTGCGATGGTAGGAGATTCTGATGCTGGAGCCGGTGGAGGTGGCGCGTCGGGAGGAGCATCGGCAGGCGGTGTCGGTGTCGGAGATCGCGGGGGACTGGGAGCCGTTCGCGGGAGGGCGGATGAGCTTCGGCGGGGTTGACAGTTGGGCGAACCAGGCGAGCGGGTGCGGGCTCGACGGGCCGGTGAGCGAAGCGGAGCTCGATCGGCTGGTGGCGTTCTATGACGAGCGCGGCGTGGGGGGGGAGGTGGAGGTGGCTCCCTACGCGCACGAGAGTCTGGTGCAAGGGTTGAATGCGCGCGGGTTTGCGATCAAGCACTTTGAGACGGTGCTCGCCGCCGTGGGCGGTTCGTTGGCGCGCGGCGTGGAGGGCGAGCGGGGCCGATCGGCGATGGAGCGGCAGACGCACGGGATGCCCGAGGGGGTGGAGATTCGGCGGGTCGAGCCGGGGGATGAGGAGTTTGACCGGGCGTTTGCGCGGTTCGGGATGGGGCAGTTTGTGCCGGGCGGGGTGGAGGCGGTGAGCGAGGGGCAGGTTGAGGTGTCGATGCGGGCGCATCGGCATCCGCGGAATGTGAGCTTCGTGGCGTTGGATGCGGCGAGCGGGAGGAGTGATGCCGAGCGGATCGTGGGGGTGGCGGGGGTGGAGGTGGCGATGGGGGCGGTCGCGCCGCACGGGCCGGTGGCGTGTCTGTACGGGACGGGCGTGGCCGAGGGGTTTCGGCGGCGGGGGATTCAGCAGGCACTGATCGCGGCGCGGCTGGATGTGTGCGCGGCGATGGGGTGCCCGGTGGTGTGCATCCACACGAAGCCGGGGATTCCGACGGAGCGGAACGCGATGCGGTTGGGGTTTTCGGTGATGTACACGAAGGTGGTGGTGGGGCGGGGGGAGCAGGGCTAGGAGAGCTGTTTCGGGAAGTGCCATCCGGCAGGTGTGGAAAGCGACTACGGCGATGAATGAAGCGGTCATTGCGCAGATCATCGACATGTACGAGAGTTGCTACTCGGCAGCCGTGCAAGTGGTGATCAAACGGCAGTACTGGCGGCAATTTGAGCAGATCTGCGAGGCGAGCCCGGTGCGTCGAGAAGCCTCGGAGTTCTTCTACTTTTGTCGGTTTTGCTACTACGAGAGTCAAGCTGTGGCGCTTCGCAACCTATGCGGTAGATCAGAAGATGCAGAGAAGGATCACAATCTCACTTCATTGCTGACGCTCGTGATCAAGAATCGACGCGAGTTCACATACGAGTGGTTCGAGGAGCAGATTGCGAGATTTGAGTCCTCCAAGGCTGATCGTATTGCCAGCGAGCGCTGGAAAGACCTGTGTCAGGAAGAGTGCGATTCGTTACCTGAACGGGTACCCGCTGCGGACCGGCAAGTCATGCACACCATGCTCGATCCGGTTCGCAAATATGTCTCATTGCGAATCGCGCATTTTCGCCCGAGCGCGGAAGCGGACCCGCCGCCAATGAGTCAACTGGATCAACTCATTGACAAAGTCACCTTCCTTGTTGAGAAGTACGGCGCGTTTCTTCTTCAAGAAGGCCGGGATATCAGGGTCATCTACCAGCAGTTCGATTGGCGGATCGCGTTTGAGTATCCATGGATCCTAAGTGATAAAAGGCACTCTGGACTCTGCATGCCCATCTGGCCGAGCGATCCACGAAGATGGCGTTGGCGTCCATTTTACTGGCGAAGTCTCGAACGCGCAGCGAGAGAGAACGGAGGCGAAGGGTACGGGTGGGAGTGGTTGTGAACTCACCGCGCCGGCGTCAGCAGGCCGCTTGGGTTCTCCAGCAGTCTCACGATCTCGGCCAGGGCGAGGGCGGCGGTGGCGCCGTCTACGACTCGGTGGTCGCAGGCGAGGCTGAGCGGCATGAGTTTGCCGACCTTGAACCAGCCGTTCTTGACGACCATGCCTTCGGTGGTGCGGCCGACGGCGAGGATGCCGACTTCGGGGTAGTTGATGACTGGGGTGGCGAAGCGGCCGGCGTAGGAGCCGACATTGCTGATGGTGAAGGTCGAGCCGCTGAGCATGTCGCGCGGCGCGGTGCGGTTGCGCGCGGCGGTCGCGACATGGGCGACATGGCGTGAGAGTTCGAGGACGCCGAGGCGGTCGGCGTCGCGGATGACGGGGACCATGAGCCCGTTGTCGGTGTCGGTGGCGATGCCGAGATGGACCGAGCGGTGCTGGATGATCTCGGAGTTTGCGTCGTCGGTGGTGGCGTTGAGGGCGCCGAACTGACCGGTGAGGACGCGGGCGACGGCCGAGCAGACGAAGGGGAGGAATGAGACCTTCTCGCCCGAGGCGGCGGCGATCTGCTTGCGGAGGGAATCGAGCTCGGTGACATCGGCCTCGTCCATGACGGTGAAGTGGACGGCGTTGTCGACGGACTGGCGGAGGCGCTGGCCGATGATGCGGCGGACATCGCGGATGGGGATGCGGGCGGTGTCCTGACCCTGGGGGATCTGGGGCTGCTGGGCGGGAGCGGCGGCGCGGGGCGCGGTGGCCGCCGGCCGAGCGGGCGCGGGTTGGGGGGCGGGGGTCGCCTGGGCGCCGGTGCGGGCGGTGGGGGCGGAGGAGGCGTAGCCGGACTCGGCGGCATCGCGGACATCGCGGTCGAGGACGCGGCCGCCGATGCCGGAGCCTCGGACGGCGTCGATGTTGACGCCGAGGTCGCGGGCGAGACGGCGGACGGCGGGGGTTGCGAGGGCCTTGCCGGGCTGAGCGTTGAAGGACTGGCCGCCGACCTGGCCGACGACGGTGCCGGCGTCTTCGCGGGCTTCGTCGGTGTCGCCCGGGATGTCGTCATCGCTGTCGGGGAGCTTGGCCTGGGCTTTTTCGGCGGGCTTGGGTGCGGTCTTGGTGGCGGTGTTCGCGGCGGGGGTGGAGCCGTCGTCGGCGACATAGGAGACGAAGGGCTCGCCGACGGGCATGATGTCGCCGTCCTTGCCGTGGACGACGGCGATGGTGCCGGCGCGTGGGCTTGGGATCTCGGTGAGTGCCTTGTCGGTCTGGACCTCGGCGAGGGTCTGGTTTTCCTCGACGACATCGCCGGGCTTGACGAGCCACTTGATGACCTCGGCTTCCTGGAGGCCTTCGCCGATGTCGGGGAGGAGGAAGATGTTGGGATCGGATGAGACTTTGCCGGCCATTTGAGTCGTCCTCTTGAAACGAGCGCCGAGGTGGGTCGTGTGTCAGGCGGATGGTGAGAGCGGGTGGGTCAATACGCGACGCATTCCTGGATGCCCTTGAGGATACGGGGCATCTCTGGGAGGTATTCGAGTTCGAGTTTGTAGTAGGGCATGACGGTGTCGAAGCCGGTGACGCGCTGGACGGGGGCCTGGAGGTGGAGGAAGCAGTGTTCCTGGATGAGGGCGCTGAGTTCGGCGCCCATGCCGGCGGTCAGGGGTGCTTCGTGGACGATGACGGCGCGGCCGGTCTTCTCGACGGAGGCGGCGATGGTGTCGAGGTCGATGGGGTAGATGGTGCGCATGTCGATGAGTTCGACGGAGATGTCCTCGGGGAGTTCGTCCATGGCGGCGAGGCACTGGAAGACGGGGGCGCCCCAGGTGATGACGGTGACATCGTCGCCCTCGGAGACGACCTTGGCCTGGCCGATGGGGATGGTGTAGTCGTCCTCGGGGACTTCTTCCTTGAAGGAGCGGTAGACGCGCTTGGGCTCGAAGAAGATGACCGGGTCGGGGTCGCGGATGGCCGAGAGGAGCAGGCCCTTGGCGTCGTAGGGGGTGGAGGGCATGAGGACCTTGAGGCCCGGGTGGTGGGCGTAGATCGCTTCGGGTGAGTCGGAGTGGAGTTCGGGGGCGTGGATGCCGCCGCCGACGGGCACGCGGACGGTCATGGGGATGGTGATGGCGCCGCGGGTTCGGGTGCGGTAGCGTGCGCCGTGGTTGACGAGTTGGTCGTAGGCGGGGCCGAGGAAGCCTTCGAACTGGATCTCGGGGATGGGCCGCATGCCTGCCATGGCGAGGCCGATGGCGGTGCCCAGGATGCCGGACTCGGCGAGTGGGGTGTCGACGACGCGGTCGGCGCCGAACTGCTTCTGGAGTCCCTCGGTGACGCGGAAGACACCGCCGTTGAGCCCGACATCTTCGCCGAGACAGACGACGCGGTCGTCGCGTTGCATCTCGAAGGCGAGGGTGTGGTTGATTGCCTGGACGAGGTTCATTTCGGGCATGGTGATTCTCGCGTGGCGCGGGTTACTCGGTGGGGACGATCATGGTCAGGCCGTCGTAGCCCTTGTGGCCGATGGTCTGGGTGGTGGTGGCGCGGAGCTTGGGGTTGCTGCCGAGGAGTTCGTGGAGTTGGCGGCAGGCGACGACGGCGGGCTCGTTGTTGGAGGGATCGGCGATCTTGCCGCCTCGCACAGTGTTGTCGATGAGGATGCAGCCGTTGCGTCGGCAGAGCTTGAGGGCGGCTTCGAGGTAGGCGGGGATGTTGTCCTTCTCGGCGTCGATGAAGATGAGATCGAAGGCGTGGGTGTTGGTGCTGTCGCTGGTGAGTTCGGCGAGGGTGTCGTGGGCGTCGCCGACGCGGATCTCGACGCGGTCGGCAAGGCCGGCGTTTTCGATGTTGGCGCGAGCGACCTCGGCGTGCCTCGGATCGATCTCGCAGGAGATGACGCGGCCGGTGGGCGCGAGCCCGCGGGCGAGGTGGATGGTGGAGTAGCCGCCGAGCGTGCCGACCTCGAGGATGCGTTTGGCGCCGACCATGCGGGCGAGGAGTTCGAGGAGTCGGCCCTGGGTGGGTGAGACCTGGATCTCGGGGAGGTCGGCGGCGCGGGCGGCTTCGAGCGCGGCGAGGGTGTGCGCATCGTCGATCGCGAGCGTGCGGCTGATGTAGGCGTCGACCTGTTCGGGGGTGATAGTCATGGAAGCGTTGGGAGGAGGCTCAGCCCATCATGGCGGCGGTGCCGGCGCCGCCGGATTGATCGAAACCGGGGTCGTCATCGGGCACGAAGGGAAGATCGGGCATGGCGGCGTTGAGGGTGGCGGCGACCTCTTCGAGGGGCATGCGGACTTTCAGCGCGGGCGAGCCGAGCGCGCCCTGGAAGGTGATGAAGATCTCGGTGATGTCCTTCTTCTGGCGCAGCATCTTCACATGGATCGGATTGATCCAGATCTGGTTCTTCTTGATGTCCTCGAAGCGGACGAGCATGAGGGCCTCGTGAGCGTCGGTCAGCGGGAGGCGACGGGCGCGGCGCGGAGCCCGACCTGATCGGGGTTCTGCCCGATGGAACTGGTGCGGAGGGTGTCGCGCTGCTTGGCGAGCGCGGGCGGGAGATCGGCGAAGGTGTAATTGAAGATGTCGGCGACATCGGGCTTCTCGATGGTCTCGCAGGTCTTGACAACTTCCTGGACGATGGTCTTGGCCTTGGCCTCGGCGTCGGCCTGGTGCTTGTCGGACCAGAGGCCCTTGGACTCGAGGTAGAGGCGGTGGCGGATGATGGGGTCCTTGGCCTGCCATGCCTCGACCTCGGCGGGGTCGCGGTAGCGTTTGGCGTCGTCGGCGGTGGTGTGGTCGCCCAGGCGGTAGGTGACGGCTTCGATGAAGGAGGGCCCGCCGCCGTTGCGTGCGCGGTCGAGGGCTTCGCGGGTGGCCTTGAAGACGGCGAAGAGGTCGTTGCCGTCGACCTGGACGGTGGGCATGCCGTAGGCGAGGGCCTTCTGGGCGACGGTCTCGGAGGCCATCTGGACCTCACGGGGGACGGAGATGGCCCACTGGTTGTTCTGGCAGAGGAAGACGCAGGGGACGGCGAGGGTGGAGGCGAAGTTCATGGCTTCGTGGAAGTCGCCCTCGCTGGTGGCGCCGTCGCCGAAGTAGGTGATGACGGCGCGTTCCTCCTTGCGGATCTTGGCGGCCCATGCGATGCCGGTGGCGTGGAGCATCTGGGTTCCGATGGGGATGGAGATGGGGGTGACATTGACCCCTTCGGGGATCTTGTTGCCCCGCTCGTCTCCCATCCAATGGAGGAAGATCATGTGCATGGGCAGGCCGTGGAGGAAGAGGGCGGCGTTCTCGCGGTAGCAGGGTACGAGGAAGTCGGTGCCCTTCTTGGCGGCGAAGCCCGAGCCGAGGGCGGCGGCTTCCTGGCCCTTGTTCTGCGGGTAGGTGCCCATGCGCCCGGAGCGCTGGAGCTTGAAGGCGACCTCGTCGTAGTGACGGCAGATGACCATCTGCTCGTAGAGGAACGCGACCTCGTCGTCGGTGAGGGTGTTCTTGGCGAGGGACTTGTCGAGCTTGCCGTCCTCGTCGAGGATCTGGAGGAAGTCGATCTTGGCCTCGTACACGGTTCGGCGCGGCATGGTCGCCTCCACGGATTGAGTGGTTCGGGGGTGGCAGCGTAGGCGGCGGATCGGACTCGAACCGTCGCTTGGTAGTGTACCCGATCAGAGCCCGATTCCCGCGAGAGCCGGGCGCGGGCGGGGGGAGTCAGCCCTGGGCCTGCTCGGCGTGCGTCTGCGAGCCTCCCGGGAACTGCTTGATGCCCTTCTGGGAGGGCGTGCGGCCCTTGCCGCGCAGATCGGTGGGGGTTCGCTCGGGGATGATGAACAGGTCGGTCGGGAGGGTGTCGTTGAAATCGAGGGCGGACTGGGCGGCGGTGCGCATCGATGTGTCGCTGTTGCGGTAGATCTCGCCGAAGCGCTTGTCGATCTCGATCTCGGCGATGTCGAAGAAGTGCTCGGCGGCGGCGCGGTCGCGGGCGCCCTCGGGCCCGTTGGCGCCGGCGCGGACCTGCTGATCAAGCTTGGCGAGGGTGCAGGCGAAGGCGTGGATGTAGAGGGCGGCGTCTCCGAGGCGGGCCTGGACGCACTGGTAGTCGAGGATCTTCTCCTCGTGCATCTTGGAGGCCTGCTTGAACTGGTGGCTCAGCTCGCGGGCGAGGCGGGCGAGACGCTGGGCGTGAGGGCGGAGGCTCGGGTGGACGCTGTTGATGCGCTGCACGCGCGGGCGCATCTTCAGGAAGATCTCGAGCCCGAGGGGGAGGGCGGCCTTGCGGACCTTGCCGTTGAGCATGCCCTTGGTGATGCGGGAGAGGTTCTTGGCGAAGCCTTCTTCCTTGTCCCAGCCGACGGCGTCCTTGACGCCGAGCATCTGCTCTGCGAGCTGCTTTCCGCCGTAGCCGAAGATGAATCGCTGCATGACCTCGTTGGCGCCCTCGACGATGAGGTTGATGCGTGAGTCGCGGAAGATGCGCTCGACCTCGTTCTCGGTCATGTACCCCTCGCCGCCCATGATCTGCATGGCGTCGTTGACGGCGAGCCAACCCATCTCGGAGCAGAAGACCTTGCAGATGGCGGTTTCGACCATGATGTCCTCGTCGCCGCGATCGAGGAAACCGGTGGTGGCGTAGAGGACGGCGTCCATGGCGTAGCAGAGCGCGGACATGTGCGCGATGCGCTGGCGCATCAGCTCGAAGTCCGACAGGGGGCGGCCGAACTGGTAGCGGGTCTGGGCCCACTTGATGGCCTGGTCCATGGCGCGCTTGGCGCCGCCGAGCATGCCGGCGCTGAGGGTGCATCGCCCGTAGTTGAGGCAGGTGAGGGCGACATTGAGGCCCTTGCCTTCCTTGTGGAGGAGGTTGGCCTTGGGGACGCGGACATTGGTGAACTTGATGCGTGCCTGCCAGGTGCCGCGGATGCCGCACTTGGAGCGGTTCTTCTGGAAGATGTCGATGCCTTCCATGTCGGGCGTGCAGACGAGGGCGGTGACCTTCTCCTTGCCGTCGGGCATCTTCTGCTTGGCCATGACGGTGAAGAGGGAGGCGAGGGCGCCGGAGGTGGCCCACTTCTTTTCGCCGTTGAGGATGTAGTACTCGCCGTCCTCGGAGAGCTCGCATCGGGTTTCCTGCCCGCCTGCGTCGCAGCCGACATTGGGCTCGGAGAGGCAGAAGGCGCTGAGCCATTCGCTGGCGAGGTGGGGAAGCCAGTTCTTCTTCTGCTCCTCGGTGCCGAAGAGCTTGAGGGCGCCGCAGCCGATGGAGAGGTGTGCGGAGACGACGACGGCGGTGGAGCCGCAGTACTTGCCGAGCATCTCGAGGACGCGGTTGTAGCTGGTGATGCCCATGCCGAGCCCGCCGTACTGCTGGGGGATGGTCATGCCGAGCACGCCCATCTTGTGCAGCCGCTGGAGGACCCATTCGGGGATGTGCTGTTCCTGGTCGATCAGGACGGAGGGGTGCTCGTTGCGGAGGTAGTCCTCGAGCTCGGCGAGGAGTTGATCGCATCGGGCGGTCTCCTCGGCGCTGACGGCGTCGGGGTAGGGGAAGAGGAGGTCCTCGCGGACGCGGCCCCAGAAGAAGTTCTTGACCACGCCCATGGTGGTGGGCTCGGGCCCGAGCAGAGACTCTGCTTCTTCGAGCTCGGCGCGGTCCTTCTCGCTGATGCCCTTCATGTTCTTGAGGTCGGCCATGGCACTGACTCCCTTCGGACCGCCCGCGTCGGGGCGATGGTTGCGGTCTGTCTCGTTCGGCCCGGAGGCGCGGGCGGCCTCGGGCACGGAACGCGCCGGCGTGCGGCGCGGGCTACTTCTTGGCGGACCGGGCGAAGAACGCAGCGATCGCGTCGACGGCCGGTCGCGTGGAGCGGAGGCGGACGAGGTGGTCGCGCTCGGCTTGCAGGGCGGCGTTCCAGCCCTGGGTGAGCCCGACCTCGACGGCATCGAGCACGGAGGCGGCGGGCTCGTCATCTCCCAATTCGGCGCGGACTTCATCGAGGGCGTCGAGGGCCGCGGGCTTGACGCCGCCGCGGCCGATCCAGTGGGTCGGGGCGCCGTCGCGGGTGCGGCCGGCGCCGGACTGGTTCTCGGACACCCAGCGCTTGGCGGTTTCGAGCAGCGCGTCTGGCGCGGGTGCGACGGTGTCGAAGAAGCGGGCGTTGACGGCTTCGTCGTAGTTCATGGGGGAACCCGTGGCGGTGCGCCGGATGGCGTCGGCGGGTTCGATGCGGGCCGGGAGCAGATTCGTCCCGCCCCAGCCGGGGCAGATCTTCAGGCCTGCCTCGGGGAGACCCACGGGGTAGGGCTTGCCGGAGGGATTGGGGGCGCCGATGACGGCGTCGCAGTGCATCGCCAATTCCAGCCCGCCGCCGAGCGCGGCGCCCTGGACGGCCGCGGCGGTCGGGTAGTGGGCGGTCGCGAAGCGGGCGAAGACGCGGGCGCCAAGCTTGAGGTAGGCGTGGAGCGAGGGATCGTCGAGTTGGCTGATGCCCTTGAGGTCGGCCCCGGCGACGAAGGATCGCTCGCTGGCCGAGGCGAGGACGAGGCCGCGGATCGTCTCGGGGATGGTGTCGAGGGTGCGGTCGATGGCGTGTATGAGGGCTTCGTCGAGGACGACGACGGGTCGGCCCGGCTGATCGAGCCAGAGCGTGGCGACGCCGGCGAACTCGCCCTCGGTTTCGTGTTCGACTCTGAGTGTGTCGTCAGCCATCGCCCTCTTCCGGAGCCGGGTAATCGCGGCGCGGAAACTCGTCACGCGTGTGCGGAAGTGCGTTCGAGACCGGATCAGTATATGCGCGGCGGGGGCCCCGAGGCCGCTTCGGGCGGGGGATGCGGCGGAGAGAGCCGAGGGGGGGCGACGCGAGCGATGCGGCTACTTCAGGCGGGCCCGGAGAGCGCTCTGCGCGTCCTCCGTCGCCAGGACGCTCGCCGAGAGAGCCGCGCCGCGAAGGACGGGCGTGGAATCGAGCGAGTGGTCGAGTTCGTTGAGGAGGTTCTTGGTCGCGGCGAGGGCGAGCGGGCCGCCCGAGGCGATGCGTTCGGCGACCTCGCCTGTGAGGTTGGCGAGGGAGTCGCGATCCGGGGCGAGGTGGTCAATCAGGCCGAGTTCGTGGGCGCGTGCGCCGGAGATGGTGCCGCCTTCGAGCAGCAGGCGGCGGGCGGGTCCCGCGCCGATCTTGCGGACGACCCACGGGGCGACGACGGCGGGGCAGAGTCCGAGATCGACCTCGGGGAAGCCGAGCTTGGCGTCGGCGTGGGAGATCGCGAGATCGCAGACGCAGGCGAGCCCGCAGCCGCCACCGATCGCGGCGCCGTTGACCGACGCGATGACGACGCTGGGCAGGGCGCGGAGTCGCACGGTGATGCGAGCGAGGGCTTCGAGGAGGAGGCGCGGGGTGTCGGTGTCGGCGAGAACCTGCTTGAGATCCATGCCGGCGCAGAAGCTCCGGCCCGAGCCGGTGACGACGAGCACCGGCGGCGCGTCGGACTCGAGCTCGGTCAGGCGGGCGGCGAGCGCGTCGAGGAGTTCGAGCGAGAGGGCGTTGTGCTGGTCTGGGCGGTTGATCAGCAGCGTGGCGACGAGGCCGGAGCGTTCGAGGCGTGCGAGGTCGGTCATGCGGGCATGGTAGAGCGACCGGATCGGACGCGGGGCGCAAGAAAAACGCCCCCTTGCGGGGGCGAGAAGGAGCGGTGCGGAGCGGTCTGACTCAGGTGAGTTGAATGGGCGTGCCCAGGGGCGTGCCGAGGGTGCCGAAGCCGCCGGGGAAGAACGAATCGAAGTGGCCCATGTAGGCGACGATGGGGGCGGACGCCTTGACGGTGATGGAGTAGAACACGCGCTGGTTGCGCCGATCGCCGGTGACGAAGTCGAAGATGTCGAACTCCTGGACGCGGCGGGCGGGGAGGACGCGGCGGAAGGTCTCCTGACCAAGCCCGCCGTCGAACTGCAGGGTGATCTCGGCGAGGATGTCTGAATCAGACGGGTTGTAGAGGCGGAGGTATTCCTGGACGGAGGTGCCGTTCTTGGGACGGAAGCCCTCGCCGAAGCTCCAGAGGGAGTAGGCGCGGTCGGAGAAGCTGGCGGCGAACTCGTCGCCGAAGGCGGCGGTGGGCAGGGTGAGGGCGACGGGGAGGTCGGACTCGAAGGTGACCGAGTAGGGTTGCCCGATGGGGAAGTTGGGGAGGCTGGCGACATCGATGCCCTTGCGGCTCTGGGCGTCGACCTCGACGATGGTGCGGTAGCTGGTGCCGTTCTGGAAGAGGAAGCTGAGCAGGACCTCGGTGTCGGCACCGTTGGCGTTGAGGATGCTGAGTCGCTCGGAGCCCGAGCGGAGACCGAGCTGGCCCTCGGGGATGGCACCGGAAGTGTCGCCCCCGCCGGGGACGCCGGCCGACCCGGAAGCGCCGGCGTTGACATTGTCGAAGTGGCTGAGGACGGCGACGATCTCGCCCTCGGCCTGGACGAGTACGCCGTAGGCACCGTTGGCGAGCGGGCTGCCGTCGAAGCGGAGGGCGTTGATGTCGAGCCCGCCGCGGCGGTTGGCCTCGATGGTGCGGGTGATGCTGAAGGAATCGCCGGCCTCATCGAAGAGGGTGGTGGTGATCTTGACGGGCCCGTCGGTGGTGTTCTGGAAGAGGAGGAAGTCGCGGACCTCGGGGCCTCGCTGGACCTCGCCGAAGGCCCAGTTGCGGTCGACGCGGTTGATGAAGGACTCGCCGAGGCCGGACTGGCCCTGGACGAGGAACGAGTCGTAGTGGCTGAAGGACGCGGCGACGGGGAGCTCGGAGCGGACCTCGACCGAGTAGGGGGTGAGCCCGCGGACGAGCGACTGCCCGGCGGCGAAGAGGTCCGGGGTGGTGATGGTCAGGCCGCTGCGCGCGTTGGGTGCGATGGTGAAGTCGCCGATGACCTCGTCGCGATCGCCGGTCTCGTAGCGGGCGATGACGACGACGCGCGTCTCCTGGCTGTTGGGGTTGGCGATGGGGACGAAGGTGGAGGTGTTCTCGTTGGCGAAACCCTCGGGGTAATAGACGCGATAGGGGAGGGTGGGGGCGGTGGTGACGGGGTCGCCCGGGGCGGTGAGGAGGTCTTCGGGCGCGGGGCTGCCGCGGTCGGCGGCGAGGTGCCCGGTGCCGGTGTTGTTGTTGACCTGGTCGTAGAGATCGGCGACCTCGGCGCTGCTGCCGAAGAAGAGGAAGTAGCGGAGGCTGGTGGACTGCCCGGTGGCGAGATTGCCCAGGTCGTAGGCGAGGCCCATCGCCAGGTCGGCGACGGCGCCATCGGGATCGTTGCCGGCGACATCGAGCAACTGCTGCGGGTCGCGGACGACGAGGCTGTTGTCGAAGAAGGTGGCCGAGGCGCGGGCGTCGGAGGCCGGTGCGGCCAGGGCGAGGGAGAGCCCGTCGAGGAAGACGGAGTTGGTGAAGGTCGAGGACATGAAGGGCGAGCCATTGAGGATGTCGTTGGCGGTGTTCTTGGTGGTGCCCGGGGAGAGGTTGAGGCCCTGGTCGGCGTTGATGGCTTCCATCCAGGTCACATTGTTGACGGTGGTGGTGTTGTTGTTGGTGAGGGTGACATCGATGGCGATGAAGTTGTCGTCGATGCCGTAGGAAACGGCGCGGCTGACATCGAGCCCGCGGAACTGGCCGGCGGAGACGAATCGGCGGTTGATGGTGTCGGACTCGTCGGTGAGCGCGAGGGCGAGGCCGTTGTCGTTGCCGGGCCCGTCGTTCTTGAAGGTGAAGCCGTTGGCGGCGCCGCCGAAGAAGTGGAAGGAGGAGCCGGGGTTGTCCTGATCGAAGAGGAACTCGGTGCCGTTGAAGCGGAGCCCGGTGCCGCCGAGGCGGAAGGTGCCGTCGGAGCCGTGGGCGGTGGTGAGCGAGTCGCCCGAGAGGAGGCGTGCCGAATCGGTGACGCCCGGGGAGACGGTGATCTCGAGGTTGTACGCGCCGGTGCTCTGGGAGGGCGCGCCGGAGCCGACGATCTCGGGGTCGTAGGAGACATTGGAGCCGTCGGAGACGGCGAGGTAGTAGGTGCCGCCCTCGACGAAGACGAAGTTTCCGATCGAGGCGGTCTGCGAGCCGGTGGGGCTGGCGACGATGAGTTCGTTGGCGTTGGCGTCGAAGAGGCGGAGGGCCGTGTTGAGGGTGCCCACGCCGGTGGGTGAGGCGGTGGCGTTGAGGGTCGAGCCGGCGTCGACGACGAAGGAGAAGATGTCGCGATCGAAGAAGCCGAAGCCGCCGTCGCCGATCTCGGCGTCGACACTGGCCGAGCCGGTGCCGTTGATGGTGTCGAGGTCGCGGGCGGTGACGGTGGTGTCGTTGGACTCGAAGGGCCCGAAGATGTTGTTCTCGAGCGTGAAGTCGAGCGACCATCCGAGGAGGAAGCCGGTGTTGAGGGCGGCACGGTCGTTGATGACGAGTGTCCAGGTGCCGCCGGCGGACTCGCCGTCGAAGTCCGAGAGGGCTTCCTCGGGTCGGTAGCCGCCGGTGCGGCTGAAGGGGGCGGTGCCCGAGCTGATCGGGACGGTGGACTCGTCGTCGAGGAGGGTGGCGGTGAAGTCGCTGCCCGCGCCGCCGCGGCGGTTGATGAGCGTGACCTCGGTGCCCTGCGGGCTGATGAGGCTGATCTCGAGGTCGCCGGTGAAGTCGTGGGCGATGTCGAGGTTGACATTCAGATCGCTGATGCGGCGTGAGTCGTTGAACTGGAGCTGATCGGAGGTGATGCCCTGTGAGCCCTGGGGCGGGACGCGCTTGGGGTTGCTCGAGAGGTCCTGCGTGACGGTGACGCGGTCCTCCTGGATGAGCTGGACATCGATGTGCAGGTCGTAGAGCCCGGTGGACTGGCTCACGCCGCTGCCGGCGATATTGACATCGTAGTTGGTGTTGGGGAAGCCGCTGACGCCGATGTAGTAGACGCCGCCGGTGGAGACGAAGAAGTCGACGAGGGAGTCCTGCCCGTTGAACTGGTCGTTGGAGGCGAGTTCCTCGCCGGCGCTGTTGAAGAGGCGGAGGTAGGTGTCGAGGGTGGAGCCGCCGACGCGGTTCTGGGCGATGGTCTCGGCGCGGATGAGCCCGCCGCGGGGCAGGTCGATCGCGAAGAGGTCGACATCGAGCCCGGCCTGTACGCCGTCGCCGATGCGGAGCCCGGTGAGGGTGGCGTTGCCCGAGCCGATGAAGGGGGGGAGTTCCTCGGCGGTGCCGAGCGTGTCGTTGGGCTCGAAGCTGCCGCTGGAGGCCGCGACGCGGAAGTTGTAGACCTGATCCGTTCCGGAGATGGAATCGCCGTTGAGGAAGTTGCCGTTGGTGTCGCGGAAGCCGGCGGCGTTGAGGGTGAGGCGGTACTCGCCGATGGGCAGGCGCTGCTGGATGAACGAGGCGAGGTTGAGATCGATCTCGATGTCGCGAGCGTTGAGGGCGCTGATGCCGCTGACGGGGATGTTCAGGTCGTCGCCGGTGCCGAAGTTGCCGTCGCTGCCCGCGCCGACGAGGGAGACGAAGCCGCTGTTGAGGATGGAGGTGTTGAGGTCGCGGTTGAAGCTGAGCGAGACGGTGTCGAGGGGGTTGCCGTCGTTGGCGACCTGCCCGGTGACCGGGCCGGGGTTGACGGCGGTGACGACGGGCCCGTCGATGCCCAGGATGCGGAGTGCCTCGGCGACATCTAGCGTGCCGCCCGACTGGACCTTGTTCTGGAGGGACGGGAGCTGGCGTGAGGAATCGATGAGGATCTGGCGGATTTCCTCGCCCGAGGAGCCGGGGCGGAGGCTCTTGAGCAGGGCGACGGCGCCGGCGACCATCGGGCCGCTGAACGAGGTGCCCGAGATGTAGGTGTACCCGCCGCCGACGGCGGTGGTGCGGACATTGACGCCCGGGCCGGCGAGGTCGACATTCTCGGCGCCGAAGTTGCTGAACCCGGCGATGGTGTCGTTGTTGTCGACGGCGGCGACGGAGACGATGCCCGGGATGTCGTACCCGGCGGGGAAGGCGACGCGGTCCTGCTCGTCGATGGGGTCGATGTCGGCGCCGTTGTTGCCGGCCGAGGCGACGAAGACGGCACCGGTGTCGATGAAGCGCTGGATGGCTTCCTTCTCGGCGGTGAAGAACTGGTCCTCGTAGAACGCCGGGGCGAAGGCGCCGTAGCTGTTGTTGCTCGCGACGATGTTGGTGCCGCGCTGGATCATCTGGGTGGCGTAGTCGTGGGCTCCGATGATGGCGGCGATGGAGAGGCGCCCGAACTCGTCGGCGATCTTCAGCCCCATGAGGGACACATTCCACGCGACGCCGGCGACGCCGATGCCGTTGTTCCCGACGGCCCCGATGGTGCCGGCGACGGCGGTGCCGTGCCCGGCGACATCGTCGGGGTTGCTGTCGTTCTCGCCGAAGTCCCAGCCGTGGATGTCATCGATGAAGCCGTTGCCGTCGTCGTCGATGCCGTTGCCCGGGATCTCGCCCGGGTTGACCCAGAGGTTGTCGGCGAGGTCCGGGTGGTCGATGTCGATGCCGGTGTCGATGACCGCGACGATCGCGTCGCGCGACCCGACGGTCAGATCCCACGCGGCGGGGAGGTTGGCGTCGGCGCCGATGGTGCCGAGGCCCGAGCCCGGGATGAACTGCCCGGTGTTCTCGAGCTGCCACTGCTCGTTGAAGAACGGGTCGTTGGGGACGCGGGCGACCTCGGCGACGCGGTTGGGCTCGAACCCGACCAGCCAATCCTCGTGCTCGACCATCGAGCGAGCGGCGAAGGAGTCGATCGGCGAGGAGGTGCGCAGCTCGGCGAAGTAGCCGCGGGCGATGGCGCGGACCGAGTCGACGCTCAGGCCCAGTTGGGCGGCGGCGCGGAGCGCGGCGGCTTCGGCTCCCTCGGTGCCCAGCGCATCGTGGAAGCTGAGGACATACGAGCCCTGGATCGCCTGGATCTCACCGTCGAGCCATTCGACCGCGACGGTGGGGTTGTCGATCTGAGGATTGGTTCCCGAGAGCAGCACGCGCGGCTCGAGGGTCTCGAGCGGATTGCCGAATGAGCCCTGATCCTGAACATCCCGATGACGGCCGAATGCCATAGCACGGACTCCCAGTGTGGCTGTTGTCACCACTTTTGTGATCTTGGTCTTGCCGACCCCGCGTCGCCCTGGCGGGCGCCGCGCTGTGCCGGGTCGGCGTGGGCCTTCGAGCTGGCCCCGATTCGGCGAATCGGGAGTCTCCGGCCTGGGCGGGCTCTTCCTTGCCTATCCGCCCCGCTCGTCGCCACGGTTCCCAGACGCCCGCGGGGCACCCTGCAAGCATGATAGCGGAATCCCGGAGCGTGTGTCACCCTCCCCGGCTCCAGACGCGTTCAAGGAGCGATCGTTCCTCCTCCGAGCCCGTCCGCCCCAGAGAAACCGACAGCCCGCGCTCGATCGCCGCGTCCGGATCCGAGAGGCCCGCCGTGCTGGCTCCGAGGGCTCGGGACCACGCCCGGGTCTCGGCCGCGGCCGCCCGGGGTTTCCCTGACAGCGTCCGGGCCAGTTCGTCGGCGAGCGTTCGGCAGGCGTCGGCGTCCGGGGCGAGGTGGCTGACCAGCCCGAGGCGATGGGCCTCCTCGCCCGAGATCAGCCCGGGGTCGAGGAGCAGTCGCCGGCCGACGCCCGGGCCGAGATCCTGGAGAAGGAAGGGGGCGGTCACCGCCGGGGAGACCCCCAGGCGGGTCACGGGGTAGCCGAGCTTGGCGTCGGGGTGTGAGATGACCGCATCCGCCCCGCCGAGCAGGGCGCAGCCCCCGGCGATCGCCGCCCCGTGGGCGTTGATGACCACCGGGAGGGGTTGGTTCCGGAGACGACGGACGGCGTCGGAAAGGGCGGTCAGCAGCGAACGCATCATCGATCCATCGGGATGGTCGCGGCAGAGGTCAAGATCGAACCCGGCGCAGAACGATCGGCCTTGGCCTTCGAGCAGGATCGCGCCGGCGTCGCTGGTCGCGGCGAAGCGTTCGGCGGCGTCGGCGAGGGCGACGAGCATCTTTGGGGTGAGCGCGTTGCGTCGGTCGGGCCGGTCGAGCGTGATGCGCCCGATGCCGCTTGCGAGCGACGCCGCGATGTGCGCCGGGGCGTCGGTCATCGGTGGGACTGCTCGCGGGCTTCGGCGGTGATCTCGGCGGCGAAGGCGGCGGCCTCGGCGAGCCGTTCGCGGTTGACGCGGTGTTCGAGCCCGGCGCGCTCGGCCGCGTCGAGCAGGAGGCTGGTGGCGACATTGCCCGGGGCGCGCTTGTCGTCGGTCGAGGCGAACGGGCACCCGCCGAGCCCGGAGACGGCACCGTCGAAGGAGCGGATGCCGCGTTCGATCGCCGCGTCGAGGCACTCGGCGGCGCGGGCGTGGGTGTCGTGCAGGTGGAGCGTGATGGAATCGAGCCGGTCGTCGCCGATCTGCTTGAGCACGGCGTCGATCAGGGGCTTGATCTGTTCGGGGCGGGCGTCGCCGATGGTGTCGCCCAGGTCGATCTCCTCGATCCCGAGTTCGGCGAGCGCCAGCGCGACCTCGCCCACCTTCTCGGGCGCGATGGGGCCCTCGAAGGGGCAGGTGAAGGCGCACGAGATGTAGCCGCGCAGCTGCAGGCCCGCTGCGAAGGCCGACCGGACGACCGGGCGGAACATCTCGGTCGCCTCGTCGATGGAGGCGTTGATGTTCTTGGAGGCGAAGGTCTCGCTGGCGGCCGTGAAGACCGCGACCTTGTCGATCAGCGGGAGCCCGGCGAGTTCGTTGGCCGTCAAGGCCGCGGCCATGCCCTGCTCGTTGGGCACGAGCGCCGAGAAGACCACGCCAGAGGGCTTGGCTTCGGCGAGCATCTCGCAGAGCTGCAGCGCGTCGCCGAGCTGCGGGACGGCTTTGGGGCTGACGAAGCTGGTGATCTCGATCTCGTCCACGCCCGCGGCGGCGAGGAGCCCGATGAGCCTTGCTTTCTGCTCGGTCGGGACGATGCCGGGCTCGTTCTGGAGCCCGTCGCGGGGAGAGACATCCGTGATGCGCGCGCGTTCGCTCATGGGGGCATGCTATCGGCCCGCCCGCGTGGTTTCAGCCCCGAGGCGCCGATCGGCCCGGATGCGCTTGTCTTTCGAGGCGCGCGAGGACCGCATCGGTGAACCGATCGGCGGCGTGATCGACCATCGGGAAGAACAGTTCGGGCTCGACCATCTCGAGTTCGATGATTGCGGGCGCATCGGGGGCGGGCTCGACGAGATCGACGCGGGCGTAGAGCGCCTCGCCGCGCGCGCGCCCGGCGTCCCACGCTCCCAGCGCGACGCGGCGTTGCTCGTGCGTGGGCTCGACGACCTCGTAGCGCCCGCCGAACTCGATCTGCACGCGGAAGTCGCCGGGCGCGGGGGTCTTCCGGACCGCGTGCGAGACTTCGCCTTCGAAGATCACCACGGAGGTCTCGCCGCGGTCGAGGATCGAGGGGAGCCACGGCTGAACGAGCACCGGGCCCCGGGCGAGCAGCGCGTCGCAGTGGGTGCGCACGCGATCGGCTTCCTCGGCGTGAGGCTTGTCGTACCGCGCGCGGAGCAGTCCCGACGCCCCGGCCCCGACGCTCGGCTTGCAGATGATCTCACGCCAATCGGTGGCGGCGAGGGCGGCGTCGAGCGAGCGCTCGCCCGCCGGCTCGAGCCAGCGGGTCGGCACGATCGGGAGCCCGGCTCGCTCGAGATCGCGCAGATAGATCTTGTCGAGGTTCCAGCGGACCAGGTCGGGCGGGTTGATGAGCCGGACGCGTTCGCCGACGCGGTCGCACCACGCGAGGAATTCGCGCGGGCGTTCGGTGTAGTCCCAGGTGGTGCGGATGATGACCGCGTCGAACGACGACCAGTCGATGTCTGGATCGTCCCAGCGGAGCAGCGGTGCGGCGATGTCCCGGCGTTCGAACGCGGCCTGCACCGGCGCATCGTCGTTGGCGACGAACCCCGGATGGTGCGCACAGGTTGCCAGGGCGATGGAATCGGGCATCGGGTTCTCGGGCAAGGGGGTTCAGGCGGCGCGGTTGGCCCGCCGCCACAGAAAGTAGGTCAGCCCGACGCAGCACAGGACGCCGGCGGGGATGAACAGGGCGCGCTCGGCGAGTTCGCTCTGGGCGATCGCGCCGACGCCGGCGCCCAGGAGAAAGCCGCTCATCAGCGCCGCGAGCATCAGGAAGCGCCACGCCTCGACCGACCTCGTGCGGAGCCAGGAGCCGGCGAGGAAGCCCAGGTCGGTCGCGATCCCGGTCAGGTGCGTCGTGCGGACGATCAGCCCGGCGTAGGTGGACGCCATGCCGTTCTGCAGCCCAGCGGCGGCGGCGGCGAGGCAGGCACCGGTGAGCACGCGGTCGGTCAGGAAGAGCGCCGCGGCGGTGAGCAGCGCCGCTTCGAGGAGCATTGCCAGCCCATAGCGCCTACCGATGCGCAGCCCGGACTCACCGATGAGCAGCCCGGCGATCCCGGCCCCGAGCATGAACGACGCGAGGACCGAGAGGACCGCGCCGGCGAGCGTCGGCTTGTTCAGGGCGAGGTCGGTCGCGAGGTTCGCCGCCGCCCCGGTGACATGCGTGACGGCGTACCCGGCGTGGGCGAGCACCACGGCATCGACGAACCCGGCGGCGGCTGCGAGCCCGGTGCCCCCGGCAAGAGCGAGCCCGAACGAGAGCCGGTCCGGCCGGCGCGTGCTGGTGTCCATCGCGGGGGTCTCGGCGGGGCCCGATGCGAGCCGGGTCGGGGTCAGTCCTGGGGCTCGATGCGGTCGAACGAGAGCAGCGTGCGGGCGTCCTGCATCAGGAACAGCGCGTTGGAGCGGGCCTCGTAGGCGTCGACGCGCGAGAGGGCATCCAGGAAGCGGGACTCGAAGCCCATCGCTTCGGCGGTGCCCGCCATGCGGGTCGTGGCGAGGGGGCTCATGGTGAATCCGCCGACGGCGAGGTCGGCCGCGCGGACCGAGCCCGTGAAGCGGTTGACCCCCGCGTTCCCCGAGACGGCGCCCGATTCCTCGATCCGCACGATCGGCGTGCGGGCCGAGCGAGGGACGGCGCGGCTGATCGGCTCGTCCTCGATCGACGCGAGCACCCACTCGCCGGCGGGGGAGAGACGGTCGGACTCCGGCTCGGGCGTCGTCGAGCATCCCTGGGCCGCGAGCACGCCGACGGCGGCGAGGGCGAGCGGGCGGAATCGGCAGCGGGTCCGGTTGATCCGCGTGCGGGTCTTCATCATCATGGTCTGAATCTGGAGGGTCTTCATCGGTCCTTCCTTGGCCTTGGGCGGGCCTGCGATCCGTGGCCTGTCGCCGCCCGGGCGAGTCCCTGATCCCGGGGGCTTGATGAGGATACCCCGCCGATTGCCCGGGATGAGCGCGCCGACAGCACGAGCCCGGGTCTTGGTATTCTCAGAGCGGGCACGGGCCGTGCCCTCCCGGAGGAACCGAACCATGGCGGGCAAGAAGATCGGACCGGTCGGAGCGCCGAGCGGATCAGCGCAGCATGTCTCGACGCATCTCCAGCACGCCGGCGTGGATGCGCACACGGCCAACCGCATCGCGCAGCGAGGCCCGCAGGGGCTTCCGCAGCCGTTGCAGGAAGCGTTCGGGCACGACCTCCACGATGTCCGCGTGCACCAGGGGCATTCGGCCGATCAGGCCCGGGCGATCTCGGCGGCGGCGTACAGCGCCGACACGCAGATCGCCTTCGCCCCGGGTTCGTCCTCGCACGGGCAGCACCTGCTCGCGCATGAGCTGACGCATGTGGTGCAGCAGGGCCCGGCGCGGCCTCGCTGATCGCGCTCGCGGCCGACTCAGGTCTGCAGCACGCCCGTCCGGAACTCCGCCGCGTAGTTCCATGCGTGGCTCGCGTCGAGGGCTCGGATCAGGGCCTTGCGGGTTTCGTGCGGCTGGATGAGGCGGTCGACCCATCCTCGGGCGGCTCCGTAGCGGATGTCCTGCTGCTGGTCGTAGCTGGCGCGGACGGCGCTGAGGATCTGCTCGTGCGTCTGGGGGTCGATCTCCTCGCCCTTGCGCTGGCGCGAGCGTTCCTCGATCATCGCGAGGGTGCCTGTGGCCTGGGCCGCGCCCATGACGGCGCACTTGGCGCCGGCCCACGCGAAGGAGAGGAACTGGTCGAACGCGCGGCCGCACATCGCGTAGTTGCCCGCGCCGTAGCTCGAGCCCATCATCACGACGATTTTGGGGACGATGCAGTTGCTCATGGCGTTGACCATTTTGGCGCCGGCGCGGATGATGCCGCCCTGCTCGCTGTCGCGCCCGACCATGAACCCGGTCGTGTCGTGGAGGAACACGAGCGGGATCCGGCGCTGGTTGCAGTCCATGATGAAGCGGGCGGCTTTGTCGGCCGACTCGTCGTAGATGACCCTCGGCATGTTGACCGACTTGCTCGGGCCGGCCTTGCCGCCGGGCATGACTCGGGTGGTGAGCTTGCCCTGGTTGGCGAGGATGCCGACGGGGCGTCCGCCGAGGCGTGCGTACCCGCAGAGCAGCGAGGTGCCGTACTCGGGTTTGTACTCGTCGAAGTCGGGGACGAGGGTCTCGTGTCCCTCGTCGTTGGGGATGGTGCGGCCGTCGGCGATGCACGCGATGATCTGGAGGGCGTCGTACTGCTCGCCGGGCTTGCTGGTGAAGATGTCGTAGATCTCGTGGGGGTTGCGGGCGGGGCCCGGGAAGTCCGGGCGGGCGAAGCGGGGGTGCATGTCGCCGTACTTGTCGACGAGGTCGCGGATGCGGCGGATGCAGGCGCGGTCGTCGGGCTCGCGGAAGTCGATGGTGCCCGAGACCTGGGCGTGCATCTCGGCCCCGCCGAGTTCTTCCTCGGAGACTTCCTGCCCGATCGCGGCCTTGACCAGTGCCTGCCCGGCGAGGTAGAGCCCCGAGCCCTCGGTCATGAGGAGGGTGTCGCAGAGGACGGGGAGGTACCCCCCGCCGGCGACGCAGTAGCCCATGATCGCGGCGATCTGCGGGATGCCCTGGGCGCTGATGACGGCGTTGTTGCGGAAGATGCGACCGAAGTCGTCGGTGTCGGGGAAGACATCCTCCTGCATGGGCAGGAAGACACCGGCCGAGTCGACGAGGTAGATCAGGGGCAGCCGGGCCATCTGGGCGATGGTCTGGGCGCGGATGATCTTCTTGCAGGTCATCGGGAAGAACGCGCCCGCTTTGACGGTCGCGTCGTTGGCGATGATCATGTGCGGGCGGCCCTGAACGGGGCCGATGCCGGTGACGACGCCCGCGGCGGGGGCCCCGCCGTGCTCGCGGTACATGTTCCACGCGTACCAGAGCCCGAGTTCCATGAAGGGGTGGGCATCGTCGTCGGGCTCGAGGTCGCCCGGGTTGTCGACGAGGAGGTGGATCCGTTCGCGTGCGGTCAGGCGGTTCTTGGCGTGCTGGCGTTCGATCGCCTTCTCGCCCCCGCCGTAGCGGATCTGGGTCTCTTCGCGGATCATGTCCTCGGCGGCACGCTGGAGATCGGACGGGGTCGTCGGCATGGGCCCAGTGTAGGGATCCACCCCCGCGGGACCTCCCCGGGCGAGGAGCCGCAACGGGAATCGGGGCTTCGGGTAGGACCGGGTGAGGCGGACGCATCTGCCGACCACGCGGAAAGGGAGCGGTCATGTTGCAGGCGGGCGAGGCGCGAGGTTCGAGGTGCCGTGGACTTCGGCCCCATCGGCGGCTCGAGGCGGAGCGATGGCTCCGGGTGCTGGGGGCGCTGCTGGTCGCGGCGGTCTTCACCCAGACGGCCCGGGCGCAGGAACTTGCCTGGCAGTTCAAGAAGGGCGACCGGTTCGAGTACCGCACCACGCTCGAGCAGGAGCAGACGGTCAAGGGGCAGGGCGTCGCGGTCTCGACGCGGTCAAAGGTGGTGCTCACGCACCGTTTCGAGGTGCTGAGCGTCGAAGACGAGACCGGGGCGGCGACGATCCGGGTGTCGGCCCGTCGCGTGACGGTCGAGGCCGACGCGCCGACGCTGGGCATCAAGGAGCGCTACGACTCCTCGCGTGATCGGTCGGCCCCGGCGTCACTGGCGCCGTTCGGGGCGATCAAGGACGGCGTGTTCGAGATGACCGTGCTCCCCAGCGGCAAGGTCACCGACGCGGGTCAACTCGGGCAGATGATGCAAGACGCGGCGTCGCAGGTGAGCTTCGAGAGCATGACGGTCTTCGGCTCGATGCTCGCTCCGGGAGCGGCCCGCGCCCTGCTCGACAGCGGGTTTGAACTGTTGCCGGCGGCTCCGGAGGAGCCCGGGACCTGGACCGAGCAGCACAACCTGTCTTTGGCAGGGCTCGGTTCGGTGGCATCGGGGGTGACCTACCACGAGGTCCGCAGCCGACGGCGGGGCGATCGGCGGTTCGAGTTTGCCGGGGACTTTGACTTCGCACCCGGCGGGGCGACGCCGGTGACCATCAAGGATGGGCTGTTCGAGGGCTCGTTCGAGTTCTCAGAGCGGGTGGGGCGGCTGCGCGACCTGCAGCACGAGGTGAAACTCGAGGCCGAAGTCTCCCAGGGAGCCCCCGGCGGAGTTGCCCCGGGGGGCGGGGGCGCGACGCATGTGGAACTGCGGCAGCAGACGAGGATCGAGTTGATCGACTAGGCTGCCTGAAGATTCGGAACTCAACCGGCCGGCGGACGGGCTGCGCGCGTGGCGCGGCCCCGCGGGCCCAGGAGAGCATCATGTCCAAATTGAGCATCGGCGTGTTCGCGGGCGTTTCGCTGGCGTTCGGCGTGGCCCAGGCCGAGCCCGTGAAGCTGAAGTGGAAGTTCGAGAAGGGCCAGAACCTCAACTATCGGATGACCATGGATCAGGCCCAGAAGATCTCGGGCGGGGGGCTCCCCGGCGAGATCGAGATGACCCAGAAGACCGTCACCGACATGAACTACAAGGTTCAGAGCGTCGCCGAGGACGGAACCGCCCAGCTCGTCGTGACGACGACCGCGGTCAAGTTCAACATGGCCAACCCCATGATGGGGATGAACATCGCGTACGACTCGACCGCGGGCGACGAGCCGACCATGGAGACCGCCGGCGTGGCGGCGATGGTCGGCACCTCGTACACCGTGTGGGTCGATGAGTCGGGCAAGGTCAGCAAGGTCGAGGGCATCGACGAGATGATGGCCAAGGTGCTCGAGAACACCGACCCGATGACCGCCCAGATGCTCGAGGGCATGTTCAACGAGGAGACGCTCACCTCGCAGACCGAGGCGTCCTTCCGCGTCGTCCCGGGCGAGGAGGTCGACACGGGCGACACCTGGAGCGTGACGACCGAGCAGCCCATGCCCTCGCTGGGCAAGCTCTCGATCCGCTCGACCTACGAGTACAACGGGATGGGCTCGGAGAAGGGCCACGACGGCGCGATCATCGGTTTCAACGCGACCCCGTCCTTCCAGGCCGAGCCCGGCGCCCCGATGCGCATGTCGCTCAATTCGGGCGATGTCAAGGGCAAGGTCGTGTTCTCGCCCACCCTGGGCCAGATCGTCCACATGGCCAGCAAGACCTCGATGAACATGGGTCTCTCGGGCCAGGGCATGAACATGACCATGGCGATGACCATCAACACGACGCTCGAACTGCTCGACTGAGCGGGCGGAAGCGATCGTGAACGGATCCGGCGGGCGGTCGTCGGCGGGGCGGGTCTTCGGGACCCGCGCTCAGCCGATGATCGCCCGCTTGCCTTTGACATAGTCCCACAGCACGAAGCGGTCGAGGTCGTCGCCGGCGGTGAAGAACACGCGCCCGCGGGTTGCCTCGGCGAGCCTCTGCGCGAACTGGATGTCCTCGTGTGATTGCGACCAGCTCGGCACGAGGAACACATTGATCGTGATCCCCTCGCGTGCGCACGCCATCGCCTCCCGCATCGTCTCGCGTTCGGTCAGTGGGTCGGGCGGGTAGAGCAGGAAGAGCGTCTGGTCCTCGAAGTGGGCGGTGGGGAGCCCGTCGGTGATGAGCATGATCTGGCGGTTGGGGGTGTCCTGGTTCGCCAGGTGCTGCCGCGCCAGCCGCAGCCCGTGCTGGATGTTGGTGAAGTGGGGCGGGAGCATGGACTCGGTGATGCGCGGGTCGCTCATGTCGGCCCGCAGACGCACCATCGGCTCTCGGATCGTGACGGGCTTGGGCATCAGCGACGCGACCTCGGAGATGTGCACCGGGCGCGCGACCGAGTAGACCTCGAAGCACTGGAGGTAGTCGCCCGGGAACTCCGAGCGGATCAGCCCGTCGAGCCCCAGTGCCATACGCTTGGCGCTGACATACTGCCCCATCGATCGCATCGAGCCGGACATGTCCATGAGCAGGCAGGTCGCGGCTTTGGGGTTGTTCTTCGTGCGGTGGATCTCGATGTCGTCGCCCCGCAGGCGCACGCGACGGGGGGATCCGGGAGGCTGCGCGCCCTCGCGGATCAGCGAGTTGATGAATGACTGGGGGATGTCCATGGACGAGACCGGGTCGCCGAACTCGTACGGGCGGGTCGAGGGGAGCTCGGTCGGGCCCTCGCCCTCGATCGGGCCGGCGTGCCGACCCGATCGCGACGCCTCGAGGTCGGAGAAGATCTCGTCGAGCAGGGCGCCCTGGAAGATGCGGTAGGCGCGGGGCGAGAGCCGGAGCTCCTCGGCCCCCATCTCCAGTCCCTGCTGCTCGGCCTGCTCGCGGATGTAGTCGGCCACGCGGCGCTGCATCTCGCTCAGCTCATCGACGCTCGCCTCGTCGACGAACCGGCTCAGTTCGTCCAGATCGATCACGGCGATCTGGGCGTTCTTCATCGCCTCGCGGAGCTGCTCGAGCAGGCGATCGATCGTTTCAAGCTCGTCCTTGACCGCGATCGCCTCGTCGACGCTCAACCCGGTCCGCCCGCTGAACTCGTACTTGGCGGCGAGGGTCTCGACCTCGAACCGCTCGCCGAGGCGTTCGCTCAGGTGGAGCAGATCGGCCGCGAAGCGGTCCTTCGTTCCCTCGACGCGGTACCAGAGCCGCTGCAGGGCGCGGAGGTCGTCGCGGGCGACCGCCGCGTGGAACTGGTCGGCCAGTTCCGGGGGCGGCTGCATGGAGCCCGCCCGGTCGCGCACGGCTCGGAGCGCCCGGTCCTGCACCGTGCGCGCCTCGTAGGTTTCGAGGATCCGGCGTTTGCGTTCCTCGAGCATGCGGATGAGGGATTCCAGGGAAGGCCCCAGCCCGGCGATCTGCGACGGATCGATGCGCACGGCGCTGGCGAGTTCCTCCGCGCTGAGCCCGCGCAGCGAGCCGTAGCGGAGCATGTGCTCCATCGCCGGGGAGGCCAGGTCGGGCGGGGGCTGGTTGGGGGAGCCGAACTTCTTCGGGTCGTAGCCGAGATAGGCGTGGATGAGGCCACCGGGTTTGCGGGGGGATGGAGTCATTGATGGATTGTTCGCGAGCGGGCGGGCGGGGATGCGGCTTCAATCTGCGGCGGGTGAGTTCGCGGGCGAGTTGCCCATTCAGGGCACCCGCGGGCGGTTTTGTGCGGGCCGCGGACTACCATGATCGGTCGGACTCTCGCTCGAGGCCGAAGGACCGGCCTCCGAACGCTGGAGCAGTGCATGACGGGACAGGCAATCGAACCGGCAGCGTCCACGCGGGCCCTGTTCGGCGAATCGCTGGGTGTGGCACTCGCCGGGCTCGCGTACTACTTGCCCGAGGATGTGATCACCAACGAGGATCTCTCGCGGTTGGTCGATACCTCCGATGAGTGGATCCAGTCGCGGACGGGCATCCAGATCCGCCATCGCGCGTCGTCGAGCCAGGCGACGAGCGACCTGGCGCTCAACGCCGCCCAAGGGGCGCTGGAGCGCTCCGGGTTTGCGCCGAGTGATCTGGACATGATCATCGTCGCGACGGCGACGCCCGACTCGCCGGTGCCCGCGGTGTCGTGCCTGCTCCAGCAGATGCTGGGCGCCAAGTCGGCGGCGGCGATGGATGTCGGGGCGGGGTGCTCGGGGTTCCTCTTTGCGCTCCATACCGCGGCGTGCTTCGTGCGCGCCGGAGCATCGCACCGGATTCTCGTCGTGGGTGCCGAGACGCTGACCCGCGTGACGGACTACTCCGATCGGCGGTCGTGCATCCTCTTCGGCGACGGCGCGGGGGCGGCGATCGTCACGAGCTCCCACGCCAAGGAGCCGAGCCTCGAAGCCAACCGCTCGACGCCCCCGGGGGATCGACTCGAACTGCTTTATTCCTCGCTGGGGACCGACGGCGAACTGGCGGGGCTCATTGAGATCCCCGGCGGCGGCAGCCGACTCCCCGCGAGCGACCAGACCGTGCGCGATCACCTGCACTTTCTCCGGCTCGACGGGACGGCGGTGTTCCGCCAGGCGGTGCGGCGGATGTCCGAAGCCGCCCGCGACGCGATGGACAAGCTTGGGCTCGAGCCCGGCGACATCGACTGGTTGGTGCCGCACCAGGCCAACGCCCGGATCATCACAGCGGTCGGCGAGCAGACCGGCATCCCGGCCGACCGCGCCATCCTCGACATGGCCGAGACCGGCAACACCTCCGCCGCGTCGATCCCGATCACGCTGGGTCGTGCGCGCGAACAGGGGCGGTTGCGCGAGGGACAGATCGTGATGATGCTCGCGTTCGGCGCGGGGCTGACCTGGGCGTGCGAGGTCTGGCGCGTGCGGCGGGCCTAGGCGACGAAGGGTCCCGAGCCGGGGTCGCAGCACCGATTCGGTCCGCGCCGCTTCCTCTGCTGATCATCGAGCAGCAGGACGATCGACGCCGAGAACCCGATCAGCAGCAGAGCGCCGTTCTCGACGGTCAGCCCGTCGCGGGCCAGGAACATCCCGACCAGGAATCCGAGTGCTGCGAGCAGGCCGATCATGACGGCTCGGTTCGTGCGGTTCATGCGGGTTCTCCTCGATCGTGCCGCGGGTGTGGCGGCTCGACCCCGTGCTTGGGGAACCGCGACGCGGTTTTGCATTGAGGAGGCCGGGGTGAGGATCCTGGTCAGCCGCGGATCCAGACCTCGGCCGCGGCGCGATCGTCGGGCGAGAAGGTCTTGACCTCGGTGTCGGGCATCATCGTGCCCCAGAGCTTGGTCATGCGCGCCAGCATGTTCGAATCGGTGACGACGGCGCAGCGTTCGATATCGCGGGCGTGCCTGGCGTCGAACTTGAGGTCGTCGATCAGAGCCTGCGGCTCGATGCCTTCGATCTTGGGGATCTCGATCAGGCACCGGATCGCGCCCTCGTCCTCGATGATCTTCTCGAGCTTGGGGATGATCTTCTCGTAGTCGTCGTGGGTGATCTTCCCCTCGACCTTGACCTCGATGAGCTTGCCCTCGGTCTTGGTGGTGGTGAACATGGCGGACTCCTTTCACAAGGAGTCAATGGGGAGCGATCGGCTCGATCAAGGAATCGCGCGAGACAGTCTCGGGGTACCCGAACAGCCGATTCCCGCGGTTCCGACGCGATCACATCTGGTACTGGATAATCCCGAAGCGTTCGCTGCGGCTGATGCGGTCGGTCGCCCAGAGCCCGGCGAGGACGAACTCGAGGCAGCTTGCACGCACGGCGGGGTCCTCGCTCGCGTTGACCTCGAACGCCTTGTCCCACGCGGGGGGGACGCTCTTGAGCCGGTCGGCGTAGTCGGAACTCGGGAGCATGTCGCCGACCTCGATCCGCACACCCTGCCCGAAGATCTCGGCGATCTCGTCGAGCCCGTGGTCGGCGATGTATTCCTCGAAGACGGTCGCGATCGCCCGGGCGAGGATGGAATCGAGCACCTGGCGCTCGGACATCTGGTGAGCGCCCATCATGTCGAGTTCGAGCTTGCCGATCGCTGACGAGTGGAAGTGGGCGAGGTCGCTGATGCGCGGGACGGCCGGGGTCTCGCCGAGCTGGATCGCACGCCGGCGGGCGCTGGCGATCATCGTGCGGTAGTTGGCGATGCTGAAGCGGGCGCTGACGCCCGAATCCTGATCGACATACTTGGAGTCGCGGGCGGCGCGCGCCGTTTCCTCGCAGATCTCCTTCATGAAGCGAGGGACGAGGACCGGGAATTCGCCGCCGAGATCGAGCCTGCCTCCCGCGAGGGCTTCGCGTTCCATGATCTCGATGCCGGTGTCGCGGTCGCGGGGGTAGTGCGTCTGGATGGTCGCGCCGATGCGGTCCTTGAGCTGGGGGATGACCTTGCCCGAGCGGTTGTAGGTGCCGGGGTTGGCACTGAAGAGAACAAGGACATCGATGTCGAAGCGGACGGGAAAGCCCCGGATCTGGACATCGCGTTCCTCGAGGATGTTGAAGAGCCCGACCTGGACAGAGTCGTCGAGATCGGGTAGTTCGTTCATCGCGAACAGCCCGCGGTGCATGCGGGGGATGAGCCCGAAGTGGAGGGATTCCTCGGCCGACATGCTGGTGCCGGCGGCGAGCTTGGCGGGATCGATCTCGCCGATGATGTCGGCGAAGCGCGTGCCGGGGGCGAGGCGCTCGGCGTAGCGGTCACTCCGGTGCCACCACGCGATGGGGACCTGATCCTCGGGGGTGCTTCGCAAGAGCTCGCGGGCGGCGGTGGTGATGGGGTGGGATGGATCCTCGTGGACGGGGGAGCCCGGCAGATCGAGGAAGGGGGTCCATTCGTCGAGGAAGTCGGCGAGCTGGCGCATGAGCCGGGACTTTGCCTGCCCCTTCTCGCCGAGAAAGAGCATGTCGTGCCCGGCGAGAATCGCGTTGATGATCTCGGGGATGACGGTGTCGTCGTAGCCGACGATGCCGGGGAAGAGATCTCGTTCGGCTTTCATGGCGGCGACGAGGTTGTCGCGGAGCTCGACTTTGACGGGCCGGGACTGCCACCCCGAAGCGCGGAGCTGGGCGAGGTTGCGGGGGCGTGGGGATTCGGTCACGGGAAGCCTCGTCTGGGATGCTCGTCGGGGGCGCGGCGAGTGGGGGTGGGAGTGGTGCGTCTGCCGCCGGGGCCTTCGGAACCGCTCGGCGGGTGGATGCGTCGGACGCGGGCGGGTGCGGAACCGGCGCTTCTCGGGACGGTAGGCTCGGGGCATGAAGACGCTGCGGATATGTGCATGGTGGGTGCTGCTGGCTCTGACGCCCGCGGCGTTGGCGCAGCGGTCGGTGCGGGAACTGTTCACGGTGGATCGGTCCCGCCCCGCGTCGGTGGTCGTGCTGATGCCGGGTGTTGAGGAGGCGGCACCCGAGCGGTCGGGGATGCTCGACTCGCTCGCGGGTGTCGCGGCGAGGCTGGATCGCCGCGGGATCACGGAGCTGACACGGTTGACGGCGGGGGTGGGGCGGGAGGACCCGGCCGAGCCCGTGCTGCACTGCTGGACGGTCGTGCTCGAGCACGATGAGGAGATCGAGCGGGTGGAGTTGTATCGGGACGCGAACGGGCGTCCGTTTGCGAGCCGGGAGGGATCGGCCAATCGATTCATCCCACTGAATCCGATCCGGTTCGGGCAGTTGAC
This sequence comes from Phycisphaerales bacterium JB037, assembly GCA_043101605.1. Lineage (GTDB taxonomy): Bacteria > Planctomycetota > Phycisphaerae > Phycisphaerales > UBA1924 > JBICIG01. Next base: position 89,627 of record JBICIG010000011.1, read on the forward strand.
GCGGGAGTGGGAGTCGCTGGATTTCAGCGCGCGCGACGGCGAGGCCCCGGTCGGCCGGGTGGTTGAGTTGGACGGGGCGATCGCTCCGGGCCGGTTCGTGCTGGATCGCGAGACGATCGGGGATCGGGTCTATCGCGGACAGGGCGTGCGGGTGGCGTCGGCGGAGCGGGATCTCGATCGGCTTGAGGTGTTCGTGCGCCTGCCTCGCGGGTATGACGGCTCGATGCGCGCGGGCGTGATCGTGTGGATCGATCCGACCGATCGCGGCCTGCCGCCCGAGGCGCTGTTTGAGGGAGCGGACGAACTCGGGTTGATTCTGGTGGGTGTCGCGGACATGGGCAACGACCGTCCGGTGATGGACCGTTTCCAGGCGGCGTTCGATGCGATCGAGACGGTGGGGCGGCGGTGGCGGATCGATCGTGAGCGGGTGTATGTCACGGGGATGAGCGGGGGCGGGCGCGCGTCGTCGATGTTGTGGGGTTGCTTTCCGGATGTGTTCGCCGGCGCCGTGCCGATCGTCGGGCTGAACTCGTATCGGCGGGCGGTTGTGGATCGGCGCGAGGCGCCGGCGACCTTCACGCGGCCGACGGGTCGGCTGCTGGGCCTGCTGCGGGATCGGCCGATCGCGCCGATGTCCGGGCCGCTGGACTTCAACTACGAGCAGATGAAGGCGTACGCGGCGGGGCTCGAGGACGACGGGATGAGGGTGCGGTTCTTTGACTACGCGGACATGGGGCATGTGATGCCGACGCCGGGGCGGTTTGCCGAGGCGATCCGGTGGGTGGATGAGCCGAGGCGTAAGCAATTGACGGAGATCGAGGCGCGGGGTGGGGTGTTGTGGCTCGCGCATGTGGAAGCGTTCGGGGACGGGCCGCCGGCGACGGAGGAGGGGTGGGCGTCGCTGGTGAACATCACGCGCGAGGCACCCTGGAGCCGGGCGGCGTGGCGGGCGGCGGCGATGATCGCCGAGCGGGATGCTCTGCTGGCGGGGAGCGATTGAGCGCGCGGAGTCGTTCGAATCGGCGAGCGGAGCGAAGATCAGCCCTTGATCTTCTCGAAGGCTTTCAGGGTCTTCTTCCTCGCCTGGTCGTGGTCGACGATGCGTTCGGGATAGTCGATCTGCGAGCGAAGGAGGGCGGGGATCGTCCACGGCTCGTGGATGTCGCGGTCGTCGAGATCGGCCAGTTCGGGGACGAACCGGCGGATGAACGCGCCTTCGGGGTCGCACTTCCTGGACTGGCTGGAGGGGTTGAAGATGCGGAAGTAGGGGGCGGCGTCGGTGCCGGTGGAGGCCGACCATTGCCACCCGCCGTTGTTGGAGGCGAGGTCGCCGTCGAGCAGGCGGTTCATGAAGTAGCGTTCGCCCCAGCGCCAGTCGATGAGCAGGTCCTTGGTGAGGAACATCGCGACGATCATGCGCAGGCGGTTGTGCATCCAGCCGGAGCGGTTGAGTTGGCGCATCGCGGCGTCGACGATCGGGTAGCCGGTCCGGCCTCGCTTCCACGCGTCGAACGCGGGCTCGTCGTAGGACCATTCGATGCGGTCGTACTCGGGTCGGAAGGCGCGGCTCATGCAGAGCTTGGGGAAGGCGACGATGAGGTGCTTGTAGAACTCGCGCCAGACGAGTTCGTTGATCCAGACGCCGGGGCCGGTGCCCTTGGCGGGTTTGCGGTCGATATGGCCGTTCGCGGCTTCGGCGGCGGCGTGCAGGCACTTTCGGATTGAGACGACGCCGTGGGCGAGGTAGGGGGAGAGAGCGCTGACGCCATCGAGATCGGGGCGGTCGCGGTCCTGGTGGTAGCGGTCGATGCGGTGGCGGGCAAAGCGGGTCAGGCGGGTGAGGGCGGCCTGCTCGCCGGCGGGCCAGAGATCGGCGAGGTCGTCGGTCTCGGTGCCCGGGTTGGGGTCGTCGAATGAATCCAGGCGGGAGGGGAGATCGCTGGACTCGCATGGGAACGCGGGTTGCTTCTTCGGATCCGGGCACAGGGCGGGGAGGCCCTCGTCGTTGATGAGGTCTCCCCAGCGGCGACGAAAGGGGGAGTAGACCTTGTACGGGTTGCCGTCGTTGGTCGTGACCGTTCCCGGCGCGAGGATGCACTGATCGTGGAAGCGTTTTGCCGTGCGGCCCTGGTTGATGAGGAAAGACTCGACGGCGTCGTCGCGGCGGGCTTCGTTGATCTCGAGTTCGTTGTTGAACGCGAGGGCGTCGCATTCGAATGTGCTCATCAGCCCGGCGAGCGATTCGGGGAGATCCGCGAAGCGGTCGGTGGTGAGGATGCGCAGGGGGATGTTGAGCGTCGCGAGGCGATCCTTGAGAACCGCAAGATTGCGCAGGATGAAGTCGATGCGGGGCGCGCCCCAGTCGTGCTCGGCCCATTGATCGGGGCAGATCGCGTAGACGGCGATCACGCCGCGCTCCGCGTGCGCGCAGGCGTGATGGAGCGCGGGGTTGTCGTGGACGCGGAGATCGGATCGGAACCAGACGAGCCAGCGCATGAGGGCCTTTCGAAGGGGTCAGCCGCGGGACGCGAAGGCGAGTTCGACGAGCCCGGGGAGGATCTCGCCGCTGCGCCCCTGGAGGGCGATGTCGACGAGGCCCGTTGCGTCGGTCGGGTCTCGGTTGATTTCGATGGACTTCGAGCCGTGGGCGCGGGCGAGGTGAAGAAATCCGGCGGCGGGATAGACCACGGCGCTGGTGCCGACGGACATGAACAGGTCGCAGGACTCGGCCGCGGCGTGGGCCTGTTCGAGGGCGTCCTCGGGGAGGGCCTCGCCGAACCAGACAACGCCCGGGCGGAGGAGCCCGCCGGCTTCGGAGGGCATGGGGTACTCGGGCAGGGGGAGTGGGAGGTCGGGGTATTCGAGGCCGGTCTTTGTGCAGCGCCAGATGTCGATGCGGCCGTGGAGTTCGACGACGCGGGTGGAGCCGGCGCGGCGGTGGAGCCCGTCGACATTCTGGGTGAGGAGGGTGAACGAGCGGCCGGCGTCGGCGAGTCGGCGTTCGATCTCGACGAGGGCGAGATGCCCGGGGTTGGGCTCGGCTTGGGCGCACTTGCCCCGGCGGAAGTCGTACCACTCGCTGACCATCGCGGGGTCGGCGGCGAAGGCTTCGGGGGTGGCGAGGGTCTGGGGGTCGAACTTGGCCCAGAGGCCTTCCATGGCGTCGCGGAAGGTGGGGATCTTCGACTCGGCGCTCACGCCGGCGCCGGTGATGACGCAGACCGAGCAGGCGTCGCGGAGGAGATCGGCGGCGGCTTGGAGGGGGTCGTGCGGCATGAGAGGCCCTCGGCGGGGTCGGCGGGGCGGAATCGAACCGGGGAACCTCCCGGTGGGTGCAACGGTCAGGGTATCGGGCGGTTGGGGTAGCATGCGGGAGACCGGTTTGGATCCGAAGGAGGAGTCGGCGATGAAGAAGACGCGTTGGACGGGCATGCGGCGGTCGGGGCTCATGCTGGCGTTGGTCGGGCTGGGCGTGGCGACTCCCGCGTGGGCGCAGAAAGATGATGAGAAGAAGCCCGATCATCGCGCGCTGGAATTGGGCACCGAGACGGCGGTGACACACCATTCGGTGACGGTCGACGGGCGGGAACTCAAGTACACGGCGACGGCGGGGTACATGCCGCTGCCCAACTACCAGGGCGAGCCGCGGGCCGATGTCTTCTTCATCGCGTACACGCTCGATGGCGTGGAGGATGTCGCCAAGCGGCCGCTGACTTTCTCGTTCAACGGCGGGCCTGGTTCGTCGTCGGTCTGGCTGCACCTGGGGACGCTGGGGCCGCGGCGTGTGGATCTGGGCGAGGAGGGGATGAGCGGCCGCCCGCCGTATGAACTGGTCGACAACCCCGAGACCTGGCTGGACCTGACGGACATGGTGTTCATCGACCCGGTGGGGACCGGTTACAGCCGCCCGCTCGAGGGCGTTCGCAACAGCGAGTTCCACGGGCTGCAGGAGGACATCCGGTCGGTGGGGGATTTCATCCGCCTGTGGACGACGCGCAACGAGCGTTGGAGCAGCCCGAAGTTCCTGGTCGGGGAGAGCTACGGGACGACGCGGGCGGCCGGGTTGAGCGGGTACCTGCAGGACACGCACGGGATGTATCTGAACGGGATCCTGCTGGTGTCGCCGGTGCTGAACTTCCAGACGATCCGGTTCAATGTCGGGAACGATCTGCCGTATTGGATGTTTCTGCCGACCTACACGGCGACGGCGTTCTATCACGGCAAGTTGAGCGAGCGGCTGAGCGCCGATCTGGAGCGCACGCTCGAAGAAGCAAGGCGGTTTGCCGAGTCGGACTATCTCGTGGCGCTGGCCAAGGGCGATCGGCTCGGTGCGGCCGAGCGGGACCGGATCGCGACGCGCGTGGCGGAACTGACGGGGCTGTCGAAGCGGTTCGTCCTCGACTCGGACCTCCGCATCAACATCTTCAACTTCACGAAGGAGTTGCTGCGCGACGAGGGGCGGACCGTGGGACGGCTGGATTCACGGTTCAAGGGGATCGATCGGCTCGATATTGGTGACGGGTACGACTACGACCCGAGCTACTCGGCGATCCAGGGGCCGTACACCGCGACGCTGAACGACTATGTGCGTCGGGAACTGGGGTACAAGAACGACCTTCCGTACGAGATCCTCACCGGGCGGGTGCATCCTTGGAGCTACGGGAGCGACGAGAACCGGTACGCGAATGTGGGGGAGACGCTGCGGTCGGCGATGAGCAAGAACGCCGACCTGCATGTGCTGGTGGCGTGCGGGTACTACGACCTGGCGACGCCGTTCTTCGCGGCCGAGTACACCGTCGAGCACTTGGGGCTGGACCCGGAGCGGCGCGGGAATGTGCGGCTGACCTATTACCCGAGCGGTCACATGATGTACATCCGCGTGGCGGACCTCGTGAAGCTCAAGGATGACGCGGCGGCGTTCTACCGGGACGCGCTGGCACGCTGAGCCGGGGTGGGCCCGTGGACGATCGCGGCCCGTGATGGATGGGGCGTTGCGGCGGTACACTGTCGGCACATGAGCAACGACTCGCCCACCTTCGTGATCGCCGACGGAGGGCTGCCCTCGATGGTGGCCGCGGTCCTGTGCGCCGTTCGACAGGAAGCGTCCGGCGGGCTGGTGATCTGGCACCCGCGGTTCGACCCGGGTTCGGCGCGGGCCGGGGCGGTCGCGGCGCTGGCGCAGCGGCTGCGGGCGGTCGTGGCGCCGGGGGCGGAGAAGCCGGGCGAGGCGACGCGGATGCTGCTCGGGGCGGCGATGGACGCGCTGCGGGCCGGGGCCGAGCGGGTGGTCTGGGGCGTGCATCTCGGGTGGGGGCGCGACTGGGCCGGGGAGCCCGGCGGCGACGGGGGCGGGCCCGAACTCGATCGGCTCGCGACCGAGATCGACCGGAGCGTGCTGATCTCGCGGCTGGTGTCGCTGGAGGGGTCGGCTGGGGCGCGGGGCGTGCGGATCGACACGCCCGTGATCGACCTGAGCGATGCGCAACTGGCCGACCTGGCGCTGGATCTGGCGGTTCCGACGGATCTGTGCTGGTTCGAGCGACCGGAGGCGGCGGGGGATCCGGCGGCCGACGCCGAGCGGCGTCGCTGGTCGGCGGTGCTCGCGGAGTTCGGTGGGGTTCAGGCCGCGGGCTGATCGGCCCGGGTGGCGGCGTCGCCGGTCGCGGCTGGATCGCCCGAGGCGAGATGTTCCAGCACGGGTTCGCCCGCGACCAGGTCGTAGTCCTCGGCAAGAGCCGCGGCGAGCAGGTCGAGGTCGTCGGCGGTGTGCTCGGCGGTCACGCTGATGCGGAAGTAGCGAGGCGCGGGCCCGCCGGGGTACCGGATGAGCGGCACCCAGAGATGGCGCTGGGCGAGCCGGCGCTGCAGGTCCTCCATCCCGGAGTCGCTGGTGAGGCTGAAGGTCGCGACGGGCAGGTCGGCCTCGTCGCCCGATCGCGGGCGGGCGAGCCCGATCTCGGCGAGGATCGCGTGCAGCCGGGCCGCGTTGGCGCGGAGGGCCGAGAGTCGATCGAGTTCGCAGGTGTGGACGTTGAGCGCGGCGAGCGCGGCGTCGGCGATCGCGGGCGGGACGGGCGTGGTGCAGATGTAGGCCGAGGCGTGCGCCCGGAGGCGGCCGGTGAACGCGCGGGTCCCGCCGGCGAACGAGCCGTAGCACCCGATCCCCTTGGCGAGGGTGGAGGTGATGACGAGGTCGGCCGGGGCGAGGAGTGCCGGATCGAGGGCGAAGTGTTCGATCGAGCCCCGCCCGCGCTGGCCCAGCACGCCGAGCGCGTGGCAATCGTCGAGGAGGAGGGTGCTGCGGGTGTCTCGGGCGGCGGCGGCGAGTTCGGCAACCGGGGCGAGGGAGGCGTCGGCGGCGAAGACCGAGTCGGTCGCGATGATCGCGCGGGTGGGAGCGCGGGCGGCGAGTTCGGCCGCGTCTCGATGATCGCGGAAGGGATACCGCTCGACGGCGAGCCCGGCGGTCCGGGCGGCATCGGCGAGAGAGCGGTGCGCGCGCGCGTCGAGGACCACCAGGTCGTGGTCGAGTGAGAGGGTCTGCATCGCGGCGATGTTGGCGAGGAAGCCCTCGGGCAGGAGCGTGGCGGACTCGAGGCCGGTGAACGATGCGAGGCGGTGTTCGAGCTTGTCGTGGGCGGCGGTGTTACCGGTGGTGGCGCGCGAAGCCGAGACGCTGATCCCCCAGCGATCGATCGCGCGGGCGAAGGCCTCGCGGACGGCGTAGTGGTGGGCGAGCCCGAGGTAGTCGCACCCGCCGAAGGACAGCAACTCGCGATTGGCGATGGTGACGGTGCGTGCCGATCGGGAAGTGGGGGCGGCGTCGGTCATGTTTCGAGGGTATCGGCGTCGGCGCAAGTGGAAGGGTTCCGGCGCGCGCGGGCGAGAAATCGGGGAGGACTTGTCAGCGGATGGTGCACGGCGGCGGTTCCGGTTCACCCGGGCGGCGGACGGCGAGTGGGATGCCGCCGGCGCAGCGGCGGGCGATCGACGCCGATCGGGACGGTTGTCGTTTGAGCGGGATGGCGTGGTTCGCTACCATCCGCGACCGATTCGGCGGCCCGACGGGGTGGCCGGTGCACCGGGCTTGAGCCGGGTGTGTCAGAGATCGGATTCTGTTTGGTCCGCTTCTTGAAGGCGGGCGAGACTCGAAGTTCCTTCTTCCTGGGAGGTCAACCGTGAGCAGGCAAGGGCTGAAGTGGACCGCGGCGGTGCTGGGGACGGTGCTGGCGTGCGGATTCGGGCTCATGGGTTGCGGGGGCGGGGGGAGCGACGGCCCCGGCAAGGGTGAGGTCAATTCGGACG
>JBICIG010000012.1:0-40492 GCA_043101605.1 Phycisphaerales bacterium JB037
GTCGACGATCATCAGCAGGCACGGCAGGACGATGAGAATGATCCCCGTGGCGCTCATGAGCCCGAAGCTGATCGTGATCGCCATGGGGACGAGGAACTTGGCCTGGAACGACTGCTCGAGCATCAGCGGGCTCAGTCCCAGCACGGTGGTGACGGTGGTCAGCAGGATGGCACGGAAGCGGGCGCGCCCGGCGTCGAGCACCGCCAGCCCGATGCGCATGCCCTCGCGCCGGCGCTCGTTGAAGAACTCCATGAAGATCAGCGAGTCGTTGACCACCACGCCCGACAGCGCCACGAAGCCGATGAGCGAGAGGAAGGTCATGGTGTAGCCCATGATCATGTGCCCCCAGATCATCCCGATGGTCGCGAACGGGATCGCGCTCATCACCACCAGCGGCTGGACGAAGCTCGAGAACAGCCACGCCAGGATGACATAGATCAGCCCCGCCGCGACCGCCATGCCCAGCGGCAGCGTCGCGAACGAGTCCTGCACATCCTTCTGACGCCCTCGCTCGAGGATGCGGATCGACGGCTCGCCCTCGTCGAGCATCTCGAGCGTCGGGCGGAGCGAGGCCATCACGCTCTCGGGGTTGGTCACGCTGCGGCGGACATCGGCCGTCACCGTCACCGCGCGCTGACGGTCGATGCGCCGGATGGTCGCGTACGCCTGGTCATCGCTGAGGCGCACGACCTCGCCCAGCGGGACCGGATCCCCCGCGGGGGTGAAGATCAGCGCGTTCTCGACCGCCGCCAGGCTCCGCCGGACCGATTCGGGCGCCAGCACGCGGACATCGACGTCCTCGCGCTCGCCCGCGTAGGTGTACGCCTCGAGCCCGAGGACCGTGCCGCGCATCTGCTGGGCGACATCCTGGACGGTGAAGCCGAGTTCGCTGGCGCCGTCGCGCAGCTCGAGGCGCAGCTCGCGCTGCCCGAGGTCGGCGTCGTCGGCGATGTCGACCACGCCCTCGAACTTCGCCAGCTCGTGCTTGATCTCTTCGATCACACGCTCGATGGCGCGCGGGTCGTTCCCGACCACCGACAGCGTGATCGGCGGCCCGCCGGGCCCGCCCCCCACTTCCTCCATCCGCAGGCTCTTGATCCCCGCGACATCCTGCATCGCCAGGCGGATGGACTCACGCACCTGCTCGCTGGTGCGGTCTCGTTCCTCGACCGGGACGAGCTCGAGGATGAGCTGCCCGAGGTGGGACTGCTCGGCCGAGACCGACTCGCCGTTGAGATCCGACTGCTGCCCGACAACGCCGTAGGCGCTCGAGACCTCCGGCTGGGCCATCGCGGCGGCCTCGAGCCGGCGGAGGACCTCGTCGGTCCGCGAGGCGGGCGTGCCGATGGGCATCTGCAGCGAGCCGTTGACCGTCTCGGAGTCGCTCGTCTCAAAGAAGATGAACTCCAGCCGCCCGCCGGCGAGCAGCCCGAACGAAACGACCATCATTGCGAACGCGCCGACAACGGTGAGGTAGCGATGACGCACCAGCCGCACCAGCAGGCGCACATACCCGGGCACCAGCGTGCCGTAGATCCACTTGTCCCGTCCGCGGTCGAACCGGCTCTCGAAGCGGCTGAGCCAGCCCTCGTGCCCGCGCGCCCGGCGGCGGTCGACGCCCTTGAGGCTGTGGGCGATGTGCATCGGCAGGATGAACAGCGCCTCGACCAGCGAGATGCCCAGCGCCACCGCGACGACGAAGGGCAGGAACTGCAGCAGGTCGCCGATGCGCCCTTCGATCAGCGCCAGCGGGAGGAAGGCGCAGACCGTCGTCAGCACCGTCGAGACCACGGGCCAGCCGACCTGCCCCGTGCCGCGGATCGCCGCGGTCTCGGCGTCCTCGCCCCCCTCGTGGCGCGCGGTGATGTTCTCGGCCACCACGATCGCGTCATCGACCAGCAGCCCCAGCACGATGATCAGCCCGAACATCGTCAGCAGGTTGATCGTCACGCCCGTCAGGTTCATCAACGCCAGCGTGCCGGCGATCGAGACGGTCAGCCCGATCGCGACCCACAATGAGGTACGCCAGCTCAGCAGCACCAGCAGCGTCGCGAAGACCAGCACGCCCCCCCAGAGCGCGTTGCGGGTCAGCAGCTCGAGCCGCCCGACGATGTACCGCGCCAGGTCGGTCGTCAGCACCACCTCGCCGGGCAGCGGCGTGACCGCCGCCCGCCGCACGCCCAGTTCGTACGCCCGCTGCCTTTCGCTGACCGGCTCGCCCGCCTGGCTCGGCGGACGCATCATCGAAGCGAGCCGCTCGCGCCAGGTCAGCTCCAGCGCCTCGCCCCGCAGACCCGCGGCGTAGGCCTTGACCAGTTCGGCCATGTCCACCGCGTCGTCGTCGCCCACCTTGAAGACCGTCAGCGACACCGCCGGCTCGCCGTTGAGCCGCGCCCGCAGGTCCACATCCGCGAACCCCTGCGTGACCTGCGCCACCTCGCCCAATCGCACCACGCGTCCATCCGCGGCGGTGCGCACGGGGATGTCGGCGATCTGCGCCGCCCGCTCCTCGGTCGCCTCGGTCCGCACGGAGTAGTTCGCCGTCTCGGACTTGACCGTCCCCCCCGGAAGCTCGCGCATCGACTCACGGATCCGCTGGGCGATCCAGGGCAGGCTCAGCCCGTGCTCGAGCTGCGCCTCGGGACGCACCTCGACACGGATCTCGTCGGTCCGGATCCCGCCGACGGCGATCTGCCCCATCCCGTCGAGCAGATCGAGGTCGTCGCGGATGCGCCGGATCGCTTGCTTGAGCTCGCGCTCGTCCCCCGAGCCCCGCAGCGAGAGCACAATGACCGGCAGGTTGGGCTCGAGTTCGGCGACGACGATGCGCTCGGCGTCCTCGGGCAGGTCCTGCAGCGAGTCCACCCGGCGCTGCACCTCGGCGACGGCGGCCTCGATCTCCACGCCCGGCTCGAACTCGATCGTGATCGACGCCACACCTTCCGAGACGCTCGTGCGCATCTCCTTGATGTCGTCGACGCCCTGGTCGATCGCGTCCTCGATCTTGATCGCCAGCGCGTCCTCGACCTCGTCGGGCGCCGCCCCGGGGTAGGGCGCCGTCACCACCACCTGGTTCGGACGCGTCTCGGGGAAGAACTCGCGCCGGAGCCCGAGCCCGTAGATCAGCCCCGCGCCGAGGATCGCGAACATCACCAGGTTCGCGACCACCGGCTTGCGCACGCCGAACGCCGCCAGACTCATGACCCGCGCTCCGCGCTGGGCCCCGACCCGCTGACGACCACCGGCTCGACCCGCCGACCCGCGTTGAGCTCATCCAGGTTCGAGATGACCACCCGCGTCCCCGCCCCCAACCCGGCGAGCCCATCGCCCTCCAGCACCGCCCACTGCGACTCGCGCGGGTCCAGGTCCGGGAAGCTCCCTTCGATGTGGTACGCAACCTGCACCGGCACGCCCCGCACGCGGTGGATCTCGACCCCCTCGGTCGTCTCGGTCTCGACCACCAGCACGCGGTCGTCGAGCACCGCCCGCCGCGGCACGATCAGCCGACGCTCGCCCGAGCGCGTGAACACCCGCCCGACGACATACTGACCGGGCAGCAGGTCCGGGCGCTGCGCATCGCCGCGCGCCCCGGGCGTCGCCTCGGGCTGGCGGACCTCGGCAAAGACGGTCAGGCTCCGCGTCGCATCATCGACGACGGGCGCGATCCGATCGACCGCGCCCTCGACGGTCAGCGAGAGCAGCCCGTCGACGCCGATCTCGGCCCGGTCCCCCACCGCCACGCTCGCCGACGCCGACGCGGGCACCTGCAGCGGCACCTCCAGCACGCTCAGGTCGACGATCCGCGCCACGGGCGTGCCCGGGCTCAGCCACTCGCCTTCCTCGACCATGACTTCCTGCACGAACCCCGAGAAGGGCGCGGTGATGGTCGCGCGCGACAGGTTCCGCCGCGCGACGCGAAGGTCGGCCCGCTCGCCCTGGATCTGCGCCTCGAGGCTCGCGAGCCGCGTGGGGATCAGGTCGTTCAACTGGCGCTGCTGCGCGAGCGCTCCCTCGGCGCGGCGGAGCACCGCCAGCCGCTGGTCGACATCGGTCTGGTTGCCCGCGCCGCGTTCCTCGGCGTCGCGCGCCCGCTCGACCTCCCGCCGCGCCACCTCGACCTCGCCCTCGATCGCGTCGAGCTGCTCCCGCGCCCGAACCCGCTCGCGCTCCAGCCCGTCGCGCTGGGCGAGCAACGACGCCAGCCGCTGCTCGGACTGCTCGACCCGCTCGATGAAGTCGTCACGCTCGATGGTGACCAGCACCGTTCCCGGGCGCACGAACACGCCCTCCTCGATCGTGCCGAGCCTCGATTCGACCCGCCCGGAGACCTCGGCGGGAACCGTCACCTCGCGCACCGCCCGGGCCGCCCCGTGCCCGGTCCAGACCCGGTCGACCTCCACGGGGCGGAGCTCGATCGTTTCCACGCTCAGCACGGCGTCCTCGCCGGGCGTGCGCGGCGGGACGGGGCGGGTCGACACCAGCCACCCAAAGATCCCCAACGCCGCCAGCAGCATCAGCAGCCCCGCGCCGATCCGCACCAGCCGGCTGGTCACGCGGAGCCAGCGCGGCGACACGCCGGTCGGCTCGGCGGAACGGTCCTTCGTTCGATCGTCGGGCATGCGGTTCCTTTGCTCGCTGCCGGGCCCTGCGAGCCGGCTCGCTCCGCGGGGAGGGGGACCCCGGAGCCGATCCTAGCCCGCACCGACCCCGCCCAACCCGGTCGCCCCGGGCTCTCCCCGGGCGTTCTTCATCGAACGGTCGCGCTGATTTCAGGATGGCCCCGGGGGCGGTTCGCCGATCCCGCCGAAACAGTTTCGAGCCCTCAGCCTTCCCCGCCCAGCCCGAGCAGGGCCTTGGGCACCAGCAGGTCGCCGGTCAGCGTGATGACCGCCGTGATGACGATGATCCCGATGAGGTTGAGCCAGAGCCCGGTCTTGACCATCTGCCCGATGGTGACCGCTCCGGAACTGAACACCACGGCGTTGGGAGGCGTGGCGATCGGGAGCATGAACGCGCAGCTCGCCGCGAGCGTCGCGGGCACCAGCAGAAGGTGCGGCTCGACCCCCAGCGCGATCGCCGCCGCCCCGAGCACCGGGAGCAGCGCGCTCGTCACGGCGGTGTTGCTGGTCAGCTCGGTCAGGAAGATCACCACCGCCGCGACCAGCAGCGTGATGATGATGCCCGGCGAGCCGGCGAGCGCCTCGAAGCCCGAGCCGATGAAGACATCGACGCCCGTGCGCGAGATCGCCTGGGCCAGCGCCAGCCCCCCGCCGAAGAGCAGCAGCACGCCCCAGGGAAGCTGCGACGCCTGCTCCCAGTCGATCGCGAAGACACGCTTCTTCGGCTCGACGGGGATCGCGAACAGCGCCAGCGCCGCGGCGATCGCGATGCCGGTGTCCGAGAGCTGCGCGAGCATCGCAAAGGGCGCCAGCAGCCACGCCGCGACGGGCGTCCATCCCCACACCCCCCCGCCGCGATCACCCGGCCCGATCCCGAGCCCCTCCCACCACGCGAGCATCTGCCCGATCTCGGCGAACTGCGGGCGGAGGATCCAGCTCGACGCGGCGAGGAAGAAGACGAGCATCACCGTCAGCTCGCCGCGCGACAGCGGGCCCAGGTCGCGGAGTTCCTTCTCGATCAGCGCCCGCCCGCCGGGCAGATCGCCGATGCGCACCGGGTGGGCGAGCCGCGTGAGGTAGATCCAGGTGATCGGGAGCAGGATCGCCACCAGCGGCACGCCGAGCACCATCCACTCGACGAACCCGATGGTGCGGCCGTAGACATCGCTGATGTACCCGGCGAGGACGGTGTTGGGGGGCGTCCCGATGAGCGTGCCCAGCCCGCCGATCGACGACGCGTACGCGATCGCGAGCATCAGGCAGGTCGCAAAGACCGCGGCGTCGGCGGGCTTGGCCTCGCTCCGCCGACGGACCAGGTCGATGACGCTCGCGCCGATCGGGAGCATCATGATTGCGGTGGCGGTGTTGGAGACGAACATGCTCAGGACGGCGGTCGCGAGCATGAACCCCGCGATCAGCCGCGTGGGCCTGGTGCCCACGAGCTTGATGGTCAGCAGCGCGATGCGCTTGTGCAGCCCCCACCGCTGCATCCCCAGCCCGAGAATGAACCCGCCCATGAACAGGAAGATCAGCGGATGGGCGTAGCGCGAAGTCGTCGCGTCGATCGACAGCACGCCGGTGAGCGGGAACAGGGCGATCGGCACCAGCGCGGTGGCGCTGATCGGGAGCGCCTCGGTGAGCCACCAGACCGCCATCAGCACGGCGATCGAGGCGGCGGCCTTGCCCTCGGGCGTGAGCCCGCCCGTGGCGGTCTTGTCGGGCAGCAGCAGGTACGCCGCGACCGCCAGGATCGGCCCGCCGACCAGCCCGCCCCAGCGGATGAAGTTCGTCAGTTTCGCCGTGCCCGTGGACATGCCCCGGAAGCTAGCGGGCCCGCGCCCTCGTGTCACGCCGATTCACCAACTCCGAGCGCTCCCGACCGAACGATCGCACGAACCGGGGGGATGCAGGCGTCGGCCCGATCCCCGTCGAAGCGGGCGAGGTCGGCGGGGGTCGCCCAATGCCAGTCGTCGTACTCCCACGCGTGGGCGTCTGGCGGAGCCGGCTCGATCGGCTCGGGAAGGCCGACGCGGAAGAGGACATCGACGCTCCGCGCGAGGTCGTCGCGCACCATCAGCACCGGCTCGGCGCGCGCGGGGTCGATCGCAAAGCCCAGTTCCTCCCGGCACTCGACGGCCAAGTGATCGGCGAGGCTCGTGATCGAGAGCGACCCACCGGGCAGGGGCGGCGGGACGGTCCCCGAAGGAGCGGTCTCCCACAAGCCGGGATGGGCGTGCACCCGCGGGCCTCGTCGGGCGATCAGGACGCGCGGCTCGCCTGCTGAATCGCGCGCGACCAGCAGCCCCGAGACCGCGAGCACGCGGACGCCGGTGTCGATCTCGGGCTGGACGGCGAAGCGGCGGTAGTCGGATCGATGGGCGCGGAGGGTCGAGCCGTCGAAGGAGCCGAACGCGGCGACGGGGCCGTTGAAGAGTCTCGGGTTCTGCGCGCACAGTTCGCGCCAGCGTGCTTCGATCGCCGGCTCGTCGGGTGCCGGTTGATCGTCGTCGGCGGTTGGCGGGGCGTCGTCCCAGAGGATCGCGGCGGAGCGGTCCACGCGCCACCACGCGCCGCCGGGGAACGGGTGCGGCTCGGGGGGGATCACTCGAGGAATCCGCCGAGGTCGCGCGGCAGGGTGGGGAAGCCGAACTCGGCGGCGTAGCGGTTGAGCACCTCGACCATCGCGTGCTGGGCGCGATCGATCGCGTCGTTGGTCGCCTGGCGGGTCATCTGCTCTGCCTGGGCACGCGCGGCGTCGTCGCCCAGCGCGCCGGCGAGGGCGGGAGAGAACTCGACCTCATGGACGCGCATGCGCCCGTCGACGGTGACGCGGACGGCACCGCCTCCGGCTTCGCCCGCGATGCGCATGGCCTCGGCTTCGCGGCGGATGTCCTCGGCGGCGTCGCGGAGCTTGCCGGGATCCTTGAGCAGCGAGGCCATCATCCCCATCGCCTTGAACGACTCGAACATGCGGCGTGCCTCCTTGGGGCAAGGCTAGGCCGCCGATGGTTCCGGGCCCGTGCGCACGGAGACTGGATGTGTTCCACGTGGAACATTGGTGCGTGGTTCGCGCGCGCCCGCGTGGGCGGTGCGAGGTGAACAGAGGCACGGCCTTGCTTCGGGCAAGCCGCGGTGCGGGGGGAGGGATGGCGGGGACACGGCGCGTCAGTTGGCGTCGGGCTGGCGGGGCTTGGGGCGGACCTGCACGACGCGGGCGTTGAAGATCTGCTGGACCTGGCGGACGAGGGGGTGGTCGGTCGGGTCGATCGGGTGGCTCGGTTCGGTCGCGTTGGCCGAGTCCGTCGAGTTGGAGATCGCGGGCGACGCGTCGGCGTGTGGGGCCGAAGAGCGCGCGGTCTCGGCGATGGATGAGGGAGTGGGCGCGGCGTGGGGTTCGATGGCCGATGCCGGGTGGGCCGGGGAGGCGTCGGGGGTGCGGAGGCGGACGAGTTCGACGCGGAGGGTGGAACCGACGACCTCGGAGAGGGCCTTGCGGATGTCGTCGAGGCTGGCTTCGGCGAGGCGGTCGATAGACTGCTCGGGCCGGCAGCGAACGAGATCGCCCTCGGTGCTGTCGACGGTGAGCCCGCTGAGGATGGTGCGGAGGCGGCGGGAGGGCGCGTTCTCGGCGGCCTGGGCGAGGGTGGCGTCGCTGACCGCTTCGGCGGCAACCGATGGGGAAGGCTCGGGCGCGCGCGCGGCGGGGGGCGATTCGGCGTGGAGCGCCGGTGCGGCGGGAGTGGCGGGTTCGGGGGGAGTTGGAGCGGCGCGCGGCGTCGGGGGCGAGACTTCGTCCGACGCCGTCAGGCTTTTTTTGCGGTGGTTCCGCCGGCTGAAGCAACCCCGCGACTCGCGTTGGTCGCCGTGGGCGTCGCACCTGCGAGAAGGGCGGTGGCGTCGGCGATGCGTTCGGTCAGGCAGAGGCGGACGAGGAGGGCGTCGAGGAGGGCGCGGGGGATGGCGCTGGTGCGCAGGGCGCGCTGGACGCTCTCGCAGAGGGCGATGGTGTGGACGAGGGCGGGTTCGTCGAATCGGCGGGCGCGGGCGGTTTCCTCGGTGCGCACGGGGCCGGTGAGTTCGACGAGTTCGGTGTCGTCGCCGCAGGCGCGGAGGAGGAGCAGGTCGCGGAGGCGGGCGGCGAGGGCTTCGAGGAGTTGCTCGGGGGAAGCGCCGTTTCGGAGGAGGGTGTCGGCGGCGAGGAGGGCGGGCTTGGGGGCCGCGTCGGCGATGGCGTCGAGGATGGAGGAGACCTGTTCGCGTTCGGGCAGGCCCAGAAGAGATTCGAGGAGGGAGAGGGTGAGGGTCTTCTCGCCGGTCGCCATGAGTCGGTCGAGGATGGAGAGAGCGTCGCGCATGGAGCCGTTGCCGAGGCGTGCGACGGCGTGGAGGACCTCGTCGGCGGCTTTGAGGCCCTCTTCCTTGATGATGCGGGCGAGGTGGTCGGCGATGGCGGCGGTGGAGATGGCGCGGAAGTCGAAGCGCTGGCAGCGCGACTGGATGGTGGGCAGGACCTTGTGGGGTTCGGTGGTGCAGAGGATGAAGACGACATGCTCGGGGGGCTCCTCCATGATCTTCAGGAGGGCGTTGAAGGCGTCCTTGGTGAGAGCGTGGACCTCGTCGATGATGTAGATCTTGTATCGGCCTCGCATGGGGCGGTAGAGGGCGTTGGCGATGAGGTCGCGTGCGTCGTCGATGCCGCGGTTTGAGGCGCCGTCGATCTCGATGACATCGGTGTCGCCGCCGGTCATGATGGCGTTGGCGATGGCGGGGTTGTTGTCGGGGTTGTTGAGTGCGTTGGCGAAGATGCGTGCGGTGGAGGTCTTGCCGACGCCCCGGGTGCCGGTGAAGAGGTAGGCGTGGGCGACGCGGCCGGCGTCGATGGCGCTCTGGAGGGTGCGTGCGATGGGTTCCTGCCCGACGAGTTCGGCGAAGTCGCGGGAGCGGTAACGACGGGCGAGGACGGTGTATGCCATGGCGGTTCGAGTGTAGCGGGCGGGTTGGAAGGGTCCGGCGGGCAGGTGCGGGGGGGTGCAGCGTGCGCACGAAAAAACCCGTCCCCTTGGTCGACGGCCAGGAATCCGGCGGCACCGGATGACGGCCGCTTATGGCTGCTGCGGTCAAGCCCTGACCAGGTTCACGGGCCACCCGTGCACCGGCCCCGGCCGTCGACCTTGGGGACGGGAAGGAGATGGTAGCCGCGCGGGGGGAGGACCGAAGCGCGGGGAGAGTGTGGATCGGAGGTTGTCTCGGGCGTGCGGGGCGGGCCGTTCTCCTTGGCCCCTCGCCCCGGCCCTCTCCCCTGGGGGAGAGGGAGGCATTTGAGAACGGGCGCGGGAGGTCGTTGGAGGCGGGTGAGGGAGTTGGTGGGAGGCGGGTGAGGGTGGGAATTGGGGCGATCCGCGCGGTGAGGCTCCGCGTACACTGGGATGCTGATGTCTGAACTCCAGCCAGCCGTGGACATGCACCCCCGCGAGCGGTCCGAGCGTGAGCGGGCGGCGCTCTTGACGATCCTGCGGATCGCGTTCATGGCGATCTTTTTCTCACTGCTGGTGCTGAGCCTGTTCGGGGCGGAGAACGACCCCGGGGCGTCGGTGGAGCTGTTCGGCAGCGATGTGAAGCTGGCGCAGGACTGGCACCTGAAGCTGGGCTTCGGCGGGATGCTGGTGGTGATCGTGTTCGCGGTGGACATCTTCACGCCGCGGAAGAAGATCGCGACGATCTCGGCGGTGTTCTTCGGGCTGCTGGTGGCGATGCTGGCGACGCTGGCAATCGGGAAGCTGATCGACCTGCTTGCGGTGCTGTATTCGATCGACAGCGACCGGATGGCGGCGCTGATCAGCACGATCAAGGTGCTGATCGGGGTGGGGCTGGCGTACCTGGGGATCGTGACGGTGCTGCAGACGCAGGACGACTTCCGGCTGGTGATCCCGTATGTGGAGTTCGCCAAGCAGATGCGTGGGACGCGGCCGCTGCTGGTGGATTCGTCGGCGTTGATCGATGGGAGGCTGCCGGACATCGGCGAGACGGGGCTGATCCAGGCGCCGGTGCTGGTGCCGACCTTCGTGATCAGCGAGTTGCAGCTTCTGGCCGACTCGCACGACAAGATGAAGCGGACGCGGGGTCGTCGCGGGCTGGATGTGGTGGCGAAGTTGCAACGATCGCAGTTGGATGTGTCGCTGGACGAGACGCCGGTGCCGGGCAAGGCGGTCGACCAGATGCTGGTGGAGCTGGCGCGGCAGATGCCGGCGGTGATCGTGACGACGGACCTGGGGCTGACGCGGGTGGCGCGGATCCAGGGGGTTCGGGTGCTGAACCTGAACGACCTGGCGAACGCGATGAAGCCGTCGGTGGTGCCGGGCGAGGAGCTTCGGATCAAGCTGGTCAAGCAGGGGGAGCAGGCGGGGCAGGCGGTCGGGTATCTGGATGACGGCACGATGGTGGTGGCCGAGAACGGCGGCGGGGAGATCGGTCGCGAGGTGTCGCTGACGGTGACGAGCAGCCTGCAGACCTCGGCGGGGAGGCTGATCTTCGGGCGGGTGACGCAGCAGGACGACGGGGAGCCGGGGGGATCGGACGAGGCCGGCGAGTCGGCGGTGAAGAAGCCGGAGGCGAAGGGCTCGGACGCGAAGGCACCCGATGGGAATGGATTGGGGAAGGCTTCGGGGGAGTCGGGTGATGTCGAGGAGGGGGCGGGGGAGCCTCGGAACGGGGCGAAGGTGCGGAGCGGGCCGTTCCCGCCGAAGCCGCCGGCGAAGGGTGCGGCGTCGCGTGGGAGCGGGCGGAATCCGAGGCGGTGATCGATGCCCGAGTTTCTCTGCATCCTGACGCCCGGGCGGGCGGGTTTTCCGGGGGATGCGACGCCGGGGGAGATGGCGATCGTGGGGGATCACTTTGCGCACCTGCGTCGGATGCTGGGGCGCGGGGAGTTGTTCCTGGCGGGGCGGACGCAGGAGGATGAGAACCCGGTGGGGATCGTGATTCTGCGGGCGGCGGATCGGGAGGGGGCCGAGGCGATGATGGGCGACGACCCGGCGGTTCGGGCGGGGGTGTTCCGGGCGGAGATCCGGCCGTATCAGATTGCGCTGCTTGAGGGGCGGGACTGAAGGGCAGAGGTCGGTGGCGGAGGACACGGCTTGCAAGCAAGCCGTGGCACCCGCCGCGGGGGTGATCGCGATTCACAAGCTCTTGAGCGCGTCGACGAGTGCGTCGATGTGCTGCTCGGTGTGGGCGGCGGAGATCTGGACGCGGAGGCGTGCCTCGCCCTCGGGGACGACGGGGTAGCCGAAGCCGATGACGAAGACGCCCTTTTCGAGGAGGCGTTTGCTCATCGCGATGGCCTTGGCGGTGTCGTGGACGATGATGGGGCAGATGGCGGTGGGTGATTCGAGGACATCGAAGCCGGCGGCGCGGATCTTGTCGCGGGCGTACTTCGTGTTGGAGCGGAGCTTCTCGACGCGCTGGGGCTCTTCGAGGAGGATCTCGATGGCTTTGTTGGCGCTGCACGCGACGGTGACAGGCAGGGCGTTGGAGAAGAGGGTCGGGCGGGCGCGCTGGATGAGCATGTCGGTGGTGAGTTTGGAGGCGGCGACGAAGCCGCCCGCGCCGCCGCCGAGCGCCTTGCCGAGTGTGCCGGTGAAGATGTCGACGCGGCCGTTGTCGGGGGCGGGTGCGTTGGCGGGGGCGAACATGTCGTAGTGCTCGTGTGTGCCGCGGCCGGTGTGACCCATGACGCCGTGGCCGTGGGAGTCGTCGACGACGAGGAGTGCGTCGTACTTGGAGCAGAGGGCGCGGAGGCCCGGGAGGTCGGCGATGTCGCCTTCCATGGAGAAGACGCCGTCGGTGATGACCCAGATCTGCCCGGTGACTTCCTCGTTTTCCTGTGCTTCGACGAGTTTGCGTTCGAGGTCGTCGAGGTCGGCGTGCTGGAAGACGCCCTTGAGGGTGCCCTTCTTGATGACGCCGGCGAGTCGCATGGAGTCGATGATGCAGGCGTGGTTGAGGGTGTCGGAGATGATGATGTCGCCGGGCTCGCAGAGGGTTGGGAAGAGGGCCTCGGTGGCGTTCCAGCAGGAGACGAAGGTGTAGCTGGATTCGGTGCCCATGTAGCGTGCGATGGTGGCTTCGAGCTGCTCGTGGGGCTCGAAGGTGCCGCAGATGAAGCGGACGCTGGCGGTGCCGGCGCCGTATTTCTTCAGGCCCTCGATGCCGGCTTCGACGACGCGTGGGTCGTTGGCGAGGCCGAGGTAGTTGTTGGAGCAGAAGCAGAGGGCGTCGAACCAGGTGCCGTCGTCGCGGCGCATCCTGACCTGTGCGTCCATGGGCGAGCCGAGCATCTGGAGGTGCTTGAGCTGCCCGGTGTCAGCGAGGGACTTGAGGGTGTGTTCGGCGCGGGTGGTGAAGGGATAGCGGACGGCGGTGCTCATGGCGTCGGCTCCGGGGTGGGCGCGGGGTGGGCGAGGATCAGCGGATCGATTGTACCGGTTCGGGTTCGGCGGCCGGCGGAGTCTCGGGGTGTCGGCGGGGCTGGCTGGTGATGAGGCGAGCGCCGCGCTGGAAGGTCAGGTAGGACCACGCCCAACTGAGCATGACGAAGACACGGTTGCGGAATCCGATGAGGAAGAAGATGTGGACGCCGGCCCAGAGGAGCCATGCGAGCAGCCCGCCGAAGGTGCGGCCGCGGATGGCGGCGACGGCGCGACCGCGGCCGATGACGGCCATGGTTCCCTTGTCCTTGAACCGGAAGGGCGGGCGTTTCGCGGGGGCGTGGAAGGGTGTGCCTTCGCGGGCGTGGCGTGCGAGGAGGCGGGCGATGTGCGCGCCCATCTGGAGCGCGCCGGGCGCCATGCCGGGCACGGGCTGGTTGGTTTTTGGGTCGATCGCGTGGGCGAGGTCGCCGGCGACGAAGACCTCGGGGCGGCCCGGGATGCTGAGATCGGGGGCGACCTTGACGCGGCCCATCTTGTCGGCTTCGGCGCCGGTGGCGTCGGCGAGTTGCCTGCCGAGGGGGGAGGCGTTGACGCCGGCGCCCCAGATGACATTGGTGGATTCGATGCGTTCGGGTTCGGGGTCGTCCGCGTTGGTGGGGGCGATGCGCACGCCGTGCTCGTCGATGTCGGTGACCATGGTGTTGAGGCGGACCTCGACGCCGAGGGTGCGGAGATCGTGAAGGGCGCGTTCGGAGAGCGGCTCGGGGAAGGCGCCGAGGAGCTTGGGGGCGGCTTCGATGAGCAGAACGCGGGCGCTGGTGGTGTCGATGGAGCGGAAGTCGCGCGGGATGGATTTGCGGACGACCTCGGACATGGCGCCGGCCATCTCGACGCCGGTGGGCCCGCCGCCGACGATGACGAAGGTGAGGTGTCGGCGTCGGGCGTCGGGGTCGGTTTCGAGTTCGGCGCGTTCGAAGGCGGCGAGGAATCGGCTGCGGATGGTCAGGGCGTCGTCGACGGTCTTGAGGCCCGGGGCGTGGCGGGCCCATTCGTCGTGGCCGAAGTACTGATCGCGGACGCCGGCGGCGAGGACGAGGGCGTCGTAGGGGACCTGCGCGCGCTGGCCGGTGACTCGGGCGACGGTGAGAACGCGGCGATCGGCGTCGATGTGTTCAACCTCGCCGAGTTGGACGCGGGCGTTGGGCTGGTGGCGGAGGACGCGGCGGATGGGTGCGGCGATGTCGGCCGGGGAGAGCATCGCGGTCGCGACCTGGTAAAGCAGGGGCTGAAAGAGGTGGTGGTTGGCGCGGTCGATGACTTCGACGCGGACGGGAGCGCGACGGAGTCGGCGGGCGCATTCGAGGCCGGCGAAGCCGCCGCCGACGATGACGACGCGGGGCAAGGAATCGCGCGGATCGGGTTCGGTGGAATCGGAACCCATACGGGGATGGTATGGGGCGGGGCGTGCGGATCGAGGGGGCGCCGGAGCGCGAGGGCGTGGCGCTTGTTGGAAGGATCAGCGTGCCGGGAGTGTCAGGCGGAAGGTCGCGCCGGGGGGGTCGGCGGGGAGGAGGTCGAGGGCGCCCCCGAGTTGTCGGGCGAGTCCGCGGGCGAGGGAGAGCCCGAGCCCGAGCCCGGAGCCGGGGGTGATCTCGGCGCGGTGGGCGCGGCCGAAGGCGGCGAAGATGCGTCGGCGTTCGCGTCTGGGGATGCCCGGGCCACGGTCGGCGAGTTCGATGTGGACTCTGTCGCGGACGCGCCGGGCGGTGAGGGTGAGGCGTGGATCGTCGGGGTTGGCGGCGTACTTGCAGGCGTTGTCGACGAGGTTGGTGAGGATGCGGCCGAGGGCGTCGGGCTCGTCGGGGACGCGGGCGTCGAGGGCGGCGTCGTCGAGGCGCGCTTCGAGGGTCAGCCCGCCCTGCTCGGCGCGGCGATGGAGCCCGGGGAGGATCGCGTCGAGCATTGGGCGGAGTTCGGCGGCGGGGCGGTCGGCGGCGGCGGGGCGGCGGCCGAGGCGGGCGTAGGCGAGAACATTCTCGACGATGGAGGCGAGGCGGCGCGATTCGCCCTTGAGGGTGGCGAGGTACTCGGCGCGGCGGGATTCGTCGCGGACCATGCCGTCGGCGAGCATCTGGGAGTAGAGGCAGAAGGTGGTCAGCGGGGTGCGGAGTTCGTGGGTGACGGCGGAGACGAATCGCCCGCGGCGTTCGGAGAGGCGCATCGAGAGTCGGAGGACGATGCCGATCGCGGCGATCGCGAGGATGACCGCGAGCCAGGTGACGATGAGCGCCTGGCGCGTGGGGCTGAAGGCGGGGATGGTCGACGCGGGGATGGAGGAGAGCACGAGGCGTGCGGGGATGCTCGCGAGGCGCTCGCCGGTGGCGGGGGGCGAGCCCGCGGCGGGGAGGATCGAGACGGTGGGCACGGGCTCGAGATCGGCGCCGGGGGCGAGATCGATGATGCGGGCGAGAAGGAACTGGCGGACGGCGGGCCAATCGAGCCAGAAACCCTGGCGGACTTCGCGGTCGCCGATGCGGACGGTGCGGAGGTAGAGCAGTTCGCGTCCGCCGGCGGGATCGGCGCACCAGAGGGGCTCGAAGGGGCCCTGGACGATGCGGGTGTCGGTCGCGCGGGCGGGGGGCTGGCCGAGGGCGGCGCCGGCGGCGAGTTCGTGTGCGGCGTCTCCGAGCGTGCGCGCGAGGAGGCGGCGTTCGCCGCGGTCCTGATCGCGGTCGTCTCTGGCGGATTCCTCAAGGAGCGTGATGGTGTCGACGGGTTCGGCGGGAGCGGCGGCGGGTTCGTCGTTGCGCGCGCGGTCGGGGGTTTCTGGTTGCTCGCGCGAGGCGGTCTCGGTGGTATTGGCGCGGTCGGGGTCGGGGTCGGGCTTGGCGGCGAGTTTGGTTTCGCGGGTCTCGGCACCGGCGTTGGCTGCTGCGCCTTCGGCGTCGCGCTTCTCTCCCGCGTCGGCGAGTTCGGATTCGAGCGGGGCGGGTTCGTCGGCGGCGCGGCGGCGGGTGGGGGGAACCTCAAGGTTGTTGAGGTAGGCCGACTGGGAGGGAGGGGTGTTGCGGGCCTGTTCGAAGAGTTGCTGGCGCGCGGCGAACTCGTCGGTCGAGCGTTGGAGTTGCATCGCGCCGAGTTCGGCCTGCTGGGTCTCGGTGCGCTCGGCTTCGGCGCTCTGGCCGGCATCTGGCTCGCGGTTGGACTCGGCTTGGGGTGCGCGGGCGGCGGAGCTGAGGCCTCGCTGGGCGGGCTGTTCGAGCATCGCCTGGACGCGGGCGAGCATGGCCTGTGATCGCCCGATGGAGCCGGCGAGGTCGTCGGCGCGGGCGCGGTCGGCGAGCGGGCCGGTGGGGACCTGGGGCGAGCGGATGCTGCCGTCGGCGTCGATCTCGAAGTGGAGGCGGATGAGTTCGTCGGGCGCGAGGAGCGCGGGCGAGGCGACGAGTCGCTCGTCCATCGGATCGAGGGCGTCGTCGGCGTCCTCGGGGAGGCGGGTGTAGGGGCGGTCGATGCGGAAGTAGGCGCGGTACTCGAACCAGGGTCGGGCGGATTCGGCGGCGAGGAGGGGCGTGACGGCCGAGTCCATGCGCCAGAGGGCGAGGCGCAGGGCTTCCTGCTCGTCGGCGCGGAGGCGCTGCTCGTGCTCGCGGCGTTCGAGGCGGAGCATCTGCCAGGTGACCCACGCGAGCCCCTCGACGACGAGGAGCGCGCAGAGGGCGTAGGTGATCCAGGGGAGTTTCTTGGAGGTCTTCATCCCGAGCCCTCGCGGGTGGGCTCGGGTGACTCGGAGCGTGCCGCGTCGTCGGCGAAGGCGTAGCCCTTGGCGCGGACGGTGCGGATGACGCGCGGGTTGGCGGGGTCGTCGCGGAGTTGTTCGCGGAGTCGCGCGATCGCCATGTCGACGGTGCGGGACTGCACGCCGCGCGGGTCGATGCCCCAGACGCGCTGGAGGAGTTCGTCGCGGGAGACGACGCGGCCGGGGCTGGCGGCGAGGTAGCCGAGGACTTCGGCTTCGCGTTCGGAGAGGTCGGTGGTGGTGCCGTCGGCGTGGGTGACGCGTCGGCGTTCGAGGTCGATGCGGAGCCCGGGAGCTTCGATGATGCCGAGGGTGCGCGGGCGTTCGGCGCTGCGTCGGAGGACGGCTTCGACGCGTGCGAGGAGTTCGTCGGCGTTGAAGGGCTTGACGACATAGTCGTCGGCGCCGAGCTTGAGCCCGCTGATTTTGTCCGAGGGCTCGCCGCGCGCGGTGAGGAAGATGACCGGGAGCCCGGGCTTGGCGCGACGGAGCTGTTCGAGCATCTCGAAGCCGTTGAGCTTGGGCATCATGATGTCGAGGAGGACGAGGTCGATGTCCTGGCTGCAGGCGGCGTCGAGGCCGGCGCGGCCGTCGGGCGCTTCGAGGACGGCGTAACCGTTGTAGTCGAGTGCGTCGGCGATGCCGCGACGGATCGGTTCGTCGTCTTCGACCACGAGGATGCGTGCGTGCGGCATGGCGGGCTCCTTGAAGAAGGAGAGGGCGGGCCCGGTCCCGGGTGGGTCCGGAGTGGGACTCCGGTGTGCATCATCGGCGATCGTGCCGCCGGACGCGAACCGGAGCGGGGCCGGGCCGCCCTTTCCGAGAGAGGGGGTCAGGAGGCGGGCTCGACGAGGATGCGTTGCCCGCGGTGGAGCAGGTAGACCTCACCCCGGTTGGCGAGGAGGCTCTGGCGGCCGGTGGCGGCGAGTTCGTCGGCGAGTTCGAAGTAGCGGGTCGAGGCGAACGCGATGGTCTCGTCGGGATCGGCGGTCTCCTGCCCGATGAGGCGCGAGTCGATCCAGCGCGTGGCGCGGCGGACGAGGGCGCGGTCGGCGTTCTGCTGGACGGCCTGGCCGAGTTGCACGCGGTTCATGCGCGCGTCGAGGTAGCCCTCGGACGGCGACATCGGGCGGGCGGCGGCGGTCTGGGCGTTGAGGTTCATCTCCTGGTTGACCGCGGCCATACCCGAGCGGTCCAAGACGGCGCGTTCGCGGAGGGCGCGGGTGGCCCCGGCGGCGATGTCGCGGCGGGCCATCTCCCCGGCGTCTTCATCGGCGAGGAAGGCGGTGTACTCGGTGAGGATGCCGAACTCGGTGGAGAGGTGGACGATCTCGTCGACGAGTTCGGTCATGCGCGGATCGTTGGACGCCACAGTGCCCTGCTCGCCGAGCCGGCGGACGGCTTCGGTGAGGACGCCGATGCGGCGCGTCGCCCAGAGGCGCGGGACGAAGGCGTTCTTCATGGAGGCGTCGCGGGCGTGGAAGGGGACGGAGAAGGTGCGGACGCGGTCGCCGACCTTGCCCTCGATCTGGAGCGTGCCGTGGCGGAGGTTGTCGTAGCGGCCGACGACGACGAGTTGGTCGCCGGCGAAGAGGTCTGGGAGTTCGGCGGGGAGGACCTGAGTGAAGCGGCCGTTGCCGAGGTGCGAGGGATCGGAGCCGGTGAACTCGGGCCACGCGAGGACGGGCCCGGCGAGCTTCTTGAAGACCTCGCCGACCTTCACCTCGACGCTCTGGTCGGGGAGGACGAAGGTGCTGACGGCGCGGGAGTCGCGGGCGAGGCGGGTGAGGAGGGGCGCGTTGACATCGAAGCCGACGCCGAAGGTGAAGACGCGTCGCTGGTGGGGGTTGGCGGTGTCGATGAGCTTGGCGATGTCGGCTTCCTTGGTGCGGCCGATGGTTGCGAGCCCGTCGGTGAGGAAGAGGACGATGGGGAGGGTGCCGGGGCGGGGCTGGGGGCGGAGGGCCTCGGCGAGTGCGTCGTGGATGTTGGTGCCGCCGATCGCCTGGATGTTCTTGAGGTAGTCGCGTGCGAGTTGGACGGACTGCTCGCCGCGCTGGACGGGCTTGTCGGCGAAGGGGTCGATGGTGTCGGAGTAGGCGATGATGTTGAAGTACTCGTCGGGGCCGAGGGCTTCGATGATCTGGAGGGCGGACTCGGTGGCCTGGGCGAGCTTCTCGCCGCGCATGGAGCCCGAGCGGTCGAGGACGATGGTGACCTCGCGCGGGAGGCGGAGGGCCTCGTCCGGGGCGGGGGGGGCGGCGAGAAGCATGAAGTAGCCCGAGTTCTCACCGAGCGCGGGATCGGGGTAGGCGATGACGGTGGCGGCGAAGTCTTCGCCGGCGGGCTGGCGGACGATCGAGAGCGCGACGCTGCCCGGCTCGTGGGGCTTGGCGACCGAGACGCGGTGTTCGCGCGCATTCTTCTCGATGGCCAGATCGTGCGAGGGGCTGTAGATGGTGGCGATGGGGCGCGAAGCGCGGATGGTCAGGTCGATGCGCCACTCGATGCCGGTGTCGGCGAGGGACTGGGTGCGCGGGAGGAGGTAGTCGACGCGGTCGCCCTCGGCTTCGAGGAGCTGCTCGTAGGTGAGGACGATGGTCTGGGTGCCCTGGGGCGGGACGGGGAAGATGTTGGAGCGGATGAAGCCGTAGCCGGCGAACTCGAGGATCGCGGGATCCTGCATGCGTCGGACGATGTCTTCGTAGATGCGGCGGGCTTCGTCCTTGGGGAGGAGCCGAGCGCCGCCGTCGCCCCCGAGCCCTTCGAGCTTGAAGTAGCGGATCGCGGCGCCGTCGGGGACGGGGGCGATCAGCTCTGCTTCCTGCACGCGGCTGGCGGGGTTGGAGACGGTCATGCGAAGGGTGGTCGTCGCGACCTGGTCGACGATGGTGACCTCGGCGCTGACGACGCTGAGCTGGATGGGGAACTGCGCATCGGGCGGAACGATGATGCGCGAGTTGGGGACGATGAGCTGCGCGGGACGCTCGGGTTGCAGGCTGGCTGATCGCATCTGCGCGGCCGCGGGCGCGGCGATCATCGCGACGAGCGAGACGAGTGCGGCGATGAGTGGCACCCGGCGTGCGGGCGTGAGAGCTGAGCGTGATCTTGTTCGTTGCGACATGGGAGCGTTCCTCGCGCTGGCTCGGACCGTGTGGGCGGTTGGCTCGGCCCGGTGCCGAGTCGTTGCCGCGTTCCTCCGCACAAGAGGTGTACGGAATCGCAGCGGCGCGGGGTGTAACGGGGGCGCAACCGGGGCGTCGGCGGCGGGTGGAGGACGCGTGCGGCCGGGCGGGAGATGTCAGTGGGCCGAGAGTTCTCGGATGAGCCCGCGGGGGAGGGCGATCGCCAGGGCGATGGAGACGGCGAGCAGCAGGGCGACGAGTCCGAACGCGGCGGCGAGGCCGAGATGATCGACCGCGAGCTGGGCGAGGGGCGGGCCGACGGCGGCGATCGACCACGCGCCGCCCATCATGAGCCCCGAGGCGAGGCTGGTGCGGTGCGGGAGGAGGCGCTGGGCGAGTGAGATGGTGACCGGGACGAGCCCGCCGTAGCCGATGCCGGTGAGGACGGCGACGGTCCACGCGAGGGCGAGCAGGGCGGGGCCGGTCGCGACATCGTCGATGAAGGGGAAGAGGGCGATCGCGGCGATCCCGATGCACGGGACGAGTATGAGCCCGGTGCGCTGGTGCTTGGGGGCGAGCATGGCGCCGAGGGCGAGCCCGCCGGCGGCCATGCCGACCTGCATGGCGGCCTGGAGCGGGCCGTTGATCATGGAGGCGTTGGCGCGGACGGCGGGGTCAAGGGCGGCGACACCGGCGCGGGACATCGCCTGCAGTTCGGCCCATCGGACGAGGAGGGTGACGAGCGCCATGTTGACGGTGAAGCGGATGGCGTTGCCGGCAAAGAGGAGCCAGACGGCGCGCCAACGGAGCTTGCGGACTTCGGGCGGCAGAGCGCGGTGGGTGTCGTGGGCGTCGCGGTGGCGGTGCGGGACGCGGGTGACGGCCCAGGCCATGGCGCCCACGGCGAGGACGCCGGGGATGATCAGCCACGCGAGGGCGCGGACGCCGAACTGATCGACATAGAAGGGGCTGATGGAGTTGCCGGCGAACCCGCCGAGCATGCCCGCGACGAAGAAGATCGAGACGCCGAGCGAGCGTTTGGAGCCGGCGAGCTGCCCGGCCGATGCGGCACCGACGGGGTGGAAGGCGCCGATGCCGGCGGTCCCGATCGCCTGGACGAGCAGGAGTTGGGGGTAGGTCTGGACGAAGCCGAGCGAGCCGATCGCGAGGACGGCGGCGAGGAAGCCGAAGACGCCGACGAGCCGCGAGTCGTGCCGATCGCTGAGGATCGCGACGAGGGGCTGGACGACGCCCGAGCAGATCGAGCCGAGGGCCAGCAGCAGCGCCCCCTGATTGGGGGAGAGATCGAGGCGTCCCTCGAGGACGGTCAGCAGGGGGATGATGGTGAAACTGAAGTAGTCGACGATGGAGTGGGTGGCGATGACGGTGCCGAAGCGCGTTCGGCGGTGCGGCGTGGCATCGGCCACGACGGGGTCGACGCCGGCGTGGCCGGCGGGCGGGGCGGGTGTAGCAGCAATCGACATGGGTGGATTCTTAGCGGTCGTGCGGATCGTGCTGAGCGGGATGGGGGCGCGGGCCGATCAGAACCGGCGGAATCCCGGAGAAGGTTCGGGAATCGGCGCACATTGGAGTCGGAGGTGTCTTTCTTTGGGGGCGGCGGGTCGGCCGGGACGGGATCGTTGTCGGCTGGATGGACCCGAGCGGGCCCGAGTTGGCCGGTGCTGGCCAAGGCTGGCCGGGCCGGTGGAAGTTGGAAGTGATTGAAGCCCGGTGAGAGTCAGTGTTCTTGGTCAGCGTTGTGTGAAACGGGGAGATTTTCCTAGGAGATCGGTTGCACGCCGGCGTATTATTGGAACAGGCCAAGCGGCGGCAGAATCCGTCGACTGTCCGCCCCCGTACCTGATGAGGAAAGGGGCCGGTCTCGTGGGGTACGAGGCCGAAACGAGAATTCAAAGAGAAAGGGAGAGGACGATGTCCAAGAAGACCATTGCGTCCGTCATTGCGCTGATTGCCGCGTCCGGTGCCGCGCAGGCTCAGGTCAACGGCGAGATCGTGTTCACCGACCTTCTGACCGACGGCGTGTGGTCGGTCGCGCCGGTGGCGAACTCGACGCCCACGCTGCGGTTTGACTACTCGGGCGGGCAGAACCCGGTTCGCCTGGCCGACATCGTCGAGGGCCCGGGCGGGTCGTTCTATGTCGCCGATTCGGCTTACAACGTGATCGCCGACGACCTGCGCCTGGCACGCATCACCCGCCTGAACAATCTGTTCGGCGCGGCGACCAGCACGACGATCAACTCGGGCTTCCCGATCGAGAACCCGATCGGCATGGCGCTGTCGGACGACGGGCAGTACCTGGCGACGATCAACAACTCGCCGGCGGCCCAGAGCGACACGATCAAGGGTGTTCTGGGCATCTCGACGACGCCCAACGGCTTCGTGAACACCATGTACCAGCAGGGTCCGTTCAGCGACCCGCTGCCGACCTTCCGCGCCGGCACCTACATCGTCAACGACCCCAACTCGGGCGACTACTTCGCGATGACGGTCAACGGCGGGCTCAACGGCGGCTCGACCGACAGCACCAGCGCCAGCAGCCTGTGGCGCATCAGCGTGCAGGACGGGACGACCCTCGCCTCGACCTCGACGCTCGTCCAGGACTTCGGCGACAACGGGACCGGCTTCGGCTTCGACATCACCCAGATGCGCGGTCTCGGCGTCGACGGCAACGGCGACCTCTACATGACCGCGTTCGAGCGGGGCGAGATCTACAAGATGACCGACCCCAACGGGGCGGCCACCCTGAGCCTCCTCGCCAGCGGGCTGAGCCAGCCCGAGGCGATCGAGTTCAACCCCTTCACGGGCAAGCTCGTCGTGTCGCTGCGCGACAACCTGGTCAACCCGTCGATCATCCAGATGAACACCGACGGCACGGGCATCGAGACGGTGGCCGAGGGCGTGTTCGCCCGCGGCTTCGCGTTCGTGCCGGCGCCGTCGAGCATCGCGCTGCTCGGCCTGGGCGGTCTGGCGGCCACCCGCCGTCGCCGCGGCTGATCGATCCGCGATCAAGGCACCCCGAGCCCCCCGTCCTCGCCGACGGGGGGTTCTTTTTTTCTGGCTCGGGCGCTCGCGTCTGGATCGTGGCTCGGAGTCCGCCGCGGACCGAGAACCCGGGCGTGCACCCCGGGGAATCCCGGTCGGCGGCGTGGGAGCGGGCGAGCAATTGGCCGCAACCCTGTGGATTCGGCTGCGAATGCCGTACATTGGGGGTCGGTTCCTGCACGCGAGGAGGGGTTTCATGAATCGCGCGACGGCGGCGGTGTCGGTGGTGTTCGGGCTGGCCGGTCTGGCGCTGGGCCAGGTGGTCGGGCAAGACGGGCGGGTGCGCTTCGACGGGACGAGCGTGGTGCGGGTGTCTCCCTCGAGCCCGGAGCAGCTCCGAGCGGTGCTTGATGCGAGCGACGGGCTGTGGGGCGAGCGCGAGGGGGTGGGCCCGATCGAGGTGCTGGCCGATGCCGAGAGCCTGGCGGCGCTGCGCGAGATGGGGCTCGAGCCCGAGACGCTGATCGCGGATGTGCAGGTGCTGATCGACGCCGAGCGGGCGCAGATCACGGCGCTGTCGCGGCAGCGCGACCTGTCGTTCTTCGAGAACTTCCATCCATACGCGGAGATCGTGGCGTTCTTCAACCAGATCGCGGCGGACCACCCGGGGCTTGCGACGGTGTCGGTGATCGGGCAGTCGCTCGAGGGTCGGGACATCATCGCGCTGGAGATCACGGGCCCGGGGGACGCGTCGGGCCGCCCGGTGATCAATCTCAACGGCTGCCAGCACGCGCGGGAATGGATCACGCCGGCGACGATGTCGTTCGTCGCCGACCGATTGACCGAGGGATACGGCAACGATCCGCGGATCACGCAGATCCTCGACCACGCGGTCTTCCAGATCGTGCCGATCGTGAACCCCGACGGGTATGTGTATTCGTGGGATGTCAACCGGCTGTGGCGGAAGAACCGGCGTGACAACGGCGACGGCACCACGGGCGTCGACCTGAACCGCAACTGGGGGTATCAGTGGGGCCTCGACGGCGCGTCGGACCGCGGGCAGGACGAGACCTATCGCGGACCCGCGCCGTTCAGCGAGCCCGAGACGCAGGTGCTGCGGGACTATCTGCAGAGCGATCCGCGGATCATCGGGCAGGTGGATGTGCATTCGTTCGGGCAGTTGATCCTGTACCCGTGGGGGTACACCGCCGACCCGCCGCCGGAGCCTGATTTCTCGTTCTTCGTGGACTTCTCGGATGAGTTGTCGGAGACGATCGAGTCGGCGTACGGGCAGTTCTACACGCCGCAGCCGGGGATCGACCTGTACATCACCAGCGGGACGCTGGGGGACTGGACCTATTCCGAGGGGATGTACGGGTGGACCTTCGAGCTGCGACCGGTGAGCGGGGGCGGCGCGGGCGGGTTCATCCTGCCGCCCGAGCAGATCGTGCCGACGGTGACGGAGGTGCTCCCGGCGTTCCTGGCGATGGCCGAGGAACTGGCGCTCCCGATCCGCTTCCGCGAGCTCGACGCGCCGCCGACGGTCCTGGAAGCCGACGCGCCGAACTCGTTCCTGGTGGGGATCGAGGACGGGACCGACGAGTTGCTCGCCGGGAGCGCGGTGCTGCGGTGGAGCCTGGAGATCTCGCAGGATGTGCGCACCGAGGTGCTGGCGGACCTCGGCGGCGACGCGTTCGGCGTGACGATCCCGGCGATCCCGTGCGGGCGCACGATCGAGTACTTCATCGAGGCGCAGAGCGTGGGCGGGCAGACGCTGCGCTTTCCCGCGACGGGGACGATCGAGGCGACCGCGATGGAGACGCAGACGGTCTTCTTCGATGACTTCGCGTCGGACCAGGGGTGGACGGTCGGCGCTCCGGATGACGACGCGACCAGCGGGATCTGGGAGCGGGGCGACCCGCAGGCGACCGCCGCCCAGCCCGAGGACGCATCGATCGGGACCAACGCGTACATCACCGATCCGCTGGCGGGGAACGGGCTCGGCGCGCGCGACATCGACAACGGGAAGACGACGCTGACGAGCCCGTCGTTCGACGGCGTCGCGCCGGCGAACTGGCACCGCGCGGCGACGGTCGTGACTTTCGATCGCTGGCTCAGCAACGACAAGGGGAATGTGCCCAACGAGGACCCGCTGGTCGTCGAGGTGTCCGGGGACGATGGCGCGTCGTGGACGCCGGCGCTGGTCATCAACGACAACTTCGAGGCGTGGCGGGGCGAGTCGGTGAAGCTGGCGGACTTCGTGACGCCCGGGCCCGCGAGCCGCGTGCGGTTCATCGCCAGCGATGAGAACGGCGGGTCGATTGTCGAGGCGGGCGTGGACGCGTTCGAGGTCGTGACGCTCGGGTGCCGATACGCCCCGGCGGACCTCGACCGCGACGGGGATCGCGACGGGGACGACTTCTTCCTCTTCCTCGACTTCTTCAGCAACGGGCAGGCGGGGGCGGACCTGGACCTCGACGGCGACCGCGACGGGGACGACTTCTTCGGGTTCCTGCAGCTCTTCACGGCGCCGTAAGCGGCGGACGCACGCGACGAGAGGGATTGGCGGGGCGGTTCTCGGGCCCGCGGGCGGCGTGGAGCGGCGGGTCGTTGACCCCGTGCGGCGCGGGGCAATGATTTCACAGCGGCGGGCGGTGCGCCCGCCGGGCCCCCAATCCGGAGCTCGCCATGACCGAAGTGCACACCCGCCCGATCGATCTTCGTCCGCTGGGCGACCGGCTGCGCGAGGACACGCGAGACCTGCACACGCGGGCGGAGAAGGGCCCGCTGCAGGCGGCGCTGGTCAAGGGGCAGCTCCCGCGCGAGCAGTACGCCGACATGCTCGAGCAGATGCTGCTGGTGCACCGGTCGCTCGAGGACGCGATCGAGCGGGTGCGCCCGGGCGTCGCGGCGCTCGACCGCATCGTGACGCGTGAGCAGTACCAGGTGCCCTATCTCGAAGCAGACCTGGCGTTCTACGGGCGCTCGGGCGAGGGGATCGCGCCGGTGCCGGCGACGAGCGCGGTGATCGAGCGCATCGAGCGGGTCGCGAGCGAGCGGCCGATCGGGTTGCTCGGGCTTCACTATGTGCTCGAGGGATCGAACAACGGCAACCGGTTCATCGCCAAGGCGGTGCGGCACGCGTACGCGCTCGAGGGGGACGAGGGGCTGCGCTACCTGCTGCCCTACGGCGAGCGTCAGCCCGAGGTATGGGCGGGCTTCAAGACCGAACTGGCCGCGTGCGAGTTCTCGAACGCGGAGATGGACGCGATCGTGTCGTGCGCCAAGGACATGTTCGGCGCGATCATCGGGATTCACGACCAGCTGCACGAGCGCGCGGCCGCGGGCTGAATCCGGCGGGCGCGGATCGCCGAAACGCCCCGTTGCACGCGGCGGTCGGAACGAGCGTTCTCTCGAGCCCTTCTTCAGAGCCGTTGCGTGGCGTCCGCCGCGCGAGGGCTCTTCATCTTTCAATCCCGGGCACTCTCCCGATCCCAGACCGAAAGGAGCACGCGATGGACAAGGAAACGCTGATCAGGAATCTCAACGGGGACCTGGCGCGCGAGCTGACGGCGGTCATCCAGTACCTGACCTACGCCGCCAAGGTGCACGGGCCGTACCGCCCGCAGCTCAAGTCGTTCTTCGAAGCGGAGATCCCCGACGAGACGGCGCACGCGCAGTTCCTGGCGCAGAAGATCGCGGCGCTCGGGGGCGAGCCGACGACCACGCCCGAGCCCGTGCCCGAGGCGAAGACCAACCAGGAGATGCTCCAGGAAGTGTTCAAGGCCGAGAGCGCCGCGGTGGAGAACTACACCAGGCGGGCGGCCGAGGCCGAGGCGTTCGGCGACAAGGGGCTGCAGGTGCAGCTCGAGGACATGGTCCTCGACGAGACCAAGCACCGCGAGGAGACGCAGCGCATTCTGCGCGACTGGGGTCTTGAGGACAACTGAGCGGACCGACGCGCCGAGGGCACGCACCCTGCAACGGGCCGCGCCTCGCACGCGGCCCGTTGTTCGTTTCTGCGGTCCGGCAAGTGGCCCCGGCGACCGTTCAGCCCCGGTTCCCGTCGCCGCGTCGGTGCCCGGGCTGGTCGGCGACATCGACGGGTCGCGCGTCGCCGCCGACCTTCGCGTCGTACTCGGCGCCGGTGCCCTCGTGGGGGTGCTCGTCGAGGCCCTTGGCCCGCTGGCGGGCGCGGCGCTGCTCGACCTCTTCCTCGGTGAGCAGCTCGCGCTCGCTGGCGGCGATGACGGTCGCGACCATGGTGTCGCCCGTGACATTGCAGGTGGTGCGGCACATATCGAGCAGGCGGTCGACGCCGAAGATGATCGCGATGCCGCCGGCCATGACCTCGGGCGGGAAGCCGAGTTGCTGGAGCACGATGACGAGCATGATGAGACCGACACCCGGGACGCCGGCGGTGCCGATGGAGGCGAGCGTGGCGGTGAGGACGATGGTGAGCTGGTCGGCGATGGTCAGCGGGATCTCGTAGAGCTGGGCGATGAAGAGGGCGGCGACGCCCTGGTACATCGCGGTGCCGTCCATGTTGATCGTCGCGCCGAGGGGGAGCACGAAGCTGGAGACTTCCTCGGAGATGCCCAGGCGTTCCTCGGCGCAGTCCATGGTCACCGGGAGGGTGGCCGACGAACTCGAGCTCGAGAACGCCAGGAGCTGGGCGGGGGCGATGCCCTTGAAGAACCGCCCGTAGCGCATGGGGGTGAGCAGCTTCAGGACGGCCGGGTAGATCACGAAGATCATCAGGGCGAGCCCGAAGATCAGGGTGATCGCGTAGGCGACGAGCGCGCCCAGGACATCGAGCCCGAGTTCGGCGACGACCTTGACGATCAGCGCGAAGACCGCGTAGGGCGCGATGAGCATGACCAGGTGGACGAGCTTGATGATGACATCGGTCATGCCGTCGCAGAAGACGACGATGGGGCGGGCCTTCTCCTTGGGGATGAGCGTGAGCGCGATGCCGACGACGAGGGCGAAGAAGACGACCTGCAGCATCTCGCCGCGCGCCAGCGCCTCGAACGGGTTGCTCGGGACGACATTGAGCAGCACCTGCCAGGTGCTCTGCTGGGCGCCGGCCTGGCCCTTGGCCAGTTGCTCCTCGCCCGAGGCCTTGCCGACCGACGCGAGCGTGTCGCGGACTTCCTGGGGGACATAGTCGCCCGGCTGGGCGAGGTTGGCGAGCACGAGCCCGATGGTGATCGCGACGGCGGTGGTCAGGATGTAGATCCCGATCGTCTTGCCGCCGATGCGGCTGAGCTTCTTCAGGTCGTTGAGGCTGCTCGCCCCCACCACCAGGCTGAAGAGCACGATCGGCACCGCGATGAACTTCAGACCGCGGATGAACAGGTCGCCCACGAACGCGTTGAGGTTCGCGACGAAGCGCGGCACCGAGGCGGTGAACCCCGCCCCGGCGTTGGGCTTCTCATCCCCCAGCGACTGCACGAGCCACTCGACGCTCCGGCGCAGCGCGGGGTCTTCGGGCGGCTGGATCTGCGTCGGCTCGGCGTCGGGATCGTCGATCGCGGCGCGCACCTGCGCCACCTGCGACTTCATCCAGGCGACCGCCGCGGCCGGGTCGACGCCTTCGGGGATCGGCACGGGCTGGGCGTCGGCGGCCGGCGGGTCGGCGGCGGGGGTCGGCGGGTCGTCGGGCTCGAGGATCAGCGGGTCGAGCAGCCACGCGACGACGCGCGCGGTGTACGCGTTCTTGGGCGCTTCCATGGGCGAGGCGCCGCCCGAGGGCGCGAAGTCGTCGAGCGCGCCCTCGAACCACCCGATCGCCGGGCCCGGCGCGGGGGGGAGTTCCTCGGAGGGGACGGCGTCCTGCCCGGCGCGGTAGGCCGACGCGTCGCCCACGCCCAGCGCGCCCCAGGTGTAGGGGCCCCACGCGAGGTTGATGACCAGCCCCACCGCCACCCCGACCAGCAACCCGATCAGGATCTTCCAGTGGAGCGCCATGCCCGGACGATCGCTCATGGATCGACGCCTCCTTTGGAGAGTCTGCCCCCAGATGCCCGCGGGGAGCCCGCACCTTACCCGCCCGGGCGATTCCCCGCCGCGTCCCTACCATCGGGGTGATGCCCGATGACCCACACCCCCCTCGCCCCGGCGAGCGCTCGGAGAACCCCGGGCGCGGCAGCCGGGCGCGATTCCGCGACTACCGCGCCCTGCGCAAGAACCGTCCCGCCCACCAGAGCGTGGCGCCCGCGGGGGCTCCCCCGGCTCCCAAACGCCGTCGGCACCGGTCGGCGGCGGGGCTGTTCCGGGCGTTCCTGGGGATGCTCCGCGGGCACCGGCGCGTCGTCATCGCGTCCCTCTGCACGCTGTCGGTCGCGACGGTGCTGAACCTGGCGATGCCGGCGGCGACGAAGTTCGCGATCGACTACATCCTCCTCGACACGCCGGGCCCGTCGGGGATTCCGCCCGAACTCGGGCTGCCCACCGACCGCATCAGCCTGCTGTGGGTGCTCTCGGGGACGCTGGTCGTCATCACGACGCTCAGCGTGGTCATCGGCACCTGGGGACGCTGGCAGACGACGCGCCTGACCAAGCGCATCCAGATCAACACACGCCGGCAGGTCTTCCAGCACGCGGTGCGCCTGCCGCTGCACCGGATCCAGGAGGTCAAGAGCGGCGGGGTGGCGAGCATCCTGCGCGAGGACGCGGGCGCGGTCGGCGAGCTGCTGTTCTCGATGATCTACAACCCGTGGCGGGCGGTCATCCAGCTCTCGGGCACGCTGATCATTCTGGCGCTGGTGGACTGGCGGCTGCTGCTCGGTTCGCTGCTGATCCTGCCGACGGTCTGGGTCACGCACCGCGCGTGGATCAACCGGCTGCGCCCGGTGTGGCGCGATGTCCGCCTGACGCGCCAGCACATCGATGCGCACGCGACCGAGTCGTTCGGCGGCATGCGCGTCGTGCGCGGGTTCGGGCGCGAATCGGGCGAGGCGGCGCGGTTCATCACCGGCAACGACTTCATGGTCCGCCAGGAGATCATGAGCTGGTGGTGGAGCCGGGGCATCGAGATCGTCTGGCAGCTTCTCATCCCCATCGCGTCGAGCGCGGTGCTGCTCTACGGCGGGTGGCAGGTCGTCGAGGGCAACCTGACCATCGGCGATGTCATGATGTTCTCGACCTACCTGCTCATGCTGCTCGGGCCCATCGAGGCCCTGGTCGTCTCGGCCGCGGGAATCCAGAACCAGCTCTCGGCGTTCGACCGCGTGCTCGATGTGCTCGACGAGCCCCGCGAGTTTGACCGCGATGAGAGCTCCGAGCGCGCCAAGCCCCGGCTCTCGCGCGCCAACACCCGCGGGCGGATCACGCTCGACCGCGTCGACTTCGCCTACCCGGGCTCGGAGGAACCGGTCATCCGCGGCGTGTCGCTGGATGTCGAGCCGGGCGAGACGATCGCGTTTGTCGGGCCCAGCGGCTCGGGCAAGACGACGCTGTGCAACCTCATCGCGCGGTTCTTCGATCCGACCTCGGGGCGCGTGCTGCTCGACGGGCGCGACCTGCGCGAGGTCGATGTCGACAGCTACCGGCGCCTGCTGGGCATCGTCGAGCAGGATGTGTTCCTGTTCGACGGCACCATCGCCGACAACATCGGGTATGCGCGGCGGGACGCGACCGAAGAGATGATTCGTGACGCGGCCCGTGCCGCGAACGCCGACGGATTCATCGAGAAACTGCCCAAGGGATACCGCACGCTGATCGGCGAGCGCGGCGTCAAGCTCTCGGGCGGGCAGCGGCAGCGTCTGGCGATCGCGCGGGCGATCCTGGCCGACCCGGTGGTGCTGATCCTCGATGAGGCGACGAGCAACCTCGATTCGGAATCGGAGATCCTGATCCAGCGGAGCCTGCGTCGGCTGATGGAGAACCGGACGAGCTTTGTGATCGCGCACCGCCTCAGCACGATCCGTCACGCCAGCCGCATCGCGGTGATCGAGGGCGGGCGGATCCTCGAGATCGGCTCGCACGACGAGCTGGTCGCCCGCAGCGGGCGCTACGCCGAGCTGCTCGAGGCCCAGCTCAACCCGGACCGCGAGGAGCCCCGCGAAGAGGATGGCGAGGTCCGAGAACCCCGGCTGCGGGCGTGATGCAAGCCGAAGCCCGCGGCGGACTTGCGAGCCCGCGATGACCCCACAAAGGAACCCCGGCTCGGGGTTTCCCCGGTTCATGTTGAATCAGGGGGGGATGCAACACAGGCCCGCTACCTTGCGGAAAGTGCCATGGGTCGCGCGGTTCGTTCCGGATCGCGCGATGCAGAGGGGCACCAGTTCAGAGGCTGGTCCGGGCACGGGGTCAAGTCCCGGTTGGGCCCTGTCGAGTTTCGGACGCGGCGCGGGCGGACCGTGGTCGGCGTTCTCACAAGGAAGGGGTAATCGCGTGAAGAAGGGTATTTCGACTCTGGCGATCGGTTCGGCGACGCTGCTCGCCGTGGCCGCGGGCTCGGCGATGGGCGACGACACCGTCCGCTCGCCCGGCAAGACGCTCGAGCAGCTTCGCCAGGACTTCCCGGGGGTGCGGGTCCACCGCGACCAGGGCCGCGTGGCGATGGTCTACGGCAAGCCGATGACGATGGGCGACAGCCCCGAGGCCGCCGCCGCCGAGTGGCTCGATCTCTACGCCCCGCTCTTCGGCGTCGATGATCTCCGGCTCGACCTCAACCGCGTCAACGACCTCAACCAGGGTCAGTTCACCGTCTTCGCGTTCGACCAGACCGTCGACGGGCTGCCCGTCGAGTACGGGTCGGTCAAGGTTCTCGTGCTCAACGCCCAGGGCGGCACGCCCGACCAGGTCGTCTTCGCCTCGGCGAACATCGCGATCCCCTCGGCCAACGAGGTCCCCTTCTCGACCGACGCGGTGATCGACGGCGTCGACGCGGTGCTGAGCATCGCCCAGGAAGCCCAGTACGCCGACATGGCCTTCTGGACCGACCCCGAGCAGGTCGTCTACATGGGCGAGAGCGACCGCCTGGTCGCGCGACCGGCGTGGAAGTTCACCGGCACCGATGATCTCTCGCACCTGGCCGACCGCAAGATCACTTTCTTCGTTGATTCGATGACCGGCGAGCTCATCAACGCGCGCTCGGAGATCCACTACGACGATGTCAGCGGCACGGTCCGCGGCTTTGCGACGCCCGGCACGCTGCCGGACATCGCCGGCAACGCGCCCGTCCTCACGCTCGTCCCGGGCGTGCGCGTCGACCTCGCCGGCGGGAACAACAGCTTCACCGCCGACGACGGCACCTTCACCATCCCGCACGGCGGGACCACGCCCGTCACGCTCAACAGCAGCCTGGCGAACGGTCAGTGGTTCACCGTCACGACCGACCAGGGCTCGGTGCTGACCACCAGCGTCGGCACGACGCCCCCCGGCCCGGCGACGCTGACCTACAACCCCACGCCCAGCGAGTTCCTGACCGCGCAGGTCAACGGCGCGATCCACACGCATCTCATCCACAACTACATCGCCGACCGCGTCAACTTCGCCGCGATCGACTTCGCGATCCCCGTCAACACCAACCTGACCTCGGCATCGGGCATCACCGGGTGCAACGCGTTCTACAACGGATCGAGCATCAACTTCTTCCGCGCCATCAACGGGTGCGTGAACTCGGCGTACACCACCGTCGTCGCCCACGAGTACGGGCACCACATCGTCAACCGCCTCGGGCTGGCCCAGGGCGCCTTCGGCGAGGGCTACGGCGACACCGTCGCGATGCTGCTGTACGACACCAACATCGTCGGCGCCAACTTCCGCTTCAACAACGGCACGCAGATCCGCTCGCCCCAGGCCGCCAACCAGCAGTACCCCTGCTCCAGCGGCGCGATCCACACCTGCGGGCAGATCCTCGGCGGCACCTGGTACGACATGCGCGACGGATTCGTCAACAAGTTCGGCACCGGCGCCGGGCTCGACAATGTCCGCCAGCTCCAGGTCGACTGGTCCATGATCACCGGCGGCGGCTCGGGCCTCAACTCGGCCCACCCCGGCACCGCGATCGAGGTCCTGACCATCAACGACAACGACGGCAACCTCGACAACGGCACCCCCGACTACGCCGAGATCTGCGCCGCCTTCGGCAACCGCAACATCAACTGCCCCCCCATCCAGACCTTCCTCTTCGACTTCCCCAACGGGCTGCCCGAACTCGCGGCCCCCGCCGGCGGCACCACCATCGAATTCAACCTCATCCCCAACGGCTCGAACCCCATCCCGGGCGAGACCGAACTGCAGTTCTTCGTCGACGGGCCCGTCCAGACCGTCCCCGCGACGCACCTCGGCGGCGACGCGTACTCGGTCACCATCCCCTCGCAGGACTGCGCCGATGTGATCAACTACCGCTTCAGCGGGTCGGACGGCAATGTCACCCTCGTCAACCCGACGCAGGGCTCGTACAGCGCCATCACCGCCTCCTCGCTCGACAGCATCTTCAGCGACGACTTCGAGACCAACCAGGGCTGGGGCGTCACCAACTCGCCCGGGCTCACCGCCGGCGCGTGGGAGCGCGGGTTCCCCGAGGGCAACGGGCGCGGCGACCCCGCCGACGACTTCGACGGCTCGGGCCAGTGCTACCTCACCGACATCAACCCGTTCGACAGCAACTCCGACATCGACGGCGGGACCACCACGCTGACCAGCCCCGTCATGGACGCCAGCGGCGGCGAGGCGTTCATGTCCTACGCCACCTGGTTCGACAACACCGCCGGCAGCGCGCCCAACGAAGACATCATGACCGTCGAGATCTCCAACAACAACGGCGGCAGCTGGACGCAGGTCGAGCAGATCGGGCCCAGCGGGCCCCGCGCCGGCGGCGACTGGTACTACACCACCATCCGCGTCTCGGACTATGTCACCCCCACCAGCCAGATGCGTCTCCGCTTCACCGCGGGCGACCTCGGCTCGGGCTCGGTCGTCGAGGCGGGCGTCGACGCCGTCGATGTCTTCACCATCGACTGCACCACCGCCTCCTGCCCGGCCGACCTGACCGGCTCGTCGGATCCGAACGATCCGTCCTTCGGCGTGCCCGACGGCGACGCCGACGGCGATGACTTCTTCTTCTACCTCGACGCCTTCAGCGCCAGCAACCTCGGCGTCTGCGACCTCACCGGCAGCAGCGACCCCAACGCCGGCTCCTACGGCAACCCCGATGGCGACTGCGACGGCGACGACTTCTTCTTCTACCTCGACCTCTTCGTCGGCGGCTGCCCGTAAGCGGCGCTCTGAGCACGCCACCCGCAACCTGGCGGTGTTGAAGTGAGTACAACCGAGGGTCCCGGCCACCGCCGGGGCCCTCGTTTCGTTTCCACGACCCGACCCCTGGGGTTTGGGAACGCGGCGAGACATCCCAGCGAAGGAGTAGACCATGCGGAGCGAGCGGCCAGGATGGATCTGCGCTTTGATTGCCGGCCTGGCGGGCTTTGCCGCGGCGCAGCCCGTGGCGACCTTCGAGGTGATCGCCAGGTCGGGGGACACGCCCGGCGGGCTCCCGGCGGGAGTTTCGATATCGCAGTTTGGCCGACCATTTGTTCCCTTTGGCGGGCCAGCGATCAACGAGAATGGAGAACTCTGGTTCGTCGCGTTGCTTCAGGGTGCCGGGGTAACGGACCAGAACAACGCCGCGGTCATCAGGGCCGGTCTCAATGGTTCACAGGTGTTGGTCCGCGACGGCGACCCGGCACCGGGCACCGAACCGGGCACCGAGTTCGGATCGCTCAACTCCTTGCTCGGCACGAATGTGCGTTGGACCTCCAGCGGGGACCTCGCGGTGAGCGGCTTGCTGAGGGGACCCTCCGTCACCGATGAGAACGGCTCGGGCATCTGGCTCGATCGCGGCTCCGGATTGGAGTTGCTGCTCCGCCGCGGAACCCAGGCGCCGCTGCTGCCCGCCGGAGAGGTGATCACAGGCATAGGGCTGAGTTGGAGTTCAAGCAACACCGGGCTGGTCTCCGCGGCGTCGCTCAATCTGCTCCAGAGCGTCGGCCAGCCCCCAGTCCAGTCGAGTTGGATTCTGGAAGGGAGCGATCTCCGGTTGATCGCGACCGAGCGTCTGCCCGTTGCCGTGGGTGTCTTGCCGTTTGCGCTCAGCGATCTTCGGCTGACCGATTCCGGGGTCGTCGCTGGGATGAACAGCGGCACGCTCTACCTCTGGGAAGACGGCATCCGATCAATCATGGCGCAGCCCGGTGATCCGGTTCCGAGTCTCCCCGCGGGAACGGTTCTTGACGACTCGAACGGCCCCCGGCTCGGGCTCGTCAGCGTAGCGGGGTCAGGACAGAGCCTGCTTTACTCGAGGTTGGCGGGCCCCGGGATCGATGGCTCGAACAACAACGCGGTCATCCTCAGCACGCGCCAGGGTCTTCGCGTTGTCGCACGAGAGGGAGACCAGGCACCGGGGCGCCCGATCGGCCAAGCTTTCAGCACGCCCTCGGGAAGCAGCGAGGCGGTCACCGGCCTTGTGACAAGCCAGGGCGACTCGGCGTTCTCGTTCGCGCTGAGCAATGTTGCCAACCCCGCAAACAGCATGGGAATCTGGGCCGAGATCGATGGCCGGCTGCGTCTGGTTGCACAGGCGGGCGAGCCAGCCCCGGGCACCGAGCCCGGCACTGTCTGGGACCAGTACGACCTCCGCACGCCGAGCGAGAGTTTCGTCTTTGATCAGGGCGATGATGGAACCGTCGTCCTCGCGGGCTCGCTCGTCGGCCCGGGCATCAACCTCTTCAACGACCGCGGGCTCTGGGCGCACGACCGATTCGGGCGCACGCGCCTGATCATCCGCGAAGGTGACATGATCGACATCGACCCCGACCCGAACACGACGGACATCCGCCGAGTCCTCATTCTTGATGTACGGACGGAGAACGACTTCGTCAACGCACGCGGCCAGTTCGCGTTCCAGGCGCTGGTCGAAGGGGGCGCGGGCATCGTGGTCCGCGGCACGCTGCGCTGCCCGGCCGA
This sequence comes from Phycisphaerales bacterium JB037, assembly GCA_043101605.1. Classification (GTDB taxonomy): domain Bacteria; phylum Planctomycetota; class Phycisphaerae; order Phycisphaerales; family UBA1924; genus JBICIG01. The sequence continues at coordinate 35,948 of JBICIG010000012.1, forward strand.
CCTGACCGGCTCGTCGGATCCGAACGATCCGTCCTTCGGCGTGCCCGACGGCGACGCCGACGGCGATGACTTCTTCTTCTACCTCGACGCGTTCAGCGCCAGCAACCTCGGCGTCTGCGACCTCACCGGCAGCAGCGACCCGAACGAGCCGTCGTTCGGCAGCCCCGACGGCGACTGCGACGGCGACGACTTCTTCTTCTACCTCGACCTCTTCGTCGGCGGCTGCCCGTAAGCCAGACGCCTTCTCGGCAACACACCCAACCACGCGGGCCCGGAGCGATCCGGGCCCGTTTCCTTCGCGCTCACGGCGTGCCGCGCGCGACCGATAACGAAGCCGGGGCTTTCGGCTCGGGATTCCGCCGCGCGGCTGATACGCTGGGCAACCGGAAGGAGAGCCCATGCCCCGACGCGTTCTCGCCCGCCCCGCACTCGCGATCGCGCTGCTCGCGACCGCCTCGCACGCCCAGCTCACCGACTTCATCGACGCCGGCCGCGGCCCGATCCCCCTGCGCGTGCCGACGACCTACTCGCCCGAGGAGCCCCTGCCGCTGATCATCGCGCTGCACGGCTTCCAGCAGGACGGGCCCGAGGTCGAGGCATATTTCAACATCACGCCGCTGGTCGAGTCGCGCGGGTTCCTCTACATCGCGCCGTCGGGTCGGCGGAACTTCCTCGGGCTCGGCTACTGGAACGCCCTCGCCGCCTGCTGCGACCTGTTCAACAACAACCCCGACGACTCGGGCTATCTCCGCGCGCTCATCGAACTCATCCAGAGCGAATACAGCGTCGATCCGCGACGCATCCACATCGTCGGCTACTCCAACGGCGGGTTCATGGCCTACCGCATGGCGTGCGACCACAGCGACCTCATCGCCTCGATCGTCTCGCTCGCCGGCGCGATGCCCGATGACTCCGACCCGCCCTGCGCCGCCCACAACCCGGTCTCGGTCCTCCAGATCCACGGCACGGCCGACAGTGTCATCAACTACTTCGGCGGGACCATCGCCCTCGGCGGCGATTACCCCTCCGCGCTCGACTCCACCCGGGCGTGGGCCGCGTTCAACGGGTGCGATCTCACGCCCGAACCCAACGGCCCGCTCTTCGATCTCGCCGCGTCGGTGCCCGGTGCCGAATCGATGAGCGAGGTCTTCCGCACCAACTGCGCCACGGGATACGAAGCCGAGCTCTGGACGATGATGGACACCGACCACGGCCCACCCTTCATCGCCGACCCCGTCGAGCCGACCAACATCTTCGCGACCAGTTCGGTCGACTGGCTGCTCGCCCACCCCAAGCCCTCGAACTGCCCGGCCGACCTCACCGGCAGCAGCGATCCCAACGATCTGTCCTACGGCATGCCCGACGGCGACTCCGACGGCGACGACTTATTCTACTACCTCGACAACTTCAGCACCGGCTACACCGCCGTCTGCGACCTCACCGGCAGCAGCGACCCCAACGACCCGTCCTTCGGCACGCCCGACGGCGACTGCGTCGGCGACGACTCCTTCTACTACCTCGATCTGTTCGCCGCCGGCTGCCCCTGAGCCCGAGACCATTTCCACCGTTCCACAAGGAGAACGACATGCGTACCCAGACCGCTCTGACCGCTTCACTCATCGCGATCCTCGCCGGCGGCGCGTTCGCCCAGACCGACATCAATCCGAGCGTCATCGCGTCCATCCGCGACAGCCCCAAGGACGGCACGCCCGACCTGCTCACCACCGATCCGCCCTTCAACGGGCTCCTCCGCGAGACCGGCAGCGCCGAGGACCGCGCCGTCCTCGAGTACGACATCTCCGCGTTCGCCGGCATGACCGTCACCAGCGCCACCATCGCGGGACGGGTTTCGGTCAACAACTCCTTCGACAACGGCACGCGCTCGTTCGACTTCATCATCTACGAGGCCAACGGCGTCGCCGAACTCGCCGACTTCAACGCCGCCGGCACCACCGTCGGCTCCGGCTCTTACGCGCCGCCCAACGACAGTTCCTTCACCTTCAGCTTCGATGTCGCCGCCCTCGTCCAGGCCGCGCTCGACAACGGCGCCACCCACATCGGCCTGCTCGTCGATCCCACCAGCAACCCCAACTTCCCCAACATCCTCGACGACGAGACCATCCTCACCATCGCTGCCGAGCCCGGCACCTCCTGCCCCGCCGACCTCACCGGCAGCAGCGATCCGAACGATCCCTCCTACGGCATGCCCGACGGCGACGCCGACGGCGACGATTTCTTCTTCTACCTCGACGCCTTCAGCAACTCCCAGACCGCCATCTGCGATCTCACCGGCTCCTCCGACCCCAACGATCCCAGCTTCGGCAACCCCGACGGCGACTGCGACGGCGATGACTTCTTCTTCTACCTCGATCTCTTTGTGACCGGCTGCCCGTAACCACCCTCCCGCCCGGGGTCTCCCCGGGCTCCCTGCCGAACAAGACCGGTCCAGCGGCGAGGTTCCGGGGCACGGGTCCGAGAACGACCCGATCGCCCCGGAACCTCGCGGCTTTTCCGGGCGGATCGAACCTCGGCGACGATACATTGGCACCGACCCGCCCGGGCCCCACGCCCGCACGGGTCTTCACCAACCGCGGAAGAAGGGGAACTCATGACTCGCACCGTCAACCGGCCGACGCGATCCTGTCTCGTCGTCGGCGGCATCTTCGCTCTCACGCTCCTGGCTGGATGCACCTCCAACGGCGACGAGCACGCCATGAGCGCGTCCCCTCGCTTCGCCCCCGCGACCCCGGCGATGCCCGCCGGCCCGGGCGATCAGCCCGGCGGCGAGATGCCCGTCATCATCGACCTCACCCAGGACAACCTCGCCGTCCCGGGCACGGTCGACCCGGTCATCATCGACACGCGCACCTTCGCCAACCAGCGCCAGCTCCCCGCGTTCTCCGACGGGCCCGTCACCTTCATCAAGAACGAACTCCCCGAGCACAAGCGCCCCAGCACCGTCCCCGCCGGTCCCATGAACCTCGAGGACTTCGAGATCGGCGAGATCACCGATGCGCGCCGCGTCGCCCCGGCGATGCAGTTCCCCGCGATCGGGCGCACGCCCTGGCAGCCGCCGGACCCCGCCCTCGCCGTCGGCCCGGACCATGTCGTCGTCACCGTCAACATGGCCGTCGCTTTCTACGACAAGAACGGCGTCGAGCAGTTCAGCGCCCCGCTCAACGACACGGGCGACCCCGGGTTCTTCGAGACCATCGGCGCCGGCGGGTTCACCTTCGATCCCAAGTGTTACTACGACCACTACTCCCAGCGCTACTTCATCCTCGCCCTCGAGTACTACTCACCCAGCGAGTCGTGGATCACCTTCGCCGTCTCCGATGACGACGACCCCAACGGCATCTGGTACAAGTACCGCACCCCCTCGGTCGTCAATGTCTCGGGCACCACCTACTGGGTCGATTACCCCGGCATGGGCTTCGACCAGGAAGGCTTCTATGTCACCGGGAACCTCTTCCGCCTCTCGGGCGGCGGGCCCGGCTTCGGCGGCGTCCTCTTCCGGCTCTTCGACAAAACGCCGCTCCTCTCCGGCTCGGCCGCCGCCTGGAACGACATCCGCCGCGGCGACGCCGCCTCCGTCCAGTGCGCCCAGCACTTCGGGAGCAACCTCGCCGCTTTCTTCGTCTCCGTCCAGAGCAGCAGCCAGATGCGCGTCTGGGGCATCGAGAACCCCACCACCGCTCCCGTCATCAACACCTTCGATGTCTCCATCCCCAGCTTCAGCGGCGACAATGTCGACGCGCCCAACCTCGGCGGCAACACCGTCACCACCCTCCCGGGCCGCATCATGAACGCCGCGTGGCGCGACTCCAAGCTCGTCCTCGCCCACACCACCAATGTCGGCGGACGCGCCGTCGCACGCTGGTACGAGATCAACACCCGCAACTGGCCCGCCCCCAGCGCCGACCCCATCCTCCTCCAGTCCGGCTCCGTCGACGCCGGCCCGGGCAACCACACCTTCTTCCCCGCCGTCTACTCCAACGCCGCCGGCGACATCGCCATGGTCATGGCCCGCTCCAACGCCAACCAGTATGTCTCCATGGAAGCCACCGCCCGCAAGTCCGCCGACGCGCCGGGCACCATGGGCGCCCTCCAGCAACTGACCATCGGCAACAGCTCCGCCTCCGGACGCTGGGGCGACTACTTCGACATCGCCGTCGACCCCAACAACGACACCACCTTCTGGATGGTCGGCGAACGCGAGACCTCCAACGGCTGGCAGACCTGGGTCTCCGAACTCACCACCGTCTCCTGCCCCGCCGACCTCACCGGGTCCTCCGATCAGAACGACCCCTCCTTCGCCAAGCCCGACGGCGATGTCGACGGCGACGACTTCTTCTTCTACCTCGACGCCTTCGCCGCCGGCGCCCTCAACCGCTGCGACTTCACCGGATCGGCCGACCCCAACGACCCCTCCTTCGGCAACCCCGACGGCGACTGCGACGGCGAGGACTTCTTCTTCTACCTCGATCTCTTCAGCCAGGGCTGCCCGTAATCTCGCCCCGCTGCGACACCCGACCGAGTCGGGTT
>JBICIG010000013.1:0-2747 GCA_043101605.1 Phycisphaerales bacterium JB037
TGTGCTCTTCCGATCTCGACCAGTGGCACGACAAGATGCCCGAACTCGAGTACCGCGATGTCCGCGACGCGGCCCGCGAACTCGGCGACTCGCAGGCGTTCACCGGGCAATGGCTCGACGCGTGCCTGAGCGCGCTCTCCCCCACCGGCTCGATGTGGGTCAACATCCCCGACGACTCGGCCGCCGAGATCGTCGTCCACCTCAAGAGCCGCGGGCTCACCATGATCAACTGGTGCATATGGCACTACCGCTTCGGGCAGAACACCACCGGCCGCTTCATCAACTCCAAGGTCCACGCCCTCTACTTCGCGCGCAGCGCCGAGCACCGCACCTGGAACCCCGAGCCCGTCCTCGAACTCTCCGACCGACGCTCGACCTACTTCGACAAGCGCACCGAGTCCAAGCGCGACGGCATGCCCGCCGGCATGCGCGTCCCCATGGATGTCTGGTACGGCAAGTTCTGGGGACGCATCCAGGGCAACAACAAGGAACGCCGGCACAACCACGACAACCAGCTCCCCGAGGTCTACCTCGAACGCGTCATCCGCGCCTGCTCCAACCCGGGCGACCTCGTCCTCGACCCTTTCACCGGCTCGGGCACCACCGGCGTCGTCGCCCACGCCTGGAAACGACGGTTCATCGGCACCGAGTTCAGCAAGGACATGGCCGCGTCCGCCGCCGAACGCATCAAGCTCGGCATGGTCCGCATGGACGCCCTGGCGGGGAGCAGCTCGGCGATCTTCCCCGCCCGCAACCGCCGCGCCCCCGCCGACGCATCCCCGGACTCCCCCACCGACAACGACTCATAACGCCGCGCCAACCCGCCTACCGCCCCCCTCCGACCGGCGCAAACTTGGATTCCCAAGCCACCCCGGGCCTATGCTCGCTCCCCGCCCGTCCGGGCGCCGGGACACCGTCTTTGACACCGAGCAGATCCCGGCCGGGCCGGGCACGACGAGGGAGGAATCCATGACCGTCACCACCGAGCACGGGCTCATCGCACCCCACGGCGGGAAGCTCATCGAGCGCGTCGCCGACCACGACCGCGCCAACGCTCTCCGCGCCGAAGCCGCCGGGCTCAAGCAGATCAAGCTCAGCGCCAAGCAGTCGTGCGACCTCGAGATGATCGCGATCGGCGCCTTCAGCCCCCTCGACGGGTTCATGGGCGAGGCCGACTTCAAGAGCGTCTGCACCGACATGAAGCTCGCCTCGGGCGACATCTGGCCCATCCCGATCCTTCTCTCGGTCAAGCAGGGCGAGGCGCCCAAGGTCGGCGAGCGCGTCGCGCTCGTCGCGCCCAACGGCACCCTCCAGGCGGTCATGACCGTCAAGGAAGAGTTCGTCCACGACAAGAAGCTCGAGATCCCCAATGTCTTCCGCACCGAGGACGAGGCCCACCCGGGCGTCGCCCAGGTTCTCAAGGAGGGCGATGTCTGCATCGCCGGCCCCATCGAGGCCGTCGTCGCCTGCGTCGACCCCGAGGGCCCCGAGGCGTTCCTCGACCACCGCCTGACCCCCGCCCAGACCCGGGCCGAGTTCGTCAAGCGCGGCTGGAAGACCGTCGCCGCCTTCCAGACCCGCAACCCCATCCACCGCGCCCACGAATACCTCTGCAAGTGCGCCCAGGAGATCTGCGACGGGCTGCTCATCCACCCGCTCGTCGGCGAGACCAAGGAAGGGGACATCCCCGCCGATGTCCGCATGCGCTGCTACCAGATCCTCATCGACAACTACTTCGTCCACGAGCGCACGCTGCTGACGGTCATGCCCGCCGCCATGCGCTACGCCGGCCCTCGTGAAGCCGTCCTGCACGCCCTGATCCGCAAAAATTACGGCGTCACGCACTTCATCGTCGGCCGCGACCACGCGGGCGTGGGCAACTACTACGGCACCTACGACGCCCAGAACATCTTCGACGAGCTCGATCCGGTGAACCTCGGCATCGAGCCCCTCAAGTTCGAGCACGCCGCCTGGAGCCACAAGGCCCAGGGCATGGTCTCGGGCAAGACCTTCCCCAAGCTCGAGGGCGACCAGGTCTTCCTCAGCGGGACCAAGGTCCGCGACATGCTCGCCGCCGGCGAGCGCCCCCCGGCCGAGTTCACCCGCGCCGAGGTCGCAGACGAACTCATCAAGTGGGCCACCAGCAAGTAAGCCCAACCGATCCCTAGACGAGAAGACGACAGCCCCTCGCAGACGCGGGGGGCTGTTTCATTCCGGCCATTGCAACAGTTTCACCGCGCAGACACGGAGATCGCCGAGTCATTGCCGGAGCGGTCGGTGTGGCATGGTCAAGGCGATCGCGGAGCGGTCGGCTTGGCCATGTCGGCGCTCGACATTCCCGACATGCCCAAGCTCCGCTTGAGCATGCCACACACCGATGTTCCTCGTGGAACACATCCCCGGTTCGTGCGCACGGATCAGAGCGTCTTGGTGAACTGTGCGCCCTGCAGCAACTGCAGCGCCGCGGCGGCCTGTTGCTGGGCGATCTGCTGGGTCTTGATCGCGACCTGCTGGAGCACCTGCCCGCGCACCAGCGCGCTGGCCTCGCTCGCGTAATCGGCGTCCTCGATCCCCGAGAGCGCGTCGGTCGTGTGGATGTACTCATCCTGCAGCACGCGCAGCCGGCTCTCGTTCTCCTGCATCTGGCGACCGATGCCCGCGCGGGTGCCGACGATCCCATCGAGGAACCCCTCGACGAACCCCTGCGCCCCTTCGAGATCGCCGGCGGGGAGTTCAACCTCGTCGAC
>JBICIG010000014.1:0-18619 GCA_043101605.1 Phycisphaerales bacterium JB037
CCAGATCTGCCGGGCCGTCGACAGTCCGGCCTGCAAGATCCTCGACGACCTCTACCACCAGCAGATCACGGAGGGGAACCTGATCCCCAACATCGACGCGGCGTGGGACGAGATCGCGTACATCCAGGTCGGCGACAACCCGGGAAGGCGCGAGCCCACCACCGGCGAGATCAACTACGCCAATGTCTTTGCGCACCTCAAGCGCAAGGGATTCACGGGCGTTGTCGGGATGGAGCACGGCAACAGCAAGCCGGGCAAGGAAGGCGAACTCGCGGTCATCGAGGCGTACCGCGCCGTCGATCCCGCGTGAACGCCGCGCGAGAGTTCGCACGCTGTTCATGGTCCCGCGGCGGGTGCGGCCGTATGGTCTGTGTGTGAGCGCGCGCGGGGCGCCGCTCCGGACAGACGGGAGCAGCCATGCCCACGCGTCCGCAAAGTGATCTGGTGATCGCCGCGAATCGGCTTCCGGTGCACCGCTCGTCGCCCGAGCACGGGTGGGAGACAAGCCCCGGCGGGCTGGTCTCGGCGCTGCTGCCGATTCTCCGCCGCGATCGCGGGGTGTGGGTCGGCTGGGGGGGCTCGACGGGCTCGGTGATCGATCCGTTTGAGCACGACGGGTTCGCGTGCGCGCCGGTGGAGCTCTCCGAGCGCGAGCTCGAGGAGTACTACGCGGGGTTCAGCAACCGCACGCTCTGGCCGCTCTACCACGACGCGTGCCAGCAGCCCGAGTTCCGCCGACGCTGGTGGCATACTTATGTCGAGATCAACCGCCGATTCGCGCACGCGATCAGCGAGTCGGCGGCGCCCGGCGCCAAGGTGCTCGTGCAGGACTACCACCTGCAGCTCGTGCCCGGCATGCTCCGCGAGCTGCGCTCGGATGTGCGGATCGGGTTCTTCCTGCACATCCCGTTCCCGCCGACCGAACTCTTCGCGCAGCTCCCGTGGCGCTCGCGCATCCTCGAGGGGCTGCTCGGGGCCGATGTCGTGGGCTTCCAGACGCGATCGGGCGCGCAGAACTTCCAGCGGCTGGTCGGGCGGTACACCGGGCATCGCCCGCAGGGCGGCGCGGTGCGCATCGGCGACCGCTGGGTGCAGGCACGCGCGTTCCCGATCTCGATCGATGTCAAGCGGTTCGAGGAACTCGCCGCCCGCCCGGAGATCCGGGCCCGGGCGCAGGAGATCCGGCGTGACCTGGGCGAAGACCGCACGATTCTGCTCGGCGTGGATCGGCTGGACTACACCAAGGGCATCGACATCCGCCTGCGCGCACTGCAGGATCTGCTCGCGAGCGGGCGGCGAACCGTCGACGACATCGTGATGGTCCAGATCAGCGTCCCCTCGCGAGAACTGGTCGAGGACTATGTCGACCTGCGCAGCCGCGTGGAGGAACTGGTCGGCAAGATCAACGGCAACCACGCCAAGGTCGGGCGGATCCCCGTCCACTACCTCCGCCGGAGCCTGCCGATCGAGGAGCTCGTGCCGCACTATGTCGCGGCGGATGTGATGGTCGTCACGCCCCTGCGCGACGGCATGAACCTCGTCGCCAAGGAGTATGTCGCCTGTCGGCGTGAGAACACGGGCGTGCTGGTCCTGTCGGAGTTCGCCGGCGCGGCGCGCGAGCTCAGGGACGCCCTGCTGGTCAACCCGCACGACATCGACGGCATGTCCGAGGCCTTCGCCCGGGCCGCCGAGATGCCCCCCGAGCAGCAGCAGCGCCGCATGCGGGCGATGCGTCGGCGGATCCGCCGCCGGACGGTGTACGACTGGGTCGATGAGTTCATGGGAGCCGTCGAGGAATCGTCGGCATCGAGAGCGGCGGGGAGTCACGCTTGAGCAGTGCGTCAAGGAACGGCGGGCCCGCACCGGCGAGCCCGGGGCTGAACGATCTGATCGACGAGCTGGCGCGGACCCCCGTGCTGCTCGTCGCGACCGACTACGACGGAACCCTCGCGCCGATCGTCGAGGATCCCGACGCCGCCAAGCCCGAGCGGGAGTCGATCGTCGCGCTCCGCGCTCTCGCCAAGCTCCCCCAGACCCATGTCGCCGTCGTCTCCGGGCGAGCGCTCGCCGACCTCGCGTCGCTCAGCGGGCTCGACGGACCGGTCATGCTCGTCGGGTCGCACGGCTCGGAGTTCGACCACGACTTCGCCCGGTCGCTCACCCGCGACCAGACCCGGCTCCGCAAGGAGATCCGAGCGTCGATGGAAAGGCTCGCCGAACGCGATCCCGGCTTCGGCGTCGAAGCCAAGCCCGCATCGATCGCGTTCCACTACCGCAACGCCGACCCGGGCGCCGCCGAGGCGGCCCTGGACGATCTCCGCCGGGGCCCCGCGTCGTGGGAGGGCGTGCAGGTCAAGGAGGGCAAGAAGGTCGTCGAACTGAGCGTCGTCACCACCTCCAAGGGCGAGGCGCTCGACACCATCCGCTCGCGCGTCGGCGCGTCGGCGGTCTTCTTTCTCGGCGATGATGTCACCGACGAGGACGCGTTCGAGCGCCTCCACGGCCCCGATGTCGGCGTGAAGGTGGGGGACGGAGCGTCGGCGGCACGCTGCCGCGTGAACGACACCGTCGAGGTCGCGCGCTGCCTCGCCCGCATCGCCGAGCGCCGCGAGAAGTGGCTCGTCGGCGAGTGCGCCGTCCCCATCGAGCACCACGCCCTGCTCTCCGACGGGCGATCGCTCGGGCTGGTCGCGCCCGGAGCGCGGCTCAACTGGCTCTGCGTCCCGCGCGTCGACAGCCCCGCCCTCTTTGCCGACCTGCTCGGCGGACCCACCGCGGGGTACTTCCAGGTCGAGCCCGAGGGGCAGGCCGGGAACCCGGCCACGCGGTACGACGGCGACTCGCTCGTCCTCCGCACCGAATGGGGCCGCATCAGCGTCGTCGACTTCCTCGACTGCTCGGGCGGCAAGCCCTCGCAGCGCGCCGGCCGCACCGACTTCATTCGCGTCATCGAGGGCCGAGGCCGTGTGCGCATCACCTTCGCCCCGCGCCTCGACTTCGGGCGCACGCACACGCGGCTGGTTCGGAAGAACGGCGGGCTGGAGATCGAGGACACTATCGACCCCATCGTGCTCCACGCTCCGGGCGTCGACTGGGAGCTGCGCGAGGAAGGCCCGCACCACACCGCCGTCGGCACGATCGAACTCCGCGGCGAGCCGGTTCGCATCGAGCTGCGCTACGGCACGGGCTCGCTCCGCGACAGTACCAGCGGCGAGTTCGGCGACCGCTACCGTCTGACCAAGGCTCATTGGGAATCGTGGGCCGATCGGCTGACCCTGCCCCGCCGCGAGCGCCGGCTCGTGCGCCGCTCGGCGCTCACGCTCAAGGCGCTGTGCTACGGGCCCAGCGGCGGGATCTCCGCCGCCGCCACCACCAGCCTGCCCGAGAGCATCGGCGGTGTGCGCAACTGGGACTACCGCTACTGCTGGCTCCGCGACGGCGCCATGAGCGCCGCGGCGCTGGTCAAGCTGGGTTCGTTCATCGAGGCGATGGCGTTCCTCGACTGGATGCTCAGCGTCATCGACCGGGCCGCCGCCCCCGAGCGCCTCATGCCGCTCTACACCGTCACCGGACACGAGGTGGGCGCCGAGGCCGAGATCGGCGAGCTCTCGGGGTACGCCGGCTCGCGCCCGGTGCGCGTCGGCAACGCCGCCCGCGGGCAGGTGCAGCTCGATGTCTTCGGCCCCATCGCCGAGCTGGTCTGGCAGCTCCTCTGCGCCGAAGCGCCGCTCTCGAGTGAGCACTGGCGACTCGTCGAGGCGCTCGTCCGCGCCGTCGAGGCCCGCTGGCACGAGCCGGACCACGGCATCTGGGAGGTGCGCAAGCCCCGCGCCCACCATGTCCACTCCAAGGTCATGTGCTGGCTGACCGTCGACCGCGGCATCCGCATCTCCGAGCGCTTCCTCGACCGACCCCGCCCCGAGTGGGAGGAACTCCGCGACCGCATCGCGCGCGACATCCACGAGCGCGGCTGGAACGAGGGCGCAGGGGCCTACACCGCCGCCTACGACAGCGACCACCTCGACGCGGCGTCGCTCTGGGTCGGGCTCAGCGGGCTCGTCGATGGCACCGACGAACGCTTCGTCCGCACCATCGACGCGGTCAACCGCGAGCTGCGCGACGGGCCGACCGTCTACCGTTATCTCGGCGAGGACGGGCTGCCCGGGCGCGAGGGCGGGTTCTTCATCTGCGCGTCGTGGCTCGTCGAGGCGATGGTCCGCGCCGGGCGCCGCGACGAAGCCGAGGAACTCTTCGCCCAACTCGTCGAGATCGCCGGACCGGTCGACCTCATCCCCGAGCAGTACGACCCCGAGGCACGCCGGACGCTCGGCAACCACCCCCAGGCGTACTCGCACATCGGGATCATCGAGAACGCGCTGCTGCTCTCGGGCTGACGCGTCGTTCTCTCAGTCGGACGCGCGGCTCAGAGCCGGTCGTTGAAGGGCCCGACGAGATGCTCGTCCATGCGCCGGGCGATCTCGGCCAGCCGGGCCGCGTCCCCGCCCCGCACCTCCGCCGCCGCCCAGCCACCGGCATACCCGACATCGAGCAGCGCCTCGACGCACCCGGGCCAGTCCGCGTCGTCGTCGCCGATCTCGACGGCGAACCCCTTCCACAATCCCTCGTCGTTGCGCTTCTGTCGGCTGAAGCCCTTGAGGTCCAGCCGCGTGATGCGGTCCCCGAGCGTGCGGATCCAGTGCGTGGGCCACCCGTAGTTGACGATGTTCCCGATGTCGAAGTGCCACCCGCAGACGCGTGGATCCAGCTCATCGGTGTACCGCGCCGCCTCCAGCGGGCTCAGCAGGAAGTTGTTCCACACATTCTCGATGCTGATCCGCACGCCCATCTCGCGCGCCATCGGCAGCACCCTGCGGATCTCCTCCTGCGAGCGCTCGTACGCGTCGGCGTACGACACCTCCGCGTTCACGACCGCCGGCACCAGCAGCACCGATCCGCCCCCGAACGCCCGGCAGTCGCGGATCGCCGTCTCCAGCGCCCGCCGCCCCTCCTCCCGCACGCCCGCGTCCGGGTGCGACAGCGGTTTGGACCAGTGCACCGAATCGACCACGCCCGGCACGACGATGCCCGTCGCGTCCATCGCGGCGCGGACCTCATCGGCCCCGTGCGGCCCCGGGCTGTCGAGCTCCACGCCGTCGAACCCCGCCGCGCGGGCGGCGGCGAATTTCTCGACCAGCGTCGTTCCCTCGCCGATCATCCCGATCTTCAGCGCCTTGCGGATCGGAACCGGCTTGAGCGGCACAGGCCCGCGCGCAGGCGCCGCCAGCGCCCGTGTCGAGCCCCCCCCGACCGCCGCGATCGAGGCAGCCCCGGCGAGCGTGGTCACGAAACTCCGGCGATCGATCGGCATGGGCGGCTCCCTCTCTCTCGGCGTCGCGATCAGATCAGCTTGGTCACGCCGGGCCGAGCCGTCGGCGGCGTGGGGCGGTCCGACCAGTCCCAGGGCTGGGCGTTCAGGTCCAGCGACGAGTTGAGCGCCTGCTCCCACGAAACTTGCTGTCCCGTGTACGCCGCCTCGCGCGCCATGATCGCCATCAGCGTCGAGTGCGTCATCGCGACGCCGTCGTTGATTGGCGTCTTGGCGCGGATCGCCGCGAAGAGTTCGTCGTGTTCCTGCTGGTACATATCGTTGCGGGGCGACTCGCACCGCCACGGGCTCGCGCCCTCGATGACATGCGTGTCGGTCCAGCCGTTGACCTCCGCCCGGCCCTTCGTGCCGAGCAGGTAGTCCGAGTTGTCCGAGATCGCGTTGGGCCAGTGCCGGCACATGTGGTGCCCACGCCGACCGTTCGAGTACTCGAACGCAACCGAGAAGTGGTCCCACACATTGCCCGTCTCGGGCGCCTCGGGTCGCACTTCGCGCCCGCCGACCGCGACGCACGCGAGCGGCACCTCGTCGTTGAAACCCCAGCGCAGCTTGTCGATCGCGTGCACCGCCTGCTCGACGATGTGATCGCCCGACAGCGGCGTGAAGTAGTGCCAGTTCCGCACCTGGAACTCCCCGTCGCTCCACCCGCTCCGGCGGGGCTTGGGCTCGATCCACCCCGTCGTGTTGTAAGTCGTGTAGACGCTCTGGATCTCGCCCATCCGCCCGGAATGGATCTGCGCGTAGGTCTCACGCTCGCGCCGGCTGTAGCGCCAGCAGAAGCCCGACATGATCGACAGCGACTTCGCCCGCGCCCGCTCGACCGTATCGAGCACCGAGCGCACCCCCGTGCCGTCGACCGCCACGGGCTTCTCGCAGAACACATGCTTGTTCGCGTCCACCGCCGCCGCCAGGTGCTGCGGGCGGAACCCGGGCGGCGTCGTCAGGATCACGACATCCACGCCCGAGTCGATCACCTTCTTGTACGCCCCAAGCCCGATGAACCGCCGCGATTCATCGACCTGCACCTTCCGGCTCCAGTCTCCGCCGCTCTCCTGCTCATCCAGCGAGCCCATCGCCCCCGAGATATGCCCGAGCGACCCTTCCAGCCGCTCGGCGAAGGTGTCGCCCATCGACCAGAGGATCGTCCCCGGATCGGCCCGCAGTGCCTGGATCGCCGCCCCCGTCCCGCGCCCGCCGCATCCCACCACCCCGACCTTCAGCGGCTCGGCCCGCTTGAAGCCCTTGGCCCACGCCTCGGCGATCGGGAGCCCCAGCACCGACAGCGCCGTCCCCGCCGACGCCAGCCGCAGAAAGTCCCGCCGGCGAACCGCGAAGGGCGCTTCGCTCTGCCACGGGGCGGCCGGGTCCAGTCGAACAGGGCGGGCGGAACGATCGCCGGCAAGTCGGCGGGTCATGGGCGGACCTCCGTGGTGGTGGGGGATGGTTCCGAATCCTCGGCCTCGGGCCGCGGCGCGTCCTCGCACACCACGCGGAACCCGACGAACGGCGCGTCGGCAAGCCACCATTGGCTCTTTGGGAATTGGGGGTCCGACGCGTTCCAACCGAACTGCTGCGTCTCGCTCGACGCACACGACGGCTGCCCGTCCCGGTACGAGCCGCCGACGATCGTGTTCTTGCCCGCGCCGGTGTCGACCCACTCGGCCGCGTTGCCGATCAGATCGACAAACCCGTGCGCATTGGCCAGGCGCGTCCCGACCGCGTGCGTCCGTCGATCCGCGTTGCCGGCAAACCAAGCCCGCTTCTCGATCGGGCGCTCATCGTCCGTGTCGCACGCGCGGAGCCACTCCTCGTGCGTCGGCAGCCGATAGGTGCGCCCGGTCCGCGCGCTCAGCCACACGCAGAACTGCTCGGCCGCGTGCCGCGTCATCCCGATCGCCGGGAACCCCGCGTGCCCCCAGCCCCGGTCCGGCGGGACATAGGGCTTGCTCGGACGCGCCAGCCCGTCGGCGTCCGCCGCGTCGGGATCCGCCTGATCGAGCCGATACAGGTAGATGTCGTACAGGTCCCAGGTGATCTCCGTCCGCGACATCCACAGCGTCTCGCCCTCGCCGGGCAGCGGGAGCATCACGAACTCGACGGTCGAGCCATCGATCGCCTCACTGAAAGCCTCCGGCGCCGCGACCGCCCCGGGCTGCGCCGCCGCCGGCATCAGGAGCCCGGCCGACGCGAGCGCGACGAGTAGACTCGCGTGCCGGCTCGAGGAACGACGAAGGGAACGCGTGCTCATGGAATCCCGAAACTCGCTGAACTGGTCGCGGCGGTCGGCGTGGCGCCCGCTCGCCGCGGTGTGGATCGTGTTGGGGGCGCTCGCCTGCGTCGGCTGTGCGGGATCCGCCCCGCCGCCCCTCCAGCGATTCGAGTTTAGCAAGATCGTCATGGGATCCCGAGCGAGAATCGTGCTCTACGCGCCGAGCCCGGACGAAGCCCGCACCGCCGCCCGGGCCGCCTTCGATGAGATCGAGGCTCTCGAACAGTCCCTCAGCGATTATCGCGCGACCAGCGAGGTCAGCGCCCTGCGGACCCTTCCCCCGGGGCAGCCCGCGCGCGTCTCGATCGAGCTCGCCCGCGCCATCGATCGGTCCCTGGCGATCAGCCGCCGAACCGACGGAGCCTTCGACATCACCATCGGCCCGGTCGTCGCGCTCTGGCGCGCCGCTCAGACAACCGGGCAACTGCCCGATGACGCCGCTCGGCGCCTTGCGCTCACCGCCGTCGGCTGGCACAAGCTCCGCTTCGACGCGGACCGACGCGAGGTGGTGCTCGCCGCGCCCGGCATGCAGCTCGACTTCGGCGGGATCGGCAAGGGCATGGCCTGCGATGTCGCGCTCGACACGATCGCCGCACGCGGCGTCGACCGCGCGCTCGTCGAGGTCGGGGGCGATCTCGCTGTCGCCGACCCGCCACCGGGGCGCGAAGGTTGGCGCATCGCCGCCGGCCCGGCCCGCTCGATCGAACTCCGCAACGCCGCGATCGCCTCCAGCGGCAGCACCGAACGCTTCATGGAGATCGACGGCGTCCGCTACTCGCACATCGTCGACCCGCGCACCGGGATCGGCGTCGACCCCGGGCTCCTCGTCGTCGTCGTCGCCGACGACGGCGCCACCGCCGACGCCCTCGCCTCGGCGATGTGCGTCGTCGGCATCGACCGCATCGACGCGCTGCTCGCCGAGTTCCCAGGCTCGTTCGGGCTCGTCCACCTCGCGGGCGACCCGCCGCGACCCGTCGGCGACCAACGCCGGGCGCGGCGCTTTGATTCCGCGACGGGCGAGAGGTCTACTGTTCCCTGACGCGGTCGCTCGCGGAGCGAACGCCGGGCCCGCCGTCGAGCCGATCGCTCGCGGCCCACGATCCACGGCCCACGAAAGGAACGCTGCCATGCAACGGATGCTGATCACCGGGCTCGCCGCGGCGGGTTTTCTCTGGACGCTGAGCGGATGCAAGGCCCCGCCCCGCCCCAGCGCCTGGGAGTCGGCCTACCAGTCCGTGGTCGACGCGCCCGCGGCTTCCGGGTCGGCCGAGGTCGTCATCCGCCGCATCGACGCCGAGACCCTCCGCGCCGAGCCCCGCGTCACCGGGTTCGAACTCATCGGCAAGGCCTCCCTCCGCGACGAGCAGATGGGCGTCGAGTCCCTCGGGCCCGACGGCGTCCTGACCAACCTCGCCCGCGCCAAGGGCGCCACCCTCGTGCTCATGTCCGAGACGCCCGCCGGAACCGAGAAACGCGAGAAGCTCGTCCGCACCCGCACGCCCGGCGGCTCGCAGGACATCACCGGCGGCCGCCCCAGCGTCAGCTACGAATCCGTCCCCGTCATGGTCGATGTTGAGGTCTACGACTACTTCGCGCTCTTTTACCGCACATCGGGCGACAGCAGCGCCGACTGAGCGCTGATCGGCGTCTCCTCGATCGCCCGCGCGAACACCCCGATCGACGCGGCGATCTGCTCCCGCGTCACATCCAGGTGCGTCACCGCCCGCAGCGTGTGCGGGCCCGTGTCAAAGGTGCGCACGCCCAACTCGTCGAGCCTCCGGCACACCGCCGACGCATCACGCCCCGGCGTGTCGAAGTAGACGATGTTGGTCTGCACCCGCCCGCGGTCGAGTTCGATTCCCGGGATCCCCGCCAGCCCGTCGGCCAGCAGCGCCGCGTTGGCGTGGTCCTCGCCCAGCCGATCAAGGTGATGATCGAGCGCATGCAGCGCCGCCGCGGCGAGCAGCCCGGACTGACGCATCGTCCCGCCGAGCATCTTCCGCCCCCGGTCGGCGTCGCGGATGAAGTCGCGCGATCCCGCCAGCGCCGATCCCACCGGCGCCCCGAGCCCCTTGGAGAAGCACACGCTCACCGAATCCACCAGCGACGCGTACGCCGACACCGCGTGCCCCGAAGCCGCCGCGGCGTTCCACAGCCGCGCCCCGTCCAGATGCCGCGCCAAGCCCAACTCGCTCGCCTTGCCCGCCACCGCGCCGAATGCGTCCAGCGGCCAGACCGTCCCCCCGCCCTTGTTGTGCGTGTTCTCCAGATGCACCAGCCGCGTGCGCGCAAAGTGCGTGTCCCGCGGCCGAACCAGTGGCGGCAGCGCCTCGGGCGGGTAGATCCCGTCGGGCGATTCGATCGGACGCGTCCCGCACCCGTTGATCGCCGCGTACCCCGCCGTCTCGTAATGAAAGATGTGCGACCCCGCGTGCAGCAGGATCTCATCGCCCGGCCTGGTGTGCCCCCGGATCGCCAGCAGGTTCGCCATCGTCCCGCTCGGAACGAACAGCGCCGCTTCGTGCCCGAGCATCGCCGCCACCCGCTCCTGCAGTTCGATCACCGTCGGATCGTCGCCCAGCACATCGTCGCCGACCTTCGCCCGCGCCATCGCGTCGAGCATCCCCGGCGTGGGGCGGGTGATCGTGTCCGAACGAAGATCCGTGACGGGCGGGGTCTCGGGCAAGACGGGCTCCTTCGCGCACAGGGATCGGCGGGCGGGTCTCAGCAGGAGGGCCGCGAGCGGGCCAAGCCCCCACCCGACGCGTGGGACTCTACGGGGCGATCGCCCCAGCCGAAAGCCGCCACACCCGGATCTGCCAACCCGACAGGGATTCCCCCGGGCTGAGTTCGGCCTGACAGGGCCGAGCCCGCGGCGCGCCCTCGCGACCGTTCCCGCCCGCCAAGCCTCCCGCTGGCACGCCGCTTGCCTCCCTCTTTCGGCAGACACATCCGCGGCCGAAAGCGGGAGACGGCTCCCCGCCCGCCGCGCCTCAACCAAGAAGGAGCAGACCATGCCCGCGATCATCCGCCGACCCAACGCCAGCCTCGATCCGTTCGATCGGCTCGTGCAGCGCTTCTTCGGGCAGGAATGGCCCGGCCTGACCGAGTCGCTCGAGGAGGGCACCCTCGCCCTGGATATCTCTGAGGACGACACGAGCGTCATCGTCCGCGCCAGCCTGCCGGGCTTCCGGCGCGAGGATGTGCATGTCGAACTCCACGACGGCGTGCTGACCATCACCGCCGAGCACGCCGAGGAGAAGGAAGAGAAGAGCGAGCGCTACTTCCGGCGTGAGCGCCGGGTCGGCTCGCTCAGCCGACGCGTCGCGCTCCCCGGCGTCATCGGCGAGGACGGCGCCGACGCGAAGCTCACCGACGGTGTCCTCGAAGTCCGCGTACCCAAGGCCCAGAAGGAATCGCCGAGGAAGATCGCGGTGAACTGACGCCCGATCGGCGCACGATGCGGACGGGTCGATCAGGCGGATCAATTCCCGCGAAGGGCGCCGATCATGCCCAGTGCCGTGGGCTGAGCCCGAAAGGGCGAAGACCACGATGAACGACCGCGGCGAGGGCCGATCATGGCCCTCGTCGCTTTGCTCCCGGGACCATGGCACCGACGGGTTTTTCGGCGGCCCGCCGTGCCCGTTCGCGTCCACCGGGCCCCTACACCCCCGTCTTGCTCGGCGGTGTCGTCTCGACGGGCTCCGCGCGTGCCACGCCCTCGGCTCCGACCGCCCGCGCCGTCGCGACGAACGCCCACGCGGCGATCAGGCACAGCCCGACCGACCCCGCGAAGACCCACGCCCCGCTGTGCCCGGCCGACTCCAGCGCGCGGTACGCGGCGATCCCGACGAACGGCGCGATCAACCCGCGCACCCCCGTCAGCGTGACATGCACGCCCATGTACTGGCTCGCGCGCTCCGGCGGCGCAAAGTCGAGGTGCCCGAGGTTCCACGCCAGCGCCCCGCCCCCGAACGCAACGCCCAGGATGACCGACGCGATGTAGAGCCACGCCGCCTGCCCGGTCAGCAGCGCCACCAGCAGCGACGCGTGCGACGCGAGGAAGACCCAGCAGTGGATGATCCGGAACCGCGCCACATGCGTGCGGTCGAGGTACGACGCCCAGATCGGGATCGCCAGCGGCATCACCAGCATCGGGATCGAACCGGTGATCAGTATCCCCTCGAGGTACGCCATGTCGAACCGCTCGCGCACGATGATCGCCAGCAGCGGCGGGACCATCAGGTTGCCCGTCCCCAGCAGGAACATCGCGACCATGTAACGCCGGTAGAGCGGGTCGCGCGCCAGCACGCTCCACAGCGTCGCGGGGTTGAACGACGGGCGATCGAAGCCGACCTGGGCCGCTTCCTGCGCCAGCAACTGCTTGTGCCCGCGGACGCGCAGGCGCGACCACGACCGCATCCCCAGCAGGCTCAGCGCGCACCCGAGCGGGATCAGCACGCGGAACGCCTGATCCGACGCGTCCATCGCCGCCCCGAACCCGATCCCCAGGATCCCGATCTGCACCACCTGCACCGTCGTGAACTTGCCCGTGACGCGCCCGCGGATGTTCCGCGCGTAGTTGGCCCGCCACATCGTCGAGCGGAAGGTCAGGTACCCCGCCCATACCACGCGGCTGAGCACGACGATGATCGCAAACCCCCACAGCCCCCACTCGGTGCGCGGCATCAGCGCCACGCCTAGGATCAGCACGAGCATGAGCCACTGCAGCCCGAGCGTGAAGCGGACCTTGTCGCGCGCGTGCCCGAGCCGCACCCAGATGAAACTCGCGATGTTCGCGAACGCCTTGGCCGCCCCGACGATGCCCACCACGACATCGAGCCGACCCGGCTCGACCACGCCCTCCCACGCGTTCTTGACCGTCACCGCGGCCACACCCGTCTCCACGCCCGTCAGCATGAAGGGCATGAAGAACGAGGTCGTCAGTTCCAGGCGGTAGTTCCGCCGGGCGAGCGCGGGCATCGCGGCCGGGTGGAACGAGCGGAGCGGGCGGAGCAGACGGTCGGCGGTGGAAGCGAAGGGCAGCGGCCTCACGCTGGAGCGTTGGAGGGCTCCCGCTCCGTGGCAAGCCCGCAAGGGCGGCGTGACCAGAGATTCATGGGTTGCCCGGAACTACGCTTGGTCGGATCCGCGTCGTTCGGGCCGGGCTTTGGCGCGTCGCGCCGAGCGGATCGGGCGACGCGGTGGCGTTCGGAGCCGACCCGTGACCCAGGCCATCATGACCGACGAACGACCCTATCTGCTCGGGACCGACGACGCGGAGTTGAACCGGCTCGGCGTGCAGCACCGTCTCTGGGGCGAGAGCGCGCACCGGCTGTGGGAACTGGCCCGGATCCGCCCCGGCTGCCGGGTTCTTGATGCCGGGTGCGGGCCCGGGTACGCCTCTTTCGACCTGGCGCAACTGGTCGGGCCGAACGGGCGCGTGCTGGGGGTCGATGAATCCTCGCGGTTCGTCTCGCATGTGATCGCGCGGTCTCAGGTGCTCGGGTACGGGCATGTGTCGGCGGCCGTGGCGGATGTGCAGCGACTGGATCCGCAGACCGTCGAGCCGGGCGGGTTCGACGCGGCGTGGTCGCGGTGGGTGTTGTGCTTCCTCGCCGAGCCCCGCGAAGCGGTCGCGGGGATGGCGCGGTCGGTGCGTGTCGGCGGGCGGGTGGCGTTGCAGGACTACTTCGGGTACGGGGCGCTGTCGCCGGCGCCGCGGCTGGCGTCGTTCGCGCCCGTGCAGCGGGCGCTGGTCGAGAGTTGGGAGCGGTCGGCGGGCGACCTCGATGTGATGGGGCGCGTGCCGGGCTGGCTCGAAGGGTGCGGGCTGCGGCTGGTGCACCTGGATGTCCGCCAGCGGATCGCCCGCCCGGACGAGTCGATGTGGGCGTGGCCCACGACCTTCTGGGAGTCGTACCTGCCGAGGCTGGTCGAGGCGGGGCTGCTGGCCGAGGAAGATCGCCGGGCGTTCCTGGAGGACTGGCGGGCGATGGGCTCACGTGGCGACGATGTGTTCTTCCACCTGCCCCCGGTGTACGAGATCATCGCCGAGCGGGTGTGATTTGTTCCGCGGCGGACGCCTGTAGGGAGCGAGGGAGCGTGGCGTTCACCTTCGGCTCAGGCCAAGCCATCGTGCGCACGGGGCGTGGAACTATGTTCCACGTGGAACACATGCGGTGATTGTGCGCGCAGAGCGTGTCGGCGCGGCTTGTCCTGCGCGCCGGGCCGTGGCACTCGGGGTGGGTCAGGCGTCTTCGCGCTTGTCGCGGGTGATCTGCGCGTAGGCGTTGTGGGAGTGGATCGACTCGTAGTTCTCGGAGTTGATCGAGTACCAGGTGATCCGCTCGTCGTTCTCGAGGGCGATCGCGAGGTCGCGGACGATGTCCTCGACGAACTTGGGGTTCTCGAACGCCTTCTCGGTGACATACTTCTCATCGGGGCGCTTGAGGACGGCGTAGACGGGGTGGCTGGCGGCGTTCTCGAGCAGTGTGACGAGATCCTCGATCCAGAGTTCGCCGTCGAAGCGGACCTTCGCTTCGATGCGGCAGCGCTGGTTGTGCGCGCCGTACTCGGAGATCTCCTTGGAGCAGGGGCAGAGGCTGGTGGCGGGGGCGGCGACGCCGAGGATGAAGTCGTCCTCGCCGTTGGCGGTGCACTCGAAGGTGACCTCGTAGTCCATGAGCCCTTCCATCCTGGTGACGGGGGCGGGCTTTCGGATGAAGTAGGTGAAGGATGCCTCGAAGTGGGCTTCCCTTGCGTCGAGGCGTTCGCGGATGGCGTGGGTGATCTCGGGGACGCGCTCGGGGGTGATGGGTTCGCAGGCGTGGTCGTTGAGGACCTCGAGGAACCGGCTCATATGGGTGCCCTTCTTCTCGTGGGGAAGGGCGACATACATGTTGATCTTGGCGACGGTCGTCTGGGTGCCGCCCTCGCGCGTGCGGAGGCAGAAGGGGTAGGTGACATCCTTGACGCCGACGCGGTCGATCGCGATGCGGCGGGCGTCGCGGGTGCCCTGGACATCGGGGATCGTCTCGTTGGAGGGGGCGTCGGGCTGGGAAGGCTGCGGCGCGTTCATCTGGATCATCGAGTCCTCGCGGAGGGTCATCGGCCGAGCCGCTCCGTCGGGGTGGCTCGTGGGATGCTAGGGGCGGAATGTCGTCGGATCGCCGAGTGGTTCGGTCATCGCGCCCGGGCGGATGCGGGGATGGCCCGTCGGCGGGGAGGAATCAGGCGGGCTTGGGCGCCGGGTGCTGCTTTTCCATCATCGAGGAGGCCCAGGCGAGCCCGATGGGGACGCCGAGCACGCCGCCGGCGATGACATCGAGTGGGAGGACGCGCGTGGCGGCGAAGACCTCGCCGGCGTAGACGGCATCGACGATGCCCGAGCCGTGGACGATGATGCCCGCGACGGGGGCGCCGATCGCGAGCAGCACGATGCTGAGGTAGGGGGCGAGGGGGCAGGGGTCGTCCTCGATGGAGGAGCCGGTGAGTCGGGCGATGGCGCCCGCGCCGATGCCGGCGGCGATGGCGGAGAAGACGGCCTGTCCCTTGAGGGGCGAGATCGCGACGACCCACGCGACGAGCCCGCCGCCGACGAATCCGGCGACGACGGCGATGAGCGAGGCGGGGCTGGCGAGCCTGCGGCATTGGTTGAGCAGGGCGCCCGAGCAGGGGAGGTCGTGTTCCTCGTGGGCGGCGCGGGGGCGGGAGAGGAAGAGGATGAAGCCGAGCAACGCGAGCATCGCGATCGAGACGACGACGGCTTCCAGAGCGAGGGCGCGGAGGGGCGCGGCGGACTGGGCCGAGCGGATGATGGCGTCGATGGTGCCGGTGCTCCACGCGGCCCAGGCGAGGACGAGCCCGGCGCAGCGCATGCCGAGGCGGGGTCCGAAGATGCGGCCGCCGCCGGCGCCGACGAGAGCGGCGAGGGTGAAGGCGAAGAGGATGCTGAGGATGCCTGTCACGGGTTCGCTGGAGGTGAGCGGGGTCGCGGCGTGCCCGCCGGTGGAGTCGCGGAGGGAGCCGATGAGTCCGCCGGCGACGGGCCCGAGGACGAAGAGCGCCCCGAGAAGGAAGATCCAGCGGATCGTGAGGCGTGTGAGGTTGATGGGGGCGGAGTCGGACATCGAGGGGGATCTTGGCATGCCCGGGGGGAAAGGGCAAGTTGGGCGCGGGAAGCGGGGAGGGAGACCGCTTCCTCACGGGCGCGGCTCGTTGGAGGGTCGAGGCTCGTCGGGAGGGTTGGATGGAGATCAGCGGAGGAGGGCGAGCATGCGGGCGATGCGGTCCTTGATGGGAGGGTGTGAGGCGAAGACGCTGCTGAACTGCTGGTGGGACTCGCGCATCTTCTTGAGCGGGTTGACGATGAACATGTGGGCCATGCCTCGGTTGGCGGTGTCGACGAAGGGGTCCTCGTCGCCGGCGAGGCGCGAGAGGGCCGAGGCCATGGCTTTGGGGTTGCGGGTGAGTTCGACGGCGCCGGCGTCGGCGAGGTACTCGCGCTGGCGGCTGTAGGACATCTGGATGATGCGGGCGAGGATCGGGGCGAGGATCGCCAGGAGGACGGCGATGATGAGGATGATGACGACGGCGGCGCCGCCTCCCTTGGAATCGCTGGATCGGCCGCGGCGGGCACCGCCGGAGTACCACATGGTGCGGAGGAGCCCGTCGCTGATGACGACGATGAGCCCGACCATGGTGGCCATGAGCATGGCGAAGCGGATGTCGAGGTGCCGGATGTGGGCGATCTCGTGGGCGATGACGGCCTGGAGTTCGTCGCGGTTGAGTTTCTGGCGGAGCCCGGTGGTGATGGCGACGATGCCGTGCTTTGGATCGCGTCCGGTGGCGAAGGCGTTCATGGCGGAGTCGTTGACGATGTAGACGCGAGGCATGGGGATGCCGGCGGCGATGCGCATCTCGTCAACGACATTGAAGAGTTCGGGGTCGTCGTGTTTCTGGATCTCGCGGGCGTGGGTCATGCGGAGCATGGTCTTGGCGCCGCCGAACCATGAGAAGAGGGTGCCCCCGGTGGCGAGGGCGAGCCCGACGATGGCGCCGATGGCGAGGGTCGGGTAGATGGATTGGCGCGAGCCGCCGGCGTAGGCGCCGATGAGGGATCCGACGGCGGACCCGAGGGCGACGGTGAGGATGAACATCGCGACGATGAGCAGGACGCTGTCGCGACGGTTCTTGCGCATGAGGTCGAGGAAGGTGGTGGTGCCGGGGTAGGCGCTGATCTTTTCTTTGAGCTCGTCGGCGAGGGGGCGCTCGCTGGGTTTGGGGCGTGGGGCGGGCCTGCCCGCGGGTTGGCCTGTTGGGCGCTTCGGCCCGTTCGGGTTGCTGGGCGATGGCTGCTTCGCGTCGCTCATGGGTTCGCTCAAGCGTGGGGCTCGCGGGATTCGATCGGGGCGTGGAGCGGGCGCACGGAGCGGCGCGGTTCGCCCGGATCGCGCGTGTTAGAAGGAGACCTTGGGGGCTTCGCGCTGGGTCTGATCCTCGAGGGTGAAGTACTCGCGCTTGTCGAAGTTGAACATGCCTGCGACGATGACGGTGGGGAAGCTCTGGCGGGTTTCCTCGTATCGGCCGACGGTGTCGTTGTAGTGCTGGCGTGCGAAGCCGATCTTGTTCTCGGTGCTGGTGAGCTCTTCCTGGAGTTGGGCGAAGTTCTGGTTGGCCTTGAGGTCGGGGTAGGCCTCGGCGACGGCCATGAGGCGTGAGAGGGCCGAGGAGAGGGCGCCCTCGGCGTCG
Source organism: Phycisphaerales bacterium JB037 (assembly GCA_043101605.1). Classification (GTDB taxonomy): domain Bacteria; phylum Planctomycetota; class Phycisphaerae; order Phycisphaerales; family UBA1924; genus JBICIG01. The sequence goes on from JBICIG010000014.1 coordinate 17,409, forward strand.
GCCTTGGCGGCGGCGTGCATGGCGTCGCTGGTGATGTTGACCGCGTGCTGGCGGGCCTGGATGACGGCTTCGAGGGTTTCGCGCTCGTGGGAGGCGTAGCCCTTGACGGTCTCGACGAGGTTGGGGATGAGGTCGTAGCGGCGCTTGAGCTGGACATCGATCTGGGCCCAGCCGTTGTCGCAGTCGACACGCTTGCGGACGAGCCCGTTGTAGATGGCGATGAGCCAGACGACGATGAGGAAGAGGACGGCGAGGACGATGCCGCCGATGATCCATCCCATGGGTTGATCCCTCCCGCGTGTGCGCGACGGTGGTGTCGCGGAGTGTGCGCCGTGGACGGGGTGGATTGTGCCCGTCGAGCGTTTCTTCGGTGTGGAGCCGCCCGTGTTTCAGAGTGTGGCGGTCCGGTGCGGGGCATGATAGGGAATGGGGCGTGTTGGCGGGGGGGGCGTGGCGGCGGGTAGGATGCGTCGGGAGTTGGCTTGGATTTGGAGCGATGCATGGGCGAGGACGCGGGCGGAGCGCGGGACGGATCGGGCTTGGGGGCGGTGGGCGAGTTGCCGACGGGGAACCCGACGCCCGAGGAGTCGGCGGCGCGGGCGGCGATGGGGCTGCGGCCGTTGACGCTGTCGGACCTGACGGCGGACCTGATCTGGCCGAACCTGCTGCGGGCGGCGCCGATGTGCCTGCGGATGGAGCGGCTGACGCTCGCGTTTCTGGCGGTGGTGGTGCTGGGGCTCTTGGGGAGCCTCGAGTCGCTGTGGACGGGCGGGCCCGGGCTGGCGGCGGCGATCTATGAGCTGGTGGCGACGACGATCCGCGGGTTCGGGTCGGCGGTGTTCGAGGGACGCTGGGGCGACGCGGCGGGGGCGCTGCGGGCGGGGGTGATCGAAGGTCCGGCCGAGTTGGTGCGCACGCGGGCGATGAGCCTGGTGGTGCTGGGGATTCCGATGCTGCTGGTGTGGACGATCGCGACCGGGGCGATCGCGCGGGCGAGTGCGCGGCAGTTCTCGCACGGGGTGTTCGTGGAATGGCCCAAGGCGCTGGCGTTCGGGTTGTGGCGCTGGTTTGGGTTGGTTGCGACGCACCTGGTGCCGCTGGTGTTCGCGGGGGTGATCGTGGCGGGGCTGGTGCTGGCGGGGGGGGCGTTGTTCTCGGTGCCGGGGCTGGACATTGTCGGGGCGCTGGTGTTCCCGCTGATGCTGCTGGGC
>JBICIG010000015.1:0-22488 GCA_043101605.1 Phycisphaerales bacterium JB037
GGCCCAACTCGCCGGCGTAATCGGGCACGAGATCGGGCATGTCACCGCCCGCCACGGGGGCGAGCGCGTCAGCGACACCATCATGGCGCAACTCGGCATCCAGATCGTCGCGGCGTGGGCGGGGGACCAGGAGAGCGAGTGGGTCAGCCAGGGCATCCCGCTGGTGGTCAGCGCCGCCGGGCAGGGGTTCCTGCTCAAGTTCAGCCGCGACCAGGAGCTCGAGGCCGACTCGCTGGGCATCCGCTACATGACCCAGCAGGGCTACGCCCCCGCGGCGCTCATCGATGTCATGCAGACGCTCAAAGCCGCGTCCGGCGGCGGGGGGCAGCCCGAGTTCCTCTCGACCCACCCGCACCCGGACACCCGCATCTCGCGCATCCGCAACAAGCTCGAGGGCGACTTCGCGTTCACCGTCAACAACCCCGAGTACGGGCGGTTCGAGGCTCGCTACCGCGACCGGATGCTCAACCGCATCGCGCTGCTTCGGGACCGCGGCGAGATCGGGGCCGTCGAGTTCGCGGGGCTTCCGGTGAGCGGTTGGTGCGCGCACTGCGCGGGAGAGTAAGCGGGGGACCGCCGGCGCCGAGAGCATGGCGTGCCCTTGGTTCAAGCCTTGGCACGGGAGCGTCGCGGGTCTGGATCCCTGAGTTCGTGAGGGTGTGCGCGCGGAACGGTCGGTGATGTTCCACGTGGAACATGTACGCGGCTTGTGCGCGCCGGGTGATGCTCAGATCTCGTCGATTCCCCAGAGTCTGGCGGCGTTGTTCCACGCGAAGCCTCTGACCTCGGCGTCGCTCCAGCCACGGGCGCGGAGTTCATCGAGGAGTTTGTGCAGGTCGGTGGGGGTGTTGATGCCGGCGGGGAGGTCGTCGGCGGTGATCCCGCCGTCCATGTCGGTCCCGAGGACAACGCCGTCGCGCCGGCCCATGACCTGCGCGACATGCTCGACATGATCGATCGCCTCGGCGATGGAGGGTCGGTCCTTGGGGTTGTTGCGGTCGAGTCCTTCTCGGATGAAGTTGCGGACGAGGTTGAGCCCGACGACGCCGCCGCGTGCGCCGATCTCACGGATCGCGTCATCGGTGAGGTGGCGCTGGTTCTTCGGATCGAGCAGGGCGCGGCAGTTGGAGTGGGAGGCGATGACCAGCGCGGCGGAGTGTTTGAAGAGCCCTTCGAGGGACTTGTCTGAGAGGTGGGAGGCGTCGTGGACCACGCCGAGTTCGTCCATGCGTTCGATGAGCGCGCGGCCGAGGTCGGTGAGCCCGTCGTTGGTGCCGTTGCCCCCGGCGTATCGGGAACTGGTCCACCAGGCGAGGCCGATGGCGACGACGCCGCCCTCGACCCATTCGGAGAGCTGGCCCGGTGTTTCAATGGGGTCGGCGCCCTCCATGAGGATGCCGAGCGTGAGGGGCGCGGTGCCTGCGGGCTGGGGTCGGCCGCGGCGTTGGAGCAGGTCGATGAGCCCGGCGTCGCGCCACGCGAGGTAGAGCTTGAGTTGGCGCATGCCCTGCTTCCAGGCGGCGAGCGCGTCGCCGGCGGGGAAGGCGCTGGCGCGGGCGAGGGCGTCGGCATCGTTGGGGTCGACGGCTTCTGTGAAGATCGTGCCGAGGCACGCGCGGACGGCCGCTTCGCGCAGCGTGGGGAGGGTGACGGCGGCGGGCTGGAGGGGGCCGCGGCAGTCGTGGAGCGGCGCGTGCATGTCGCGGCCGAGTTCGGCGAGGTGGGCGAGATCGAGATGGCAATCAAAGAGCGGGAGGGGGCTGGGCATGGAGAGAGGCTATCCGGACCTTGGGGTGTGAGGGACGGTTCCCTGAATCGGCCCGAGAATGCGAAGATCGATCCCCCTGCGCGCGAATCCGGGTGATTCTCGGGCTGTCTAGGTGTATCTTGAAGCAGTCCCGGAGGACCGATACTCGCAACATTTTTTTGAGGGGAGGGTTTCGACCCATGATGAAGCATTGCATGACTGCGGCGGCGATCGTCGCGATCGCGGGCGCGGTGGCGTCGGCGGAAGATCTGATCTCGAACCTGTTCGGTGCGTCGGGCGGCAGCACCTTCATCGGGCCGAGTTCATCGACGGACTACAAGGCGGCGGCGTTCACGATGCCGGGCGGCTCGAAGTGGCTGTTCGGCTCGGTGGAACTGGAGATCGACTTCTCGGCTGCCGGGCCGAACCCGGTCGTGGAGATCTGGGGCGGTTCCGGAACCGTCCCGACGACGCGGCTGGCGACGCTGGAGAACCCGTCGGTGATGTCGGGCCTTGGCACCTACCGGTTTACGCTGGGTGCCAACGACGACCTGGTGCTGCGTCCCAACACGCGGTACTGGGTGCGCGTGTCGGCGACGACCGGTGGAGACTTCTCCTGGATCGGGACGGCGAATGTCAACCCGACGGGTGTGGCGAATTTCAACGGCTTCGTGTTCAACGATGCGGCGAGCAGCACGGAGAACAAGCTGCGCGTGAACGCCGTGCCGCTGATGGTGGACAACTTCGACGGGACGGCCGACAACGGTCCTGACGGCGGCACCAGTGCGTTCCCGAAGGAATTCGGCTGGGTCAACGCGTCGGGGCAGGATCACGCGTTCCGTGGTTTCGAGTTGGATATGGACTTCGGCGCGGGGGACACGCTGAGCGCGAGCATCCGCCGGGGGTTCCCGACGCCGAGCGGAGGCATCATCGGGATCAACTTCCCGAATCGGACGGGCGAGGTCATCCTGCGGTTCAACAACCCGTTCCACACCGTCCAGCAGCCGGGCGACCCGTTCTGGGTGACGCTGAACGATGACCCCGCTGGGAACCCGCTGTGGGAGGAAGCGAACCCGGACATCCTCCCGAACGGCTTTGCCGGCGATCCGATCGGCTACCTGTTCCTGGGCGGTCCGAGTTCGGTGCAGAATCGCCTGGCGATCGCGAGCTACCCGCTGATCACCAATGCGTCGGAGAACTCGCCGACGGATGCCGGTGCGACCTTGCTGTTCGGCCCCGACCGCATCAAGGCGGCTTCGTTCAGCCTGGCGGTGGGGCGTCAGGCGCGGGCGGAGTTCCTGCGGATCGGGCTCGATCGGTCGGCGAACCCGGGCATCGTGGAGCTGTGGCGCGGTGACACGCGGCCTTCGGTGTTCCTGGGGACCTGGGAGGATCCGGAGGTCATCACAAACCTGTCGGTCGGCCAGGTGCTCCGGTACCGTCTGCGGACGCCGGTGGTGCTGAGCGGCGGTCAGAGGTACTGGACGGTGGTGCGTGCGGATGCGGCAGCCGGGGCGGGAACGCTCGCTTGGCTGCTCAATGAGAACTCTGATCCGACGCCGCGCGGGCTCGCGGTGGGCGGGGAGTTCCTGTTCTCGATCGACGGCGGAGCGACCTTCCCGGGCAGCAGCATCCGAAACAATGACTTCTCGGTGTTCGGGCCGGGGCAGAACAACTGCCCGGTGGACTTCACGACGAGTTCGGACCCGAACGACGACAGCTACCGGGTGCCGAACGGCGTGTATGACTCCGAGGACTTCTTCTTCTACCTGGACGGGTTCACCGCGGGCAACCGTTCGGTGTGCGACCTGACGGCGTCGAGCGACCCGATCGACCCGGGGTTCGGGATCCGGGACGGGATCTGCGACTCGGCGGACTTCTTCTACTTCCTGGACCTGTTCGTGCAGGGCTGCCCGTAAGGGCGGCGTGCCCGGCCGAGTCGTCGGGTGACAGAGTGTGAAACGAGAGGGGATCGGCTTCGGCCGGTCCCCTTTTTTTGTTGGGTGGCTGGTGGGCGGTTCTGAGGTTTGGGGGCGGGGTGGCCTGTATCATCTGGGCATGCTGACGCCCGTGCCGCCGACTGCCCAGGATCCGTTGGTTGCCTGTCCGAAGGACGGGACGATGATGGAGCGCCTTTCGACGGGGATGGTCGAGATCGACCGGTGCCCGCGTTGCGGGGGCGTGTGGCTGGACGGGGGCGAGTTGACGGCGGTGCTGAAGATCAGCGACGACCCGAAGGCGCTGGTGCGGAGCATCGACCGGGGCGCGGCGGCGTCGGACGGGAGCCAGGCGCCGAGCAGCAAGCACCAACTCGACGCGGTGCGGTGCCCGCGCGACGGGAGCGAGATGATCGAGTTGCGCGATGCGCAGCAGCGGCACATCGAGTACGAGGCGTGCCGGAGCTGCGGCGGGGTGTTCTTCGACGCGGGCGAGCTGAGCGACCTGAGCGACTTCACGCTGCGTGAGCGCGTCAAGGCGATGCTGGGGCGATGATGTCGAGTTTGGCGGTTCTGGAGGGACGGGTTCGCGGCGAGATTCGAGCGGACCGTTGTCTGCCTGCGCGTCGCGGCGGGGTGGCGATGGGCTGCCTGATCGCGTTCGCGATCGTGGTGATCCTGCTGATCGCGGGTGGGATCTGGCTCGCGGGGAACTGGCGCTGGATGGTGGCGAACCCGATCCGGAACGCGATCATCGCGGAGATCGATGCGTCGGCGCTGCCGGATGATCAGAAGCAGCAGCTGCGCGGCGATGTGGAGTTGATGACCGACCAGTTCAAGAGCGGGGCGATCTCGCTGGAGGAGCTGGGGCGGGTGGGTGAGCAGTTGGAGCGTTCGCCGCTGCTGCAGATCGGGGCGGTGTATGTGGTGCGGAGCCGGTACATCGAGCCCTCGGGGCTGAGCGAGGAAGAGAAGGCGGACGCGGGGCTGCACCTGGAGCGTTTTGCGCGTGGGATCTACGAGAAGTCGATCTCGGTGGACGCGGTGGACCGGGTGATCGAGCCGATCAGCGATGCGCGTGCGGGCGATGGGCGGGAGCTGAGGGCGCCGAGCGCGGTGAGCGATGCGGACCTGCGCGAGATGGTGACTCGGGCGAAGCAGTCGGCCGACGAGGCGGGGGTGCCGCTGGAGCGCTTCGAGATCGATGTGGCGGCCGAGTTCCGGGGCGCGATCGAACGCGGGCTGGGGCGATCGCTCGGGCAGCCGGGCGGGGGCTGAGTCAACCGATCATCGGGGCGGTTCGTCGGCGGGGGCGGCTGAGTTCGCGGCGGTGTTTGTGCGCGCGGCGTCGGGCTTGGGGGCGGTGGGGTCGGTCTCGCCGAGGATGCGCTGGGCGCGGACAGGGGGCTTCTCGTGGAGAGGTCGTCCGCCGGGCTGGGGCGCGGTGATGGCTTCGATGGCGTGGTCGGGGTCGTCGGTGATGGTGATGAGGGAGGGGTCTTCGGGGCCGATGGTGCCGGCTTGGACCATGGAGCCGTGGAGGAACTCGATGATGGGGCGCCAGTAGTCGGTGCCCATGAGGACGATGGGGAAGGACTCGATTTTTCCGGTCTGGATGAGGGTAGCGGTCTCGAAGATTTCGTCGAGTGTGCCGAAGCCGCCTGGGAGTGTGACGAAGGCGCGGGAGTACTTGACGAGCATGACCTTGCGGACGAAGAAGTAGTTGAACTCGATGAAGGAATCGAGGTAGGGGTTGGGTTCCTGCTCGTGGGGGAGGCGGATGTTGCACCCGATGGACTTGCCGCCGGCGTCGCGGGCGCCGCGGTTGGCGGCTTCCATGATACCGGGCCCGCCGCCGGTCATGGTGGTGAGCCCGGCGCGGGCGATGTTGTAGCCGACCTGTCTTGCGAGGCGGTAGTAGGGGTGGTCCTCGCCGAAGCGGGCCGAGCCGAAGACGGTGACGCAGGGCCCGACGAAGTGGAGCTTGCGGAAGCCCTTGATGAATTCGCCGGAGATGCGGATGACGCGGGCGAGTTCTTCGAGGCGCCGGCGGGGGCCGGCGAGGAAGCGGTGCTCGCTGCTGTGGGGGGAGGAGCCGGGCCAGTGGCGTCCGTTGTGGGGTGGTCGTGGGTGCGGGTCGGTCACGGGCTGAGCCTAGCACTCGTCGGCGGAGTGTTCAGGGGCGTGGCAGGGCGAAGCCGATCAGGTCCAGGAACAGGCTGAGCAGGAGCCAGAGGGCGGTCCAGAGGAGCATGCCGACGAAGACGCCGAGGGCGATGGTGCGGATGGGGCGTTCGCGCAGGGGGTCGGCGATGGGTCGTCTTGCGATGCGCTCGGCGGGGCGGACGACGGCGGCGGGGTCGATGTCGCCCTCGATGATCTCGACCGAGAGGGTGTTGCGCAGACCGCGTTCGATCGCGAGGTTGCGGGCGATGGACTCGCTGGCGCAGTCGATGTCGATGGAGGTGAGGCGGTTGTCGCGGTCTCGGCCGTGGACGCGGAAGATCGGCATGGCGTCGTCTCGGGGCGTCGGTGGCTCGGTCTGTCGTGCGGCGGGTCAGAAGGTGACGGTGCCGACCTGTTCGGGGACGAGGATCTCGGCGGCGGTGTTGGCGAGGACTTCCTCGGTGGTGACACCCGGGGCGAGTTCGGTCAGGACGAATCGCTGCTTGTCGGGGTCGAGTTCCAGGACGCAGAGGTCGGTGATGACCATGGTGATGCAGCGCTTGCCGGTGAGGGGAAGGGAGCACTCCTTGACGAGCTTGGGGGAGCCGTCCTTGCTGGTGTGCTCCATCATGACGACAACCTTGGGGACCCCGGCGACCAGGTACATGGCGCCGCCCATGCCCTTGACCATTTTGCCGGGGATCATCCAGTTGGCGATGTCGCCCTCCTGGCTGACTTCCATCGCGCCGAGGATGCACATGTCGATGTGCCCGCCGCGGATCATGCCGAAGGAGTCGGAGGACTGGAAGTAGCTGGCGCCGGTGCGCGCGGTGATGGTCTGCTTGCCGGCGTTGATGAGGTCGGGATCGACCTGGTCGTCGGTCGGGAAGGGCCCGATGCCGAGCAGCCCGTTCTCGGATTGGAGCCAGACATCCATGCCGTCGGGGATGTGGTTGGCGACGAGGGTGGGCATCCCGATGCCGAGGTTGACGACGAAGCCGTCCTCGAGTTCTCGGGCGGCACGCTGGGCGATCTCATCGCGGGTGAGGGGCATGATCGACCTCCTTGGATGAGTGTACGGTGCGAGTCCGGGGGTGAGGGGCTCAGCGGCGCGGGTTCGGTGGTGGGTTGATCTGGCGGTCGCCGGGCTGGGCGGGGCTCTGGCTGGAGCCATGGCCCTGGCTGTCGCGGTGGTGCTGTGGGGGCAGGCCCGAGTTGGCGCGGGAGACCGAGCCTTGGGAGCCCGAGCCGTCGCCGACACCGGTGCCGGGTCGGGCGGTGTCGGGCTCGGCGGTCTCGACCCACTGGAGGAATCGGATGGGGTGGTCGGAGGCGCGGCGGAGGGCGTTCTCGATGCGGCCGGCGTCGTCGGAGGACTTGAGCTCATCGATCACGCGGCTCGGGGCGTGGATGAGCACATCGACCGCGGGCCCGTCATGGTCGGCGGCGTCGGTATTCTCGACATGGCGCTGGTCGACGGCGCAGGCGGCGAACTTCTTGGCTGCTGCGCGGTTGCGGTCGGGGTTTGGAGAGTCTTCGCGGGTGAGGAACAGGACAGTATCGGCTTTGAGGTCTTGCATGGGGGATGCTACGGGGCCCGCGGCGGGATGTCCGTTTGCAATCGGTTAGTCGGCCTGTTCGAGGGCGAGGGTGAGCGTGACGACGACGGAAACATCCTTGTCGATGGTGCCGGTGTCGTAGATGCCGTAGCTGGAGACCTCGGTGGAGTTGGGGCGGGTGATCTGGATGACACCCATGTGTGCGCTCGAGACGGTCGCGACGCGCGAGCCGGACTCGGTGGCGATGGCGTCGGCACGCTGGCGGGCGTTGGCGGCGGCGTCGCCGGCGAGGGCGATCTTGAGATCCTCGAGGCCGGTGAAGTAGTACTCCGGGGCGTAGCTGACGACGCTGATGCCTTCTTCGAGGAGGTCGGTGACCTTGCCGGCGGCCGACGCGATGGCGTCGACATCGTTCGAGCGGACGGTGATGGACTGGCTGAGGGTGTAGCCGACGATCTGGGAGGTGGATCGGCCGCGGTCGTCGAGTTCGTAGTGGGTGGTGGTCTCGATGGCGGCGAGGGAGACGGCGTCGTTGATGAAGCCCCGGGAGGAAAGGAAGGCGCGGACGCGGCCGGCGCCGGATTCGAGCTGGCCGAAGGCGGAGGCGAGGTCGTCGCCGCGCCCGCGGACGAGGATGGTCCACTGGGCGAGGTCGGAGCGGACGCGGGTGCGTGCGTATCCCTTGACGGTGATCTCCTGGGGGCCGCGGGCGGCGACTTCGCCTCGTTTGACATAGGCCCTCGAGACCATCATGGCGCTGGCGGTGACGCTGAGGACGACAGCGGCGGCGATGACGCCGGCGGCGCCGACCCAGTTGATGCGCACACGGTGTTCCATGCGAGTCCTCCTTGACTGCGCTGAGCGGGGACGCGGGCGCGGCGGGTCGCCGACGGTGGCGCCGGCCGCGGCTCGCGGGATGGGTTGTCGAGGTGCGTCCCGCCAGTGGGCGGGGGCGTCGGGAACTTACAACGGTGGGGGTGGTCGCACGCAGCAACGCCCGCGCACGAGGGGGCTCGTGCACGGGCGGTGCAGAAGATCAGACGAACAGGGGAGGGGTGGTCAGCGCTTGGCCCAGGCGAGTTCGCGGACGAGGCCGATGGCGATGAAGATGAGCCCGAGGTTGAAGAAGAGGCTGTGTCCCTCGCGGAAGACGACGATGCCGAAGCGTGCGCTGGGGGCGATGGCGCCGCCAAGGAACTCGATGAAGATGGCGATGAGGATGGCGGCGATGCCGTAGGTCAGCATGCGAGCCGAGGGTGTGCGGCCGAGGAAGTTGTCGAAGATCGCCAGGGGCGATCCGCCGGCAGCGGGAGCGGGGGCGGGCGTGGAAGCGGCTTGCTCGTCGGACATGCGTGGACTCCGTGAAGTCGGGCCCGGAAGGGCCGAAGGCGTGGGCCGGGAAAAGCCGGTCCTTGCGGGCGTCGGAACCCCCCGATGGCCCGCGGGATGGGTCGCAGGCTACCACGAAGGGCGGAATTCTGCCGCAAGCGCCAGGGGTGGTGGATCGGGGCGGTTGGTAAGCGGGGTCAGCGGCGGGCGTCGCGGATCGCGTCGGCGATCAAACGGGCGCCGGCCCAGGTTACCCAGACCCAGCCGAGCGTCGCCATGAGGCTCACGAGGTTGACGAGGAACATCTTCATGAGTTGCTCAGCGGCGGAGGTCTCTGATGGCAAGCCGAACGAACCCGCTTCGGTGAGCACATCCAGAGAGGGGAGCCCGAGGATCACGGTCAATAGCTGGCTTGCCGCGAAGAGGTAGACCGCGTGCAGGAAGAGCTTGGCGGGTCGGGTGTAGGTCAGGTAGCGGATGGGGAAGGAAGCGGGGTCGCGCACGGGCGCCTCGGGCGAGTGCATGTCCGACTCAGTCCCGGGCGATGCGGTTTCGGGCTTGGAGGGGTCGGCGTCGGGCATGGCGGGGCCCCGGGATCAGCCCTGGCGGGTGGTCCGCTGCTCGATGCGCTTCTCGCTGTCGGTGCGCACGAAGCGGTCGACGAAGCTGCCGGGGGTGTGGATGTGGTCGGGATCGATGCCGCCGAGCGGGAGGACTTCCTCGACCTCGGCGACGGTGAAGGCGGCGGCGGTGGCCATCATGGGGTTGAAGTTGCGTGCGGTGGAGTGGTAGGTGAGGTTGCCGAAGGGGTCGGCCGAGTGGGCCTTGACGAGGGCGAGGTCGGCGTAGAGGCCGGTTTCGAGGACGAACTCGCGTTCGGCGCAGGATGGGTCGCTCTGGTTGATCCTGGCGAGGTGGCGGATGGGGCGGAGGGTGCGGGTTTCCTTGCCCTCGGCGATGAGGGTGCCTGCGCCGGTGGCGGTGAAGAAGGCGGGGATGCCCGCGCCGCCGGCGCGGATGCGTTCGGCGAGGGTGCCCTGGGGGTTGAACTCGACCTCGAGATCGCCCTCGAGGAACTGCTTGGCGAAGGTTGCGTTCTCGCCGACATAGCTGGAGACCATCTTGCGGATCTGGCGGGTCTGGAGGAGGAGCCCGAGCCCCCAATCATCGACGCCGGCGTTGTTGGAGATGCAGGTGAGGTCCTTCACGCCGGTGTCGCGGAGGGCGATGATGAGCTGCTCGGGGATGCCGCAGAGCCCGAACCCGCCGACCATGATGGTGGCGCCGTCGTAGAGGATGCCCTTGGCTTTGAGGTCGGCGAGGCACTCGGCGGCGGTGTCGAACTGCTTGCGTTTCATGGCATGGGTCTCCGTCTCGTCCGCGGCGGTTGGCCCGGGTGGAAGTGTAGCGGTCGGGTCAGCCGCCCCGTTCGGGAGCGGTGGGGGCGGGGGCATCGTCGGCGGGTGAATCGTCGGCAGGGGACTGGGGCGGGTCGGTGGCGAGCGACTTGATGAGGGCGGTGAGGCCCTGGATTTCGCGGTCGGAGATGCGGCCGGCGTAGGGGGGCATGATGTCGGCGGCGCCGGCGCGGACCTCGGTGGAGGGGGAGAGGATGGACTCGCGGATGAACGCGTCGTCGATGCGCTGGGTGGCGCCGGACTGGAGGGTGATGGTCGAGCCGTAGAGCCCGAGCCAGGTGGCGCCCTCCATGGGGGTGCCGTCGAGGGAATGGCAGACGAGGCAGGCGTGACGGCGGTAGGCGTCGCGGCCGAGGGAGATGAGGTCGGCTCCGGGTGCTGGGGTGCCGCCGGATGAGGAAGGCATCGCCGAGGGCGCGGGCGCCGGGCCGCCGCGGGTGAGCAGGAACCAGAGCCCGGCGGTGATCGCGATGAGGATGATGGGGACGGCCAGGAGGGCGAGCGCGGCGGGTCTGATCGCGGCCCGGTGGCGGGGGGCGGGTCTTCGGGGCGATGGGTGGTGGAGCGGTTGGGAGGGGGGCGCGGTCAGGGGAAGAGGTCCTGCTGATTGCGGGCGTCGCGGGGGCGGGAGCTGAGCGACTGGAGCTCCTTCATGATGTCCTCGACGCTTCGGAACTGGTGGTGCTCGCTCGCAAAGCGAATGTAGGCGACATCATCGAGGTTGCGGAGCTTGTGCATGACGCGGCGGCCGATCTCGGCCGAGTCGACCTCCCGTTCGAACTCGCGCTGGAGTTCCTCTTCGACTTCATCGACGAGTTGCTGTTTGTCGGCGGCGGGGACGGGGCGCTTGCCGCAGGCGGCCGAGACGCCCAGCAGGATCTTCTCGCGATCGAAGGGGACGCGAGAGCCGTCGCGTTTGACGACCATGAGCCTGGAGGCCTGCTCGATGCGTTCGTAGGTGGTGAAGCGTTTGTGGCACTTGAGGCATTCGCGCCTGCGGCGGATGACCCGGCCGCCCTCGCTGGCGCGGCTGTCGATGACCTTGTCGTCGTTGGCGTTGCAGGAGGGGCAGATCATCGGGGAGCGAGGCGGTGGCGTGGGGCGGGTTCGGCAAGGCGAGGCGGGGACGGGCCCGGGAGAGTGTGCCTTGGGGAGGGGGTGGCGTCAAACCGAGGGAGGGATGGCGGATGTGGCTCGAGGGGTGCGGGGCCCGGTCGGGGGGCGTGGGGGGCACTAGGATGCTGTCCCATGATCAAGATCACGCTTCCGGATGGTTCGGTCCGCGAATTTGAATCGCCCGTGACGGGCCGGCAGATCGCCGAGTCGATCGGTGCGCGGCTGGCGAAGGCGGCGGTGGGTGTGCGGATCGATGGCGAACTGGCGGACCTGTCGCGGGAGATCACCCGGGATGCCTCGGTGGCGATCGTGACCGAGACGACGCGGGACGGGGAGCCGGACGAGGGGGCGTTGAACCTGCTGCGGCACTCGACGGCGCATGTGATGGCCGAGGCGATCCAGCGGGTGGTGCCCGAGGCGCAGCTGGTGTACGGGCCGCCGCTTGATAACGGCTTCTACTACGACATCGCGTTCCCGGAGGATCGCCCGTTGCGGGAAGGGGACTTCGAGGCGATCGAGGCAGAGATGGCGGCGATCGTGAAGGAGGACCGCCCGTTCACGCGGTACGAGCTGGAGTATTCCGAGGGGATCCGGAAGCTGGAGATCGAGGGGTCGAAGTACAAGCTCGACAACGCGCACCGTGCGCACGAGGCTGGTTCGCTGGAGCTGAGTTGGTACGCGACGGGGGAGCCCGGGAAGCACTGGGAGGATCTGTGCCGCGGGCCGCACCTGCCGAGCACGGGTCGGATCGGTGCGTTCAAGATCATGAGCCTGGCGAGTTCGTACTGGCACGGGGACGAGAACTCGGACCGGCTGACGCGGGTGTACGGGACGGCGTTCTTCTCGAAGAAGGACCTCGAGGCGCATCTGGAGGCGATCGAGGAGGCGAAGAAGCGCGACCATCGTCTGCTGGGCAAGAAGCTCGGGCTGTTCCACATTGACGACACGGTGGGGAGCGGGCTGGTGCTGTGGACGCCGGCGGGGAGCGTGGTTCGGAAGGAACTGCAGGACTGGATCGGGGGCGAGCTGCGGAAGATGGGGTACACGGATGTGTTCTGCCCGCACATCGGGAAGCTGGAGCTCTACAAGACGAGCGGGCACTTTCCGTATTACGCCGACAGCCAGTTCATGCCGGTGATGGAGCGGGAGTTCCTCAAGAAGCTGAGCGACGAGGGGTGCTCGTGCGGCGAGCTGAGCAATCGGCTGGCGACGGGGGAGATCGAGGGGTACCTGCTCAAGCCGATGAACTGCCCGCACCACATCAAGATCTATTCGTCGCAGCCGCGGAGCTACCGCGACCTGCCGGTGCGGCTGAGTGAGTTCGGGACGGTCTATCGGTGGGAGCAGTCGGGCGAGCTCAACGGGCTGACGCGGGTGCGGTCGTTTACGGTGGATGATGCGCACATCTTCTGCCGCGAGGACCAGGTCGGGCAGGAGGTGCGGGGGTGCCTGCAGCTCGTGCGGATCGCGTTCGAGACGCTGGGGCTGACCGACTTCCGCGTGCGGGTGGGCTTGCGCGACCCGGACAGCGGGAAGTATGTGGGCAAGCCCGAAGTGTGGGACAAGGCCGAGGCGGCGTGCCGGGAGGCGGCGAAGGAACTGGGCGCGAAGGTGAGCGAGGAGCCGGGCGAGGCGGCGTTCTACGGGCCCAAGATTGATTTTGTCGTGCGTGATGTGATCGGGCGGGAGTGGCAGCTCGGGACGGTGCAGGTGGATTACAACCTGCCCGAGCGGTTCGATCTGACTTACATCGGGCACGACAACGCGCCGCACCGTCCCGTGATGGTGCACCGTGCGCCGTTCGGGTCGCTCGAGCGGTTCGTGGGCGTGCTGATCGAGCACTTTGCCGGGGCGTTCCCGACCTGGCTGAGCCCCGAGCAGGCGCGGGTGCTGCCGGTGAGCGAGAAGAGCGAGGCGTTCGCGACCGAGGTGTTGGGCAAGCTCAAGAGCGCGGGCGTGCGCGCGACGGCGGACCTGGGGAACGACCGGTTGCAGGCGAAGATCAAGCACGCGGCGGACATGAAGATCCCGTACCTGCTGGTCGTGGGGCCGCGGGACGCCGAGGCGGGGACGGTGTCGGTGCGGGCGCGGGGCGTGCAGCACGATCTGGGGGCGATGCCGGTCGGCGAGTTCATCGCGGCGATCGAAGAGGAGATCCGCGGGAAGGGGAAGACGCGGGTGGTCGACCGTTTCGAGGCGGCGGTCGGGGGGTGATGGGCGTCGGTAGACTGGCGGGCTGGTTCCGGGTGATCGGGCGGTGCCGGGGAGGTGTGCGTGTCGCGGACGGATCTTGGAGATCGGCTGCCGGAGGGGTTCGTCGGGGTGCCTCTGGTGGGGGCTTCGGCGGGCGGGACTTCTGGTGCAACTGGGTCTGACGGCACGGTGCGGGTGTGCGTGGTGTGTGCGCGCCGGGCCGATGCGATCGGGGGGCATCTGATCACGCTGGGCGAGGGGCCGGTGTGGCGGACGCATCTCGGGGCGCTGCTGGACGCGGGGGACCGGGTCGTCGCGTGGGTCGAGATCCTGGTGCAGCATTTCGAGGGGCTCGAGAGCACGACGCCGGCGTATCGGGAGGCGCTGACGAACGCGTCGCTCGATCGGCGCTGGGCGGGGATGGTCGAGGCGGCGGATCGTGTGACGGATCGCGGGTTCGTGCGCACGGGGTTTGAGAGTCGGCCGGGGCCGGCGTGCTGGATCGATCCGGGGCGCGGGGCGATGGTCGAGGCGGTGTCGCCCGAGGGCGGGCAGCGGCTGGTGTTGTGCGAGGATGAAGGGCTGCTGAAGGAGATGGGGCTGCCGGGGTATGGCACGACGCTCGCGCGCTACTTGTGGTCCCCCGAGCTTGGGCTTGATCAGCGGTTCGTCGCGGCGACGAGCGGGACGCCGGTGGAGGGGTCGGCACGGCGGATCGAGGAGATCGTGCCGGAGGATGCGGGGCTGGTTGCGTTCAACCCGGCGGCGGGCCGAATCGCGGTCCGGCAGCTGGCGGCGCTTTCCTATGAAGATCTTCTGGATGTGCTCGGGGGCGGGGACTGGGAAGGGCCGCGGCACGGGCGCTTGGCGGCGCCGTTTCAGTCGGCGAACAACGGGAGCGGGAACGGTGGGGGCGGGAACGGGCAGACCGGTGCGGATCACCTTCGTCCGGCGACGGAGTTTCTGCTGCACCGGCAGGGGACACGCGGGCGGCTGATCGAGGCGCTGCACCTGAAGCTGCGGGCGTGGGCGATGGCCGTGGAGTCGGCTTGGGCGGCGACGGCGGCGACGGGTCGGCCCTTGCTGAACCTGACGGCTGAGAGTTTCCGGGTCGACCTCGCTGAGCCGGGGGTGGGGCTGCCGGCGTGGTGGGCGAGCCGGGTGGTGCTGACGACGCCGGGGGATGCGGCGGAGTTGGCGTTGCGTGGGGTGGACGCAAAGTTCTATCTGCCGGCGAGCGCGGATCGTGGCGGGGTGTACCGGCCGCGGCTGGATCAGTCCGGGCAGCGGGGGCAGGGGTCGTTTCGTGTGCGGCGGGTGATGGACGGCGGGGACGGCGGGTCGATCGTTGAAGCGACCTTCCAGACGCAGGACCTGTTTACGCCGCGGCCGAGCGACCTGGTGTGGTTTGTCGTGACGGCGGGCGATCACCGGGTGGACCTGTACGCAAAGGTCGATCGCGACAGCGCGATGTCGGGGTCGGAGTGGCGTGTGCGGACGCTGGAGCATCGGCTCGGGGACGCGGCGTTCGGCATCAAGAGCGCCGAGGGCGTGTCGATGTCGGGCGTGCCGTTCGAGGTGGTGCCGCAGTTGAGTTCGCCTGCGGATCTGCACGCGCTGGGCGTGCTGGGGGTGCGGTCGCTGCTGGTGGATCAGGACACGACGCTGGCGGTGGCGGTGGACGAGGTGCTGAGCCTGGCGCGGGAGGCGGGCGGTCGGGCCGAGGACGGGCGGCTGGCGTCGGTGATCGCGGGGCTGTTTGCCGAGGACGGTCGCTGGGGCAAGAGCCTTGGCCCGCAGCGGTTGCTGGGGGAGTCGCTGGGCTCGGGGGAGGCGTTCGGGGCGGTGCCGGGAGACCTGTGGTTTGATGTGCTGGCGCTGCTGTGCCGGGTGTTCCCGGGGGCCCACCCGGAATCGGTGGCTCGGGACCCGGGGGACGCGCGGGCGGGGGGGCTGGCGGGGGTTTATGAGCCGGTCCGGCGGGAGCTGAGGCATCTTCTGGCGCGCAGCGAGAGCCTGATCGTCGTAGATTGGACATCGAACCGCGAGATCAATGCGGTGATTCGACGGGTGAAGTCGGGGCTGGCGGGGTCTGCGGCGCAATGATCCGGGGTGCTGCGCGACTGGGCGTGGCGGGGCCGGTTGATCGGCGCTGGCTCGGGCAGGGCTCTCGGCGGGCGAACTAGACAAGGGGATGGCGTGATGGACATCAAGCGGGTGGCGATGCTGGCAACGCTTCTGGTGGCGGGTGCGTTTCTGACCGCGTGCGGGAACTCGCCTTCGCTGGGGCGTTTCGATGTGGAGTTGTCGGTGGAGGGCTGGCCGAGCGATGTGCCGCTGGCGCCGATCGAGGTGGATGTGGTCGCGGTGAGCGCGGAGAACCTGTCGAAGTGGGAGTCCACGGCGATGGGGGAGTACTGGCGGAGCGCGTTCCGCCGCGACGCGAACAAGCGGACCTTCCGGTTTGCGGCCGACGACCGTGGCGTGAAGGTGCTCGAGCGGAGCGAGGACATCTGGGACGCGTGGGCGAACGGGAGCCGGCTGTTGGTGCTGGCGGATCTGCCGGACGCCGAGCCGGGTCGCACGGCGGGTGAGAGCCTGGCGGTGCTGACGCTGCCGCGTGAGCAGAAGCGTTGGGGCGGTCGTCGGACGATCGAGATCGGGCTGCTGCCGAGCCAGTTGCAGTTGAAGACGCCGCCGCTGCCCGAGAGCGAGTGAGGCGTCGGGAACGGCGGGACCCGTTGAGTCGAGGGGTTTGGGCGCGCGGGAGCGCGGGCGGTCTGTGAGCCGGCCGATGTGGCGGGCTGGTTGAAGCACGCATGGCGACCTACGGCGAGTTCGAGACCTACCGGGACCTGTCGCGCGGGCAGTATGTCGTTTCGGCGGCGAAGCGCCGCGGGAAGGACGGGTTCGTCGTCAAGGCGTTCGTGATCGACGAGCGGATCCGGACGAAGGAGGAAGCGCAGGCGGCGGCGAAGCGTTTTCTTTCGCGCGTCAAGGCGATGCGGGCGGCGGCGGATGCGAAGAAGAGCAAGCACTGGGCGCCGGTGTACGAGGCGAAGATGGTGCCGACAGGCGCGTTCTACGCGACCGATCGGTACCAGAGCTCGGCACAGAAGCTGATCGCGGGGCGGACGCGGCTGGACGGGCCCGGGATGTGGGCGATCGTGCACTCGGTGTACGAGGGGCTGCGGGAGTTGCAGTCGGCGGCGGGTCGGCCGCACGGGTCGCTGACGCCGGCGAATGTGCTGATCAGCTCGGTCGCGAACCTTCCCAAGGCGAAGATCGTGCTGGCGGATCCGGCGGCCGAGGAGGACCTCGACCCGGGGATGGGCGAGCTGGTTGATCTGCGAGCGCTGGGTCGGCTGATCTACTCGCTGGTGTTCTTCCAGGAGTTCCGCGAGCTTGGCGGGTGGCCCCTGGGCGAATCGCCCGAATGGGACAAGCTGGGCAAGCAGGCGCGGCAGTGGCAGTCGCTGTGCAACCAGTTGCTGGACCCGAATGTCCGTCCGGGCTCGATGACGCTCGAGTCGATCGCGAGCGATTTCCCCAAGCCCGAGGGGGGCGGCGGGGTGCCGGGCTGGGCGAAGGTGGCGGCGGTGCTGCTGTTGCTGGGCGGGGCGGGCGCGGGGATCGCGGTGTCGGGGGTGGGGTCGACGATCGTCAAGCAGGTGCAGGGGTTGTTTGCGTCGGGCGGGCCGGTCGAGGAAGAGGACGAGGACGGGCCGGTCGCGGCGGGGGTTGCGAGCGCGGAGTTGTGGCGTCAGTGGTGCGAGGTGTGGGTCGCGTGGTTCGACGAGGTGCACGCGTGGGCGAAGCGGGTGCCGGCGGAGGAGTTTGCGTCGGACGAGACGCTGGCGAAGGTGCTGGGGGAAGCGGTTGCGAGCGGGAACTGGGACGAACTGGATCCGTCGGTGGTCGGGGGCGGGCTGATCTCGACGCGTGGAGTTTCGGGGGGGCTGGAGGCGTACAAGGCGGATCCGTCCAAGCTGCCGCGTGAGCCGCAGGGTCTGGACTCGGCCGAGGGTTCGGCGCGGGCGGCGCGGGCGGTGGGTCGGATCAAGGAGATCGGGGAGGGATTGTCGGCGGAGAATTGGGGGGCGCACGCGCGGCTGCGTCGGGCGAGCCAGCGGTTCGAGAGCCTGGGTTGGTCGGGAGCGGCGGCGGAGGTGCAGCGGATGATCGGGCCGCTGTCGACGCTCGACGACGGTTCGCGGGTGGTCGAGTCGATCCGGGCGACGATGGGCGCGGGCCCGGTGCTCGACGAGATCGAGGCGAAGCTGGCGACGATCGAGGAGGCGCGGGGTCGGCTGAGCGCCATGGAGGGCGCGGAGGTGCTGCGGCTTGATGCGCTGGTGGCGTCGGCCGGGGCGAGCGCGAGCGGGAGCGGGGTGGAGTTGCTCGAGGGGCTGCAGTTGGCGCTGGAGCAGCGGCGGAGCGCGTTGCAGCAGCTCGAGGGCCCGTTGCGTTCGCGGTGGGGGGGAGCGGTCTCGCCGCGGCTGATCAGCGAGGCGGGTGCGACGGGGGCGGATGGGTCGGCGCCGCCGCAGCCCGGAACGCTGGCGTACATGCAGCGGCTGGTATTTCTGGCTCAGACACTCGAGACCGACAGCCAGCAGCTTGCGCGGACCGATGCGCGGCAGGGCTGGGATGCGATGGCGCGGGTGGGGCAGTTGCGGTCGCGTCGGCAGGAACTGGAGCCTGAAGTGCCGGCGGGGAGCGACGCGGCTACGCGGCTGTCGGGGTACGGGTCGGCGATCGCGACGGTGCAGAACGAGATCGCGACGATCGGGACGCTGCCGCTGGAGACCGATGCACAAGACGAGGAGATCCGGCGTCGGATGCGTGCGGTGGATGATGAGCTCGCGTCGATCTCGGGCGGGCTGGACCGGCTGGGCGCGGAGCTGGCGACGAGCTTCGAGTCGTACGAGCGGGAGCTGCGCGGGCGGACGGGGGTGTCGCAGTTCGGGTCGAGAGTGGTGAACGAGGCGTGGGTCACGCAGCGGGATGCTCTGTTGGCGCGTTTCGACAGTGCGGCGGATCTGCCCGAGTTGCGCGCGCGCGTGTCGGATCTGGAGAACTCGCTGGCGGCGATCGAGAACGCGGTGTCGGGCGAGCCCAATCCTCGGGGTGTATCGGGGATGCTGGCGCGGGACCAGTTCGAGCAGGTGCTGCGGACGCAGCGCGAGCGGGCGCTGGTGGGGCTGGTGGCGCAGGCGAGCTTTGAGCTTGGGCGGTCGCGCGGCGGGGATGCTTCCGAGGCGTCGTCGTGGGGTCCGGCGCAGGCGTACGCGTCGTGGGTCGCGGATTCGGAGGAACTGTTCCGGGACTACGGGGCGGCGGCGCTGCTGCTGAGCGAGTGCCGGCCGCTGGACGCGTCGGTCGCGGATTCGCGGGCGATCGGGGCGGCGGTGGAGCACTGGCAGGCGGACCCGACGCGACTGGCGTACGGGGAGGCGTTCACGGACCTGGAGGGCCGGGTCGGGGAGATCGAGCGGATCGGGCTGATGACCGATTCGGCGGCGCTGCGTGGGCTGGCCGAGGACCTGACGCGGGTGCCGGTGGCGTTCGCGGCGTGGCGCCGGCTGGGCGAACTGGAGGCGTGGCCGAGCAGCGTGGCGGAGATCCAGACGGAGTTGAACCTGATCAGCCTGCTGCGCGTGGCGGCGGATCGGATCGACGCGGCGGGTCGGCGCGTGGAGCTTGTGTCGGAGTTGGATCGCGGGGGCCGGGCGCGGTGGGGCAAGGCGTTCTCGCGGGCGGCGAGCGTGTCGCAGGCCGAGGCGATCGCGCGGCTGGCGGGGCAGTTCGGGGCAGAGGATGCGGGGGACGGGCTGAGCGGGCTGGGGGATGTGCTGACGCCGGACGCGGCGTACAACCTGCTGACGATCCGGCTGCGGGCGGATGTGCAGGCGGTGCCTCCGGGCGGCGGGAACGACGCGCAGCGCGAGACGCTGGTCGGGACTTACCTGGATCGCGTGCGGGCGCTCGGGCTGGGCTCGAACAGCGAGCGTTCGGCGTGGCTGTCGAAACTTGAGGAGTCGCTCGAGGAGGGGAGCTTCGGGGCGGGGGCGTTCGGCGAGGTGGCGCTCGGGCCGTATGGCTGGACGCCCGAGACGGACGGCAACCGGGTGGTGTACCGGAAGACGGATGGGTCGGGGCGGGACATGTCGGTGGAGTTCGTGCGGCTGGAGCCGGAGGACTTCCCGACGCTGCGCGAGCCGGTGTACATCGCGACGCGCGAGGTTTCGGTGGAGTTGTTCGACGCGGTGGCGGACGACCGTGGGGGGTGGTCGCGGTTGAACACCGATGAGGTGTGGTTCCACCTGGGCCCGGCGGTGTCGGACCCGCTGGCGGGTTACTCGGGGATCCGGGCGTGGCGTGTGGATCCGTCGGGCGGCTTCGGCGGGATCGAGCCGAACATTCGGTGGTACTCGCCGGACAAGTCGGACCGGTTTCGGCAGGAGACTTTCGGGGATGACGCGACTCGGCGGGCGCTGCTTCCCAAGGGTTCGGACCCGATGCAGTCGCTGCCGGCGACGGCGGCGGCGGAGTGGTCCGCGATGATCGGCTGCCGACTCCCGACGCCCGAGGAATGGCAGGCGGCGCTGGCGTCGGAGCGGCAGACGGTGCAGGGGGGGAACTGGCACCTGCGGGGGCCGGCGTTCGCGGCGCAGCGGGAGCGGGTCAAGGCGGCGATGGACGCGCGCGGGCGGAGCACCGAGGATCCGCTGATGTACCCGGATGACACGGCGTTCCCGGGGCAGGTCCGGCGGCTGAACATCCCGGAGTTCAAGACTGGTGCCGAGGCGGGGGTGCGTTCGGACGGGAGCGGCGACCGCTGGCTGTTCGAGCCGGTGAGTGGGTCGAGGGGCGCGGAGTTCCACCACCTGATCGGGAATGTGGCCGAGTATGTTGCGAGGGGGAGCGGGGCGAGCGCGGAGTACTTCGTGATCGGGGGTTCGGCGTTGTCGGCGCCGGAACTGCCGCTGGAGGAGGCGATCGGGCCGATCGCGCGGGCACCGCGGTACTACTTCTCGGATGTGGGGTTCCGCCCGGCGTTCAGCGGGGCGGGGATCAGCGCGGAGTCACGGCCGCTCGAGGAGCGTCTGGCGCGGGTGGTGCAAACGCCGGCGCTGGTGCTCGGTGGCTCGTGAGCCTCGGGCACGCGCGCCGGCGTGGTGGTGGTGTAACTCTGGATGTCTGGTCGGGAGCGACGGGGGCCTTCGCTTGGATTACTCCTCGCCGATGGGGAGGTCGTCGAAGGCGTTGGCGTACTCGAAGTCGCCGAACTCGCGGGCCTTGGCGAGGGTGATCTCGGTGCCGAAGGCCTGGGCGCCGAGTGCGTCGCCGTAGCCGACATTGAAGTAGAGCCCGTCGCCGGCGCCGCCCTGGTAGAAGCGGGTGGTGGGACGGCTGGAGGAGGGCATCGAGCACCCGACGAGCAGGGTTCCGAGGCCGGCGAGGATGAGAGCGTTGCGGGTGCGCTTCATGATTGGGTCTCCGCGCGTGGGTTCGATCGGTGTGTCTGCGGGGGAAGATCGGCGCCCGGCGCGGTGGGCTGTTGGGGTGATGGCGAGAGCGCCGGGGGCGGGGCGGGGCGCGGGCATCACAGTCGGCACAGATTGCGCAGGGCGGTGGGCGGGTTTCGGACCCGTGCGGGTGTCCGTATGATGGCGTCGGTTCTCGGACGGCCCGGAGGCCGGTGCGTGCAAAGGGAGCAGGGATCGTGCGCGAGCATGGGGAGATCACGGCGCGGGCGGACGAGGCCGCGGCGCGGCTGCGGGCGATCCAGTCCGAGCTTGCCGGGGAGGAGGCGTCGCTGCGGGAGGAGCAGCTGACGCACGAGGTGACGCGGGCGATGTCGGGGATGACGCCCGACGAGCGTTCGGCGTTTCTCGATGAGCTCAACAAGAGGTTCCCGAGCTGGGACCAGGCGGTCGCGGCGCCGGTGGTGGCGTCGGGCGGCGGGGGGGGCGCGCGGTCGGAGCGGGACGCGGCGGAGCTGGACGATCCCTCGTTCCTGGCCCAGCGGCTGGCGCAGGTGGCGGGTCGGCTGAGCGAGGGGGATCGGCGGATCATCCGGGACACGCTGGCCGAGGCGGGGCTGGTTCCCAAGAGCAGCGGCGAGGTGCCGAGCGAGTCCTCGGAGGAGTTGCGGCGTTTGCTGTTCGGAGCGGACTCGGGGCCGGTGGATGCGGCGCGGTGCGTGGAACTGCTGGCCGCGTACGCGGACTTTGCGCTGAGCCTGGACAAGCTGGTGTGGCGGACCTGGCAGCAGATGGCCAAGTCGTCGCGGCTGCGCCGGAAGGGCTCGCTGACGTCGAAGTCGGCGGCGTACGCGGCGGGGGACCGGGAGGTCTCGCGGAACGAGATCAAGGACGAGTTGGAGCTTCTGCGGCGGCTGACGGCGGGGCTGGTGACGAGCGTGTCGCAGACGGGGCATTTGTGTTATGCGAGGATGAACCACCTGCTGCCGGAGTCGGTGATGGATTTCGTGCACGGGGAGGGGAAGAAGGGCGAGAAGGCGTACTGGCGGAAGTTCGAGTCGCTGGCGTCGTCGCTGGAGCCGCACTCGTTCGAGAGCGAGGTGCTCAAGGCCCTTGCCGAGTATGTCGAGCGCGTGGTGCCGAGCTGAAGAAGGGGTGTGAGGTTCGATGTCCACGCAGATTCACTGGCACGAGGGGCTGTTTCTCCAGCCGCACCACCTGCAGGCATTGCAGCGTGCGGTGGGGGCTCGGTTCGGGTTCGAGCGGCAGTTGAGCCGGGCGTACCCGTACGGGGTGATCGAGGCGAAGGTCTCGAGCGATGAACTGGAGAACATGCGGGTGCGTTTCGAGCGGCGGGTGGTGGCGATGCCGTCGGGCGTGCTCGTGGATGTTCCCAACGGTGCGGACCTGCCGCCCTTGGACATCGAGGAGGCGTTCTCGCCCAGCTCGATCGTGTTCGCACGCCCCGCATAGAACAGCGGCACGCCCAGCGACACCACGAACGGCGCCGTGCTCGCGTTGAACGCCTCCTCG
>JBICIG010000016.1:0-19740 GCA_043101605.1 Phycisphaerales bacterium JB037
CGGTGAGGCCGCACTCGGCCTTGGGGTACCGGGCCCCGGCCCCGGAAACGATCGCTGCAGGCCCGCCTTCCGCTCCGCTCCGGGCGGGCCTGCAGCGGGGAGCGGACGCCCCCAAACTCTCATACACTGTGGACTGAACGAAGGGGGAAGGTCAGCTTCAAGGAAGCTGGCGAACAGAGAGCTTTCGGTTCTGGTCATTGGTCGTCTCCGAGCATTATGTGGGGCAAACAGGCAGAGTTACGGACAGCAAGAGGACTGCTCTTGGACGCCAACTGAACGGAGTCGCGCCGAAGAAGGGCTCTTATGTGGCGTGGATATCTGGTCATTCCGAACTCCGCAGACGACGGAAGACGGCTGCCACAAGCTCGCTGTCATCCCTTCCCTCGACCCCTTCCGGGAAGCAGTCGCGCAGCGCCGCGTCAATGGCGGCGGGCTGCGGCTCAGCGATTCCGAGCCCCTTGAGCATCTCGGCTAGGTGCCTGATTCGCGGGTCCACAGCGCGCGCTGTTGGTCTTTTTCGCGCGGAGGAAGAACGCCCCGGCGCCCGAGTCGGATTCCCGATGCGCTTCGGATAGAACAGAACCGGCTCGCCGTTGAGTCCCAACCCCGACCGTCGAATCTCTAGGCACTGCTCCTTGAGGCGCTCGTCATAGAACGGACGACGAGTCGCAATCAAGTAGATGGGCGGAGGGAACGTGCCCGACTCCATCAGCGCGTAGAAACGGCTCCTCGACAATCCCACGGCACGAGCCATGTCTGCGACAGAGAGGTTGCTCCGTTGGCGCAGATACGCTGCATCATCACTTCTCCGCGTCATCGAGATCCCTCCTCGCCGATATGAGCCCTCGAATCAGCGCACCCGCTTCGGACATGTTCAATGCCCTTGGACGTCAGGCTGCGACCGCGGTCATTCCGCTCGATGAGCCCGAGCCACAACAGATTTGGCTCGATGACGCGGCTTACGGCCTCGGGTGGTTGGCCAAGTCGTGACGCGATCACGGATAGTCGAGTCGGGCGTCGACTTGTCGCGAGGATGTCGAGGTACGACCTCGAATCGGCGTCGAGTCCGAGAGCATCGACCTGCTCAAGCTCGAACGCATGCGTCGCATGCGCTGCTGTGATGGCCGAATCGCCCTCGGCGCGTCCTGAACGTCGGATGGAGTCCAAGAGTCGCAGGGCGAGCCTTGGCGTTCCGAAGCTCCGAACGGCGACGGCGTCGAGAACATCCTGCTCGACTTCCCAGCCGAGTTGCTGTGAGCGCTGGCGAAGGATGCGAGCGATGTCCGCAGCCTCGTACCTCCGAAGCTGGCAAATCATCTTCATACGGTCACGAAGCGGCGGAAGCAGACTTTGGGGGTCCGTTGTCGCCAGAATCAGCGTGAACGGTTCAATGTCGAGCTTGCTCAGGACCTGCCGCTCGGCATTGCCGATGAACACCTTGCCCTCGTCTAGCGCCTTGTACAGCGCCACCTGGACGGACGGGTCCGCCTCGTGGGCTTCGTCGATCATGATGACCGCTCGCGGACTCGTCGGGGTCATCAGTAGACCGTTGAGGCAGCCAACCCCGAAGATGGACTGCCCGAGGACTTCGTGGAACTCGCCCGCCATCTCGCGAGCGAGAACCTTCCCCAGCAGTGTCTTGCCCGTGCCGGGAGGACCGGTCAGCAACGTGTGCGGCAGGGGCTCGCTGTCTGCGAATGCCGCCTCCACCGCCACCTTGAGCTTGGCGACGACTTGGGGCTGTCCGATGACATGGTCGAGCGTGGGCGGACCGGCGTCGTTCGAGTTTCTGGATGGACTCGGCATGGGATACCTCCGCCACTTGGGACTCGGCGTCTTCCGTATGTGGGAACGCGGGCGGGCACACCAGGCCCGTCAGGAGCGGGAGTCAAGCCAGGATGAACACCATTTCCTTTAACAAGCCACCAGAGCGCTGACAGCATGACTTCCGCGTGAGTCCAAGAGATGCGCGCACTGTTGACACATTGACATGTGTCTGTCTAATGGTGATGGTTTCACGCCAGAGAAATCGTTGTCGCGAGAGTTTTCAGCGGCTCTCAGCGCTTCGGATTAGCACCCATCTTCCACGCGGACTTCGCGCAGGAAATCTTGGAGTGACCGCAACGCACCGCAACATTTCGGCGTGACCGCAACAACAAGCTGGCGTTTTTCAGCTTTCAACAGTCTGGAACTGCTGCCAACGCTGCGTCAGCCAACGGCCGGTCTCGCGGAGTTCCGGGTCGATGGTCGAGTAGACCTTGCTGTTCGGCTTCAGGCCGATGCTCGTTGCCATCTTGACGACAGACTCACGGCTCGGAGGTAGCTGCGCCTTGGTGGCCTTGCAGTTTCGCACAACGGCATGGTCGGTGAGACGTAGCAAGAAACGCGCCCACTGGCGAGCCTTCTCGACGTTCAGAGTCGAGGCCGCGTACCGATACTCGACGCGGGGCGACGGTCCGAACAGGTGGTTCCAGTTCGTGCCCGAGTGGCGAGGAAGCGACTCGAGGCCGTGCTGTATGCAACGGAGGGTCCGACACTTCGCGAGTCGCCCGCTGATGTCCGGCATCGGCTGCGAGTAGTGCCCTGAACGGCGACTCGGGGGCAGAATGCTGTAGATGACCGACTCGTAGCGATGGATGGCGTTGTAGAGGCTGCGGACGACCGCCGGCCGACTGAGAGCCTCCTCCAACTCGACATGGACATGGTGCCCGCATGAAGTGTTCACACGCCCACCGAGGTAGCGGACGATGTCGAGCATCTTCGGCACGACCCGCTCCCAGTCGTCCATGCCGCTGAGGATGCGGGTCTTCGCTTCAACACTCACCCAGCGAATCCCTCGGTAACGGCTCTCGCCACGGACCGAGGCGTCGTACTCGATGCAGACGTCGGCTCCCGACGGGACGGGCCGATGGCTGTAGCCGCGAACAACGCTCGGGACACCATTCGCGCTCAGCACCTGGGCGAGCGTGTTGCGGACATCATCGCTCCGCCCTGCGCCGACTTGGGGCACCGCGAATTCGAACTCGACCCCAAGACGACGGCTGTTCCGGTTGAGCGTGGCTGTGAGCATCATGTCTCCCGCACCTGCGTGCAGGACATGGCTCAGCACTCTGTCCGTATGTGGAGCATGGAGCCCCACCCCCACCCCCATACCCCTCTCTTCCTCTGAAGGGCACCCATCATTTTTGCGGAGCCTCAAAGACGGCACCGCCATATTTGTCAGGTTCGTGCTGGCTAACCGCCTTTTCCTTGTCAACCGCTACTGCTAAATCGGAAGACTGGGCATCATCTCGGCCGGCTGGACTTTCAGGGCCCGAGCCAACGCTTCAAGGGTCTCAAGGCGGACTGACCTTTTCCCTCTCTCGATGAGGCTGATGTGCGTGCGATGCAGTTTCGCCTCGAAGGCAAGGTCCTCCTGGGACAAGCCTCGCTCCTCTCGGAACGCCCGAAGTCGAGCCCCGAACTCGATGGCGAATGCTGAACGCTGCACCTTGACAGCGTCCATGCATGGCAGACAATGCGTCTACAGACAATGCGCCACATTTGGGCCGTGGGCTAGATCGCGGACCACGAGTTGGAAGGGGAAATCATGGCACCTGATTCCAAGGCAATGCAGTACTTGGTGCGCCACGAAGACGGAACCGAGTCAGGCCCATACTCGGCATCTGCGCTGAAATCACTCGCTCAGAATGGGCGAGTCGGAAGTGAAGACCTGATTTCACCTGTCGGGTCAGATCGGTGGGCGAAGGCCTACAAAGTCAAAGGACTTGGTATCGAGCGCACACTTTCGTTGGCGGATGAACAAGGCCAATGGCTATACCAACTCGATGACGCAGAAATCGGCCCCGTGAGCAGCGACGTAATCCGACAGGTATTGCGCGGCACGAAACAGGGTCTCGACACGCCTATCCGGCGTCCGCATGAACGAGGGTGGCATCCTGCGAGCTATTTTGGCGAGTTCACTTCCGTCGAAAGCGAACAACGAGTGACACCAAAGAAGCATGGCGCGACCATTGGGAAGCGGGTGCGGTGGATTTCTCTTGGTGTCGTTGTGATCGCCCTTCTCGGATACTTCGTCATCGTGACTGTACCTGAGTAGCAGGCATTTCAAAGAGAGCTAGACCAGTTGGGCACCACCACCAGGGCGCAAGCCGAGCGCAGCGTTGAACTGACGGAGGACAAAGTCGAGCAACTACGAGGTATCCGAGTCAATGACGGTTGCATGACTGCGCGCGCTGTATACGCATTCCGCAACGAATGGAACATGCCCAAGCACTCAACCGATGCGCTCGACGAGCAGGTCAAGCAGACGGTCGATTCAATTCGTGAAAAAGACGATGGACTCCGAGATGCGGCGGCGATTCTTGGTGACTCCTTTACTGCGAACGTAGTCTTTCTCGACGAAGGCCGGTTCGTTGCCGTCCAAGAGGTTCGCGGTGACGCGATTAGAGTGTTGTGGACTCCGTCAATAGATGGGCTTTCTGAGGGCTGGTTACACGTCAATGACCTAAAGCTTTCTGGCCCATAAGCGACTGTGGAAATCGGGTATCGCTACCCGATTCTGTGTCCACATCTGGCCGAACTTGTCCACAAGAGCGCCATTTTTGAGCCATGACGCCACTTTTTTTGGCGACTACGGATCAGGAGGTTGAGGGTTCGAATCCTTCCGCCCGTGCTTCTTCAAGCCCCGCAAAGGGGCTTGTCGCTTTCTGGGCCCCTCGAGAACACCCGCAGCCCCGCCTCACCCAAGCGTCGTCATATCGATCACGAACCGATACTTCACATCCGACCGCTGCATCCGCTCGTACGCCCGGTTGATGTCCGCCATCGCGATCTTCTCGATGTCCGACACGATCCCGTGCCTGCCGCAGAAATCCAGCATCTCCTGAGTCTCCCGCAGCCCGCCGATCAGCGACCCCGCCACCGAGCGCCGACCCATCACCAGCGGCCCCGTCCCCACACCCTCGAACTGACCCAGCAGCCCCACCACGCACATCACCCCGTCCACACGCAGCAGCGGCAGGTACGGGTTCACATCGTGCCCCACCGGGATCGTGTTCAGCAGGAAGTCGAACTTCCCGCCCCACGCCTCCATCGCCGACTCGTCCGTCGACAACAGTACCTCGTCCGCCCCAAGCTTCTTCGCGTCCTCGCGCTTCTCGGCCGACCGCGTGATCATCACCGTCCGCGCCCCCATCGCGTGCGCAAACTTCACGCCCATGTGCCCAAGCCCGCCGAGCCCTATCACCCCCACCGTGCTCCCGGGGCCCACCTTCCAATGCGCCAGGGGCGAGTAGGTCGTGATCCCCGCGCACAGCAGCGGCGCCGCTCCCGCCGGGTCCAGGTTCTCCGGCACCCGCAACACAAAGTGCCGGTCCACCACGATCCCCTTCGAATACCCGCCGAAGGTCAGCCCGCCCGGATCTTCCGTCGGGCTCGAGTAAGTCATCACCATCGACGGGCAGTACTGCTCCAGGTCCTTCCCGCACGCCTCGCACCCACGGCACGAACCCACCAGGCAGCCAACCCCCACCCGATCCCCGGGCTTGAGATCCCCGACCTCGCTCCCCACCTCCGTCACCCGCCCGATGATCTCGTGCCCCGGCACCAGCGGATATTGCGAAAAACCCCAGTCGTTCCGCGCCATGTGCAGGTCCGAATGGCACACCCCGCAGTAGTCGATCGCAATCCCCACATCCCGCGCCCCCACCGCGCGACGCTCGATCGAGAACGGCTTCAGATCAGACTTCGCATCGGCAGCGGCATACGCGGGCGTCGGCATGGAACACTCCTCTTCCGGTCTCTTTCCGGTTTCCTCACAGACCCGCCATTCTACAGCCCGCCTCCACCCCCCACCGATCCGCCTCCACCGGCCAACCCGACCCCCGCCGCGCCAAGCCGCCCGGACCCCGCCCAGCACAAGCCACCCCACCCCGCGCCCCCTACACTCCCCTCCGACCGGGGCGGTAACTCAATTGGTAGAGTGCCAGCTTTGCAAGCTGGAAGTTCGGGGTTCGAGTCCCCGTCGCTCCATTCTCGCTTCACCCCGCACGACGCCGCGTAGAGCCGCGTGTCGTCGGGAGTTGGGCGCGTTTCCCGCAGCCAACCCATCGCCTTCGCCACCGCGCCCCGTCGCGGCGGAACGCGGCGTTTCGCGCCCCAACTGCTGGGAGTTTGGCTGGTGGTCCGCGGTACCCGAACGGGCCGCCCCAGCGGCCACACGGTTGGCCGGTGTCCCGGCCTTGGCGTCGGTCGTCCCCGTCCCCGCCTCGCGGGCTTCGTCCGCCCCGACGCCCGGCAGGCGGGCGACGGCGGCCGCAGTGTCGGCGAGGCCGAGGACGGTGTAGCAAGCGAGCGTCGTCCGGTAGTCGGCGTGGCGCATGATCTTCTGCGCCACCTGTGGCGTGACGCCCCGGCGGGCGAGGTTGGTGCCCAGCGTGGTCCGCAACGCGTGCAGGTCGGCGATGCGGCCCTCGGCGTCGGGGGCGATTCCGGCCCGCTCGAAGTCGGCGGCGACCGTGCGGTTGGTGACCGCATGCGGGAAGACCTTCGCGTGGGCGAGCGCCTGCGGCGTCATCCGCCACGGTCGGATCGCTTCGAGGGCCTCGGCGAGTTGCGGGTGGATCGGGAGCACATCGGTTCGACGGGCCTTGCCGTCCGTGATGGTGATCGTGCCATTCGCCAGATCAACGCTCGACCAGCGGAGGCGGACCAGGTCGCCCCGACGCAACCCCGCGAGCGCGGCAGCGAGGTACCAGGCGGTGCGTCGGCTCTGGCCGTAGCGGTCGATGAAGTCGGCTTCGGCGTTCAGCGCGGCGTCGCGCTCGCGGGCGACCGCGATGAGGCGAGCGAGTTCATCATCGGTCAGCGCCCGTCGCACGCGCCGGCGGTCGTTCCGCTCGTCGAGCGTCGGGACGGTCTTGAGCGGGTTGGACCGCACGCGGCCCTGCTTCTGGCACCAGCTCATCAACGCGACCGCGGCCTGGCGTCGGAAGTTTCGCAGGCGGGCGGACGCCTCCATCTCCTTCCACTTCGCGTTGCCGTCGTCGTCGGTGCCGTCGCGGGCGGTCGCCTTCATGTCCGCCATGTTCCGCTCGAGCACAAGCGGGGTGAGGTCGGCGAGGGTCTTCACGCCCGTCTCGGCAACGAGGCGTTCGAGGTGGCGGCGCTTCTCGGCGATGTTCTTCTCGGCCTGCCCGACGCGCTCGCATGAGGCGAGGTACTCGCGGATGTGCTCGGCGATCGGGCGGCGGCCCTCGCGCGCAAAGCGGTCGTCGTTGGCGTCGATCACGCCGTCGCGGCGTAGCGCGGCGTCGGCGACACGCTTGCCGAGGATGCGTTCGGCGGCTGCGCGGTCGGTCGTGCGCGTCGAGCGCTCCTTGCGAGCGCCGTCGTGGTCGTACCAGCAGGCGATCCACGGCCCGCGCCCGCCTCGCTTGAACAGCGTCCCGCTGCCCTTGCTGCGCTGGCGGGTGGTGGTCTTCGTCTTCGCGGTGTTCTTCGGCATCGGGGTCCTCGGTCCAGAATCGGGCTCGTCAGACAGTGGCTCGGATGGGCGCAGGGTTCAAGGCGAAGCGGGCGACATCGGCGGCTTACGGCCCGTCCCCGTCTCCAAAACCCCGCGTGGCGGGCGGCTAAGCGGGGGTTTCGGGGACGGGGGCACCCCGCAGGCGGACCCGCGGGCTCGGGCGACCGGGGCGGCCGCCGTCGTGAGCCCAGTCGGCCCGCCCGCTCGCGACGAGGTCATCGAGCGCCGCCTTGGCCTTCTCGCGGTCGCCTTTGAAGGCGCGGAGCCCATGCGTCAGGTCACGCACGCTGGCGACGCCGCCGTGGCGGGCGTTGATCCACTCCTCGAGCCGGCGGCGGTCGCGGTCGTCCTCGCCGCCGCGGAGGATGGCGTAGACACGATCGACCTCGCGGCAGAACCAACGCACCAGCGTGATCGCCATCTCGATGCTCGCCAGATCGACGACATCGGCGTCGGCGATGGACGGGTCGTCCGACGCGACACGGACGAGGTGGAACACGAGCGCGAATCGCGCCGCGTAGCCCTCGAGCTTCGCCCAACTCGCGGCCTCGTCGCCGACCATCGCGGTGCCCGCGAGCGCGTGATCGTCGGCGAAGCGGATCCACACCCGCTTGGCCTCGGGCGTGAGCCGCACCATGCGGGGCCGCTCGACATCGAACTGATCCCGGTCGGGTTCGAGGGCATAGAGGCGGTCGAAGAGGTTGTCCATCGCCGTCTCGGTGAACGGGTCGATGTCGGCCTCGGTCCACCGCTTGGGTTTGCGTGGCGGGCAGGCGAGGAGCAAGCGAGCCGCGAGCCCGCTGTCGCGGTGCTCCTGGGTGACGACGCGGCGCAGGATCTCCGGCTGGATGCCTCCGGTGATCGAGACGGCCGCGCGCTCGACGCTCATCATGCCGCTGGTCTTGCGGTCGACCATGAGCGAGCGTCCGCCGTGGACCTCGATCCATCGGGCCGCGTCGCCGCCCGCGCCGCTGGCGTACCGGTCGAAGCTGCCGAGCCAACCGGCGAGCTCGTCGCGGGTGACGAGGATGCTGCCGCCGTTCTCCTGGAGCAGCTTGATGAGGGCCTCGGTCGTCGTGTCGTCCGTCCAGGTTCGCGGGCAGACGGGCGGCGCTGGCGTAGTCGGTCGATCGGCGGCGATCTCGCCGGCGGCCCGGCCCGCCTTCATCTCCTTCTTCGCCGTCGCCTTCCACTCCGCGTCGGCGAGCTCCCACACCGCATACTCCGCGCGGAACGATTCGAGCGCCTCGGCGTGCTCGCGGATGTGCTGCTGCTGGCGGGCTCGGATCGGGCGCAGCGCCGCCTCCATCGCGGGCGACTTCATCGTGCCCGACTCGGCGACCACGCCCGTCCACAGGATCGCGGGCTCGGTCCAACTGCGCTTCAGCTGCAACCGTCGGCTGTTGCCGATCGCGGATGCGAGGCCCGAGAGCAGGGGCAACGCGACGAACGACGCGTCGCAGCCGATGGCGGTCGAGGCCTCCACGACGAACCGGCGCACGGGCTCGGGCAACGCCTCGACCGGAAACGGGATGTACCGATCACCATCGGGTTCGTCGCCCGGCTCGGGCGCGGTCGCGAGGGCCAAGGTTTCCAGCTTCTCGTGAACGGCCTCGGCATCGCCACCCTCCATCTCCAGCACATCGACTAGGTCTCCACCGGCGGGCAGGTTGGGCCAGGCGTCCGCGAGCCGCGGCATGCGGACCTCATCCGCCCCGGCCTTGAGGCATCGCTCCGCGACCGCCTCGGCGAACTTTTCCCCCGCCTCGTCGTTGTCGGCGAGGATCACCGCGACGCGGTTCTTGAGCACCGACCAGTCCGTCAGGTGCGGAGCCTCGGCCCCGCCCGCGCTGGTTGTGGCGACGAAGCCGATGGCGCGGGCCGCATCGACGCAGGTCTCTCCCTCGACGATGACGACCCACGCCCCCGCGGGCAGCGCCGCCAGTTCGGGGAGGTGCAGCGGCGGGCGCGGCTCGGGCATCGCGCCGATCACCCAGCGGTCACCGTGACGGGCGAGCGGGCGGACCTCCTTCCGCTTGCCCTTCGGATCCCACCGAACGACCTCACCGACCGGCTCGCCCTTGGCGTTGGTGCAGACCCAGCGCCGGTGATCCGATCCGAGGGTGCGTTCGAGGGCCGCGACGGCCTCGTCTGCCGTGGCAAAGTCGGAGGCACCCGCCGCGCTTTCGTTTTTCGTCGAGGCCTTCGTGCGCTTCGGCTTTGACACGGAAACGGGCGAACGCTCCGGCATCAGGTCCTTCATCGCCAAGCCCAACTCCGCGACGATGTCCTCCGTCCGGCAGCCGCTGTGGCACCGCACGAGCGCCCGGCCGTCCTCGCCGATGTTCACGCTCAGGCTTGGGTTCTTGTCGTCGTGCGCGGGGCACTGGCACGACCAGCCCTTGCCGCTCTTGCGAACCTTGAGCCCGCGGGCCTTGATCGCCGCGAGGATGGTGTCGGTGGCGCTACTCATCGCCCACCCCCTCGTCCACCGCGGGTGGATCGTGATGATTGCTCGGCCAGCCAACGCTCAAGCTCGGCAACCGGGTACACCACCGCCCGCCCGATACGGACGTGTGGGATCTCGCCCCGGTTGGTGCGTTCCCACAGCAGCCGCTCGCAGATGCCGAGGGCCTTCGCGGCCTCCTTCGGGCGCATCGCGATCGGCTTGGAGGCGGCGTTTGTCGTGTCGTTCAGGGGCTGGCTCACGCGTCACCCCCTTCCCGCTGACGGCGGGCGTTCGCTTCGAGCGCGGCGACCACCGCGGCCGCGTCGAACCGCAGCGTCTTTCGGCCGACCCGCAGGCACGGGATGCGGCCGTCCCGCGCCCAGGCGTGGATGGTGTTCGTCGTGACCCCGAGGCGGCTGGCCAGCTCACGCGCGGTGATGAGCCGGGCCGCCTCGCCGTTGTCGTGCCCGCCGCCGGGCGAATGCTGAGTGGTTCTCATGCAGATCCACAAACGGACCCTCGTGGATCTGCGCGGATCGCCCTGGCGGCTCGGAATCGCCGACAGAAATCCACGCGGAATCCATGGACCGTTTTGGATCGCCTGGACCGGGCTGGATCGTGTCAGTCGTCCGCGTCGCGGCGGGACTGATCGAGGTCCTTCTGCTTTACGACGCTGCGCCCAAGCGGGCGGCCGCCCCTCGGCGAGTTCCGCGGGCCCTCGGTCAGGCGAAGGTACTCGCGGACATACCGGCCCCAGGTCTCGAACGCGGGCATGGTCGTCCGGCCGCTCGCGTCGGGCGGGTAGATCTCGTCGTAGTGGTCGCGGATGTACGACCACTGCCGCTCGGTGTACCGAACCGCGCTGTTCGCGGGCGGGCTGAGGTCCGGCTGCTCGGCCTCGACCTTCTCGAACGACGCTCCGGCCCGGCGCACGGCGGGCTTCATGTCCTTGGGCGGCTTGCTGGCTGCGTCCCCGTCTCCAAAACCCTCGTTCTCAGCACCGCCAGCGGGGGTTTCGGAGACGGGGACGGGGTCGCGGCGGTCCGTGTCCGGGCGCAGCGGCCGGGCGTCGGGGTCGAGGCGGACGAGCATCGGGTACATCTCGGCGAGGATCACCCCGAGCCGATCGGCCTCGGCCTCTGGCAGCGGCTCGCCCGCCGTGAGGTCGGCCGCGAACAGCACGTTGAGCCAGGCGTCGGGCACCTCGACGCCCGCGCGGAGCAGGTCCCGCTTGCAATCCTCGACGTAGGTGAACAGCGCCCGCGTCTCGACGAGTTCGGTGAACTGCTCGCGGGCTTCGGCGCTCAGGTCGGGAT
Source organism: Phycisphaerales bacterium JB037 (assembly GCA_043101605.1). Taxonomy (GTDB): domain Bacteria; phylum Planctomycetota; class Phycisphaerae; order Phycisphaerales; family UBA1924; genus JBICIG01. The sequence continues at coordinate 11,294 of JBICIG010000016.1, forward strand.
ACGCCGGGCGGCCCCACGCCCGCATGTGCAGGTAGACCTGCCAGAGGTCGTAGAGGGCGTCGTACTGGAGTTGTTGACTTGGCCTGGGAACGGTGCTCATACAACGACACTACCAAGGTCCACATAGGTGCAGACGCTTCTGGTTCCGAATGGGTCGAAGGTCTGCCTCATGACGCCTGTTGAAAAGGCAGCCGCGAGCAAGGACAACGAAAGCAGAGGTCAGCTACTTGCCCATTCGATTATTCTCAAATGGATGGATCCATGACTGATACAATCCTCAGACCCCGCAGAAGTCATGCCGACTTGTCGTCGGTGTAGTTCACGCGCAATCCGCGCAACACCCCCACAGCGAGAGTTCATGCCCAGCGAGTTTGAAGCCTGCGGGTAGCATGCGGCTCAGTCCTCCGGGGCACGCGTCGACATCGAACACCCGATCGCACTCCTCGCAGCGGAAATGGTGATGGTGCTTCGCGGCGATCGCGGCGGGTTCGTAGCGGTCGGGCTGCCCTGGTACGACGACGGGGGCGATGGAATCGTCGTCTAGCAACCGATTCAGGGCGCGGTAGACCGTCCGGATGCCGAGGTTGGGGCAATCCTGCGATGCGATCTTGTGGATCTCTTGAACGGATAGCGGCCTGCCCGCCGAGTGGACGGCGGCTCGGATCGCGCGCTGCTGCGATGTGTCACGGCGGGCCATATTCAGCTTCTCCATGAGACACGGTAGGTATTCGAGCCCCGTTCCAGTGGCTGCTCGTCCCAGTCGAGCTCGTAGGAGCGGGCTTCGCGCCTGAAGTAGGTGAACAGGTCGGCGAGCTTGCAGCCGTCCGGGCCGGCCTCGATGTGATGGATGTTGTCGCGGTCGCGGGACAGGGTCGAGAGTTGGCCGCGGTCGAGCGTGGTGTCCTTGTTCTGGCGGATCAGGAAATCCTCGCCCGTCGGCACCTCACCGGCGGCGATGTCGAGCCGCTCGCCATCCGACTGAACGATGTCGAAGTTGCGGCACCGGACCGATCCCTCGGTGCAAAGGAGCACGCCGTTGTAGTGGCGGTGGTCGTGCAGGTGGATCTTGGAGCCCGGCTGCATGTGGATGTCGAAGACGACGACCGGCGGCATCCAGGCAGCGGTGTTCATGCTCCAGCCCGACTCGCCAACATCGCGCATAGCCCACGGCTCATCCGGCTTGTAGCGGGCGAGCAGCGCAGAAACCGCAGAAAGATACGCGGCCTCGTCAGGACGATCAGAAGCGATCATTCTCCTGGCTTCGGGGCGGAGCTGGGCGACAAGCTGGTCGATGGTCAGCGGCCGCGCCGCCGGCTGCTCCAGCACCTGCTCTCGCCTCGCCGGTGTGGCGCAGCCCATCGCGAGCAGGCCCGCCGCTCCGGCGAGGCCGACCTGGAGGATGCGGCGTCGCGTAATTGTCACGCCCGGGGCGATCTCTTCGCCAACCTCGTGATCGGCCATCGCGTGCTGTTCGATCTCATCGAGCGTCCAGAACTGCATTCGTGACTCCTTCCTCGGCATAACTTGAGTCGCGCAGGTGCGGAGCCGTCAACGCACCTAGGACGAACCGGCTGTTCAGCCGACGGAGTTCCGTCAACATGCTACGGACATCCACCATCCTTGCTCGGTGTTCGCGATACGCGGTGAGGATGCGATCCGCTTTGCGAGCCAGCTCCTCGTCGTCAGCCGAAGCGACATGATCGAGCGGTACGGCGTAAGTAAACCGCCCGGTAGCGGAGGCGTAGGTGGGGACCTGCACGAACTGCCGATCCTTGCCGGGGCCAACTTCCGCGCCGTCCTCGGCGGCAAGCCCGGCCCGCACGAAGAAGTCCACGGCGTCGGGCGGGTAGCCGAACATGTACCCGTAGCCTCGCCAGCGTTCGGCTTTCGGCATCCGGTCGACTACCGCGATCGCCTCAGATGGATGCGTGCAGGGCGTGATCCCCCACGGGCTCCAGAACGGCTCGAAGCGGCTGATCATCCGGGCGAACGCATCGCGATGCACCACAAAGGCGTGCACGGAGCGTTCTCCGTCATGGATGTTGTCGAAGACTTGGACATCGGCGTACCAGAGGTCGTTGCGGAGGGGCGCGAGGGCTGACCGCGCAGCTCTGAGTTCTGTGAGATCGGGATCATCGACAACGAACGAGCCACGCCAGATGCCGGTACTCATCGGCTTCAGACCGCCGGCGAGCGTGTACAGGGCCTCGTGATCGGCGGCCGTGCTGAGCAGTGCGAACGTGTCGATCGCCGAGGCGACCTCGGACTCCCGCTGGGAGTCCGGCTGCATGCGGCTTTGTGCTGCGCATCCGCTGAAGGGGAGCAGGGCCGCGAGACAGACGCACATAACGATCGCGGCCCGGGCCGTCGGGCCAGAAGGGCGCAACGGGTACCGCCGTTCGGATCTTTCGGGCGACCTGCCGGGTTGTGCATCAGTCAACGACATCACGCCATAACGGGTTGCCGTGTCTTCAGCCACGCGCTGGATCGGCGGAGCAGCACGCGGACGGCGACCAGGACGACGCCGGCAGCGAGAACCCCCGTGAGGAGCATCGGCAAGCTGAACGAGGCTCCCGCGACCGTCGCGGTGGCGCACTCGGTGCAGATCGACGCGGCTTCGGTGCCGACGGCGGCGGCAGAGCAGTTCGGGCACGCGGACATGATCGGGCTCCTTGTTGACAATGCGAAGTCATTATCATACTGTCGTTGATTCCGCTGTCAAGGCCCGTTTCGTAGGGGTGACAGCGACCGCCCAGAGACGCCCAGCAAGGCAAGGAGACCGGAGATGCGATGTGTTGTTTCTGTTGCAGGGGCGTTGATCGTCGCGGGGTTTGCCGGTGTGTCTGTTGCCGGTGGGTCGGTCTACGACGTTCGTGTTCTTGAGCAGATTGACTTCGCCGGGGCGAGCACCGTCCAGGTTCGCGGCATCAACAACGCGGGCGACATCGTCGGCTACCGCACCATCGGAGGCGTGACCGAATCGTTCGTGCGTACTTCTGGCGGTATCGACTTCTTCCAGGTTGCCGGGGCGGACACTTTCGCCCTCGGCATCAACGATTCGCGCGACACGGTGGGTGCTGTTTCGACGGCCGGCGGCGCCGACTCCTTCCTTCGCCAGGCGGACGGCACGACCGTCACCTTTCAACCGCTCGGGATCGCGGACACGGGGGGCAGCGGCATCAACAACGCCGGCGTCGTTGTGGGTTCTGCCAACCCGTTCAGCACCGGAGGGTTCGTCCGCAATACGGACGGGACCGTGACATCGATCGACTCCATCGGCAACCTCGGCGAGACCGTCCTGAAGACGAACGCGACAGACATCAACGACGCGGGCGTCATCTTCGGGCACGCTCTCGGCCAGGCGGGACCCGACTTCTTCGGGCGCGGCTGGTACAGCGTGGACAACGGCAGCACATTCACGACCGTTATACGGCCCGGCGAACAGTTCACCTATGTATGGGCGGGCAACGACGCGGGCCTACTTGTCGGAGACTTCAGCACTGGCTTCAGCGGTGATCGCACCGGCTTCGTCTTCGACATCGCATCGGGCATCTTCAGTCCGTTTACCGTGACGGGTGCGGATTGGACTGTGCCGACCGGCATCAACGACGCCGGACAGATCGTCGGCTTCAGCCGCGATCGCATCACCGGCCAAGTCTCAGGCTTCGTTGCGGTCGTGCCCGCACCGGGCACGGTGGTCATGCTCGCCGCGACAGGCCTGCTCGCGGGCCGTCGCCGTCGATAATCTTCGCCGCCTCTTCGCGATGGCGGAGCGGCGGAATTTTCGCTCTGGAGCCCGCTCATGATCGAAACAATCGCCAAACTCATGGGCAGGCGAGAGCGCCTCCCGGTCACCGTCCTTTCCGGCTTCCTTGGCGCGGGCAAAACCACGCTGCTCAATCATGTGCTCCGCAACCGCGCAGGTCTCCGCGTTGCGGTCATTGTGAACGACATGAGCGAGATCAACATCGACGCCGAGCTGGTCAAGCAGGGCGACGCCAGCCTCGATCGCGTCGAAGAAGAACTCGTGGAGATGTCGAACGGCTGCATCTGCTGCACGCTCCGGGATGACCTGCTGAAAGCAGTCTCGCGACTCGCGCGGGAAGGAAAGTTCGACTACCTGCTCATCGAGTCCACCGGAATCTCCGAGCCGCTGCCGGTCGCGCAGACCTTTACCTTTGAAGACGAGGATGGTCGCTCCCTATCGAAGCTGTCTCGCCTCGACACGATGGTTACCGTTGTCGACGCGTCGAACTTCCGTTCAGAGTTCCAGACGTACGACGATCTGACGGATCGCCAGATCGGTCTCTCCGACGACGATGAGCGGTCAATCGCGGACCTGCTGACAGATCAGGTCGAGTTCGCGGATGTAGTCCTGGTCAACAAGTGCGACCTCGTCGACGAAGAGGAACTACGGCATGTCGAGGCGATGATCCGCTCGCTCAATGCCGAGGCCAAGATCATCCGAACCACCAATGCCGAGGTTGATCTCGGAGAGATCATCGGGACCGGTCGGTTTGACATGGAACGGTCCATGGCCTCGCCGCAGTGGATCAAAGAACTCAACAGCGAGCACACGCCGGAGACCGAGGAGTACGGCATCTCCAGCTTCGTCTATCGAGCCCGCCGTCCGTTCCATCCGCAGCGTCTCTACGACATGGTGACCGGGGGGTTCCTCAAGACGACCCGCTCGAAGGGCTTCTGCTGGCTCGCGACCAAGCACGACTTCGCGGCGATGTGGTCGCAGGCCGGCGGCTCGTTCCGCATCGAACCGGCCGGGCGTTGGTGGGCCGTTGCGCCGCGGGAGAGGTGGCCCGACGATGCCGAGTCACAAGCCTGGATCGAGTCCAAGTGGGCCGATCCGTTCGGAGACCGCCGTCAAGAGGTGGTCATGATCGGCGTCAAGCTCGACGAGGCATACACCAGGTCGCTGCTCGACAGTTGCCTGCTCACGGACGACGAACTCGAGATGGGGCCGGGAGTATGGTCGGCCTGGCCGGACCCGTTCCCGGAGTGGGTGTTTCAGCCCGCGATGATTGACTGATCTGGGTGCCGCTGCCGACTCTGCGGCGGCTCTCGGCTTTGTAGTTCACGATGACGACCGCTGATCGTAAAGGTATCGCGAGCGGCCATGCGGATAGATCACCGCATCAGCATCGGACCGGACAGGCGAAAGTAAGTCAGTTCCCCCTTGCTGCTGTTCCCGCGGGCCAAGCGGGCGGCGATCGCCCGGGAGGACCCGTGGCCGACCCCGGGGGGCTGCGCGCGGAGCCACGCCCCCGGGCCGCCCCTGCGGCTCCGGGGGGTGTGGGGGGGACGCGCGCATACCCCTCCCCCCCCTCCGTCACCCACCCGTCGCCGCCCGGACCATGGCGTTGATGCCTGCTCGGACCGGCTCGGGGAGGTCGGGCCAGGCCGCGATCAGGGCCGCGAGGTCGGGGTCGGGAGCCGCATTGGGGGCGTCCGGGGCCGAACCGCTGGGGGTATAGCTGGTGGTCCGGGCGCGGGCGTCGTAAACTCCGGTGTCAACGTGCTCTTGCGGAGGGGGCTCGCAGCTTTGCAAGCTGGAAGTTGAGGGTTCGAGTCCCTTCCGCTCCACTTCCCCGTGCAACCGCCGCCCCCGCCCCACCCGAGCCCCCGCCGTCACCCCCCCGCCAAGTCATCCTCCTCCGCAATGTCCACCGGCGACCACTCGTACACCTCGTCCACCGGTCGCCGCGGCGTGTGACGCATCCCCTGGGCATACCCCATCCGCACCACCAACTGCGGCCGCCCCATCCCATGGACCAGCTTCCCCACCCGCGGCCGAAGCTCCCCCACCTCGATCGGTTGGTTCAGATACGACGCCGCCATCCCCGCCGCCGTCGCCTTGAGCAGCACCGCCGCCAACGCACGCCCCGCGTTCACCCAGTCCCCAACCTCATCACCCGGCGTGTCGAACACCGCAAGCACCGGCGAGTGCTGCGCCAACTCCTCGTCCTTCGCCGCCCGCCCATCACCCACATCAAAGGTCCGCACGATCCACGGCACCGCGACCGACTCCACCTCGCTCATCCCAAGCGCAAACCCGGGCAGCCCGTCCTTGCTGTGCGACCGATTGTGATGCATCCACGACGCCAGCTCCCGCCGGAAACGCCGATCCCCGAGCTGCATCAGGTCCGCCTCGGCAATCAGTTCCGACAGCACGATCCGATCCCGACCCTCCAGCACCCGGAACCCCACCCCGAACCCCGCCGCCAACGATCGGCATCGCTCCAGCAGCGCCACCGGCGGCTGCCGATCCTCGAACGCCCCGCGATGCGTGTGACGACGCACCACCGCCTTGAGCATCGAACCATGCTCCGGCGTCGGCTCCGAGTCACCCACCACCTTCACCCGCGCCAACAGATCCCCGTCCGCCGCCGAGGGCAGCAGCTCCGTCTCCGTTCGCATCCCATGCACATGCGCCGCAAGCTCCAGGTGATACAGCGCCGCCCCGCAACTGATCGTCAGCTCACGGTCCTCCGGATCCACCACCGGCAATCCGCGCGATCGGTCCGCGATCACATCCGCGTGCCGCACACCCACCCGAAAACGCCACGGCTGCGAGTTGTGGCTCGACGGCGCAAGCACCGCATACTTCAAGCAGAACTGCAGCTTCGCCTGCACCTCCCGGCTCGCCGGAAACGCACGCTCGTTGATGAACCACGGATCCTTCGGGTCCTCCACCGGCGCTTCCGCCGCCGAGCGCACACCCTCTCCCCGCCCGCCACGCACCTTCGCCAGCAATCCCAGGTGCGGCACCGGCAGATGCACCCGCTGATACCACTTCCGCGCCCTCAGCCGACGCAGCCGCGCCAGCCGATCACGCTGCGCCTCCATCCCCTCCACCGACACACGCTCGTGCGCCGGCTGGTGCAAAGGCAGCAGATCCAACTCGCTCTTCTTCTTCCTTCGAAACACGGCTCCTCCAAGCTCGGGACCGCGAAACGATAACGCCCGCACGACCCGGCGGGAAGCCTCCCGCCCATCATGCCGCCCGTTCATGAAGATCCCGTCAACGCCGCGAGTCGCCACGCGCAGCAAAGAGCCCCCCACGGGCATCCGCGGGGGGCTCTGGTCTCTCTTCACGAAACTCCGTGTGGGTCTCACCGACGCCGACGCGACACCCCAAGCCCCGCAAGCCCGAGCAGCGCCAGCGTTCCCGGCGCCGGCACGCGATAGCTCAGCGCGCTCACATTGACGCCCACATCGCCCGCCGCCGTCAGCGTGCCCTCAAAGATGTCCACCGTGTACAGGTCGTTGCTCTGCGCCAGCAGCAGCACGCTTCCGTCCGCGTTGAAGTCCATCCCGCCGATCGCCCCCAGGTTCAGCCCGCTCAGCCCGACCAGCGTCACGATGCCGTCGAACGGATCGATCGTGTACAGGCCCTCGGTCGAGCTATCGTACGCGTACATGACGCCCGAAACCGGATGCACCGCCAACCCGATGATCTGGCTCAGCCCCGTCTCGAACAGCTCATTGAACACCGGCGTCCCGCCGAGATTCGTGAACGCGTAGATCGAATCGCCAGCCGTCGCGTCACCGTCATCGGTGCTCACGAAGAAAGTCGATCCGTCCGCGCTCAGCGACGCATCGCCGTCGCCCGAGTCGTTGAACCCGGTCGTCGCAAGTTGTGTGTTCACATCGCCGTTGAAGTACCACAGCCCGCGATCGCCCGGATCGTTCAGCGAGTCCGTGCTCACATAGTAATAGAACGAAGTCGGCGAATCGAAGTCCATCCCACGGTTGAAGTTCCCGTCCACGAACCCCAGCGTCTGGTTCGATGCGCCCGGGTTCGCAAGGTCGAACACCGTCACCGGATCCGGGTCACCGGCCGTTGAGATCACACCCCAGTCAAGCTGCGCGCTCGCGCAACCAGCACCGGCCAACAAAGCAACAACGGCTCCCATCCGACGCATTTCGGTCCCCTTTCAGCGCAAACAGTCCCTCGAGCCTCCGACAGCCCGATACCCTCCTCTCTCAAGGTGCGCCGATTCCGGGCCCGGGCCAGTCAACTGCCGGATCAACCCGCCCCATCGACCCCGTCATCGCGCCCACCGGCCCGCCCGAGCCCCCTCGCCCAATCCCCCGCCCCTCCTATCCTCGCCCCATGCCCGCACCCTCCAACCCCGACAGCCGGTGGCTCGGCGTCGTCACCGTCCTCGCCACCCTCGTCGGATGGTGCTCCATCCCCATCTTCCTCCGACACTTCTCACACTCCATCGACCCATGGACCAGCAACGGCTGGCGCTACGGCTTCGCCGCGCTCCTCTGGCTCCCGGTCATCCTCCTCGGCTTCCAACGCCGCGACCTCCCCAAGGGACTCTGGAAAGCCGCACTCGTCCCCGCCGCATTCAACTCACTCGGCCAGATCTGCTTCACCTACGCCCACTACCAGGTCGATCCCGCCCTCCTCACCTTCGGCC
>JBICIG010000017.1:0-71150 GCA_043101605.1 Phycisphaerales bacterium JB037
CTCGCGACGAACTTGCGGGCGCTGGTCTTGCTGAGGGTGGCGCCGGATGCGGCGTCGTCGCCAACGGCGTCGGGACCGACACCTACAAGGTCCGCGATTCGGCCGCCCGCGCCACCGCATCCGGCGCCACCCTCAGCAAGACCAGCGCCCGCAAGTTCGTCGCGAGCACGCAGAACCACTGGTCGCTCGAGGGACGAGACTCCATCCTCCGCCAGATCGACAAGCCGTACTACGACCAGTACGCCGCCGAGCCCATCAAGCCCGAGCCGGACAAGATCTACGGCTCATTGGAGAAGAAGCTCAACCTCGCCGAGCAGATGGGCGAGTTGAGCCACACCCCCGCGAACGTCTCGATCTACGACAACCCCTTCAACGACGGACCCGAGGATCCGAACCCCGACAACCGCGTCAAGGACCGCCTGGGCATCGAGCGGGCTCCCGAGTACGCCATCCGGCCGCAGTGGGGGATGTCGATCGATCTCTCCTCCTGCACCGGCTGCGGCGTGTGCACCATCGCCTGCCAGAGCGAGAACAACATCCCCTCGGTCGGGCCCAACGAGGTCGCCAAGGGACGCGAGATGCACTGGATCCGCGTCGACCGCTACTTCACCGGCGAGGACCCCTTCCAGCCCGACGAGATGCTCCACCAGCCCGTCGCGTGCGTGCAGTGCGAGAACGCCCCCTGCGAGACCGTTTGCCCCGTCAACGCGACCATCCACGGGCCCGAGGGGCTCAACCTCATGGTCTACAACCGCTGCATCGGCACGCGTTACTGCTCGAACAACTGCCCTTACAAGGTCCGCCGATTCAACTTCTTCGACTGGGCCCAGACCAAGTTCAACGGCTCGTTCGTCGGCGAGGAGACCTTCGGCCGCCCGGGCAATGTCAACTTCATCCCGCCTCGTCTGCGCGAACGCGTCGACGAAATCAGCAAGATGAAGCAGAACCCAGATGTCACCGTCCGTGGGCGAGGCGTCATGGAGAAGTGCACCTACTGCCTCCAGCGCATCAACCGCGCCCGATACGAGACCAAGCTCCACGACCTCGAGCACACCCCCGACGGGTTCTTCCAGGTCGCCTGCCAGCAGGCATGCCCGTCCAACTCCATCGTCTTCGGCGACCTGCTCGACGAGTCCAGCCGCGTCCACCAGGCCCGCCACAACCACCGCTCCTACCTCCTGCTGGGCTACCTCAACACCCGCCCGCGGACCACCCACATGCTCCGCGTCCGCAACCCGCACCCCGACCTCCGCGCCGCGGTCGATCCCCTCGCGGGACACCACGGCGGCGGGCACGGCACGGGCGAGCACCACGACGACAGCCACGGCGAGGAAACGCACGGCTTCCTCCACGATCCACGCAAGAAGCTTGAAGATCCCGGATACGCGGGCAGCCTCCGCGTCCTCGGGAGCGCCCTGGGGGTGCACGCATGACCACGATTCACCCGGACAAGGTGACCGCCGACCGTCTCGCCGGCAGCGAGGGACTCGGCGCCGATGTCCTCCCCGACCTCGGCGACGGCTCCCTCGTAGAAGACCCCGCGGTCCGCGCACCACTGGTGCTCAACAACCGCGGGTTCGGCGAGGTCACCGACATCATCTGCGGCTACGCCGAGAACCCCCCGCCAAAGTTCTGGCTCCCCACCCTCGCCATCAGCGCCATGGTCGCCACCATCGGCGTCACGATGATCGGCTACCTGATCATCACCGGCGTCGGCGTCTGGGGCCTGAACAACCAGGTCAACTGGGCGTGGGACATCACCAACTTCGTCTTCTGGATCGGCATCGGCCACGCCGGCACGCTCATCTCCGCCATCCTCTGCCTCTTCAAGCAGAAGTGGCGCACCGCGGTCAACCGCTCGGCCGAGGCCATGACCATCTTCGCGGTCATCTGCGCCGGCATCTTCCCGGCGATCCATGTCGGGCGCATCTGGTTCATCTGGATGGTCTTCCCCATCCCCAATTCCAACGCCATCTGGCCCAACTTCCGCTCGCCCCTGCTCTGGGACGTCTTCGCCGTCTCCACCTACGCCACCGTCTCGGCCCTCTTCTGGTACATGGGCATGATCCCGGACCTGGCCACCCTGCGTGACCGGGCCGATCTGCGCCTCCGCCGCGCCAAGGCCGCCGGCGAGAAGCCCCTCCTCGCCGACACGCTCCGCGCGTTCATCTACGGCGTGCTCGCCCAGGGCTGGCGCTTCTCCAGCCGACACTGGCACCGCTACGAAGTGGCCTACCTCATCCTCGCGGGCATCTCCACGCCGCTGGTGCTCAGCGTGCACTCGATCGTGTCGTTCGACTTTGCGACCTCGGTCGTGCCCGGCTGGCACACCACGATCTTCCCGCCGTACTTCGTCGCGGGCGCCATCTTCGGCGGGTTCGCCATGGTGCTGCTGCTCCTCATCCCCGCCCGCCAGCTCTACCCCAACTTCCGCGACTTCCTCACCCTCCGCCACCTCGAGAACATGGCCAAGATCCTGCTCGTCACGGGCATGATGGTCGGCTTCGCCTACGCGATGGAGTTCTTCATCGCGTGGTACGGCGGCAACGAGTACGAGGCCGATGTCTTCCTCTACAACCGAGCCCTCCCGCCGTGGATCGATGAACGCGGCGCGCCCTACTGGTGGGCCTACTGGATGATGATCTTCTGCAATGTCGTCACCCCTCAGGTCTTCTGGTCGCGCAAGATGCGCACCAACCCCGTCGTCATCTGGACCGTCGCCCTGTTCGTGACCATCGGCATGTGGTTCGAGCGCTTCGTCATCATCGTGACCAGCCTCCACCGCGCCTGGCTCCCCGGCGAGTGGCACATGTTCTTCCCCACCTGGGTCGACATCCTCACCTTCGTCGGCACCCTCGGCATCTTCCTCTCCCTCTTCCTCCTGTTCATGAAGTTCCTCCCCGTCTTCGCCATGGCCGAGGTCAAGGCCGTCCTCCCCCAGGCCGACCCCCACGCCCATCACCACGACGAGCACGACGACGCGTCGCACCACGACGACGCCTCGAATCACGAGGAGGCCAAGTCGTGAACATCCCCATCGCCGACTACTTCCCGTTCCTCAAGAACCTCCTCCCGGTCTCCATGCGCCCCAAGCCCGCAAAGTTCGTCGGGCCCACCGGGCAGCCGGTCCACGGCATCCTCGCCGAGTTCGCCGATCCGCCCGCGGTCTACCACGCCGCCGAGCAGATCCGCGACGCCGGCTTCAAGACCTGGGATGTCTACGCCCCCTTCCCGATCCACGGCATCGATGAAGCCATGGGCATGCCCCGCACCAAGCTCCCGCTGGTCGTCGGCGTCATCGGGCTCAGCGGCGCCGCAATGGCCTTCGGGCTCCAGTGGCTCATCTCCGATGTCCTCTACCCCATGGTCGTTCAGGGCAAGCCCTACGGCGCTTGGGAGCCCTTCGTTCCCATCACCTTCGAAGTCGGCGTGCTCTCGGCCGCGTTCACCACGCTGCTGGGCATGTTCGCCCTCAACGGGCTCCCTCGCTTCCACCACCCGCTGTTCAAGAACGAACGCTTCCTCAGCTCCTCCGACGACGCGTTCTTCATCTATGTCGAAGCCACCGACGACAAGTTCGACCCCGAGCGGACCCGCGCCGCGCTCACCCAGGCCGGCGCCACCCGCATCGACATCATCGAGGACGAGGCATGATCCACACGCCACCCTCCACGTCGCCGACCACCCGCGCGCCGTCCTCCAAGGCGAGGCTCCTGGCGCTCGCTCTCGCCGGTGCCGCGGTCAGTCTCAGCTCGCTCGCCGGCTGCCGGGGCGATCGCTCCGACAAGCCCCCGCGCCAGTTCCTCCCGGACATGGACGACCAACCCCGCTGGAACCCCCAGAGCGAGTCTGAGTTCTTCGTCGACAAGCGCACCATGCGCCAGCCGCCCGAAGGCACCGTCGCCTCCATGCGCATCGCCTACGACCCCGCCCTCGCCGAGGACTCTGAGTGGGGCGACCAGCTCCGCCAGCAGCGCGAGGATCTCCTCGCCGCCGACACCGGCACCTACTACGGCGTCGCCGACGGCATCAATCCCGACACCGCCTACCAGATCCAGGAAGCCTCCGCCTTCATCGACTCCATCCCCGTCGCCGTCGACGCCCAACTCCTCGAGCGAGGCCGCGAACGCTTCGACATCTACTGCTCGGCGTGCCACGGCTACGCGGGCGAGGGCGGCGGCGTGATCGACGGGAAGCCCTACGGCGGCATGGTCGGGCAGCGCTGGTCCTACGCCGTCCCCAGCTTCCACGACGCCAAGTACAAGGACGACTCAGCCCGCACCGGGCGCGACGGCTACCTCTTCTATGTGGCCCGCCACGGCGTGCAGGACCCGCCGCCCGATGGCTCGCCCCCCGGCACCAAGCCCGGCTACCGCATGCCCCCCTACGCCCACGCCCTCTCCACCCGAGACACCTGGGCGATCGTCGCGTACATCCGCGCCCTGCAGACCGCCCGCGACGCCACCCTCGCCGATGTCCCACCCGAGGGACGCGAGATCCTCCGCGCCCAGGCTCAGACCAACACCGAGCGGGCCGACCGCGGCGACTCGACGATCGGAGGCAACCCGTGACCCAACTCACCGCCGACCAGTACCGTCGCCAACTCGACTCGGTCGCCAAGAACCCCGCGATGGCCGATGACAACATCCGCCTGCCCGCCGGTTCGGGCGCGGGGATCGCCACCGGCTCGCTCGCCGTCGGCGCCCTGCTCCTCGTCGCGACCATCGCCGGCTCGCAGATCTACGGGCTCAAGCACGCCCTGGCCGCGTTCGAGGTCGGGGTTGTGTCCGTCACCGCCCTCAGCCTCGGCGGGCTGTTCTGGACGATGATCCTCCACATCACCAACTCGGGCTGGGGCGTCACCGTCCGCCGGTTCCTCGAGCACCTCATGATGATGCTCCCCGCGTGCGTCGTCATGCTTGGCATCATCGTGCTCATCGAGATCGGCTTCGGCGGCGTGCTGCTCACCTGGATCGGGATCGACCCGGCCGAGAACTACCTCATCAACCACAAGAAGGCGTTCCTCAACGAGCCCTTCTTCGTCATCCGCTTCTTCCTCTACGCCGGCGTGTGGCTCCTTCTTGCCAGCCGCTTCTGGCGCTTCAGCACCGAGCAGGACCGATCGGGCGACCGCTTCCTCTCCAACCAGGCCCGCAAGACCGCCGCGTGGGGCCTCCCCCTCTTCGCCCTCTCCACCGCCTTCTTCTCCTTCGACTTCCTGATGGCGATGGACTACCGCTTCTTCAGCACCATGTGGGGCGTCTACTACTTCGCCAGCGCCACGTTCGGCTCCGTCGCCGTTGTGCTCATCACCCTCTGCGTCCTCCGCGCCATGGGCTACCTCACCGGTGCCGTCACCAGCGAGCACACCCACGACCTCGGCAAGCTGCTCTTCGGCTTCACCGTCTTCTGGGCCTACATCGCCTTCAGCCAGTACTTCCTCCTCTGGTACAGCAACATCCCCGAGGAGACCATCTGGTTCATCGTCCGTCAGCAGGGCGGGTGGGAGAATGTCGCCACCCTCCTCGTGATCGGGCACTTCCTCGCCCCCTTCCTCATCCTGCTCTTCCGCCCGGTCAAGCGCCACTCCATCGGCGTCGCCCTCGCCGCCGCGTGGATGCTCCTCATGCTCGTCCTCGACATGATCTTCATCATCCGCCCGATGGTCTACGCCGGGCCCTACGCCGCCGAGAACCCCGGCCCCGGCGCCTGGTGGCTCGACTTCGTCGGCATCACCGGCGTCCTGCTCGTCTGGGCCGCCCTCTACATCCGCCGTCTCCCCTCCCAGCCCCTCGTCCCCCTCAAGGACCCCAAGCTCCCCGAATCCCTGCACCACAAGAACTATGTCTGACCCCCGGCCCGCCCGCCGACGCTCGTCCGGGCGTTCGCATGAAACTAGAATCTTTCTTGTCTGACAGGACGAATACCTCCCGGGGCCGACCCGCCAACCGAGTCACGCCATGAGCCACGACCACACCAAGCCCAAGACGCCCGACCACCTCGAACTCGAGCACGAGGAGCCGGATGCCTGGCACCGTCACACGCTCGAGGAAGGCATCCCCCAGCCCGAGCACGCCGCCCATGTCAGCCCCAAGGGCCTCTGGGGCGCGTTCTTCGGCATGGCGATCTTCCTCGTGGTCACCATCGCCGCCCTGATCGTCTACTTCGACCACCACATGACCAACCTCCGCCAGGAACGCGTCGAGACGACCGTCCAAGCCGAGCGTTTCGGGCTCAAGTACAAGGAAGAGTCCCGCACCGGGCTCGACGCCTACCGCTGGATCAACCGCGACGCCGGCACCGTCCAGATCCCCATCGAGGTCGCCATGGACCGCGTCGTCGAGCGCTACGCCGCCGAGCCCGACACCGGCGGCTGATCACGCAGACACCCCCCGCACATCGCACGACCCGAGAGCCACCCCGAATCAGACCGACCGAGACCATCCCACGCATGATCGCCGCCCCGCTCCATCCCGCCCGCCGATACGCCGGCCCGTTCCAGCGAACGCTGGTCGCCGGCGTCGCCGCGCTCGCGGGCCTCGGCGCCACCCCCGCGTCCGGGCAGGTCATCATGGACGAGGTTCCCGAGATCGCGCGCGGCGTCGGCATCGAGGAGCAGGTCGGCTCCCGCCTGCCCGAGAGCGTCACCCTCCGCGATGCCGACGGCGGGGTCGTCGACCTCGCCGACTACTTCTCCGACGGCAAGCCCGCGGTCATCTCCCTCGTCTACTACGACTGCCCCCTGATCTGCCCCCTCATCCTCGAGCGGCTTATCCAGGGCGTCACCGGCATCAAGTACCGCGTCGGGAAGGACTTCAACCTCATCGTCGTCAGCTTCGACCCCACCAACACCGACGAGATGGCCCG
The DNA here is from genome assembly GCA_043101605.1 of Phycisphaerales bacterium JB037. Taxonomy (GTDB): domain Bacteria; phylum Planctomycetota; class Phycisphaerae; order Phycisphaerales; family UBA1924; genus JBICIG01. Next base: position 6,868 of record JBICIG010000017.1, read on the forward strand.
CGACGCCCGCGCCACCGCCATGCAGCGCTACGAACTCGCCCTGCCCGACGGCGAGAAGATGACCGACCAGATCCGCGCCGGGTTCAAGTACCACACCGCTTCGCAGGGCAATGTCCAGAAGCTCGCCGACGCCGTCGGCTTCAAGTTCAAGGCCCTGCCCAACGGCGAGTTCAGCCACCCCGACGCGATGATCTTCATCACCCCGGGCATGAAGGTCGCCCGCTACCTCCCCGGGCTCGATGTCGACAAGCGCAATGTCGAACTCGCCCTGGCCGAGGCCGCCGAGGGCAAGCTCACCCGCTCGGTCATCGAGTGGTTCGTCCACACCTGCTTCGTGTGGGACCCCAACTCCGGCGCGTACACGCTCCAGGCGATGCGCGTCATGCAGATCGCCGCCGCCCTGACCACCGTCATCGTCGGGGCGTTCATCGGAACCCTTCTCGTCCGGGATCGGCTCCGCGGCCGCCGCAAGGCGCGCCCCGCCGCACAGCCCGACGCCCGCCCGATCGCTCACCCCACGGGACAGACGCCATGACGCTTGTTTCGCTCTTCACCGCCGGCTCGGACTTCCTGCCCCCGCTGGCGCTCAACGACGCGATCATCGACTTCTTCCTCCGCCGCGAGGGATCGGCCACCTATTCCGCCGATGTCGACTGGCTCTTCCTCCTGATCTTCTGGATCAGCTTCATCAGCTTCTTCGCCCTGATGATCCCGACCGCCTACTTCGTCCTCAAGTACCGGCGCAAGCGCGGCGTGCCCATCCAGCACAGCCCCAGCCACAACACCGCCATCGAGGTCACCTGGACCGTCATCCCCTCGATCATCCTCGTCGCACTCTTCTTCGTGGGCTTCTGGGCCTACGCCAAGCAGCATGTCGCCGAGGAGGGCGCCGTCCAACTCGACCTCACCGCCAAGAAGTGGTCGTGGGACATCACCTACCCCAACGGCTCGGGCGCCACCCTCCAGACCACCCTCGGCAAGGGCAATGTCCCCATCTTCCTCTTTCCCGATGACGAGCCCTTCCAGCTCCGCATGCAGAGCATCGATGTCATCCACAGCTTCTGGGTCCCCGACTTCCGCATGAAGGTCGATGTCTTCCCCAACCGCTTCACCACCTACTGGTTCCGCCCCGAGCGCCTCACCGACGCCGACCGCGACAACCCCGAACTGGGCTACCCCAACCGCGAGCACTGGCTCTTCTGCGCCGAATACTGCGGCGACGACCACTCCGAGATGGGCGCCGTCCTGCGCGTCGTCCCACGCGAGGTCTACGAAGACTGGCTCGCCCAGCCCTTCGACGACACCATTCCCCCCGTCAAGCGCGGCGAGATGCTCTACACCCTCAAGGGCTGCAACGCCTGCCACTCCGTCGACGGCAGCGCCAACACCGGGCCCACCTGGCTCAACCTCTACGGCTACGAGCACTCCTACACCGACGGCTCCACCCATGTCGCCGACGACAACTTCATCCGCCAGTCCATCTACGAACCCTCCGCCTTCATCCGCCAGGGTTACCCCAACCAGATGGCCAGCTACCAGGGCAATATCAACGCCGAGGAACTCGCCTGGATCACCACCTACATGAAGTCCATCAGCGACCGCGGCGGCAACATCGGTAGTGGCGGCGGAAACGCGGGCGAAGGGGGCGAGAACGGTGGGGACGGCAACGACGCCCAACCCGACAACGCCCAGCCCGACTCCACCGAGCCTACCGGCTCGAACACCGGCGGCGAGGGCTGAGTCCGAATCGAACTGAATCTCCCGGCATCACCGAACGCGGGCGGAGGCACGAGACATGAGCACGATCGACGACACCACGATGCACGGCGGCGGCGGGGCACACGCCCACGACCACCACGAGGGCAGTTACCTCACCCCCAAGGGCGGTTTCTTCGCCACCGTCTGGGACTGGATGTCCACCGTCGACCACAAGAAGCTCGGCGTCATGTACCTGGTCGCCGTTCTCTTCCTGTTCTTCGTCGGCGGTGTCGCCGCACTCGGCGTCCGGCTCGAACTCTGGGAGCCCGTCCGCGCCCAGGAAGTCGTCAACGAGGACGGCTCCCGCTCGGTCGAGTACACGGGCCAGATCTTCAACTTCGGCCGACCCACCGAGGTCTCCGCCGAGACCGCCGCCGGCATGGGCGTCTCCGTCCCCGCCGGGCAGGAACTCGTCGAGGTCACCACCTACACCCGCGCCACCGCCAACGAGACCTACAACCGCCTCTTCACCCTTCACGGCGCGGTGATGACCTTCATGGTCATCATCCCCTCCATCCCCGCCGCGCTCGGCAACTTCTTCCTGCCCATCATGATCGGGGCCAAGGATGTCGCCTTCCCACGGCTGAACCTCATGTCGTGGTGGATCTATGTCTTCGGCTCGCTCTTTGCCATCCTCGCCGTCATCCTCGGCGGCGTCGACACCGGCTGGACCTTCTACACCCCATACTCGACCATGACCGACGCGGACCACTGGCGCGTCGTCTACATGATCCTCGGCGCCTTCATCCTCGGCTTCAGCTCCATCCTCACGGGCCTGAACTTCATCGTCACCGTCCACAAGCTCCGCGCCCCCGGCATGGGCTGGTTCGACATGCCCATCTTCGTCTGGGGTCTCTACGCCACCGCCATCATCCAGGTCCTCGCCACACCCGTCATCGGCATCACCCTGCTCATGCTCATCTTCGAGCGGCTCTTCCACTACGGCATCTTCGACCCCGGCATGGGCGGCGACCCCGTCCTCTACCAGCACTTCTTCTGGTTCTACTCACACCCCGTGGTCTATGTCATGATCCTCCCGGGCCTCGCCATGATCACCGAGATCATCCCCGTCCACGCACGCAAGAAGCTCTTCGGCTACCGCGCCGTCGCCTTCGCGGCGCTCGCGATCGCCGCCGTCAGCTTCATCGTGTGGGGGCACCACATGTTCACCGCCCAGGGCGAGCTCGCCGCCACCGTCTTCAGCGCCCTGACCTTCCTCGTCGCGATCCCCACCGCCGTCAAGGTCTTCAACTGGATCGCCACCCTCTACAAGGGCTCCATCGCGCTGACCGCCCCCATGGCCTACGCCCTCATGTTCATCTTCACCTTCACCATCGGCGGGCTCACCGGCCTCCCCCTGGCCACCCTCGCCACCGACATGCACCTCCACGACTCCTACTTCGTCGTCGCACACTTCCACTATGTCATGATGGGCGGCACCATCATCGCCTTCATCGCCGGCATCCACCACTGGTGGCCCAAGATGTTCGGCCGCATGTACAGCGAACGGGGCGCTCTCCTCGGTGCGGCGCTCGTCTTCATCGGCTTCAATGTCACCTTCTTCACCCAGTTCATCCTCGGCACCCGCGGCATGCCCCGCCGATATGCCTCCTACATCGATGAGTTCCAGACCCTCCACCAGATCTCCACCGTCGGCTCGTTCGTCATGGCCCTCGGCTTCTTCATCCACCTCATCGTCTTCCTCCACTCCCTCGTCGCCGGCCGCAAGGCGCCCCCCAACCCCTGGGGCGGCATCACCCTCGAGTGGGAGATCGAGTCTCCCCCCAGCGAGCACAACTTCCCCCACGAGCCCCTCGTCAAGCACGGGCCCTACGACTACGACACCGTCCCCCCGCCGCACTGCGACCCCGCCGACTTCCCCATGCCCGAGCCGCGCCCGGCCGGGGCCAAGCACTGACCCCACTCCCCGCGCCCTCCGCACGAGGTGAACGATGACCGCGATCGAATCATCCAACCCGCAGCCGCCGGTGCTCAGCAAGAAGCCCCGATGGATGTCCGTCAAGCACGCCCATCACTTCCGGTCCCACACCGACGAGTTCGACGCGTGCAAGATCGGCATGTGGCTCTTCCTCACCACCGAGGTGCTCCTCTTCTCCGGGCTCTTCGTCGCCTACGCCATGTTCCGCATGAAGTACCCCGAGGCCTTCGCCAACGGCTCGCACTACCTCGACTGGCGGTGGGGCGCCCTCAACACCGCCGTCCTCCTCCTCTCCTCCTTCACCGTCGCGTGGAGCATCCGCAACGCCCAGCTCAACCAGCAGGGCCTCCTCAAGTTCAACCTCGCCTTCACCATCCTCTGCGCCATCGCCTTCATCGCCATCAAGTTCAACTTCGAGTACATCCCCAAGTGGGCCGACGGCAAGCGCCCCGGCGTCCTCTTCGCCTACCCCTTCGCCGAGAACAACGCCGAAGTCCTCTGGTGGAGCATCTACTACACCGCCACCGGCATCCACGCCGCACACGTCGTCATCGGCGCCGCGCTCATCGGATGGGTCTTCATCAAGGCAACCCGCGGCCACTACGGGCCCAAGCACTACACCGGCGTCGAGGTCGTCGGGCTCTACTGGCACCTCGTCGACCTCATCTGGATCTTCCTCTTCCCACTCCTCTATCTCATCCACTGACCCGCACCGCCACCGCTCGCAACCACCCGCCCACACGGGCCCCTGATCGCCCGGGACGGAGACGAACATGTCCAGCACCGACCACAACTCCGACGCGCACAACCCCGAGTACGACCCCATGGACCCGCACGGCTTCCACTCCGGCGAGACCCACGGGCATCACATCGTCTCCCTCCGCATGCTCGTCACAGTCCTGGTCCTCCTCTTCATCTTCACCTTCCTCACCGTCGCCAGCTCCCGCGCCGAGGTCTGGGTCGCCGAGACCTTCGATGTCTAGATCCCACAGTCGGTCAATGTGCTCGTCGCCATGAGCATCGCCACCATCAAGGGCGTCCTCGTCGCCCTCTTCTTCATGCAGCTCCTCTACGACAAGACTCTCAACGCCGTCATCTTCTGCTTCTGCCTCATGGGCTTTGCCCTCTTCCTCGGCTTCACCGCACTCGACGCCGCACACCGCGGCCGCATCGACCCAGTCAAGCAGAACGCGATCGTCGTCGGCGGCATCGGCAATGTCAGCCGACCAAAGCTCGACGCCGAGGGCAACCAGGTCTACGACGAGTACGGCCGCAAGGTCATGGAGACCGTCCCCGCCAACACCCCCATCGCCGAATTCGCCAAGAACCCCGAGGTCGCCATCTCGCGCCTCGGCGAGAAGCGCTACGAGAAGCTCGTCGCCAAGCACGAAGCCGAGCACGCCCACCACGCCGAAACCAGCACCGAGGAACAGTCCCGCCCCAACTACGGGCTCATGCTCTTCGGGCAGGACCACTCGCCGAGCGAAGCCCCCTCCGCCGGCGGGCACTGACATCCGCCCTCCCCGCGCGGGCGAACCGACCCGCGCACGACCCTCATGACCAATCAAAGACGCATCGCCCTGCTCATCGCCATCCTCGCCCTCGGCGTCTTCGCGTGGAGCGCCTACGAACTCTCCCGCTTCGTCCGCAACTACAACCGCGACAACCCGCCCCCCATCTACTACTTCTATCCCATCGGCATCAGCGAGTTCGAGTACGCCGGGCGACCCGCCACCATCCGCGACGAGATCACCGAACTCGGCACCGGGCTCGTCAACATCAACTACGGCGATGAGTCCATCTCCATCCCCGTCGGCGTCCCGCTCACCGAAGCCGAACGCCTCATCCCGGGCATCGCCAAGCACCAGTCCTGGCTCCGCATCGCTCTCAAGCGCGAGGAATCCTCCTTCGACGCCGACCGCATGCGCGCGCTCGAGGACCAGAAGAAGCTCGAGGGCGACCTCGTCGTCATCGCCCGCCGACCCAGCCCCGGCGCCGACCCCGAGACCTTCGGCCAGATGAGCCGCGACTGGACCTTCGAGTTCCACACCTTCCTGCCCGAAGGCGGCTTCAAGACCGAACGCCTCGTCTACCCCGAGTCCGTCCGCGCCTTCAACAAGCGCAAGAAGGAAGCCGCCGCCAAGGGCGAGCCCGTTCCCACCCGCCGCGATGACGAGCTCAAGGAAGGCTCGTGGCAGTTCGCCGGCGCGATGTCGGTCATGCCCCCCAGCTCAACCCCCAAGCACCTGTTCACACAGAACGCGCTCGTGTTCGCCGGCTGGCGTTGGCCCGTCGCCGGGTTCAGCATCACCATTTTCGCCGTCGCGCTCGCCTGGGCGTTCGCTCCCCGTCGCACCACCGCGAACAACCGGGCCTGACCAGTCTCGCCGCGAGGCGACCTCTGACGCTCCAACCCCGCGCACAAACCGCGAATGTGTTCCACGTGGAACACAGTTCGTCACCGCGCGCGCACGAAGCGCGTCAACCTGTCGCTCGCACCTGCAGCGCCCTCAAAATGAGACGCCGGGAGGTACCCGCCGCCCCTAGCCCGAACTGCGCAGACATAAGAACGCCGAGTGTTACCCGCCCCCCAAGCCCGAAGTGCGCAGAAGAAAAAACGCCGGGCGGTACCCGCCCGGCGCAGAGGAGAAGTTCTCCCTCTTTCGTGACCCCCCTCAGGATCAACCGCATGATACCCGGTCTCTCCACCGGGCGGGCGTCATCGGGCGTCGCCGCCCTGCGCCCCGCATCATCACTTGGTCGGGTCGATGGGCCGCGTCGGCGGGGTCTGGCGGTCCAGGTTCACCTGACCGCCCTGCTCGGTCACCGTCGCGCTCCGCACGCCGCCCGTCCCGGTCGGACGGGTCAGGTAGACCTCCACCCGCCGGTTCTGGGGCGTCCCGCCGTTGCTGTTGTTGGGCACCAGCGGCCGCTGGGCCCCCCAGCCGCTGACCCGCATTCGCCCCTCGGGCACGCCCACGCCCGCGAGCACATCGCGCACCGCGATCGCCCGGTGGGCCGAGAGGTGCACATTGGTCGGGTGGAGCTTCTGGGTGTTGGCGCCGGGGCGCTGGTTGTCGGTGTGCCCGACGATGTCGATCTCGTACTCGGCCCCCGCGCCCTTGAGCACATCGGCGAGCACGCGCAGGCTCGTCGCCGCGCTCTCCTTGACCACCGCCGACCCGGAGTCGAAGGTCAGGTCGCTCGCGAAGCGGAGCATGCCCCGCTGCGCGTCGTAGCTGATGAGGTCGGGGTGCTGGCTCGCCAGCCGCGCCAGTGCCCGATCCGTCACCGGATCGAGCACCATCGATGCGTCGATGTCGTTGAGCATCGACTCGAACTCGCGGATCGAGCGGTCGTGCTCGGCACGCTCCTCGGTCAGCCGCGTCTGCAGCGACCGGGCATTGCCAACGAGCCCGTCGATCTCGGCCCGCAGTTCGCTGATGATCCGGTCGGCCGAGGCGATCCGATCATCCTTCAGCTCGATGGTCCGGACCAGTTCGGCCTTCTCCTGCTGCCAGCGGGCCTTCTGGTCCTCCAGCACGCGGATGGTCGTGGTCTGGTCGTCCACCTCACGCTGGCTGGCGCACCCGCCGAGCCCCATCGCCGAGCCCGCGGCCGCCAGAAGCACCGCCCGACCGATCCGTCCGTTGATCCTCTTCATAGGTCTGCTCCTTCAGACGCCCGATGCTCCGCGGCCCGACAACCATCCGCGCGATGACTCTGCGCGCGCCGCCGCGCCCGATTCGCCGCGAGAATACGCTCTCCGGACCGACAACTCCCGCACCGACCACCACTTCCCAGCCGAGCGACAGCGTGTCCACACGATCTCCACATCCGCGCGAAGACAACCGACAGGTCGCCCGCGCGCTTGAGGCCATCGACGCCGCCCGCGCGCGCATCGTCGGCTCGGTCCGGCTGCGCCTCAACGCCGAGGCGATCTTCGACGCCCACGCCCTCGCCGCCGCGCCGGGCTCGATCCTCCTCGAAATCGACTCCGTCGGTTCGTTTCCGATCGACTCGGCCGTCTCGATCCCGCGCGCCGCCGCCCGCGTCCTGGCCGTCGGCTCCCCGGCAGAGGTGGACGCCCGTGCGCGCACGCTCTCCGGCTCGATCCAGACGCTCGACCTGCCCGGCGTCGCGCTCCTGCCCGGCCTGGTCAACGCGCACGCCCACCTCGATCTGACGCACCTTGGGCCGCAGCCCCACGACCCGGGCGAGGGATTCGTCGCGTGGGTCGACCGCGTGCGCGCCGGCCGCGCCACCACCGACGCCGACATCCGCGCCTCGGTCGAGCAGGGGATCCGGCTGAGCCTCGCCGGCGGCACGGTGGCGGTGGGCGACATCGCCGGCGCGCCGAACGGACAGCCCTCGCTCGTTCCGCTCCGGACGCTCCGCGACTCGCCGCTCCGCGGGGTGTCGTATCTCGAGACCTTCGGCATCGGGGCGGGCGAGCCGGCGGCCCGCGCACGGCTCGAGCCCATCCTGGAAGGGCTCGCCGACCTCCGCTCGGGGCCGGGGTGCGAGCGCGTCCGCTTCGGGCTCCAGCCGCACGCCCCGAACACCGTCGGCATCGAGTTCTTTCAGCATCTGGCCGAGCGGGCGGCACGCGAAGGCATCCCGATCGCGACCCACCTCGCCGAGACCCCCGAGGAGCGGGCGTTCATCGCCGACGCGTCGGGCCCGCAGGTCGAACTGCTCCAGCGTTTCGGCTACTGGACGGACGCTCTCGCCGCGTCGCTCGGGCGCGGGCATCACCCGGCGATCCACCTCGAGCGGGCGCTCTCGGCCGCCCCGTTTACCCTCGCCCACCTCAACGACGCGCCCGACGAGGCGATCGCCCTGCTGGCGCGCACACGGGCGGCGGTGGTGTACTGCCCGCGGGCGTCGGCGTACTTCGCCGCCGATCGGCACTTCGGCCCGCACCGCTACCGCGATCTGATCGACGCGGGCGTGCCGGTGGCGCTGGGGACCGACTCGATCATCAACCTGCCGGCCGAGTCGGCCGACCCGGAGAGCGGGGGGATCGGGCTGCTCGGCGAGATGCGGCTGCTGATCGAGCGCGACGGGCTCGACCCGCTCGTGGCGCTGGGGATGGCGACCACGCGGGGGGTCGAGGCGCTGGATCGGTTCGGGACCGGGTGGATCGGATCGGGCGAGGTGACGCTGGTGGCGGGCTCGACGCCGTTGGGAATCAACGCGATCCCGCTGGCGGGCCCACTCAATCCGGATGATCCGCTCCGAGACACGATTCTGGTCGGGAAATCGCCCCGGTTACTGTTCTGCGGGAAATAATCCAGTCCAAGCGCAATTCTCACGCCGGGCGGGGTCACGACGGCCCGCCCGGGCAGGACGCCATCACAAGCCGAGGAAGACACGCATGAGCGCCAAGTGGCGACGAAGCCAGGCCTGGGAGCGGGAGGCGTTCCCCCGCTGGGCGGCTCCGGTGCGCTGGGTGCTGCACGCGTTCAGCACGATCTGGCTGGCGGTGATCCTGCTGTCGCTGGTGTCGCTGTTCGCGGTGCTCGCGTCGGTGCCGGTGGGTTTGCTGGCGCTGGTGCCGACTTACCTGATCTATGGCGTCACGCTGCTGGCGGTGGTCGGGATCGTCGAAGTCGTCGGGCTCGGCTTGCTGCGCGGCGTGACGCGGAAGCTCGATCGCGTCTGGCGCGTGGCTGGGTTCATCGTCGGGGGCGTTGCGCTGGTGGCCGGGGGCGCGGTGCTGTGGCATCAGGCGGTCTGGCCCGCGCTGCGCTACGAGCCGGCAACGGGCGAGGGCGTGCGCCTGTTCGCGTCGTTCGTCGAGGAGTACAAGGCGACGACGATCCGTCGGCTGCCGGCGTTCGAGATGACCGAACTCGAGTTCTATTCGTGGTGGCCCATGAAGCTGCTGCTGATCGCGTTCGTGATCAACATGACGACCGCGACGATCCGGCGGATCGAGTTCCGGTTCGTGAACCTCGGCGTGCTGACGGTGCACTCGGGGATCATCATCATCGCGCTGGGGAGCGTGTACTACGCGTCGGTCAAGACCGAGGGGGACACGCTGCTCGCGGCCGGGCCGCCCGATGAGTTCGGCAGGATCACGCCGGGCCCGGCGCAGCGGATCTACTTCGATTCGACCGCGGTCGCGCTGCATGTGCGCACCGAGACGGGGCGGTGGTTGCAGCTCCCGATCCGGGGCGTGCCGCGGTACAACGACTACGGGCTGGGGCTGACCGCGGGACCGACGGCGTGGACTGAGATCGGTGCGCCGGTCGAGCGGCCCGAGCACGCAGACCGCGAGCTTTCGATCCAGGCGCCGCCGATCCCGGGCGAGTCGTTCCTGTCGGATGTCAGCCTCCGCGTCGTGGGGTACGCCGAGTACGCGCGCCCGAACCTGCTGAGCGATTGGCTGATCGTCGACCCGCGGGAGTTGGCGATCCGTCCCGGGGCGTCGCTGAACCCGATGCACGAGGTGATCCTGCGCGGGTCGGGGGCCGAGTTGCCGTTCTTCATGCTCCCGCGCACGCCCGCGGCGAGGTTCATCAAGGGCGAGGACTTCGACATCGAGCTGCTCGACGAATCCGAGAGCGAGCGGCTCGCGACGCTGCGTGAGACCCTGCCGCCCGGGACTTACGGGGCGTTGGTGGCCGAGGTGCCCGGATCGGACTTCCGCCGGGTGATCCCGATCATGCGGTCGAGCGGGCTGCGCGAGGGGAAGATCGCGCTGGGCGAGACGGGGTACACGCTGGAGGTCGAGGGGTTCCAGGCGACGCCGCAGCTCCCGATCGTGACCAAGGGGTACGAGGGGCAGGAGTCGAGCCTGGTGACGATCAAGGTCGAGTCTCCCACGGGGGATCGGTACACGCGCTGGGTGTACGCACGGTTCCCGGCGATCGCGCAGGAGTTCGTCGAGCCCGACCCCGAATCCGCGGCGATCGGGATGATGCCGGCGCGGCGGGATCCCGAGCCCGGGCTGAAGCTGTCGTTCATCGACGCGACGCGCGCGCACCTGGTGCTGGCGCACCGGCTCGATGATTCCTACGACGCGTGGCTGCGCCTGCCGGGCGGGTCGATCGAGGCGCTGCCCTCGGCGGGCCCGGGCGAGGATCTGGAGGTCGTGCCGGGTGAGCTGACGATCGCGTTCGGGCGCTCGTGGGCGCACGCCGAGCGGTATCGAAGGCCGGTGGTCGAGCCCGAGATCAACCGCGAGAAGGACCAGATCGGGACGCACCGCTTTGCGCGCCTGGCGGTGGAGGTAACCAGCAGCAAGCCCGGGCTGGAGAACTGGCGCCGGATCGTCTGGGTGCCGTTCATCGAGTATGTCGGGCAGACTTCCGACGATCGCGACAGCGCCGGGACGGTGACGCTCCCTGACGGGCGGCAGCTGACGGTCGCGTTCGGTCGGCTGTGGCGTCGGCTGCCCGGCTTTACGGTGCAGCTCGTGGATTTCGACATGATCGAGTACGAGCACCGCGGCGCGCCGCGGGACTACCAGTCGACGGTGCGGGTCGAGCCTTCGGGGGCGCCGGTCGAGGCGTGGTCGTTCCTGCCCGAGCCGATCCGCCGGCGGCTGCCCGAGTCTCTGCGGACGCGGGAGGTGCGGTTCGAGCCGTTCACGCATGTTGCCAAGCTCAACGCGCCGCTGCGGGCGCCGTTCAATATCTACGACGAGTCGATGAACCCGGTGTCGCGGTTCTTCGGGAGGCTCGTCAGCGGGCTCAACCCGCACCAGTACAAGTTCGCGCAGGCGGGGTGGGACCGGCAGAGCTGGGAGTCGTCGCGGCAGGTCGCCGACGAGAAGAACGCCGAGCTGCGCGCGCGCGGGCTCGAGCCGAGGCACGAGCCGTTCGCGCGGTTCACGATTCTGCATGTGGGGAACAACGCGGGGATCCACATCATCGCGTTGGGGGGGATCCTGATGGCGCTGGGCATCCCGTGGGCGTTCTATGTGAAGCCCTGGCTGCTCCGGCGGAAGAAGAAAGCGATCCAGAGGCAGCTCGCTGCCAGCAAGGCCGCCGCATGATCCGATCAATGCGATCCATCCGATCACTCATCACCCGGAGCCCGCTCCTCCCGTTCGCCCTGGTGCTGGGGCTGCTGGCGCCCGCGTCGTCGGCGTGGGCGCAGGCGGCGCCCGAGGGCAACGCGCACCCGGCCGAGCAACTCGTCGAAGAGGCCGCCGCGGACCTGCCCAACCCGTTCGGGGAGCCTTCCTCGGGGCATCATCACGACCACGACCACTCGGACCCGTATGTCCACGCGAAGGAGAAGATCGCCTTCGCCCGGCAGGTGGATGTCGGGCCGCTGCGCGACCTGGCGGTGTTCCACAACACGCGGGTGAAGATCGTCGACACGCTGGCGCGGGAGACGGTCGCGACGCTGACGGGCAAGAAGCGGTTCGTCGAGGAGTTCCGCGACGCCGAGGGCGAGGTGACCGAGTACGCGTTCGACCCGGTCTTCACGATGTTCGACCTGGTGATCGACCCCGGGCACTACGCCGACCGCCCGATTCTGCATGTGGGCTACCTGCCGCTGCGCAAGGAGTTCGTGGAGCGATTCTTCCCGATGCCGCGGGACGCGAGCGAGGAGGTCGCCGCCGAGGTCGAGGAGCGGCGCCGGTCGTACCTGAAGCTGACGCGCATCACGCCGGTGATGTTCAACGCCGAGATCGAGGGCATCGTCGCCGACTACGACACCAACGAGCCCTACCGCGACGGCATCGGGCGGCTCGGGCGGGCGGTCCAGCTCTGGAACTCCTCGCGAGCGAACCTGCTGATGATCGCGCCCGAGAGCACGAGCGATCACTGGCACCACCTGGCCGAGAGCTATCCCAAGGCGGCCGAGGCCCAGCGGATCGCCCGCGAATTGGGGGCGGCGTGGCGGGCGCAGCGTGTCGAAGACACCAACCGGCTGATCGGCGAGCTGGCGGCGGTCCTCCCGACGATCAACCCCGAACTCTACCCGACGACCAAGCGGTCGCTCGAGCTCGCGTACAACCGGTCGGCCCCGTTCACCTGGGGGTACTGGTCGTACCTGCTGGCGCTGGTCACGCTGCTGATCGCGTTCGGCACGCACCGGCGCGGCATCCTGCGCACGGGCATGGTGTTCCTGTTCGTCGCGATCGGGCTGCACGCGTTCGGGTTCATCGCGCGGTGCCTGATCGCCGAGCGGTTCGCGATCCAGAACCAGTTCGAGTCGATGACGGGCGTGAGCCTGTTCGCGTCGCTGGTGGCGGTCTTCCTGATGGCGTGGAAGCGGCAGCCGCTGTTCGGGGCGGCCGCCGCCGCCACGGGCTTCCTCGTGCTCATCACCGCGACCGAGACGGGCATCCCGGGCGTCGAGGTGCAGCGCGAGGCCGCGATCCTCAATACCTCGGTGCTGCTCAAGTACCATGTCACGATCGTGCTCACCTCGTACGGGCTGATCGCGCTGGGCTTCATCCTCAGCCTGTTCTACCTGGTGACGCACTACGCCTCCAAGCTGGGTGCCAAGCGGCTCGAGGCGGCGGGTCTCACGCCGGCGCTCGCCGTCGCGACCGGCGCGGTCGAGCCGACCAGCCGGGGGGGAGCCGCGGGCGGGGACGCCAACGCGGCCGAAGGTGCCAAGAGCCCGCCGACGCAGCGCACCCTCCGCGACCTCGACACCGCGACGATGATCGTCCTCCAGCTCGCGTTCTGGACGCTCGGCGTCGGCATCCTGCTCGGCGCGTGGTGGGCGGACCACTCGTGGGGCCGCTGGTGGGCGTTCGACCCGAAGGAAACCTGGGCGCTGGTCACCTGGATCATCTACCTGATCGTGATCCACACGCGATTCACCGCGAAGAACCGCGGTCTCGTCACGGCGTGGCTGAGCGTCGTGGGGTTCGTGGTGATGCTGTGGACCTACTTCGGGGTGAACCTGTTGTTGCCGGGGCTGCACGCGTACGCGTGAGCCGCCTCTTCCGCCAAACCCTCGCCCGCCCCTCCGATCGCGTGGCGGTCGATCTCCTCGGCCAGCGGCTCGTCCGCATCCTCCCCGACGGCTCGCGCCTCGCCGGCATCATCGTCGAGACCGAGGCGTACCTTGGCGTCACCGATCGCGCGGCTCACTCCTTCGGCGGGCGGCGCACGCCTCGCGTCGAGTCGATGTACGCCCGGGCCGGCACGGCGTATGTCTACTTCACCTACGGCATGCACCACTGCTTCAATGTCGTGGCTGGGAAGCCCGGCGAGCCGGTCGCGGTGCTGATCCGTGCGCTCGAACCGGTCGAAGGGCTCGACGCAATGTTCGCCGCCCGCGCCAAGGCGAAGAAGCCCGAAGACCTCTGCTCGGGCCCCGGCAAGCTCTGCCAGGCGCTCGCGATCGACCGGACGCTCGACGGCGAGGACCTGATCGAAGGCGGCGTTCTCTTTCTCGAACGGGCCAGTCGAAGGCCGATAAGAACGGGTGAAATCGTCCGGACGCCGCGGATCGGCGTCGAGTCGGCCGGGAAGTGGCCGGGCAGGTGGGCCGAGCGTCCGCTGCGGTGGTATCTCCCCTCGCCGCATGTGAGCGTGCGGCGGCGCGGGGATCGGCCGGGGGAGCTTTCGGCGCCGCTCGCGGCGAGTCCGAGGGCCGCGGGTCGGGCGAAGTCTCCCGGGTCGCCCGGGCGTGACTAGTATCCGAGCGTGCCCCGCCGGCGCTCCGGCTGGCGTGGGGGTCCCCATGGAGGGGAAACCGGAGACCGAGGCGTGTCCGACGAAGCAAAGATCGACTGGTCGAGGCTGATTGACGATTCGCCCTATCCCCCGCAGGCGTTCGAGTTCGTGCGTCAGGGGCTCGCCCACACCGTCAGCAGCGTGCACGAGGGCGTGCCCGGGCTCAGCGACGACGAGAGCCACCATGTCACCGGGGCCCAGCTCTGCTTCGGGCTCAAGGACTACGCGATCCGTCGCTACGGCAAGCTGGCGAGGACGGTCCTGCAGCGGTGGGGGATCCACCGCACGGGCGACTTTGGTCGGATCGTCTTTGCGATGGTCGATGCCGGGCTGATGCGCAAGACCGATGAGGACTCGATCGAGGACTTCGACGAGGTCTACGGGTTCGACGAGGCGTTCGAGTCGCTCGAGCCCGCGCCGCTGACCGCCTGACGGTTCCCGCCCCGAGCCGGTATCCTGCCGCCCATGACGGGCCCCGAGCCGGACGCCAATCCCCAAGCCGAGCCTTCCGGCGAGAAGCCGCCGCGCGACTGGCGGTCGATGCACCTCTGGCAGTTCCAGCCGGTGCGCGATGTGCTGGTGGTTCTGAGCATTCTGTGGCTGCTGCAGCTCGGGTACATGCTGCGGCTGGTGACGGTGCCGCTGCTGCTGGCGGTGGCGCTGGCGTACCTGTTCGAGCCGCTGGTCGTGCGGCTGACGCGGGTGCGGTGGATCAATCGGCAGGTCGCCGCCGGTGGGATCATCGTCGCCGGGGCGGTGCTGGTCGTCGTGCCGGTCACGCTGGGTGCGGGGTTCGCGGTGGTGCAGGGCGTGGGGTACGCGCGCACGCTGGCGACGAATGTCGAGGCGGTGATCGAGTCGGCCGAGAACCCCGAGAACGAGCAACTCCGAGCCGACCTGCCCAACGACGCGTGGGTCTTCATCCGCGACTGGCTCGTCGAGCAGCAGCAGCGGGAAGCCGAGGCCCGCGAGGAGATGGCCGAGGAGATCCGCCAGCGTGGCACGCGCCCGGCCGAGGGCGGGGAAGGGCGCGATCCGTCCGCGGGGACCGAGGGCGATGGGGGCAACGCGGGCGGCGAACCGGGCGCCAACCCGGGGGCGGATCCGGGGAGCGGCTCGCCCACCGGGCGGGGCCCGGCGGTGGGCACGACCGACGAAGCCGTCACCGAGGCGCTCGCCTCGAGCGCGACGCAGCGTTCCGATGTGATCGCGGCGGCCGACTATGTCCTGAACTGGGTCCGCGCCAACGCCGACGCGATCGCCAAGCAGGCGCTCGAGACCGGTTCGGGGGCGGTGTCGGCGGCGCTGGGCGCGATCGCCTCCATCGGGCTCCTGTTCTTCAGCGGGTTCCTGACCGCGTTCTTCTTCTTCTTCATCTGCACCGGGTGGGGACGCGTCCGCGGGTTCTGGTCCGAGCTGATCCCCGAACGCCGCAAGAGCCGCGTCTTCGACCTCGCCTCGAAGATGGATGTCGTGATCAGCGGGTTCATCCGCGGGCGGCTGATCATCGCGTTCATCCTGTCGATCTACTTCACGGTCGCGTACTGGGTGATCGGGCTGCCGATGCCGCTGGTCTTCGGGCCGGCGGTGGGGCTGATCTCGATCGTGCCGTATGTCGCGCTGATCAGCATCCCGATCACGATCACGGCGTTGTGGCTCGACCCGCACACGATGTTCGCGTTCCAGGAGTCCATCTGGTGGGTCCTGCTTGCGCCGGTCGCGGTCTACCAGATCGGGCAGCTCGCCGACGACTATGTCCTCACCCCGCTGATCCAGGGCAAGACGACCGACATGGAGACCCCGACGATTCTCTTCGCCTCGATCGCCGGCGGGGTGCTGGCGGGGGTGTACGGGTTGCTCATCGCCATCCCCGCCGCCGCCTGCATCAAGATCCTGCTCCGCGAGATCTTCTGGCCCCGCGTGCGGGCCTGGTCGCGCGGCGAGGCGTCGGACATCCTGCCCTTCGGCGACGACTGACCGGGCGACGCGTCACAACGCGCCCCGGTGCGGCGCGATCACGCCCGCGTGCGACGGGCTTGGCCCGGAGGGCAAGCCGCGGCACATGGTTCGACATGGCTCGTGTAGATGAGGGCCGAGCGCGTCAGCGGCCGCGCTTCTCGAACTGCTCGGGCAGCGGGTTGTCGTCGGTCTCGCCCTGCCAGAGGATCTGGTAGACCTTCCACTCCCCCTCGCCCGTGCGCACAAGGCTGATGCTGTTGATGCCGCGCTGGAAGACCTCGCCCTCGGCCTCGAAGCGCGTCTCGTACGAGCTGAACACATGCGCGATCGAGCCGTAGACCTCGATTTCGCGCGCCAGTTCGGTTTCGAAGAATCCTCGTGTCTGCATGAAGGGCCCGCTGCGCTCGATGTATTCCTCGGGAGTCATCTGCACCGGCCGCGTCCCGCCCTCGCGCGTGGGCGCCATCGCCGCCAGCCGCCCGCCTTCGGCAAACAGGGCCCGGAACGCGTCCCAGTCGCGCGGGCCGGCGGGCCCGGAGATCACGGCGTACAGGTCCGCGACGGTCTCGCGGATGTTGGCGTGGTCCTTCTTCACAAGCGCCTGCAGATCGCCCGGCTGGCGCGGCGTCTCGGGGCCGTCCCGACCGGGTTGCAGTGAGGCAACCGCTCCACCGACCAGCGACACCCCGATCAACGCCGCGGGCACGGCGAACCCGCCCGAAGCGATCGAACGAATCCGGAATCCAAACGGTCGGGACAAGAACATCAACCCACGGCGGCGCGTCGAAGACATGCAAGGCTCCTCATCCCCGGCGCGGCAAAGCGCGCGGCGTCCCCGGCGCGGCAAAGCCCCGTCGCGCCCGCTCGCGGGCGCGCACGCGCCGAACCCTGACTGATACCACGCCCGCCCGCGCGCGGATGCGTCGATTCCGTGGGATCAGCGACGCTTCTTCCCGCCTTTGCGCTGCTTGAACCGTCCCTTGCCCGACTCGGATCGGGTCGAACCCTTGGACTTGAACCCGGGCAGCCCCGCGACGCCGGGCATCATTCCCGCCATCCCGCCCGCGCCGAGTTCCTTGACCGCCGCGACCTTGTCGCGCGCCCCCATGCTCGCCATCGCCTTGGTCATCTTGGAGACGGTCTCGAACTGCTTGGTGAGCTGCCCGACCTCCTGCTCCTTGGTGCCGCTGCCGCGAGCGATGCGGCGTCGGCGGGAGATGTTGACGATCGAGGGCTTGGCTTTCTCCTGCTCGGTCATCGAGCCGATGGTCGCCTCGATCCGGTCGAGCTGCTTGTCGTCGACATGCACATCCTTGAGCGCCTGCCCGACGCCGGGCAGCAGCCCGAGCAACTGCTTGAGCGGGCCCATCCGGCGCAGCGTCTTGAGCTGCTTGACGAAGTCGTCCATGGTCATCTCGCCCTTGGCCATCTTCGCCTCGAGCCGGGCGACCTCTTCCTCGGTGACCTCCTGCTGGGCCTTCTCGACGAGGCTGACGACATCGCCCATGCCCAGGATGCGCCCGGCCATGCGCTCGGCGTGGAACTCCTCGATCGCGTCGATCCGCTCGCCGACGCCGATGAACCGGATCGGCGCGCCGGTGACCTTCTTGACCGAGAGCGCCGCCCCGCCGCGGGTGTCGGAGTCGAACTTGGTCAGGATGATCCCGTCGACCTCGAGCTTGTCGTGGAACGCCTTGGCGCTGTTGACCGCGTCCTGCCCGGTCATCGCGTCGACGACGAGCATGATCTGGTGCGGGCCGAGCGCCTTGTTGACGCCCGCGAGTTCGCCCATCAGTTCATCGTTGATGTGCAGCCGCCCGGCCGTATCGAGGATCAGCGTGTCCACGCCCAGCTCGCGGGCCTTCTTCAGCGCGTTCTGGCAGACTTGCACCGCGACGCCGACCGCCTTGCCGTACGCGGCGCACTTCTCGGGCTCGGCGTAGAAGTGGACCTGCGCCCCGCCCGGCGCATCGCGCTGGACCTGCTCGGCGACGATCTGGAGCTGTTCCACCGCCGCGGGACGCTGCAGGTCGGCGGCGCAAAGCATCGAGCTGCGCCCGCGCTTCTTGAGGTACGCCGCCAGCTTGCCGCAGGTCGTGGTTTTGCCCGAGCCCTGGAGCCCGCACATCATCACGACCGTCGGCCCGGGGCTGACGCGCATGATCCCGGGCGATTCGTCCTCGCCCCCGAGGAACTCGACGAGCCGGCGGTGGACGATCGCGATCATCTCCTCGCCCGGCTTGACGCTCCTGGTCACTTCCTGGCCGAGCGCATCCTCGACGACGCTCTGGCAGAACGCCTCCACGACGCTGTAGTGCACATCCGCTTCGAGCAGCGCCGTGCGCACCTCGTCCATCGCCTCGCGGACATTCGCCTCGCTGATCTTGCCCTGGCCCGAGAGCTTGCGGAAGACGGAGTTGAACCCGTCGCTCAGTCGGTCGAACATGGACGCTCCTTCGGCAACGGACCCGGAATCCACCGGGCCGGCACGGATGAATCGCATGTCAGGGCTGTGACCGCAGCGCTGGAGTCTAGGCCGGCGCACCCCGGGCGAGCCCGCTCACAGGCTCCGCTTCAACCAGTTATGCAGCTTCGCCTTCGGCCAGGTGTTGATGCACCGGTCCCGGGGCAGCCACCCCCGCCGACCCGTCAGCACGCCGTAGCGCAGGTTGTCGAAGTCCTCGCTGGCGTGGACATCGCAGTCGATCGCCAGCAGCGCCCCGCCCTCGACAGCAGCGCGCACATGCCGGTCGCGCAGGTCGAGCCGCATCCAGTGCGCGTTGATCTCGAGTGCGACATCGTGCTCCTTCGCCGCGGCGATGATCTCGTCCATCGCGGGCTCGAGCCCGGGCCTTCGGTTGATCAGCCGCCCCGTCGGGTGCCCCAGGACGCGGACGAGCGGGTGCTCGATCGCCCTGATCAGCCGCCTGGTGGCGGCCTTGGGATCCTGCGAGAGCGCCGCGTGCGGGCTCGCGACGATCATGTCGAGTTCGGCGAGCAGGTCGTCGTCATAATCGAGCGAGCCGTCGGCGAGGATGTCCACCTCCGAGCCCGCGAGCACCGTGATGTCCTTCGCGCTCTTGTTGAACGCGTGCACCTGCTCGATCTGCGCCCGCAGCCGATCGATGCTCAGCCCGTTTGCCTGCACGGCGCTCTTGGAGTGATCCGTCACCGCGATCGTGTGGAAGCCCCGCTGGCGCGCGCCCTCGACCAGTTGCTCCAGGGACAGCAGCCCGTCCGAGGCGGTCGTGTGCGCGTGTAGCTCGGCTTTGATGTCCGCCAACTCGATGAGGTCATCGGGGATCTCTGCTGAGAGTTCGCCCCGATCCTCGCGCAGCTCCGGCGGGACGAACGCCACGCCCAGCTTCTTGTAGATCTCTTCCTCGGTCTTGCCGGCGACGGCCTTGACGCCGCGCTTCTGCGGCGGCTCCTTCTCGTCGTCCTCGGGGAACAAGCCGTACTCGTTGAGCGTCAGCTTCTTCCGCAGCGCGATCTCGCGCAGGCGGACATTGTGCTCCTTCGAGCCGGTGAAGTACATCAGCGCCGCGCCCCAGCTCTCGCCCGGGACGACGCGCAGATCGGCCTGGACGCTCGGGTTGGTGTCCGCGTCTCCCCAGCGCCCCGCGTCGGCCGCGAGCGAGCACCGCACCGAGGTCTTGCTCTCCCCCGACGCGAGCACTTTCTCAACGCCCGGCATCTCGCGGAACGCCTCGTGCGCACCGGACGCGTCGCTTGCAACCACCAGCACATCGATGTCCCCGATGGTCTCCTGGCCCCGCCTCAGCGAGCCCGCGAACGCGACCCGCTCGATGCCATCGACCCCCCGCATGTACTCGACGATCCGCTCGGCGATGGGCATCGCGACACCGAGGTGCAGCCGACCTCCCGACGACTCGTTGAACGCGATCGCCTGCCTGATGTTCTCGACCGTCTTGGCGCCCATCCGCGGCAGCTCGAGAATGGACCCGTCCTCGATCACGGCCTTGAGCTGGTCGATCGTCTCGACGCCCTTGTCCTTCCAAAGCAGCCGGACGGTCTTGGGACCGAGCCCCTGGATCTCCAGGAGGTCCATCAGCGTCGCGGGAACCTTCGCCGCCAGTTCGTCGTGTTCGGCAATGCGGCCGGACTTGGCGAACTCGGCGATCTTCTCGGCGGTGCTCTTGCCGATGCCGTCGAGTCCCTGAAGCGCCTTGAGATCCCCCGCGATCGGCTCGAGGTCCTGGCCGAGACCCTCGACCGTGCGCGCGGCCCGGGCGTACGCGTTTACGCGGAACCGGTCGGCGCCGAGCAGTTCCAGCATGACCGACATCTGCTCGAACTGTCGGGCGACCGCGTCGTTGAAGCTCATGTCCGATCGTAGGAGTGGGGCCCGCGGGCCCGGCCTGCGGGCGTCGCGTCCGGGGCTCAGTCAGGGCGGGGTGGGTCGTTGGACCCGGGGCGGGGATCGGTCAGCCTGCGGGCACGCGGGGGCGTGTTGCCGTTGCCCGAGTTCGGCGACTCGCCCTTGGCGTCCGATCCGCCGAGCCTTGCTTCGACCGAGCGCGTCCACTGGTGGAGTCCCTGGATCGCCTGCTCGACCCGCCCGAGCCGCTCCCGACACTCGTCAAAGTGAGCGGCGATGCCCTTGAAGAGTTCCGAGGCCTCCGCGTTCTGGAGCTCGGTTGTCCGCAGGTCGGCCCGGTGCATCGGGCCGTGCCCGTTGAGCAGCCAGTTGGCGTTCAGTCCGAGTTCCTCGCAGAGGTTGGCAAGGAATGCGGCGCTCGGGGTCTGCCCCTGCATGTAGCGTCGAACGGTCTCGTGGTGCGTCCGGGTGAGTTCGCCCAGATGCCGATAGGTCCGCGTGCCGACCGCTTCGCGGAGCCGTCTGTCCAGACCGTCGCTCATTGAACAATGTTTAGACCGACCCAAACCTCTGAGGACTTTCCAGTCGCAAGAAAACAGGGAAAACTCCCCGTTTCTGTCATGCTGGCACGCCGCTGCGACAGGAATCTGGAATGTGGCTCCGTTCTGTGGTGGTCGGTTGCCGCTCAACCAGACTCCGGGCATGTCCCGGTCAAGAAGCACCAAGACCGCAGGCCAATCTCGGGAATCCGGGTGATGGCGTTTCATCCGCCGATGCGTTGATTGCGGAGCAGGATCGAGTCGGCCCGTTTCCGCCGGAGCGCAGCGTTTGGCTGAGCCGCGAGCCGGACCGTCGACTCGATCGGCTGGCAACGACCCTCTCGGTCAGTTTGACCGCAGGCGTCGCGCCATCGGGCGAGCCGTGCTTGGATTGAGCGCGAGCTCGGTTGGGCCGAGCCGGGCGAGGGGCTGATCGCTCATCGAGGGCGCCCCGGCCCCGAAACTCCTCGCCAGCGTCTCGTATCCGGCGAGCCGGGGCGCGATGGAATCGGCGTGCGCCGCCAGCGCCCGAAGCAACGAGCCGACGCTTGCCTCGGCGAGCGCGCGGTCGGCGTTCTCGGCAAGAAACTTGGGACCGTGCCCGCCCAGGAGCCAGTTCGCGTTGAGCCCCAGCGCCCTGCACAGCGATGACACGAAGTCCAAGCTCGGGGACTGCCCCTGCATGTACCGACGCACCGTCTCGTGGTGCGTTCCGGTGATCTCGCTGAGGCATCGGAAGGTCCTCGTTCCGACGGCCTCACGCAACCTGGTGTGGAAGCTCGCGTCCATGACGAGGGACCTATCGGGCGGGCAGCATCCGTTGCTTCCGAAGAATGCCCGTGCAAGCCCGGGGTGCCGCGAGAAGTTCCAGAACCGCGGCCAGGCCTCGGCGCAGCGACACAAAGTCGAGCCGGGCAGCCGCCTTCAGTGGGGGCCCGACCAGGCCGGGATCCGGCCCGGCCTACGGCTCGGATTGGGAATAGAGCTGGGCGACGCGGGCCTCGACCTCCGCGACCACCGTCTCCCGATCAGACTCGGGGACGAGCATGAGGGCGGCGACCCACCGGCGCGCCAGTTCGGGCCCGGCGGGACGCATCAGTTCAATCACGAGCCTGAGGCTTTCGCTCGGCAAGAGCGTCTCCGATCCGGATGGCGCGGGCTCGTACAGGGGATCCTTCGGGTCGCTGGTCACGCGATGCTCCGTGGTCGGCGCCTCGAGACGGGTCGGATGATACCGGGGCGGCCCGCAGGCGGACCTCCATCGTCTGCAGGAAGACCTCCAGCCGCTCCACGCGCTTGATCAGCACCTCGATCGTCGTCGCCATGGCGGCCAGGAGCTCCGACGCGTCGGCCTGCTGCAGCGACGCGGCCCGCACTTCGGCCTGCCGCATGGGTCCGCGCCCGGTCAGCATCCAGTTGGCGTTGAGCCCGAGCGCCCCGCAGAGCGCCGAGACAAACTCGACGCTCGGCGCCTGCCCCTGCATGTAGCGCCGCACGGTCTCGTGATGGGTTCCGGTGAGTTCGCTCAGGTGCCGAAAGGTCCGAGCCCCGACCGCCGCCCGCATCCGTTCGTGAAGTTCCGTATCCATGGCGAGTGAGATCCTAACAGGTACTTCCGCCTGACCGATACCCCGCTGACCGGGCACAACCCGCCGCCCCAGAGGGAGACACAAAATTGAGCCGATGGATAGGCAGGAAACTCGAAATCGAGCGGGTTTTTCACAACCGGAGCGAGTCATCCTATATCGCCGAGCCCCAGCGTCTCGCCGTAGGCCTTGAGCAAGCGTCGGCGGAGCAGGGCCTCGGCGGGCTGGTCGAGCCTCGGCGAGCGTTCGATCCATGCCGCCGCGTCCCGTCGCGCCAGCCCCAGAAGCTCGCGATCGCCCATCAGGTCCGCGATGCGCAGCGGGGGGAGCCCGGACTGCCGCGTTCCGAACAGTTCGCCGGGCCCGCGGATCTCGAGGTCCTTCTCGGCGAGCTTGAATCCGTCGGCGACCTGCCCGAAGACCTCCATCCGCCGCTGGGCGTCCTCGGTCGTCGGGTGGGCGATGACCAGGCAGGTGCCGGGCTTGGCGCCGCGTCCGACGCGCCCGCGGAGCTGATGGAGCTGGGCGAGCCCGAAGCGCTCGGCGTGCTCAACGACCATCACCGTCGCGTTGGGCACATCGACGCCGACCTCGATGACCGTGGTCGCGACGAGCACATCGATCAGCCCGGATCGGAAGCGGCTCATGGTGTGCTCGCGGGTGGCGCGCTTCAGCTTGCCATGGAGCCCCGCGACGCGCTTGCCCGCGAGCGGACCCTCCTCGAGCTCCTTCACCAGCGAGCGCACCCCGGCCATGTCGTCGGAGCCCTCGATCGTCGGCACGACCACGAACGCCTGGTCGCCCGCCTCGACGCGTTCGCGCACGAAGCGGTAGACCGCGTCGCGCTCGTCCGGCGCGACGACGCGCGTGACGATGGGCTTGCGTCCCGGCGGGAGCCCGGTGATCGTCGAGACATCGAGGTCGCCGAAGAGCGTGATCGCCAGCGTGCGGGGGATGGGGGTGGCGGTCATGACCAGGACATGCGGCGAGGAGCCCGCATCGTCGCTCTTGGCGCGGAGCGTGGCGCGCTGGTGCACGCCGAAGCGGTGCTGCTCGTCGATGATCGCGACGGCGAGGCTTCTGAACCGGACGCGTTCGGTGAGCAAGGCGTGGGTCCCGATGAGCAGGTCGATGTTGCCCTGTTCGAGCGCCCGCAGGATGGAGGCGGCCTCGGGCTCGGGGGTCGCGCCGGTGAGCAGCTTCACGCGGACGCGTGAGCCCTTGAGCATCTCGGAGATCGAGGCGTGGTGCTGCTCGGCGAGGATCTCGGTGGGGGCCATGAGCGCCGCCTGGTGCCCGCCGGCGACCGCGAGCAGCATCGCGTAGAGCGCGATGACCGTCTTGCCCGAGCCGACATCGCCCTGGATGAGCCGGTTGGTCGGGACGGTCTGCGCGAGGTCGCGGGTGACCTCCCCGACGACCTTGTCCTGGGCCGGCGTGAGGGAGAACGGCAGGCGGGCGCGGATGTGCTCGTCGATCTGGGCGGTCGCTTCGAGGGCGGGGGCGGACAAGTCGCGTCGGCGGTGCGCGCGCTTGAGGTACACCCCGAGCTGGAGCATGAGCAGTTCATCGAACGCGAGGCGGCGGCGGGCTTCCTCGGCTTCGGCGTCCGACGCCGGGGCGTGCATCATCCGGTACGCCTCGGCGAGCGCCGGCATCTCGCGGGCGCGGACGAACTCCTCGGGCAGGTGATCGTCGAGCAGCGGCAGGGCGAAGGGGAGCGCCAGCGACGCGGCCCGCTCGACCTGCCGACTCGCGACCGATTCGCTCGCGGGGTAAACCGGGCGCAGCCGGGCTTCGCGCAGCGGCGGCTCGTCGTCGTCGAGGATCTCGAAGGTCGGGTTGATCATCTGCCGCGCCGGGCCGCGCGGCTTGGCCTTGCCCTGCACGCGGACGCGGTCGCCGACATGCAGCTTCTTGGCGATGTAGGGCATGTGGAACCAGACGAGTTCGAGCCGGTCCTCGCCGTCGTGGAGGATCGCTTCGAATCTCGGGCGCTGGCGCGAGCCGCTCGGGCGGGTGCTGGTGATCTCGCCGCGTGCCGAGACGATGCGATCCGGCTCGATCTCGCCGATCGGCGCCTCGGCTTCGAGGTGCTCGTAGCGCATGGGCAGGTGGAGCACGAGGTGGGCGAGTCGCCAGAGCCCGAGGCTCGCCATCTGCCGCGCGAGGGGTCGGGGAAACCCGGGCAGGTCGGCCAGCAGGGTCGTCAGTTCGATGGGGGTCTCGGGCGCACCGTCCGCGTCGGGTCTGTTGGCTGGTCCCTGGCTCGGCTCGCCCGATTCAGTCACGGCAAGACGATAGCGGGAGTCCGGATCAGCCTGCGCCGGGTTCGTCGCGCGTGACGCCCGGGGGCGTGTCGTCGGGTTCGGCGCGGGCGGGGTCGATGCTGCGGAGATACTCGAACGAGTAGATCCCGCTGCCGTGCCCGTCGCTGAAGGTGATTCGGATCGCGTAGTTGCCGACGAGTTCGGCGTCGCGGGCGGTGACGGCTCCGCGGGCGGCGCTGCTGGGCAGGACGGTCAGCGGGTTCTTCTCGAGCTGCTCGCGGAGGTTGCGCATGTCGGCCGAGGGGCTCATCTTGCGGAGGTAGGCGATGGTGTAGTAGGAACTGGTGCCGTCGGCCCACTGGATGGTCAGCCCGCGATCTTTCTTGAGATCGAGACTTTCAGGGACATGAGCGTTCATGGATACACTCGGTTCGTGCGCGCGATCGCGTGAGACGGGCCCGGTTTCCTCGCTCGGACTCTAGCCATGACCCACCCCGCCCGATCCGATTCCGCCCCGACCGGTGCCGGGCACGACGCAGACTCCGCCCGGCCCCGGTTTGCCGATCGGCTGTCGTCGGCGCTGACCCGGACCGGCACGCCGGTCTGCGTCGGGCTCGACCCGGTGTACGAGAAGTTGCCGATCGCGGTGGCTGGCGGGCACCCCGACGCGTGCTCGGCGATCGAGGCGTTCTGCATCGGGATCCTCGACGCGGTCGCGGGGCTGGTGCCGATCGTCAAGATGCAGTCGGCGTGCTTCGAACGCTACGGGAGCGCCGGCGTCGCGGTGCTCGAACGCGTCTGCGAGCACGCCCGGCGGGACGGGCTGCTGACGATCCTCGACGCCAAGCGGGGCGACATCGGGATCTCGGCGGCGCACTACGCGGCGGCGGCGGCAGAGATGGGCGTCGACGCGGTCACGGTCAGCCCCTACCTCGGGCTCGAGCCGCTGACGCCCTTTCTTGAGGAAGGGCTCGGGATCTTCGTGCTGGTGCGCACGAGCAACCCAGAGAGCGAGTCGATCCAGTCGCCGGGTCTGGCGACCGGGGGCACGGTTGCGGAGATGGTCGCCGAACGGGTGGCGGCGTTCGGGCGCGGCTGCCTCGGCGGGGCGGGCCTGAGCGCGGGGGGCCTGAGCGAGGTCGGGGCGGTGGTGGGGGCCACCAAAGCGAGCGATGCGTCGTCGCTCCGCGAGCGGATGCCCGACCAGGTCTTCCTGGTGCCCGGGATCGGGGCGCAGGGGGGGTCGGTCGAGGAGGCGCTGGGATTGGCGCGGCGGGACGGAACAGGTGAGCCGATCCGCGACCCGGCCCGGGCGGGCCTGTTGCTGACCGCCAGCCGATCCATCCTGTACCCGGCCCGCGCGGGGGAGATGGGATCGGACTGGGCGCGGGCGTCGCGGGACGCGGCGTGCGAACTGATCGGGCAGGTGCGAGGTATGCTGGACGCGGGCTGAGCGTGGTCGCGGCAGGTCTTCTCGGACCAGAAAAACACAGACCGCCGAAGAACCGAAGCCTTCGGCGGCCTGAGAACAGTGAGTCGAGCCGGTGGAGCGGGATGTTTCCCGCGTCCCCTTAGACTTACACCAGAAATCGCCCGGTGCCAAGTCAGCCCGACATTTCTCCACACAACGAGGCCCTTAAAGGTGTTGAATGGGGGTTTTCCCCATGCTTGCCCGGGAGCGGCGGGCGCGTGCCGACACCCGTCGCCTCACCCGCGAGGGGGTGGGGTTCGGGAATTCGGCGGGCCTCTGGCGGGCCCGGTCTGAGAGGGGGAAGTGGAGCGGATCAGATTCGAACTGACGACCTCTGCAGTGCGATTGCAGCGCTCTACCAGCTGAGCTACCGCCCCGTCGGCTCCCGATTCGGGAGGTCGGCATTATACCCCGTTGCCGGGCTGGCTCTCGTCAAGGGGGTTGTCAGCGAGCGATTCGGCGCGCACGGGTACGATCGATCGCCCGGCGTTCGACCCGTCGGGGTCCGTGGGGCGTACGCCCGGAGCGGGTTCGGGTGCCGCGGGCGGGCCCGGCAGACTGCTTGAAGGAGAGTTCGATGCGGGGAATCGGATGGTCGGCTCGGGGGCTGGTCGGGCTGGTGGGTGTACTGGTGGGCGTGATGTTGCTCTCGGCGTGCGGCTCAGAGCGGGGTGAGGATCGGGGCGGGGCGATCGAGCGGGTGGTCGTGACGATCGAGCCGCTGCGCGGCCTGATCGAGCCGCTGCTGGGCGAGGGGGCGGAGGTGACGGTGCTGATGCCTCCGGGTCGGGACGCGCACGGGTGGAGCCCGACGCCGAGCGACCTGGCGGCGATCGGGAAGGCGGATGTGGTGGTGCTGGTGGGCCTCGGGCTCGAGCCGGGCGTGGAATCGTTTCTGGCGCGGCACGCGGGCGAAGGGCGGCTGGTGCTGTCATTCGGCGACCTGGTGGGCGTCGGCGGGCACGACCATGACCACGATCATGCGCACGATCACGACCATTCGCACGATCACGATCATGCCCACGGCACGGATCCGCATGTGTGGCTCGACCCGGTGCTGTGCGCGCGGTTCGTGCAGCGGGCGGGCGAGGAACTCGCGTCGCGCGTCGAGGCGGGTGGGGGCGAGGGGTCGGCGGTCCGGGCAACGGGGATCCTGAACCGGACGAGCGAGGTCATCGGTCGGCTCGAGGCGTTCGACGAGCGCTGCCGGTCGGAGCTGGGGCCGTTTCGGGGGAGGAAGATCGTGACGCACCACGCGTCGTTCGGGTGGTTCGCCGAGCGGTACGGGCTGGAGGTGGCCGAGGTGATCCGCCCGATCGAGTCGGCCGAGCCGACGCCGGGGCAGATCGAGCGGGTGGTGCGGGCGTTGGGCGGGGATGGCGGCGGGGTGATCTTCGCCGAGCCGCAGTGGTCGGGCGGGGAGGTGCGTGCGATCGCCGAGGCGGCGGGGGCGAAGGTGGAGACGCTCGACCCGCTCGGGAACGGCGACTGGTTCGCGATGATGGAGGGGAACCTTGCGGCGCTGGTGCGCGGGCTCGGGGGGGACGGATGAGCGCGCGCGGGGCGACTTCGGAGCCGGCGATTGTGATCGAAGGCGTGTCTTTCCGGTATCCGGGCGCGGAGTCGCTGGCGGTCGAGAAGATCGACCTGATGGTGGCGCGCGGGGAGCGGCTGGGGGTGCTCGGGCCGAACGGCGGGGGGAAGTCGACGCTGCTGGGGTTGATGCTGGGGCAGTTCACGCCGACCGAGGGGCGGGTGCGGGTGCTGGGGGGCGAGCCGCGGGAGGCGTCGCGGCGCGGACGGATCGCGTGGGTGGCGCAGCGGTCGAACCTGGAGTTGGCGTTCCCGGTGTGTGCGCGGGAGGTGGTGGGGATGCCGCTGCGGATCGCGCGGAAGCCCTGGCAGCGGCTGGCGGCGGACCAGCGCGAGCGAGTGGAGCGGGCGATGGACCTGGTCGATGCGCTCGGGTATGCGAACAAGCCGGTGGGTTCGCTCAGCGGGGGGCAGTTGCAGCGGGTGCTGATCGCGCGGGCGGTGGTGGTCGAGCCCGAGGTGCTGCTGCTCGATGAGCCGATGACGGGGGTGGATGTGTCCGGACAGCGGCGGTTTGGGGAGTTGATCGCGCGCTTGCACGGGGAACTCGGGCTGACGATCGTGACGGTGAGCCACGACCTGCGGGCGATCGCGGCGGGGTCGGACCGGGTGGCGTGTCTGAATCGGACGCTGCACAGCCACGGCGCGCCCGAGGGGCTGACGCCGCAGGTTTTGGCCGAGGTGTTCGAGCACGATGTGGCCGGGGTGTTCGGGGAGGTGCATGTGCAGGCGCACCTGGCCGAGGAGTGTGCCGATCCGAGTCATCGGGGCCACGGGGCGGGGCCTTCGCACGGGTGCTGCGGCGGGGAAGGGGACGCGGCGCATGCGCACGATTGAGTACCTGAGCGACCCGGTGCTGCGTGGGATCTACGCGCCGAGTGTCGTGGCGGGGGTGGCGCTGGCGTTGGTGTGCTCGACGCTGAGCGTGCTGGTGGTGCTCAAGCGGCTGGCGTTCATCGGGCAGGGCGTGAGCCACGCGGCGTTCGGGGGGATCGGGGTCGCGTTCCTGCTGGGCGTGACGGGCGTGGCGGCGGCGGGCGCGGGAGCCGGTGCGGCGGCGCTGCAGGAACTGGGGCTGCTGGCGATCGTGTCGGTCTTCAGCATCGCCGCGGCGCTGGCGATGGCGCGGCTGAGCCGGGATGGTCGGGCGGGGGCATCGGCGGACACGGCGATCGGGATCGTGCTGGTTGCGTGCATGGCGATCGGGTTCATCCTGCTGCAGATCGATCAGCAGCGCGTGTCGGCGGCGGCGGGCCGGGGGGAGGCGGTGTCGGCGCGGCCGGCGATCGACGCGGTGCTGTTCGGGAGCCTCGGGGGGATCGGGTGGATCGACGCGGCGATCGCGTGGGGGGCGGCGGCGGGGGCGCTGGGTGTTTTGTGGTGGGTGCGGCGGCCGATGTTGCTGTGGTCGTTCGACGAGCGCGGGGCGGGAGTGTTCGGGGTCGCGGGCGGGCGGATGCGGACGATCCTGATGGTGCTGCTGGCGGTGGCGGTGGTGGTGACGATGCGCCTGGCGGGGGTGATCCTGGCGACGGCGATGCTGGTGCTGCCCGGGGCGATCGCGCTGCGGGTGAGCGGGCGCTTGTGGGGCGTGGTGGCGCTGAGCGGGTTGGCGGCGCTGGTGGGGGTGCTCGGTGGGCTGGTGGTGAGTTTCGAGTTTGATCTGCAGCCGGGCCCGAGCGTGGTGGGGGTTCTGATCGGAATCTATGCGCTGGCGCGGGCGGCGGGATCGGCGGGGCTGGTCGGGGGTGCTATCGTGCGCGGCGGGGCGCGGGGGTAGCCGGCGCCCGGAGTGTGAACGCGGGGAGGTGCGTGGTGAAGGCGGAAGTGATGCTGGCGGAGTTGAACCGGTTGCGGAAGGACCTCGACGAGGATCCGACCGACATCGAGTGGCTGACGCTGCACCACGCGTTCTGCTTTATCTCGTACCAGATGGGCGCGTTCCAGGCGTACCTCGAGGAGCAGACCGAGAAGGGCGCGTTCGAGGATTTCGAGGGCTGAGATCCGGCCTGCAAGGGGCCGGAGTTTGGCGCGGCGCGCGATGGAGCCGCCGCGGATCGGTCGGTGTGTGAACAGGGACGATCACGCGTGACCACACAATCGCTGTCGGGATGGGCGTTGGGAGCGGCGCCCGATTTTGCGCTCACTCGGGAGATCACCATCGAGCGGATCCGCGCGGCGGCGGTGACGCTCGAGGGGATCGCGAGACGGACGCCGGTGATGCGCTGCGGGGCGATCGACGAGCTCGTCGGCGCGCGGGTGCACTTCAAGTGCGAGAACTTCCAGCGGATCGGGGCGTTCAAGTTCCGCGGGGGGTACAACGCGCTGGCGCGGCTGAACGACGCCGAGCGTGCGCGCGGCGTGCTGACCTACTCGTCGGGGAACCACGCGCAGGCGGTGGCGCTGGCGTCGTCGATCCTGGGCGTCAAGGCGGTGATCGTGATGCCCGAGAACGCGCCGCGGATCAAGCTGACCGCGACGCGCGCGCACCTGGAGCGTGGCGGGGTGGCGGGCTCGCGCGTGGAGTTCTATGGGCTCGAGGGGCCGACGCGTGAGGAGATCGGCGGGGCGATCGCGGCCGATGAGGGCCTGACGATCGTGCCGCCGTACGACCACCCCGAGGTGATCTGCGGGCAGGGCACGACGGGGCTGGAGCTGTTCGAGGAGATGGAACGGGACGGGGTGTCGCTGGGGGCGCTGTTCGTGTGCTGCGGGGGCGGGGGCTTGCTAAGCGGGTGCGCGACGGTGGCGCGGGCGATGGCGCCGGGCTGCCGGGTGATCGGCGTGGAGCCCGAGGCGGGCGACGACGCGACGCGGAGCTTCGCCGAGCGCCGGCTGTGCACGGTGCGGAACCCGGACACGATTGCCGATGGCGCGCGCACGCCGTACCTGGGGCGGTACACGCTGCCGGTGATCCTCGAGCGTGTGGACGCGATGCGGACGGTGAGCGATGCGGAGTTGGCGCGGGCGATGAAGCTGGTGCTCGAGCGGATGAAGATGGTCGTGGAGCCGACGGGCGTGCTGGGGCTGGCGGCGTTGCTGCGCGAGGCGCGGGAGTCTCCCGAGTCGGTGCGCGGGAAGGACATCGGCGTGGTGATCTCGGGCGGGAATGTCGATGTCGGGCGCATCAGCGAACTGCTGGCGATCGGGGAATCGTGAGCGGCGCGCGCACGAAGGCCGCGGGTCTCGCGCGGTGCGGGTGGTGCGGCGATGATCCGGTGTATGTCGCGTACCACGACGAGGAGTGGGGAGTGCCTGTGCGCGACGAGCAGCGGCTGTTCGAGATGCTGTGCCTGGAGGGGGCGCAGGCGGGGCTGAGCTGGATCACGGTGCTCAGGAAGCGCGCGCGGTACCGCGAGGTGTTCGGCGGGTTCGACCCCGAGTGGATCGTGCGGCATGTGCCGGGGCGGGTGGAGGAACTGCTGGGCGATCCGGGGATCATCCGCAACCGGCTGAAGGTCGAGTCGGTGGTCAAGAACGCGCAGGCGTGGCTGGCGATGCGGGAGCGCGGGGAGAGCCCCGGGGAGCACCTGTGGTCGTTCGTGGGGGGCGAGCCGGTGGTGAACCGGTTCCGGTCGCTGGCGGAGGTGCCGGCGAAGACGGCGGCGTCGGACGCGATGAGCAAGGATCTCAAGAAGCGGGGGTTCGGGTTCGTCGGATCGACGATCTGCTACGCGTTCATGCAGGCATGCGGGCTGGTGAACGACCATGTGGTCGGGTGCTGGCGGCATCCGGAGGCGGCTCGGCGGGCCCGATCGCGATAGGATGGGCGGTTGACCCGTTTCACGCGAGGAGGACGGCATGGGCGCCGAATCAGCCGAGACGATCAAGCAGACCTGGTCGGCGCACCTGCGGGATGAGTTGGGCTTCTGGAGCGATTGGTTCCGGACCAAGGGCAAGCAGTGGCCGCAGCTCTACAAGGATCGGCTGGACCCGGACCTGCCGCTGCAGGCGCGGTTCATCCGGTGCCTCGCGGTGCCGGCGGGTGGGACCGCTCGGATCCTGGATGTGGGGGCGGGCCCGCTGACGCTGATCGGGAAGAAGTGGGAGGGTCGGCGGGTGGAGCTGGTGCCGACCGATGCGCTGGCCGACGGATACGACCGGCTGATGGCCGAGTTCGGCGTCGAGCCGCCGGTGCGGACGATCGCGTGCGAGGCGGAGAAGCTGGAGGAGAAGTTTGGCGAGGGATCGTTCGATCTTTCGCACGCGCAGAACAGCCTCGACCACTGCTACGACCCGATGCTGGCGATCCGGCAGATGATCGCGGTGACCAAGCCGGGCGGGTTCGTGCTTTTGAATCACAACCTGGATGAAGCCGAGCAGCAGGAGTACGGCGGGCTGCACCAGTGGAACTTTGCGATCCGGGATGGCCGGGCGGTGATCTGGAACCGCGAGGGCAGCCGGGATATCGCGGAGGAACTGGGGGCGGGGGTG
Organism: Phycisphaerales bacterium JB037; assembly: GCA_043101605.1. Taxonomy (GTDB): domain Bacteria; phylum Planctomycetota; class Phycisphaerae; order Phycisphaerales; family UBA1924; genus JBICIG01. The sequence continues at coordinate 39,420 of JBICIG010000017.1, forward strand.
GAAGTCGAGAGCGAACTCCGCGGCGAGGGGAACTGGGTTTCGGTGACGATCCGCCGGCTCGGCTCGTGAGGGGCGCGGGGGGTTGAGCGACCGAGCCGGGTGACGGCGACGGCTCCGCGGATTGAGAACGCGCAGAAAGAAAAACGCCCCGCTCTGGATTGAGCGGGGCGTTGTTGTTTGAAGAGGCTGTCGTATCAGCTCAGGCCGATCAGCTCAGACCGATGAGGGCGCCGATCTGGGGGCCGAACTTGACGGTGAGGCCGGCGAAGACGACCGAGACGATGGAGATGAGCTTGATGAGGATGTTGAGGCTGGGGCCGGAGGTGTCCTTGAAGGGGTCGCCGACGGTGTCGCCGACGACGGTGGCCTTGTGGTCGTCGGAGCCCTTGCCGTAGACATACTTGGCGCCCTGGCCGGTCTTCTGCATCTCGGCGGCGCGGGCGGCGATGGCGTCGAGGACGGTCTCGGGCACATGCTTGGCCTTGAGGTCGCTGCGGACCTGCGGGTTGTTCATGAAGTCGTCGGCGGTGATGCGGCCGTAGGACTCAAGGAGCTTCTTGGCGTTATCCCACGCGCCGCCGGCATTGGCCATGAAGACCGCGACGGCGAAGCCCGAGGTGAGCCCGCCGGCGAGAAGGCCCATGACGCCGGGGACGCTCAGGACGAGCCCGACGGCGATGGGGACGGTGATGGCGAGCAGTGCCGGGATGACCATTTCGCGCTGGGCGCCGGCGGTGGAGATGGAGACGCAGGTCGCGTAGTCGGGGTACTGCTTGCCCTCGAACTCGACGCGCTTGGGCCACTCCATGGGATCGGCGATGCGATCCTCGGTCATGCCCTGGGCGCGGAAGGCGTCGCGCATCTTGGCGAACTGTCGGCGGCACTCGCCCATCATGGCGTAGGCGGCGCGGCCGACGGCGTTCATGGTCATGGCGCAGAAGAGGAACGCGAGGAGCACGCCGATGAAGATGCCGCCCAGGAGCGAGGGGTTGGCGAGGGAGACGTTGTAGAACTTGAGCACATCGGAGATGGAGCCGTTGTGCGACGAGACGATGACGAAGGAGGCCTGTCCGGGCTGCTCGAGGCGGTAGAGGCGGGAGGCGCGGCGGTCGAAGCCGGCGACCTGCGCGTCGTCGCCCGCGTTGGGGAGCGGGACGGCGCGGAAGGTCATGCCCTCTTCGAGGCGCTTGAGTTGGGTGGGGGTGAGCTGCTCGGTATCGATGAACATGCCGCCGTCGATGTAGCGTTCGGATTCGCCCTCGGTGGCTTCCTCGGAAGCACCGGCGAGGGCGGCGACGGGCTCGTGGATGACGGCGAACTTGCCGTGGCCCTCGTAGATGGCCCAGGCGGGGCCGGCGCCCTCGGCGAGGTTGTCGTCGGCGTAGTCGGGCATGGTGATGCTCGAGTTCGCCTTGACATAGGCCTTGGCCTGGTCGGTGATCTGGGTCTCGACGACCTGGATGAAGGCGGCGAAGAGGGCCAGGGCGGTGAGGGCGGCCGATCCGATGGCGAAGCCCTTGCCGGTGGCGGCGGTGGTGTTGCCGAGGGAGTCGAGCATGTCGGTGCGCTCGCGGACCTCGGGGGGCTGTCCGGTCATTTCGGCGTTGCCGCCGGCGTTGTCGGCGATGGGCCCGTAGGCGTCGGTGGCGAGGGTGATGCCGAGGGTTCCGAGCATGCCGACGGCGGCGATGCCGACGCCGTAGAGGCCCATGAGGAAGTTGTCGGCCCCACCTGCGAAGGTGAAGGCGAGGAGGATCGCAGCGACGACGGTAAGGAGGGAGGCCCAGGTGGACTTCATGCCCTCGGCGATGCCGGAGATGATGACGGTGGCGGGCCCGGTGACGGCCTGCTCGGCGATGCGTCGGGTGGGCTTGTGCTCGTAGGAGGTGTAGTACTCGGTGGCGTAGGCGATGACCAGACCGGCGAGGAGGCCCGAGATGATCGAGCCGGCCAGGCCCCACCATTGGGTGATGCCGTCGAGTTCGGGGGCGTTCCCGCCGGCGAAGAGGCTCAGGAGGAGCCCGACGGCGGCGAGGATGAGCAGGGCGGAGGCGGACCACACGCCGAAGTGGAGGCTCTTGAGGAGCTTGGCGAAGCTGGCGCCCTCCTTGGCCTTGACGGTGAAGACGCCGATGATGGAGCAGATGATGCCGATGCCGGCGAGCCCGATGGGGGCGGTCGCGAGGCGGAGCGCCAGCGAGCCGGCGGCTTCATCGGTGATGCCCGGGATGGTGAAGGCGGCGGCGGCACCGAGGGCCATGGTGGCGAGGATGGAGCCGTAGTAGGACTCGTAGAGGTCGGCGCCCATGCCCGCGACATCGCCGACATTGTCGCCGACATTGTCAGCGATGGTGGCGGGGTTGCGTGCGTCGTCCTCGGGGATGCCGGCTTCGACCTTGCCGACGAGGTCGGCGCCGACATCGGCGGCCTTGGTGTAGATGCCGCCGCCGACGCGGGCGAAGAGGGCCTGGGTCGACGCGCCCATGCCGAAGCTGAGCATGACGGTGGTGAGGACCTGGATCTCGCCGGCGAGGCCGGTGGCGTTGAAGATGAGGTACCAGGCGGAGATGTCGAGGAGGGCGAAGCCCACGACGACGAGGCCCATGACGGCGCCGGAACGGAAGGCGACGGTCAGGCCCTCGTTGAGCGAGCTCTTGCAGGCGTAGGCGGTGCGGGCGGAGGCGTTGGTCGCCATCTTCATGCCGAACCAACCGCAGAGACCGGAGAAGATGCCGGCGACGGGGACGCCGATGAGCGCCCAGATGGGCTGGAGTCCGAGGGCGAAGAGGAGCCCGAGGAAGATGATCAGAGCGACGAAGACGCCCGCGACGACCTTGTACTGCCGCGTGAGATACGCCATGGCGCCGTCGCGCACCGCCTGGGCGATGCGGACCATTTCGTCATCGCCCTCGGAGCGTGACATGACGCTCCCGCTGAAGATCTTGGCCATTACCAGAGCCGCGACACCGCCGATGGGACCCATGATGTAGGGCCACCAAAGGAAGTTTTCGAGGCTGGCAAGCGTCATTGGACCCGCCAGTTGCATCGTTTTCCTCTCAGATTTGGATGCCACCCCCCGCGATTGGGCGTCACCGATCGCCCGGAGCGGGTTGGATAAGGTTCTCTGCGTCCCGTGAAGGGTCGAAGCATAGCACTCGCAAACTTGGGCTTCGACGCGCCGGGGCGTCGTTCTGTGGGAACTTCGGCCCGTTGGGCGGGCCGGTCGCAGAAGTGGGCGTCGAAGCGTCCGGGGGACCCGGTTCAGGCGGGCCCGGCGAATTGGGCCCGGCGAGATGGGGGCGGATTGGAAACGGCCCCCGCGGGGGGCCGGAATCGAACCGAGCCCGCGATGGCGGGACTCGAATCAAAGCGAGCCCGCGACAGCGGGACTCGAATCAAAGCGAGCCCGCGACAGCGGGACTCGAATCAAAGCGAGCCCGCGACAGCGGGACTCGAATCAAAGCGAGCCCGCGACAGCGGGCTCGGGGGGGGGTCTTCTTCGGTTGGAAGAGCCTGATCAGCGGGCGGTCTTGACGCGGCGGTTCTCGCTCTTGCGGGCGGCTCGGCGGGCGCGTTCGGAGGGCTTCTCGTAGTACTCCTTGCGCTTGATGTCTTTGGTGAGCCCTTCCTTCTCGCAGAGCTTCTTGAAGCGGCGCATCATCTGCTCGACGCTCTCGCCGCCGCGGGCCTTGATCCGGATCGCCATGCCGACCTCCATCGCTCGGGGCGCGGGGGAATCCCGCGGCCTCCGGGGGCGGAAGTAAAGACGGGAAGCGGGGGGGAATCAAGGGGGAGAGCGGGGCGATGAGGGAATGGGCAATAGGGAACAGGCAATGGGGGGGCCCCCTCCGCCTCGCTGGCGGTCGGCACCTCCCCCGCCGGGCGGAGGAGAATCGGATTCTGGCCAGCGGTCCATCTGGCCATTCCACCATCCGACCCCTCGTCACGACTCCCCATCTCCCCATCGCCTCCCCCGTACCCTCTTCCCGTGCTGATCGTGGATGTCTTCAATGTGCTGCATCAGACGGGCGTTCTGCCGCCGGAGTTGGCGGGGATGGAGCTTGTCGACCTGGCGTGGGCGCTCGAGCGGAGCCGGTACGCGGGTCGGGCGGCGGTGCTGGTCTGCGACGGGGTGCGCCCCGGGGTGGGGCACACCGGGCCGAGTCAGACGCGGATCGGAGAGGCCCGGGTGCTCTACGCCGGGGCGGGGCGGGACGCGGACACCGAGATCGAGAAACTGATCGATTCGAGCAGCTTTCCGGGGCGGCTGCTGGTGGTGTCGAGCGACAAGCGGATTGCGCGGGCGGCGAGGCGTCGGAAGGCGCCCTGGATGAAGAGCGATCGGTTTCTCGGACAACTCGCCGAGGACTTTGATCGGCGCGAGCGGGAGCCGCTGCCCAAGTGGGTGCACGAGATCCCGCTGAGCCCGGGTGCCGTGGATGAATGGCTCGAGACCTTCGGGCTCGATCGCGGGGCGGCGGCGGAGGAACTCGTGGAGCAGGACGAACGCGAGCGGGCGGCGAGGCTGGAGGCGGCGCGGGAAGAGCGGGAGAAGATCCGGGCGCGCGTGCGGGGTGCGGCCGGGAAGCGGCGAGAGGCAAAGAAGAACGACCCCGCGCCGGAGAGCCGGGGCGGGGTCGATGGTGAGCTGCGGGAGTTGATGGATCAGTTCGGCGAGGGGATCGACCCGGACGAGTTGGATATGGGCCGGTGGCTGGGCGGTGCGTGATGCCTCGGAGGCTCCGGCTCAGCGCTTGTCGATCGGGATGTACGGCGCGTCGTGGGGGCCGACATACTTGGCCTTGGGGCGGAAGAGGCGGTTGTCGGAGAGCTGCTCGATGACATGACCGCTCCAGCCGCCGAGGCGGCTGAGGGCGAACATCGGGGTGAACAGGTCGAGCTGCAGGCCGATGCAGTGGTAGGTGGTGGCGCTGTAGAAGTCGACATTGGGGTAGATGCCCTTGGCGGCGAGCTCGCGCTCCATGATCTGCTCGATCCTGTGGCTCTTGGCGTAGAGGTCGCTGTTGCCGGTGTCCTTGGCGAGCTGCTCGGCGAGGCTCTGGAGATCGGTGGCGCGGGGGTCCTTGGCCTTGTAGACCCGGTGCCCGAAGCCCATGATCTTTTCCTTGCGCTCGATCTTGCCCATGATGTAGGGCTCGACATCGTCGAGGGACTTGATCTCGTTGAGCATGTGCATGACGCCCTCGTTGGCGCCGCCGTGAAGCGGGCCGCGGAGCGAGCCGATGGCGCCGGTGAGGGCGGAGTAGACATCGGAGAGGGTGGAGATGATGACGCGGGCGGCGAAGGTGGAGTTGTTGAGCCCGTGGTCGGCGTGGAGGATCATGCAGATGTCGAAGGCGCGGGCCATGGTGTCGGTGGGCTTCTCGGCGTTGAGCATGTAGAGGAAGTTCTCGGCGAAGCTGAGCGAGGTGTCGGGGGCGACGATGTCCTTGCCCTTGCGGTAGCGGTCGAAGGCGGCGACGAGGGTGGGGGCGTGCCCGAGGATGTTCAGGGCCTTGCCGCGGGCCGACTCGACATCGTTGGCGTTGGGCTCGGCGTCGTGGAGGGAGAGGGCCGAGACCATGGTGCGGAGCACATGCATGGGCTGGGCGTCGCGGGGGAGCCGGGTGATGCGGTCGAGCATGCCCGAAGGGAGCTCGTAGCGGAGGCGGAGCTGATGGGTGAAGTCGTCGAGCTCGGCCTGGGTGGGGAGGCGCTTGTTCCAGAGGAGGAAGACGGTCTCCTCGAAGGTGGAGTTGGCCGAGAGCTCCCCGATGGGGATGCCGACATACTCCAGGACGCCCTTCTGTCCGTCGATGAAGGACATCTCGGTTTCGGCGGCGATGACACCCTCAAGACCCTTGGCGAAGTCGCTCATGGCGGCTGATGCTCCGGTTTGGCTGCGATGCGAGACGAGTGGGGGTTCGACGGGGCGGGCGGATCCGGATTCGCCGGGTCGCTCCCTCCGACGGGCCCACTATAGGGGTCGGGCCGGCCGGATTCCCGCGCGGGCGGGGAGGGGAGCGGGCGGGGCGTACCATGGCCCGTGTTCATCCCCATCGGGACAGATCGGGCGCTCCGCCGACCGGCGCGGGTCACGCACTGGCTGATCGGGCTGAATGTCCTGATCTTCCTGGCGACCACGGCGCTGGACCGGTTCAACCCGGAGCTGCACGCATCGGTCTATGAGGCGCTGTGGATCACGGGGGGGAGCGGGTTCCGCCCGTGGCAGCTGATCTCGAGCGCGTTCCTGCACGGGGGGCTGCTGCACCTGCTGGGGAACATGCTGTTCCTGTGGACCTTCGGGCCCAACCTCGAGGACAAGCTGCGGCGGGCGGGGTACCTGGCGTTCTATCTGCTGGCGGCGTCGGCGTCGGCGGGGCTGCACGCCCTGTTCGAGGATGCGCCGGCGGTCGGGGCGTCCGGGGCGATCGCGGGCGTGACCGGGGCGTACCTGATCATGTTCCCGCGGACGATGATCCGGGTGCTGGTGTTCTTCTTCATCATCGGGGTGTTCGCGATCCAGGCGTGGTGGTTCATCGCGTTCCAGATCGCGTGGAACCTGCTGTCGTTCGGGGTCGGGGCGGACCGGGGCGTGGCGTTCCTGGCGCACCTGGGCGGGTACGGTTTCGGGATCGCGGTGGCGATGGTGCTGCTGGGGCTGCGCATCGTGCCGCGCGAGCCGTACGACCTGTTCACCGCGTTCAGCCAGGCACGCCGCCGGGAGGCGCTTCGGCAGGCGCACGAGATCGCCGAGCGGCGGCAGCGGCGACTGTCGCAGGGCGAGGCGCGGCGGGACCCGCGGGCCGAGGCCCGGGCCGACAAGCTCGCCGAGGCGCGCGGGGCGGTGAACTCGGCGATGGCGCGGGGGGACCTGGACCTGGCGCTGTCGCGCTACCGCGACCTGCTCGAGGAGTTCGGCGCCAAGGACGCGACGCTGGCGCGGCAGACGCTCGCGGACCTGGCGGCGCACGCGACGCGCGTCGGCGAGCACGCGCTGGCGGCGACGGCGTACGAGAAATTCCTCGAGCGCTATTCCAGCGACCGCGAGGCGCCGGTGGTGCGCGTGATGCTCGGGCTGATCAACGCGCGGTACCTCAACGACCCGGTGCGGGCCGGGGTGCTGCTCAACGAGGCGCGGGCGTCGGGGCTGCTCGACGAGGGGCACGCGCGGATCGCCGATGCGCTGCTCGAAGAGCTCGGCGGGGCGGCGGCGGAGCCCGCGCGGGACGCGGGCGAGGAGAAGAGCCATGGCTGATCGGACGCGGGTGAAGATCTGCGGGATCCGCGACGCGGAGACGGCGTGGGCGGCGTCGGACGCGGGAGCGGACGCGATCGGGCTGGTGTTCGTCGAGAAGTCGCCGCGGTACATCGATCCCGAGGCGGCGGCGGAGATCCTGTTCAACCTGCCGCCGATGCTGACCGCGGTGGGGCTGTTCCAGAACCACTCGCTGGACGCGTTTCTCGAGATCGAGGCGGTCTGCCCGACGCCGATGACGCAGTTGCACGGGAGCGAGCCCGAGAAGCTCGTCAGCCAGTGCGGCCCGGGCGTGATCAAGAGCGTGCGGTTCGACGCTGCGACGATCGAGGGGGAGCTGACGCGGTGGGACGCGGTCGGCGAGGTCGACGCGATTCTCGTGGATGGCTCGGCCGGGGGCGAGGGGACGGCGTTCGACTGGACGGGGCTCGCCGAGGCGATCGGGCGGACGGGGATCGGCAAGCCGATCATCCTTGCGGGGGGGCTCGAGCCCGGGAATGTGGGCGCCGCGATCCGCGCGGTGCGGCCCTTTGCGGTTGATGTTTCCAGCGGCGTCGAGCGCGAGCGCGGCGTGAAGGACTTGGGACTGATCGAAGCGTTCTGCCGGGCGGTGCGCGTCGCGGACGCGGGCTGATCTCGGGCTCGGGTCGTCACGCGAGGGCATCGAACCAAGCGAGAACCGACTCGGCGTCCGCGTCGGCGTCTGTGGTCGATTCGAGCGTCAGGTCGGCCAGATCGCGGTAGAGCGGGTCGCGCGCGGCGTGGAGATCGGTGATCTCTTCGAGCACGCCCTTGCCGGTGAGCGAGGGGCGGTTGTCGAGGTCGGTCCGGGCGAGGCGGTCGGCGAGGGTTTGCGGGGGCGCGGCGAGATAGAGGACGCGGGCGCGGCCGGCGTCTCGTTCGCGGCGGAGCAGGGCGGCGGCGCCGGGGGCGGTGGGGGTGCCGCCGCCGAGCGCGAGGACCTGGTCGGGGGCGAGCAGCGATTCCTTGAGCGCCTGGAACTCGGCGAGGCGGAAGGGAGTCTCGCCGAGCGTGCGCAGGGCGGTCGCGGCGTCGGGCATGGCGAGCAGGCCCGGGGTGATGTCGTCGAGGTCGATGAGTCGGCGGCCGAGGGCCGCCGCGAGGGCGCGGCCGAGCGTGGACTTGCCCGACCCTCGGAGCCCGATGAGCACGAGGTTGACGCGGGTGGGAGCCACCGCGGGATCAGTCTTCCTTGACGCGGGAGATGTAGGAGCCGTCCTCGGTGGAGACCTTGATCTTCTCGCCGGTGGCGATGAAGGGGGGGACGCGGGTCTTGAGCCCGGTCTCGCAGGTGGCTTCCTTGAGCTGGTTGGTGGCGGTCGCGCCCTTGATGCCCGGGGGGGTGTCGGTGATGACGAGCTCGACGGCGGCGGGGAGCTCGATGGTCACGGGCTTGTCGTCGTGCATGAGGACGGTCAGCGAGGTGTTGGGGGCGAGGTAGAGCAGGGCGTCGCCGAGGATGTTCTCGCTGAGGATGTGCTGCTCGTAGTCCTCGAGGTCCATGAAGGTGGCGCCGTCGGTGCCGGTGTAGAGGAACTCCATGGTGCGGCGGTCGAGGGTGGCACCGTCGATGGTGTCGGTGGAGTTGAAGCGTTTCTCGGTGATGCCGCCCTGGGCGATGTCGCGGAGCTTGGCCTGGACATACGCGGGGCCCTTGCCGGGCTTGACATGCTCGGTCTTGGTGCAGACGAGGAGCCGGCCGTCGAGGTTGATCGCGATGCCGGGCTTGAGGTCGTTGGCCTTCATGGGTCGTGTCTCGGGGATGGCGGCACGGGCCGCCCGGATGTCGAGGGCCCCGGCGCGTCCGGGCTGGTTCGGTTCGGAGCGGCGGGCCGATCCCGCCTGACCTCCGCGAGCGGCATGGTAGGCTCGACGAGGATCGTGAAACCCGATCCGAGCGGGGGGCGAACGATCGACGACCCAGCAGGGAGGAACAGCCATGCGCCGCGACGACCAATCCATCTCGACCGGATCGCCCGCCAAAGCTCGAACGGGGCGGCGGGCGTTCCTCGCGTCCTCGGCCGGGTTCGCCGGGGCGGCGCTCGCGGGCGTCGGCGGACTGGGCGCGGTCGCGTCGGCCCGCCCGGCGCGAGGCCGGGCGATGCGTCCGGCGCGGCGAGGGGCTGCGGGGCTGGCCGGCTCGGGGCTGTTCGGGTGGGAAGCCCGCGGCAAGGGCGTCTTCGCGTCGGCGGGGGAGCCCACGACCGGTGGCAACAGCCTGGTCGTGGTGGGCGGGGACGCGTCGCTGCTGGTGGACTCCAAGTTCGCGTCGCTCTCGCCGCTGCTGCGGGAGGAGGCCGAGGGGCTCGGAGCGGCGCCCTTGAAGTACCTCGTGAACACCCACCATCACGCGGACCATTCCGGCGGGAACCAGGCGTTCGGCGAGGGCGTGGAGATCGTGGCGTACGGCCCGGCGACCGAGCGGATCCGCGGGCAGCACGAGCGATACCTCGGGCAGCTCCGCGGGGCGGCCAACCAGGTCGCCCAGGCGGGCGGAACCGAGGCGCAGCGGGCGCGGGCGCTCGAACTGGCCGAGCCGTTCGTGGAATCGCCGCCGGCCGCCGAGGCGTGGGTGCCGACGCGGACGCTCCGTGATCCGTCGACGACGCTGCAGCTTGGTGGGCTGAGCGTCGAACTCCGGCACATCGGGCTGAACGCGCACACCGACAACGACCTGGTGGTCTTCGTGCCCGAGCGGAATGTGCTGCACACGGGCGACCTGGTCTTCCATGGCTTGCACCCGTTCTTCGATCCGTCGGCCAACTGCTCGTGCATCGGATGGATCGCGACCCTGAGCAAGCTGCTGGGGATGTGCGACGGGGAGACGGCGGTCGTGCCCGGGCACGGGGCGATGGGCGACCGCCGGGTGATCGAGGGGCAGATCGCGTACCTCGCCCAACTGCACGAAGCGGTCGGGCGGGAGGTCCGCAGGGGCACGCCCAAGGAAGAGGTCCAGAGCATGTCCTGGGCGTTCATGGACGGGCTCGGGTTCGAGCAGATCCGGGGGCGGGCGATCGGGGCGGTGTACGACGAGATCGCCGGCGGCTGAAGGGCGAACGGTTCGGATCCCCACGCGTACGATTGAGTGAACGCCGCATCCGGCGGCGGGCGCTCGGCGTTTGCCGGGCGCACACTCCCAGACGCGAGAGGGATCGGTCATGATGACCGCGGCGACGATCAACGAGGCGAAGTTTGTGTGGGAACCCCAGCCGGCCGGGCAGGCGTTGGTGAACGAGTTGCTCGGGCGGTTCCTGGCCGAGTGCGCGCAGACGCGTGACCTGGTCGAGCGCATGAAGGCACAGGCCGGGACGCGTTTGTTCGACTGGATCGATCATCTGCGCGTGCCGGCGGGCGATCAGATCCGTGCGATGCTGCGCGAGGTCGGGTTCGTGAATCGCCCGGTGCCCGGCGCGGCCGAGCGGTATGTGCACGAGGGCGCGACCTTCGCGCCGATCATTCTGACCCAGAGCCCGGTGATGACGCTGGGGATCAAGGTCGATTCGGTCGCGGACTTCGCCGCGGCCCAGCAGCTCAGCGACGATCAGCCGATTATCGGCGAGCCGATGAGCCCGCTGCGGTTCGTGGTCGCGTTCCGCACGGAGAAGACCGAACTGGTTGCGGTGGAACGGCACGGGCACCGCGGGTTCAGCGTGCCGACCTACGACGCCGAGCGCGCGGTCGCGGCGATGAAGCACCTCGAGGCGTTCCGGCGTCGGCGCCGGACCTGGCCCAGCGAGGAACAGGCATTCGACCACGCCAAGTTCCTGGCGAGCGAGGCGATCGCGGTCCTGGGGAGGGACTTCGCGTGCGACCTGGTCTTCGCGGCCGAGCGTGATTACTGGATGCGCCGCAACACCGCGGCCCGCGTGCAATACGCCCGGCAGAGCTCGCTCGGGCTGGGCTGGGCGAACCACGACCACCATACCTTTCGGTCCACGCGGCGAAACTTCCACCGGCTGATCGAGCTGCTGGAGATGCTCGGGTTCTTCTGCCGCGAGCGGTTCTACGCCGGGGCCGAGGCGGGTTGGGGCGCGCAGGTGCTCGAGCAGCCCGAGACGCGGATCGTGATCTTCGCGGATGTTGATCTCGCCGAGGAAGAGGTGCAGGGCGACTTTGCGCACGAGGGGCTGACCGGGTTCGCGCCGGGGCGGAACACGCTCGGCACGGTGGGGCTGTGGTGCGCGCTCCACGGCGAATCGGCGCTCGAGGGCGGGCTCCATCACCTCGAGTGCGAGTTCGATCACGAGGCGCTGACCGACCAGCTCGGGCGGAGCGGCATCGGGATGATGGCGCGCTTCACCGACTTCCCGTTCCTCAAGCAGGCGTTCACCGAGGGCGAGCGCTGGCCGGTCAAGGAAGAGCGGCTGCGGTCGCTGCTGGACGCCGGGCACATCACGCCCGAGCAGGCCGAGGCATTCCGCAGGAACGGCGCGATCGGCTCGCACCTGGAGAACCTGGAGCGCAACGACGGGTACAAGGGCTTCAACCAGCGAGGCGTGAGCGACATCATCCAGCGGACCGATGCGCGTCGGCAGGTGATGGCCTGACCAGGCCACGGGCGGCGAGGCTTACTTCGCGCTGACCGTCAGTTCCGCCTTGGATTCCTGCTTCTCGGCCTGCACATGCAGGCGCTGGGCGCGGTGGGCGGACCAGTCCTTGACGACGCGGTCGGGGCTGTCCGGGCCGTCGTGGATGCGGAGGATGTCGTAGCGGTTGTCGCGCTGGGCGGGGACAAAGCCCGCGTCTCGGACGAGGCGGTTGAGCACGGCTTCGTCGAGGCAGTAGGTCGTGCCGGCGCTGGAGACGACATTCTCCTCCATCATCACGCTGCCCATGTCGTTAGCGCCGTAGAAGAGCGCCATCTGCCCGATGTGCGGGCCCATGGTCACCCAGCTCGAGCCGATCGAATAGACATTGTCGAGCATCAGGCGGCTGATCGCCTGCGTGCGGAGGTACTCGCTCGAACCGGCCATGCGGATGCGCCGGCCGAACTCCGCGTGCGCCTTCGGATCGCCCGTGCCTTCGAGATCCGCGACGACATCGCCCGGGAACGGGCCCTCGTCGCCGTCGCGTGCGCCCCAGTCGGGCACGCGACCGAGCGGCGTGTTCTCGCGCTGGAAGGGCCAGGAGATGAACGCCTTGTAGTGGCCCATCGGCGTTTCGGTCCGCTTCGACTCGGCGAGCACGCGGTCCTGCCAGCGGCGGACGAGCGCCATGTGGTGCACGCGGTCGGCGTACCCCTCAATGTGCCCGAACATCATCGTGGCGCTGGTGAAGAGCCCGAGCGTGTGCGCGACATACATGCAGGTCAGCCACGCGTCGGCGTCGCACTTGCCGAGCCCGATCTTGCGGCGGACGGGATGGCTGAAGATCTCGCCCCCGCCGCCGGGCAGCGAGTCGAGCCCCGCGTCGACGAGCTTCTCCATCACCCAGCGGATCTTCGCTTCGAGCGAATCGCCCGGAGGGTTGAAGAACTCGACGAACTCGATGAACTCCGGCGGGCTGAACGCGTGGACATGCACGCCCGGGAACTTGTCCTTGATCGAGTGCAGCAGGTCGATGTACCAGCCGAGGGGCAGGGCGGGGTTCATGCCGCCCTGCATGAGGATCTGCGTGCCGCCGATCTCGACGAGCTCGGCGATCTTGTCGTGGATCGCGCCCGGATCGAGGGTGTACGAGTCGTGGTCGGTCGCGTCGCGGCGGAAGGCGCAGAAGGTGCACTTGGCGGTGCAGACATTGGTGTAGTTGATGTTGCGGTCGATGACATAGGTGCGGAGCGTGTTGCCGTGGATCTGTCGGCAGCGTGCGTCGGCCCATCGGCCGAGTTCGAGCAGCGGCATGTCGCGGAAGAGCTCGAGCCCCTGCGCCGGGGTGAGCCGGGCCTCGCCTCGCACGACTGCCGAGAGCAGACCGGCATCCCGGGCCGGGAGGTCCGGAAACTCCGGGAGGGAGGGATTGGCAATCGGCGATCGTTCGGCGATTTCAATCATTACTGAAACTATACCGTGTCAAGACTTGGTTGGCGAGGGAATCAGGTCCGAAATCGATGGTCCCGCGGCGGATCAAAGCGCACCTTGAGATCGGCTTGGGACCACCCTCGCCGGATCGGCGGCCCACGAGGACCCGGGGAGGATCGCGATGCGGGCGGAACTTGGAGCGGCGGTGGTCGGGTCGGTCTTGCTCGCGGCGACTCCGGGGGCCCACGGCATCGAGCGGATCGGGTTCACCTTCGACGAGGCGCCGTCGACCATCGGCGGTTTCGGTGGCAGCGGGGCGGCGCAGACCTTCCGCGTCGCCGAGGGCGGGACGCTCAAGTCGCTGGAATTCTGGATGTGGTCCGTGGTTCCGCCGCGCGACCCGCCGCCCGCGTTCGATCTTGAGATCTACCACTGGAACGGGACCGACATCGGCGCGGAGATCTGGTCGGCGCGTGTGGATTCGCTGCCCATCCTGGCACAGGGCACGACGGCGACGCAGCAGAACACCAGCACGCTTCTCTCGACCGGGATGGTCGACATCCCCGCGGGGGACTTCCTGATCTGGTGGCATGTGACCGGCTCGGGCTTCTCTGCGCCGCTGATCCGCTATTCACCCGCCAACGCCTACGCCGACGGGCGCGCGCTGACGCGTGGCTCGGGCAGTTGGGTTTCGCTCGGCAGCGTGAACAACGATCTTGCGTTCATTGTCGAAGTGGTGCCCGCGCCCTCCGGTGCCGCGGTGCTGGGGATGGGTGCTTTGGCGGCACTGCGGCGTCGGCGCTGATCGTCGGCGGCTTCGCACGGACTTGATCGTCGGCGAGCGGTTTTGGCGAAGGATCAGCCCCGCGGCGCTCGCCCGCCCGCCTCGGCAAGATCCCGGTCGACGCCCTCGAGTCTCGCCTGTCCCGTCTTGTCGGCGAGGCTGACGACGACCGCGACGAGGCCCGAGACGAGGAACGCCGGGAGCATGACATCGAGCGCCCCGAGGTAGCCCGGGCCGGCGTCGAAGCCGACGGCGGCCATCAGAGGCGGGGCGGCGAACTTGAAGAAGGGCACGCTGACGAAGCCCGCGACCATCGCGCACTTGGCGCCGAGGCTCGTGAGCTTCGACCAGAACAGGCTCAGGATGATCGTGGGGCAGAAGGTCGCGGCGATGCCGGACCACCCGAAGATGATCGTCCAGAAGATGCCCTGGTCTTTGTCGTAGAGCATGATGCCCACGCCCAGCACGAACGCGACGATCGCCAGGATCAGCGTGAGACGGCGGCTGGCGCCCATGAGTTGCCGGTCGGACATGTCCGGGTGGCGGGTCTTCTGCCAGTAGTCGCGCACCGCGGCGCTGGACGCGACGACCAGCAGCGAGTCGATGGTCGACATGATCGCGCTGAGCACCATCGCGATGAACAGCCCGGTAAAGAACGCCGGCAGCAGTGTCTCGCTCATGAAGGGCAGGATGCTTTCCTTGACGAGCGTGACATCCATGCCCGTCTCGCTCCCGAGATCGCCCGGGGTGAACAGGGCGCGACCGATGATGCCCACCAGCACCGCGCCCGAATCGGCGAGGATCGTCCAGACGAGCGCCACGCCGGCGCCCGGGAGCAGTTCCTTCTCCGACCGCAGCGAGATGAAGCGCACGAAGACCTGCGGCGAGCCCAGGAACCCGAGACCGATCGCGCAGAACCCCAGGATGGTGAAGATCGTCATGGGCGTCCACCCGCCGGTGGACGGAGCGGCGGCGCCGGTCTCGGGATCGACCGGGCCGGGCCCGTGCAGGGTGAGCAGGTGCGGGTCGATGTTGCGGAGCGTCTCGACGATGCTCAGGTCGCCCGTGAAGTGGAAGAAGCCGATCAGCGGCAGCGCGACGAGCCCGAGCCCCATCAGGGAGCCCTGAAAGACATCCGACCAGACGACCGCGGTGAACCCGCCCTGGGTGATGTAGAAAAGCACGACGAGGAAGCCGATGGTGGCGCCGAGGTAGTGGTTCCAGCCGAGAAAGTCGAAGAACGCGCCGCCCGCGGCGTGGACCTGGGCCGCGGCGTAGATCGGCACGAAGATCACCAGCGCGCCCGCGGCGATCAGGCGGAGCCAGTGCCCCGAATCGCGGAAGCGAGCTTCGAGGTAGTCGGGCACCGTGATCGAGTCGTACTTGTCGGTCAGGCGCTTGAAGCGCCGGGCGAGCAGCAGCCAGGCACCTGCGACGCCCAGGACCTCGCCCAGGACGACCCAGAACGCCTGCACACCCACGGCGTAGCCCATGCCGGTGAGCCCGAGGAGCAGCCACGCCGACTCGCCCGTGGCGCGCGCCGAGAACGCGACATTGATGAACCCGAGGCGTTTGCCGCTGGCGAAGTAGTCGCGGATGTCGCGCATCCGCTTGGAGGCGAGGTAGCCGATCAGCAGCAGGATGCCGCAATAGAGAACGACCGCGAGGAGCTTGAGCAGGCTCTCGGTGTCGATGACGCACCTCCCGTGGGCTGGTCGTCGCTTCGGATCAGAGAAGCGGCGAGCCTAGCCGAAACGCGTGATGCGTGCGCGCGGCGGGTTTTTTGCGAAAACTCAGCCGCGCGGATGGAACTTCTTGTGCGTGCTCTTGAGGTGCGAGCGGTCGACATGCGTGTAGACCTGTGTCGTGCCGATGTCGGCGTGTCCGAGCAGGTCCTGCACGATGCGCAGATCCGCGCCGCCGATGAGCAGGTGCGTCGCGAAGCTGTGGCGCAGGGCGTGCGGATGGACCTTGCTCAGGCCCGCGCTCTTCGCGTGCTTCGTGACGATCTGCCACACCGCGACGCGCTCGATCGGACGGCCCGTGCGGGACAGGAAGACGCGTCCCTTGTCGCGCCCGTCGGGGCGGAGGAGAAGCGGGCGGCAGTCGCTGAGGTAGACGCGGAGCGCTTCGAGCGCCGGCGTGCCGATGGGCACCAGCCGCTGCTTGTCGCCCTTGCCCGTGACGCGAAGGGTTCCGATCTTCAGTTCGACATCCGAGAGCCCGATGGCGCCGACCTCGCTGGCGCGGAGCCCGGAGGCGTACATGAGCTCGAGCATGGCGCGGTCACGCCGCCACAGCGGGAGCGGGGGGGGCTTGCCCTCGATGAACGCCTCGGGTTTGGGCGCTTCGAGCAGCTTGCGCATCTGCGCGGGGCTGAGGACATGGGGCAGCTTCTTCCAGCGAGCGGGCTGGTCGAGGAAGTCGGCCGGGTTGTCCTCACGCCGACGCGTCGCGAGCATCCAGCGGCAGAGGACGCGGATGGTCGCGATGTGCCGGGCGACGGTCGTCCCCGCCAGTTCGCGGTCACGCCGCAGCGACAGCACATGCTCGGCCAGGAGCTGGGGCGTCAGGTCGGCGATGCGGCGGGCGCCGGCTTCGGCGGCGTCCAGCAGCAGGTCCCGCAGGTCGCGGGCGTACGCCTCGAGCGTCGCCTTGCTCAGCCCGCACTCAACGCGGAGGAAGATCGCAAAGTCGCGGCGGAGGTCGTCGAGTTCCGGCCCCCACACGGGGAACCCGTGGTCGTCGGTGGTCGGGTCGTTGGGCGAGGGGCGCGGCATGCTGCTGGTCTGATCGTCCGGACGGACGCGGGTTCCGCAACGATTGGGGTCGAGGAGGCTTGGTCGACGCGCGGCGGACGCAGAAAGACACCGCCCCGACTCAGAGAGCCGGGGCGGCGGTTGCATCAAGCGGGGGCCCCCGGTTGGGAGCCGGGCCTTAGCCGAGGAGCTGGAGGACGCTCTGCGGCTGGGCGTTGGCCTGGGCCAGGATGTTGGTCGAGGCCGAGGTCAGGATCTGCGAGCGGGTCAGCTCGGCGGTCTCGGAAGCGAAGTCCGCGTCGCGGATCACGCTCTGGGCGGCGGCCGAGTTCTCGACCGCGATGCCGAGGCTGCGGACGGTCGCCTGGATGGTGTTCTTCTGGAAGGCACCGAGGCGGCCGCGGAGACCAGAGACATCGGCGATGGCCTGGCTCACCACCTTCTGGGCGGTCTCGAGGTCGCCGTCGACCACATTGAGGCCCTTGCCCGAGCCGAGGTCGCTGAGGTAGAAGAACGAGCCGGCGCTGTCGGCGTCCTCGGACTTGCCGAGCTTGCGGGCGGCGACATCGCCGATGCCGAGCGAGACCTTGCCGGCGATGTCGACCTTGGCGCCGAGCTGGAAGCTGGCCCCGCCGCCGTTGATGTTGAAGGCGGTGATGGAACCGAGCGACTGCGAGGCGCCTTCGGTCAGGGTGAGGCTGACATCGAGGACATCGCTGTTGACGCGGATGGTGCGACCGTTGCTGGTCGCGGCGGTGCCGTTGATGTTGGCGCCGAGGTTCTGGCCCGAGTCGCGGACGCCGTTGCTGGCGGCGGCGAAGGTCGAGGTGGCCGAGCCCTGGAGGGTGCTCGCGTCGCCGTCCTCGAACTTGTAGATGCCGCCACCCTGGGCGTTGCCCTCGTTGACGACCTTGACGCTCACGAACTGGCTGGAGCCGAACTCGCTGCTGAGCAGGCTGACGCCGTTGGTGTCGGCCGACGCGGTGACGCCGGTGACATCGCTGAAGGTGTTGATCGCCGCGGCGATGTCGGCGTTGCTGGTGCCCGAGCTGAAGCTCAGCTCGCGGCTGCCCAGGGCGCCGGAGATCTCGATGGTGAACGCCGAGTTGGCGCCGTCGGCAGCGCCGGCGCCGCCGGTGTCCAGGTTCGCGCCGCCGAAGTCGAGGTAGAGCTGACCCTTCTGGGCCGACTGGGTGACGATGACATCGACATCAAGCGAGTCGCCGGTGAACTTGGCGCCGTTGATGCTGAAGTCAGAGACGCTGGTCGAGACGCCCGAGGCCTGGAAGTCGAAGTTGCCGTTGAGCAGCTTGATGCCCTGGAAGCTGGTGTTCCCGGCGATGCGGTCGATGGTCTGGATGAGCGAGTCGATCTGGAGCTGGTTGGCTTCCTTCTCCTCGTTGCTCAGACCGGCCTGGCTGGCGGTCGAGGTGAGCAGGCCCTGGAGCTCGACGAGGAGGTTCGAGGCCTCCTGCAGACCGCCCTCGGCGATGTTCACGACCTGGTCGGCGCGCTCGGCGTTGGCGATCGCGTCGTTTGTCGCGGTTATGTCCGAACTAAGGTTCTCAGAAGCGATAAGGCCCGCGGGATCGTACTTGCCGAGGTTGATGCGAAGACCCGAGCTCAGACGCTCCAGCGTGCGGTTCAGGTTGAAGTTGTTGTTCCCAAGAACCCGCTGGGCGATGAGCGACTGCACATTCGTATTGATCCGACTCATGGCGTCCTCCGTGAACAGCTCTGGACGGCCGAGTGCCCGGTCGCGTCCGCGTGCGTGCTGTGCGGCCCTACTCGGCCTTTCCGTTTCCCGATCGCCGTCCACGACGCGTGGGCGGCTCGCCCGACCCGGATCCGTCCGGTGCCCGGCTTGATGCGTGCCCGTTCACCTCGCGGCGACGAGCGTCGGATCAATCGGCGGGCGCTGAACCCGGGTTGAGTCACCGACCCCGAAAACGCCCTCGTTTGCCCGGGGCTCCCAGGCGGTGCGCACGAAAACGCCCCGGATCAGGGATCCGGGGCGTCGGGAGTGGGGCCCTTGTTGGGGGATACCGGACTAGCCGAGCAGCTGGAGGACCTGCTGCGACTGCTGGTTGGCCAGGGTCAGCACGCTCGTCCCGGCGCTGGTCAGGATCTGGGCGCGGGTGAGCTGGCTGGTCTCGAACGCGAAGTCCGCGTCCCGGATCTGCGAGACGGACGCGTTGAGGTTCTCGAACGCCGACTGCAGCGAGCGGGTGTTGGTCTCGAGCACATTCCGCTCGAACGCCCCGAGACGCCCCCGCAGGATCGCGACCTCGTCGATCGCCTGCTCGAGGATCTCGCTGGCGGCCTCGAAGTTGCCCCGCGACACGCTCGACCGGACGCTGTTGGCTTCGCCCGTTCGCAGCGAGCTGAGGAACTGGAGCTCCCCGCTCTGGAGCGACGCCCCGAGGTTGGACGCCGCGACGGACTGGATCCCGATCCCGACCTGCTGGAGCGGGGTCACCTCCGGGCCGAGCTGGAAGAGCGCGCCGCCCCCGACGATGTTGAAGGTCGTCGGCGTGGCGCCGGGCCGAGTCGCGAACCCCTCGTTGAGGGTGAGGTCGACGCTCAGCGTCGTGGAGTTGACCGTGATGTCCAGCCCGTCGCCGTTGGCGAGAATCCCGTTGACCAGCGCGGTGACATCCTGTCCGCGGTCGCGCGACACCCCGGCTTCGAGCGCGGTGCTCGACCAGTCGAACGGATCGGGGATGGGCGTGCCCTCGGCGAGCTTGAAGAGCGACCACTCGGTCGCGGTGCCGTCGAGCGGCTGGTCGATGCGTTCGACCGAGACGAACTCGTCGCTGCCGTACCCGGTGGTCTTGAAGACGACGCCCGAGTTCGCGTTCCCGTTGATCAGCTCGGCCTCGACGCCCGTGACATCGCGGACGGCGTTGACGGCCTGCACGACCGAGTCGAGCGTGGTGCCGCTGGCGAAGCTGAGGGTCGTGACGCCCTTGGCGCCGGCGATCTCGATGGTGACGCTCGAGGCGATCTGCCCGGCGGTGGGGTTGATGTTCCCGTTGAGGAAGAGCTGCCCGGTCTGGGCCGAGGCGAGGACATCGACCTCGACATCGACGCCGGTCGCGTCGGCGGGGAAGCTGGCGCTGCGGACGAGCGCATTGACGACGGCGCTGTTGGCCATGCCCGAGAGCGAGTAGTCGCGCGACCCGTCGAGCAGTTTGAGCCCGCCGAAGCTGGCGGTGTTGCTGATGCGGGTGATCGAGTCGATCGCCGAGTCGATCTGCAACTGGTTGGCGTCGCGTTCGTCCTGGGAATTGGCGCCGGTGTTGGCCGACTCGACGATGAGCGCCCGGATGGAGTTGAGCAGGTCGTTGACCTCGGCGAGGGCGGCCTCGGTGGTCGCGATGACCGAGCTGGCCCGCTCGCCGTTCTTGATCCCCTGCGTGACGCCCTCGAGGTCCGAGCGGATGCGCTCGGAGATGATGAGCCCCGCCGGATCGTCGGCGCCGCGATTGATGCGCAACCCCGTGCTCAGCCGCTCGAGCCGCAGATTCAGCTCGTCGTTGTTCCGCGACAGCTTCGACTGCGCGAGCAGGCTGGGGACATTCGTGTTGATCCTCGCCATGGCAATCCTCCGTGATTGAGGCTGACGGCGTGCGGTTGGCCCGCGTCGCCGCCCGGATCTGCGTTCCTGATTCGTTCCGCCCGGTTCACCCCGGGCCCGATGGGTTCGTTACGACGCGCTCCGCTTGCTCTGATTCGCCTCCCCGTCGGTGGACACGGGCCTGGACGCGAGCCTGGAAGGCCCGGTCTTGGTTCGCTCGGGTCCCGGGCGGATGGGGCGGGTGAGCGAGGCGAGGTCCCCGTTGGCGATCCGGGCCGCCTGCTCGTTCTCGCGCCGGATCGCTTCGTACACTTCCTTGCGGTGAACCGCGATGCAAGTCGGCGCGGTGATCCCGAGGCGGACCTTGTCGCCCCGGATGTCCACGACCGTGATCTCGATCTCGTCGCCGATCATGATCGTTTCATCGCGCTGACGGGAGAGCACCAGCATGAGTCAGCTCCTTTGACCTTCGGGCGAGGCATCCGTGCCCCGCCGGTCTCCCGCTGTCGGCGTGGACCCGCGGCGCCGCGAACGCCCGCAGGCGACGCGCAACCGCTGAAGATCCGCTCTGTTTGCCGGGTAGAAGCGGTAGGGGTCCGGTAGAACAGCGCCGCGTCAGGCCGATGCCGCCCGCGACGAACGGTCCGCCACCGGCGACACCTTCACCAGCGGGTGACGGGTCGTCCAGCGCTTCTCCGCCAGCACGATCTGCTCGCCAACCCGCGTCAGCGTGTTGATCACGAGCGGGCCCTGCAGGTTCCCCGTCAGGTCGTCCTCGACCTTGTTGACGATCACGAACACCTGCGCATCTTCCAGCTTCGTCAGCTCGAGCGACCCGATCTGCTCCTGGCGGATCGGGACGGAATACTCCGGCACAAACAGCGCCGGATCCGTCACGACGAACGCCAGGTGCGGGTCGTCGAGCGACTGCAGCCAGAAGAAACACGCGTCTTCGCCCGGTTCGAGCAGGCAGTAACGCTTGCACGCCGGGAACCCGAGCAGCCCCTTCGGGAACTCGATCACGCGATCCTCCGCGATCTCGATCGTCCCGAACCGAGTGGTCCGCACTTCCATGGTGCGCTCCAGTCACCGTGGCCATCCCTGACATGCATCCCCGGGGTCCCCCCGGGCGACCTCCTGTCATCGCTCGCTCCCGGCCACGGAGAGCGGCGATTCCATCCTTGCCGAGAGCGATCCTCGCCCCCGGGTTACCAACCTTCTCAGCCCAGGAAGTCCAGAAGACTCAGGTTCCCGAGCGTCGCCGCCGACTGATACCCCGCCTGGAGCTGGGTCTGCAGCAGCGAGAGTTCCGATACCGCCTGCACGAAATCAACATCCTCCAGGCGGCTCTTGGTCGTCGTGTCCAGCAGCACCCGATCCTCGGTGTGCCGCGTTTCGGCCTGCACCCGCCGCGCGAGCCCGCCCACCGTGGCGCGGGTCTCGCCGACCGAGTCGAGCATGCGCTCAAGACTCGCTCCAGCAAGCGTGATGCCAGTCGTGTCGTCGTTCTCCAACGCGTCGCGCAGATCGATCAGATGGGTAAACACATTGTCGACGCGCACCGTCGCGCGGTCCTCGCCGATCAATGTTGCGCTCGTCGCGTCGTAGCTGCCGTCCATCAGCCCGAGCTGGAACGCCGCCAGCGAGTTGTTCCGCGGCTGCACCCCGATCGGACCCGTCATCGTCGGGTCGCTCGCGTCCTGCGTCAGCGCGATCCCGTTCGCCCCGTCGAGCAGCCGCGCCTGGAACACCCCCGGGTCCAGCCCCGCGGCCGTCAGCTGCGCTTCGGCCTGGGTGTTGATCGCCCCCAGCAGCGACTCGACCGTCACGATGTCCTCGGGCTGGAGGTCGATGTCGATCTCCGTCCCGTCGCCGAGCGTGATGGTGAAGTCGCGGTCGCGAGCCGGATCGGGCAACCCGGAGACCGGGTCGGTCCCGCCGGTGACGATCTCCACGCCCCGTCCCTCGTTGAAGTCGCTCAGCCGCGTCCCCAGATCGAGGGTGCGGATGCCCAGCCGCGACGCGGTCGAGCCGTTGTCCTGCACCTCTTCAATCGAGAGGGCTTCCTGCTTGCCGCCGGCGAGTTCGTACCGCACCGCCAGCCGACCGCCGGGCTCCTCGATCTGCACCCGCAGCCCGAGCCCCGTCCCCTCGATCGCGTTGCGGAGGTCCTGGACCGTCTCGGCTTGCGAGAGGTCGACGATCACCGAGCGCCCCGCCGCCCGGATCCGGATCGACCCGAGCGGGTCGGTCGTGGTGCTCAGCCCGTTGAGCGCCTCGATCGGCGTCGTCCAGGTCAGGTGGGGCGAGAGGTCGGCACCCATCGACTCGTCGGCGCTGAACGCGCGCGTGCCGTCGTCGCTCGCCAGCCCCAGGTCGCGGGCGGTCGTGCCGGCCCCGATCTCGCTGAAGACCAGTTCGGGCGGCACGCCGCCCTCGGCATCGGGCATCAGGTCGATTCGGATCGAGCCGTCCTCGATCGTCACACCCGCCGGCCCGAGCATGGGCCCGTCGAGCGCGTCGCCCATCCCGGCCGCGTATTCCCGCAGCGCCGACTCGATCCGGTCGGTGACATCGCCGATCGTGTCCGACCCGCGCAGGTCGATCTCCACCCGCTCGTTGCCGTCGTAGCTGAACTCCAGCGAGCCGAGCGTCACGCCCAGCCCGCGGGCGCCGTCGAGGTCCGCCAGGCGCGTCTGCGGCGTCAGGGCCGGATCAAGATCCACCGTCCCGCGGACACGCGCCGAAGTCGAGCCCAGCGCCGTCGTCCCGCCGAGCGTGATCGGCACGGGCACCCCGACGCCAAGGTCGGTAATGAGCCCGCGCGACCCGGCGTCGTACCGGAACCCGCCGAGCAGTTCCTCGATCGGCTGGCGCCCGGGCGTCAGCCCGCCGAAGACATGCCCCGCGACCGACTCTCGGTTCCCGACGCTGAACATGCCCTGGATGATGGTGTTGATGACCGTTGCCTGCCCCCTGCGTTCCTCGGGGGAGGCGGTCAGGTTCGCCTGCGACGAGGCGATCTGCCGCGCCTCGAGCAGCAGGTTGCTCGCTTCGGAGAGCGCCTGGTCGGCCTCGTTGAGCGCCGAGTCGGCGTGGTCGAGATTGCGCGAGACCTGCTCGGCCCGCTCGAGCCGCTCGTTGAGCAGCGAGACCGTCGCCGCCTTGACCGCGTCGTCGCTCGGACGCGTGAGCGCCTTGCCCGAGGCGAGCTGCTCCTGCAGCCGCGCCAGATCGATGTTCGTCCTCGTCGCGTTGCGCAGCGTCGCCTGGCTCAGCAGGAGATTGGGAACGCGCGCGACTCCGGTGGGGATGAAGCTCATGGCATTCACACGATCGAGAGCAAGGTCTGGAGCATCTCGTCGGCGACGGTGATGAGCCGCGCCGCGCCCTGGTACTGCCGCTGGAAACTCAGCAGGTTGATCGATTCCTCGTCGAGGCTCACGCCGCTGATCGCCGCCTCCTGCGCCGCGAGGCTGTCACGCACGAGCCCGGTCGCCTCGGCACGGTTCGCCGCCGCCTCGGTGTCGCCCGCGATGCGCTGCACCGCCAGTTGCCACGCGCTGCGGAAGCTCTCGCCGCCGAGGTTCTCCAGCGGCGTGTCCTGCAGCTCGACGATCCCCAGCGCCGCGGCGTTCTCGACGAACTCGCCGTCGACGATCGCGCCCACCTGCAGCTTCGAGGGCTGCTCGAGCAGGTCCGAACGCACGCGGATGCTCGACGCGTCCGATCCCTCGAAATACGCATTGACCCCCAGCGACGCGAGCACCCCCGAGCTGTCGTCGGCGAACGCGAACTCGAAGCCGGCGCGGCTCTCGATCCGCAGGCGCCCGTCGGGCCCGAACGACGCGTCGATCCCGGCGATCCCGTCGAGCGACGCCCGCAGATCCTCGGCGCTCGTGTCGTCGCCGAAGCCCGCTTCGCCCTCGGCGTTGATCCCGTCGAGATCGACATCGATGCGCACGATCTCGGTCGATCCCGTCGCCGCGTGCCGCACATGCACGAAGAACCCGCCGTTGACCGCCTCGCCCGCGCCCTCGCTCGCCGAGGCGTTCGCCGGGTCGTTGAGCGCCATCGCCCGGTCCTCGAGCGCCATCGCCCGCTGCGACGAGGTCGTCTGCATCCAGTCGTCGTTGACCCCGGTGGAGTGGATCCGGTTGACGCGGTAGATCAGGTTGGCGCTGAGCCGGTCGAGCTCGTCGAGCGTCGCGTTGATCGCGTCGCTCCGCTCGGTCAGGAGCGCCCCGATCCGCCCGGACTCGATCGTCAGCCGCCGGTCGCTGGTCCCGGCGAGCACCTCGACCTCCAGACGCCCGTCGACCGTCCGCCGCTCGAGCGACAGGTTCCGCACCAACCCCGCGGTGACGATCGGCGTCGAGCCGACCAGCAGGTCCACGCCCCCGTCGGGCTGCTCGATCTTGGTCACATCCATCAGCTCAGAGAGCTCGGCGAGCGCCTGGTCGCGCCGGTCGCGCAGCGAGTTGGCGCTCGACCCGCCGATCTCCGACGCGACGATCTCCTTGTTCAGGTCCGCCACCTCGCCGATGAGCTGGTCGGCACGCGTCACCAACGCATCGAGCTCATTGTCCACCTCGCCGCGCAGCCGCGACAGATCCTCGTGCCGCTGCTGAATCAACGCCGAGAGCTGCTGCCCCTCCTGCACGATCACCGCCGCGGCGTCGGTCAGGTTCGCCTGCTCCGACCACGCATTGAAGAAGCTGTTGAACTGGCTCGAGAGGTCGTTCCCGCTCAGTTCGTTGAGCGTGACTTCGAGGCTGGCACGCAGGTCGAGCGACTGCCGCGCCGCCGCCGCGTCGGAGATGCTCGCCCGCAGCCGGGCCCGCAGCGACTCCGAGACCTGCCGCTGCACATCGTTGACCGTCACGCCCCGCCCGAGATACCCCTGCCCCGTGCGCTGCCCGCGCGTCGGCGACAGCGCCAGCGTCTGCCGCGAGTACCCGGGCGTCGCCGCGTTGGCGAGGTTGTTGCCCGTGGTCTGCAGCCCGATCTGCCCCGCCGTCAGGGCCGACCGACCGATCTGGATCGCGGTATTCAGGCTCACGCGTGCATCCTCTTCCCGAGCATCCGGTTCAGTGCGTCAGATCGATCCCGCATGCCGGCGCCGCGCCCGGCGTCAGCCCGCCCGAACGCGAGTAGGTCTTCGCCCCATCCAACGCCCGCCCGAACTGCGTCAGCAGCCCCTGCACATGCTTGAGCAGCGAACCCGCCGCCGCCCGCAGCACGCGCTGCTCGCGCTGCGCCAGCAGGATCCGCTCGCGGAGCGCCTCGCCCCGGGCGAGCAGTTCCGAGCGCATCGGCTCGCGCAGCACGCCCGCGATCTCGCGCACGCTCGGCTCGCGCCGCCCGGATCGGTCCAGTCGCCGGAGCTCACGCTCGCCCTCGATCGCCCGCCGCACCACCATCCGCCGTTGCGCATCGAGCTCGGCGATCCGCGTCAGCGCCCGCTGCTGCCCCAGCCGGGCGAGTTCCAGCGAACCCCGGTCCGCCGACGCGAGCGCCGCCCGCATCGCGTTCCCTGCCACGCTCAGTTCATCGTGCGCCGCCGACATGTCCTCGAGCACCTGCATCAGCTCCGACGCCCAGGTCGGCCCGGTCTCGATGCTCCGCTCACGCGATCCGATCAACGCCATCGCGCACCTCCCGGTTGGGCGTCTCGGGCCCCAGTCGGCTCAGGTCACGCGCCAGCCGATCCACGATCTTCCAGTTGCCCGCGCGCACCAGCTCGTCGGCCATCCGTTGATCGAGCAGCGGGCCGAACTGCTTCTCGGCTTCGGTCGGGCCCCACGGTGCCGGCGCGTTGTTCATCTCGCGCACCTGGCGGAGCACCGGCATGATGAACGCCGTCGACAGCAACTGCTCGGCGGCGCGGCGGCCCTCCTCGGTCGGGCGATCCGCCGCGTCGAGATGCCGCCCCGACTCGCCCGCGACCCGCGCCAGCGCCCGCGAGAAGCCGCCCGCCACGCCCGGCGCTCGCGTCGCCGCGAAGGTCGTCATCGGGTGCTCGGGTTGGATCGCCAGCGGTTGCATGTCCGTCCTCAATCGATCACCAGTTCCGCGTGCAGCCGACCGGTCTTGTGCATCATCTGCAGGATCTGGATCTGATCCTCCACCGGCACGCTGAGCTGCTTGAACGCGTCGAGCAGGTCCTCGAGCGCCGCCCGCTCGCGGTCGCGCTGCGTCGTGCCCAGCCCCACCACGCGGTCGGTCTCGACGACCGGGTTCGCCGGCGTCGGCTCGGGCTCGGGCGTGATCCGCCGGATCACCAGGTTCTTGTGCGAGATCGCCACCAGGCTGATCCGCACATCCCCCGTCACCACGATCGCCCCCGACTCCCGGTTCACGATCACCTGTGCCGGCAGCTTCATCTGCGACGGATCGATCAGCGTGTTCATCACATCCGCGATGAACTCCGCCCGGTGCAGCCGGCTCTCGGGCGGGATCCGCACACGGATCGTCCGGTCGTCGATCGGTTCGGCGATCAGCTCCGCCGTCGCATCATCGAACCCCGAGGGCCGCAGCAGGTGCTCATCGCGGATCCGCTCGGCGACATGCACCGCGCTCTGATAGCCCGCGAACGGCGACTCGAGCACCAGTTCGAATGAATCGGTGATCGGTGCCGCGTTGATGCCCTGGGTGATCTGCGCCCCGCCCCGGACGCGTCCGCGGGCCGGGTTCGCCCCGTCGAGCTCGATCGGGCCCGCCGCCATCGCGTAGACCGGGCTGCCCGGGTACGGGCCGGTCAGCGGCGTCAGGTACAGCTCGCCGCCTTCGAGGCTCGTCGCGCTGTTGATCACGCTGACGGTGATGTCCAGCCGGTCGTCGACCTGCGAGCCCTCCTTGGGCGTGCGGCACTGCACCAGCACCAGCGCCACCGACTGGCTCGACGCCAACTCCTCGAAGTCGCCGATCGGGAGCCCGTTGTTGGCGAGCACCGCCGCCAGCGGCCGCGCGACGACCAACTCCTCCCCCGAGTCGCCCGTCCCGTTCAGCCCGACAACCAGACCGAGCCCCTGGAGCACCGACGACCCCTGGCCCTTGATCCGGCAGACATCGCGCACGGTCGTGCCGCGCGCGCTCATCGCCGTCAGGAACAGCACCACGAGGGTCGCGATGCCGAAGCGTCGGATGGCTGGTGTCTCGATCACGCCGGGTCCTCCATGACTCCGGGCGATTCCCGCAATCGGCGTGCCAGATCGGCCCGCCACCGCCGCGGCCCTCCGGCGCAGCGCTAGAACGCGAACACAGCGTCGAGCACCTCGGCGATCAGCCCCTTCTTCGCGGCCTTGCGGATCTGACCCTCGTTGTGCTGCGACAGCGACAGGTTCGCCAGCTGCGAACTGAGAATCGTGTTCGTCCGCGAGATGTCCTCGCGTCGGCAGACGCCCGAGAGCACCAGTGTCGTGATCTCCTCATCGCGGACGATCTGCTTGCGCGCCTCCAGCACGATCGTGCCGTTCGGCTTGACATCGATCACCTCCGCGGTGATCCGCGCCGTGAACTTGTCGCTCCGCTCGTACTCCCCATCCCCCTCGAACGAACGCTGGGCCTGCGCATCGATCAGGCTCGTGCTCGTGAGATTCCCCTGGCGGAGCTGCAGCTCCAGCAGCTTCAGCGGGTCCAGCGCCGCTTCCACGCTGGCGCTCGTCTCGTAATCCTTCTCGGTCTCGAGCGACTGCGAGCTCGATACCCGGCTGTTCTCGTCGATGATGATCGTCACCAGGTCGTGCACCTGGTAGGTGCGGGGCTTGGGGGGCTCGATCGCCATCATGCTGAACCGACGCAGCGGCGCCGACGGATCCGGCTCGCCCGTCACATCCATCGGGACCGAAGGCGGCGTCGTCAGCAGGCTCTGCCCGAGCGCCGGCGATCCGCCCAGCCCGCACACGCCGACGGCCATCCCGATCCGCACCCGCCAAGCCGATCCACGCCCGCCGCTCATCGCACGTTCCTTCCCGAAACTGGTGATCCAAGGGCTCATCGCGCCTCTCCCGTCGTGGTCAGCACCGCGCGTCCCGGCGCATCGACCCGCGCCGTGAAGCGCCGCCGCAGCCCGTCGACCGACTCGAACTCGATCACCTCGCCCACGCGGGCCGTCCCCAGCGCCCGCGCCTTCTCCTCGATCACGATGCTCCCGGCCAGGCAGTGCACGATCGCCAACTCCCCGCGCTCGATCGCCACCGGCGCCTGGATCATCCGATCGGTCACGATCCGCCCCGCCGGGATCGGCGAGCGTGCCTCGGCGCCCGCGGCCTGCAGCGCCGGCGCCACCCCCGGGTCCAGCCACTGCGTCTGCTCGGTCAGCTGAGCCGCCTCGATCGTCGCGCCGCGCTCGATCGGCACCGCCGCCACCAGCACCGTCCGCTTGAGCTTCACATCCGCCCGGATCGTCGCGCCCGCCACGATCCGCTCGTCCTCGTACACCGTCACCGCCAGCGGCAGCCGCCCGGAGCTCCCCGTCCGGCGCACCACCACCGCCCGCCCGATCGCGCTCATCGTCAGCAACTCGCGGTCGAGCGGATCGAACGACACCCGCAGGTCGCGCTCCTCGACCTTGAACATCCGACGGATCTCGCGCCGGATCACGCCTCCCACCGTCGTGTCGGTCAGCAGCTCGTCGAGGTCGGGCTCCTTGGGTTCGGGCGAGCCGACGCCCTCGTCGCCCCGCGCCGCCCGCGGCACCACGGCGCACCGCCCGCTCCGCACCACGACATTCCCGAGCCCCACGCGCCCGTCGCGCTCGATCGCCGACCGGATCCGGTCGCTGTCGAGGTCGAAGTGAGCCGCGCCCGCCCCCAGCTCGCGCTCGACCGACTCGATGACGACGACCGACGCGAGCGTCTGGGCGTCGACCCCCTCGATCATCGCCAGCCGCCCGAGCGTCACCGGGCCCGACGCATCGACCCTCGCCGCCGCCCGGAGCTGCACGACCGTCTGCCCGCGTGCCGCGGTCGCCAGCACGAGCACAAGAAGCGCCGCCAGCGCGACCACGCGCCTCGCCGACACCTCCACCTTCGCCGTGTTGTCCGTGCGTCCGATCATGTCATCCCGCCCGCATCAGTTACTGCCGGAGCTGTCCGACCGATCGCAGCGTCTCGTCGGCCGCGCGGATCGCCTGGCTGTTCATCTCGAACGCTCGCTGCGTGCGGATCAGCTCGATCAGCTCGCGCGTCGGATCGACATTCGAGCCCTCGAGCATCCCCTGGATCAGCGAGCCGCGGTTCTCCTCGGCCGGGTTGCCCAGCGTCGGCGGGCCCGAGCCGGCCGTCTCGATGAACAGGTTCTCCCCGATCGGCTTGAGCCCCGCCGAGTTCACGAAGGTCGCCAGTTCGAGCTGGCCGACCTGCTGCGGCACGGCGTCTCCCTGCAGCGTCACGAACACCCGCCCGTCGCTGGAGATGTCGATCTGCTCGGCGTTGTCGGGCACCGTGATCCGCGGCACCAGCCGCCGACCCTCGTCGTTGGCGAGCACGACCTCGCCGTCGGCGTTCAGCGCGAGGTTGCCCGAGCGGGTGTACCCGATCACGCCGTTCTCGATCTCGACCTGCAGGAACCCCTCGCCGTCGATCCGGATGTCCAGCGGGCGGTTGGTCGTCAGCGCCGGGCCCTGCCCGAAGTCGAACTGCGTCCCCGAGACCTTCACGCCCAGCCCGACATGCAGCCCCGTGGGGCGCCGGTCGCCGATCGCGTTCTCCACCCCCGCCTGCATCCGCTCAAGGTAAAGCAGCGTCTGGAAGTTCGCCCGGCTCGCCTTGAAGCCCGGCGTGTTCACATTCGCGAGGTTGTTCGCGATCACATCCAGCTTGGTGTTCAGGGCGTTCAGCCCGCTGGACGCGCTCTGCAACGCGAGGTTCGCCATCGCACGCTCCCCTGACCGTCACGCCGCGGCGCAACGAGCCGTCATCAACTCAGCCGACCGAATCGGTTGATCGCGCTGTTGAGCAGCTGGTCGTGGTACCCGATCATCCCCAGATTCGCCTGCGCCGATCGCCCGGCACCGGTCATCTCCATCAACGCCGAAAACTCGTTCACCGCCGATCCCTCGACCGCGAACTGGCGCACGCCGCCCGTGCCTTCGACGCGGTTGCTCCACGCCTCGGCCGTCGGGCGCAGCAGCCCGCCCTCCTCGGGCGTCAATTGCATCCGGTCGGGCACATCCACCAGTTCCAGCCGACCCACCGGCTCCCCGTTCGCCCGGATCACCCCGTCCCGGTCGATCACGATCGACTCGGCATCGGGGATGCGGATCGTCCGCCCCGCCCCATCGAGCACCGGGAGACCGTCGGCCACCCGCACCAGTTCGCCCGCATCGTTCCGCGTCAGCCGACCGTCCCGGCTCAGCCGAAGCTCCTCGCCCGCGGTCTCGCCCCCGGCCCGCACCACGAAGAACCCGTCCCCCTCGATGGCGACATCGAACGGGTTGCTCGACCGCTCGATCGGGCCCTGCTGATACCTGAACCGCACCGGCGCCAGGTGCACGCCCCCGCCCAGCCGCTCGAGCATCTTGTCCGAGGGCAGGCTCGAGAGACCGTCCTCGACCCGGGCCGCGTCCCGCAGCATCGTGAACGCCTGCGCGGGCTTGAACCCCGCGGTGTTCAGGTTCGCCAGGTTGTTCGTCAGGATGTCCTGCCGCGCCATCGAGGTCATCGCCCCCATCGCCGCGATCTGCATGCCGTAGTCCAACCAACACCTCCGTTGCCGGCGCCACGGTCGCGCGCCGCCGATTCCTCCGTGAATCAGTCGGGCGCACGGCGATACGAAGCACCCGCCCACGCCGCATCCGTGCCGCGCGAACGCATGCGTCCGATCACTCACAATCCGCGTGCCAACCCGATCCGTGCGCACCAAACCCGCAACGCCCGCACCGGGCGCACCGATCGCCCGCGATCACGCAATCCCTGCGCGGGCTCACTCCGGCGTCAACTCGCTTCAGCGATCCAAGCTCCGCGCCATCGCGCCGGGCTGCGCCCGCTGCCGCGCAAAGTCCCACTCGTCGCACAGCACGCCGAATCCCAGCGTCCCCGTGAACCCCACGCCGTCGATCCACCGATCCAGCCGGATCCGCTGCTCGAGCGGGATCCCGAGCTTCCTCGGCACCGCCGCCGACGCCCCGTTCTCCGTCGAGCACAGGATCGTCATCCGTCGAAACCCCCACCCGCCCTCAATCTGGGGCGTCAGCGCCGAACTGATCAGCCCGCCGCACGCCTCGGTCGCATACCCCCGTCCCTGCCGATCCGCCCGCATCCAGTACCCGATCTCCGCCTGCCCCGTCTCGGCCGCCAGCCGGTGCAGACCCGTCCCGCCCACAAGCATCCCTCCCGATCGCTCGAAGATCCCCAGCACAAAGTCCGGGT
>JBICIG010000018.1:0-10348 GCA_043101605.1 Phycisphaerales bacterium JB037
TGCTGCGGCACCACGCCCGAGCACATCCGCGCCCTGGCCGACAAACTCGAAGGCCGCCCCGCCCCGAAGCGCACCATCACCACCCCGCCCGCTCAGGTCACCTCGCTCTACGCCCCGACCGAGTCCCGTCAGGACAACTCCATCCTCCTCATCGGCGAGCGCATGAACGCCTCGGGCTCGCGCGCCTTCAAGCGCCTCCTCGAAGCCGAGGACTGGGACGGCATCGTCGCCCTCGCCCGCTCGCAGATGCGCGAGGGCTCGCATGTCCTCGACATCAACACCGACTACGCGGGCCGCGACAACGCCGCCGACATGGCCGAGATCGTCTCCCGCGTCGTCCGCCAGGTCGACGCCCCGCTCATGCTCGACTCGACGCAGACCAAGACCATCGAGGCCGGGCTCCGCCACGCCCCGGGCGCGTGCATCATCAACTCGGCCAACTTCGAGGACGGCGAGGAGAAGTTCGACGCGATCTGCCAACTCGCCAAGACCTTCGGCGCCTCGCTCGTCATCGGCACCATCGACGAAGACCCCGAAGCCGCCATGGCCCGCACCGCCGACCGCAAGTTCGCGATTGCCAAGCGCGCCATCGAACGCGCCCGCGACAAGCACGGCCTCGCGGTCGAAGACCTCTTCATCGACCCGCTCGTCCTGCCCATCTCCACCGGCATGGACCACGACCGCCGCAGCGCACTCGAACTCATCAACGGCGTGCAGCGTATCGCCGAAGCGTTCCCAGAGGTCCAGATCACCTGCGGCCTGTCCAACTGCTCCTTCGGGCTCAACCCCGCCGCGCGACAGGTGCTCAACTCCGTCCTCCTCGATGAACTCGTCAAGGTCGGGCTCACGAGCGCCATCCTGCACGCGGGCAAGATCCTCCCCCTTGCGAAGATCGACGAGCAGCAGCACGCCGCGGCCCTGAATCTCATCTACGACCGCCGCGACGAATCCGTCGGCGGCACCGGGCTCGCCGAGGGCATCACCGACAAGGACTTCGACCCCCTCCAGGCGTTCATCGATCTCTTCAAGGACGCCTCGGCGATCGTCGAGGCCAAGCAGGATCTCTCCTCGATGTCGCTCGAAGAGAAGCTCCGCGCCCACATCATCGACGGCGAGAAAGAGCACCTCGAAGCCTCGCTTGACGAAGCGATGGAGAAGTACGCCCCCCTCGACATCATCAACGACCACCTTCTCGACGGCATGAAGACCGTCGGCGAGCTCTTCGGCTCCGGGCAGATGCAGCTCCCCTTCGTCCTCCAGTCCGCGGAGGTCATGAAGAAGGCCGTTGCCCACCTCGAGCCGCACATGGACCGCGTCCAGGGGCAGACCAAGGGCACCATCGTCCTCGCGACCGTCAAGGGCGATGTCCACGACATCGGCAAGAACCTCGTCGACATCATCCTCACCAACAACGGCTACACCGTGAAGAACATCGGCATCAAGCAGCCGATCTCCAGCATCGTCGAGGCCTTCCGCGACACCAAGGCCGACGCCATCGGCTTGAGCGGGCTGCTCGTCAAGAGCGTCAATGTCATGGAGGACAACCTCAAGGAACTCAACGAACTCGGGATCGATGTCCCGATCATCCTCGGCGGCGCCGCCCTGACCCGCGCCTACGCCGAGGGCTACCTCCGCTCGGTCTACAAGGGCTCGTGCCTCTATGGCAAGGACGCGTTCGAGGGCCTCCGCATCATGGACCACCTCGCCGCCGGCAAGCTCCAGGCCCTCAACGAGGAGATCGCCGAGCGCACCGCCAAGCGCACCCGCGCCGAGGAGATGATCGCCAAGTCACGCGCCGACAAGGGCCGCCGACAAGACCGTTTCGAGCGCTCCAAGTCCGGCCCGCAGGAGGGCGGCGTCGCCGTCCTCGAGAAGTCCGATGTCGCCACCGACATCGCCATCCCCGAGGCCCCCTTCTTCGGCACGCGCATCGTCGACAACCTCAGGCTCGACGAGATCTACCCCTTCATCAACACCAAGGCCCTCTTCCGCGGCCAGTGGCAGTTCAAGCAGGGCAAGATGTCCGATGCCGACTACAAGGCCGTCCTCGAGGACACCGTCCAGCCCGTCTTCGAACGACTCAAGGCCCGCTGTCGCGACGAGAAGATCCTCCAGCCCGCCGTCGTCTACGGCTACTACCCCTGCAACAGCTCCGGCAACGACCTCATCATCTACGACCCCAAGGACCACGACAAGGAAATCGAACGCTTCGTCTTTCCGCGCCAGGACTCCAAGCGCAGGCTCTGCATCTCCGACTTCTTCCGCGACGCCGACACCGGCGAACGCGATGTCGTCGCCTTCACTTGCGTGACGATGGGCGCCCGCGTCTCCGAGGAATGCCGCAAGCTCTTCGACAACGACCAGTACGACGAGTACCTCTACCTCCACGGCATGGGCGTCGAAACCGCCGAGGCGCTCGCCGAACTCTGGCACAAGCGCATCCGCCAGGAACTCGGCATCGGCGCCGACGACTCGCCCCGCATCCCCGATCTCTTCCGCCAGGGCTACCGAGGCAGCCGCTACAGCCCGGGCTACCCCGCCTGCCCCGACATGTCCGACCAGGACAAGCTCTGGAAGCTCCTCGAACCCGAACGCATCGGCTGCCAACTCACCGAGAACTGGCAGATCGACCCGGAACAATCGACGAGCGCGATCGTCGTGCATCATCCCGAGGCGAAGTACTTCAATGTGTGAGTGAATGGCACGCCAAGGAGCGTTGGCATGGCCTATCCACCTTCCTGGCGCCTGGAATCAGACCCGAACGCCGCGCTCGAACTCATGCGCGCGCACCCGTTCGCGCACCTCTTCACCTCGCACGCGGGGCAACAGGTCACGCGCATCCCGTTCGTCACCGACTCCGAGAACGGTCGACCCATCCGGTTGCGCGGCCACCTCAACGCCGACAACCCGCAGGCAGTCGGCCTGAACGGCGCCGCCGTGCTCGTCTCTTTCTCTGGACCGCACGCCTATGTCTCTCCACATTGGCGCATCGACAAGGCTCGCGGCGGCACGATCGACTTCGAGCAAGTCACCGTCCACGGCACGGCCCACATCGTTCAGGGCATCGACGCCTTCAGCGCGATGATCGACGATCTCTCATCGCTCCTCGAACCCCAGCACGCGGACGCCGGCGACTACCCGATCTGGCAGACCTCAATGGCCGCCCCCGGCTACATCGAACGCCTCGTGCCTCAAGTCACGCAGTTCGTCGTCCACATCAACAGGATCGAGATGATCTCCAAGCTTCACCAGCAGTTCCCGCCCGAGGACCGCCGGTCCGTCGCCGACCACCTCGACCGATGCAACCGCGACGACTCCCGCGCAATCGCCGAGAAGATCCGCCGATCGCTCTGACCGTCCTCGCCCCATCCGCCCCGGCTCCCGCGCAGAGCGAATGCCGCCCGACGCATCCCGCCCCTACCTCTTTATCTCCCGCCTCAACAACACAAGAAACACCGGCCCCCCCACCAACGAAGTCACCACGCCCAACGGCAGCCTCCCCGTCCGCACCTCCACCGCCCGCACCAGCACATCCGACCACACCACCAGCCCCGCCCCCGCGATCGCCGCCCCGATCACGAGCGCCCGGTGGCTCGGCCCCGCCAGCAGCCGCACCAGGTGCGGGCACACCAGCCCCACGAACCCGATCGGCCCCGCGATCACCACCGACGCCGCCGTCAGCACCCCCGCCGCGACGAACAGCCCCGCGCGCAACCACCCGAGCCGAACGCCCACGCTCTGCGCCTCGTCATCCCCCAGCGCCGACGCGTCCATCCACGGCCCCGCCCACGCGACCGCCCCCAGACACACCGCCAACACCCCCGCCCCGCCCCACTTCGCCCACCCCGGCACCGTGTCCGTGATCGAGCCAAACAACCAACGGGCCGAGCCCGACGCCTGCGCCGGCATCAACGACACCACAAGCTGAATCCCCGCCCCGCAGATGATCGCGATCATCACGCCGACCAGGATCAGCGTCGCCGGCTCGATCAGCCCCCCCCGCTGCCCGAGCGCATAGACCAGCGCCAGCGTCGCCACCGCCCCGATGACCGCCGGCACCGCGCTCCACGCCGGCGCCATCCCCCCACCCCCTCCAGAATCACTTCCCGCGGCAAAGAACAACGCCAGCACCACCGCCAGCGACGCCCCCGCCGTCACCCCGACCAGGTCCGGCGACGCCAGCGGATTCCGCAGCAGCGACTGCAGCATCACCCCCGCCGCTCCGAGCGACCCGCCCACCACGATCGCCACGATCACCCGATCGATCCGGATCTCACGGATCGCCTCGTCGCTCGCCCACGCCAGCCCACCCGAGCCGATCAGCAGCCGCACCGCCCCCCCGGCGACCAGCACCCCGAGCAACGCCAGAATGACGATCCATCCCCGCTTCGACACGCCCGGAGCCTACCCCACTCCCCCGCCGCACGACCCACGATCACCCGCCGAGGCGCTATCATCCCGCCCTGCCGACCCGGGTCCCGCCCGCTCGGCCGATCCGTCCACCGACCCACGACCGCGGAGACCCAAGCGTGGCCAAGACCTCCTTCCGTTGCCGAGTCGTCACCCCCACCGAGAAGCTTCTCGATGCCCAGGCGACCTACGCCTCCATCCCCGCGTGGGACGGACTCATGGGCGTCCTCCCCGGCCGTGCTCCCATCGTCGCCAAGCTCGGCCTCGGCGAACTCATCGTCGAGTTCCCTGCCGAGCAGGGCGCGCCCGGCGGCCGCCGCGGCTTCTTCATCGACGGCGGGTTCCTCCGCATGGGTGCCGAGGAACTCACCATCATCGCCGAGGATGCCGTCCCCGCCGAACGCCTCGCCGCGACCGAAGCCGAAGCCGAACTCAAGGAAGCCGAGGCCCGCCAGGTCCCCGCCGATGCCGAGAACCGCCAGGCCGAAGCCGACCGCATCACCCACGACCGCAACCGCGCCCGCACCAAGCTCCGCATCGCGCAGTCGGCACGGGCGAAGGGGATCTGAGGCCTTTCCCCTTCTCCCTTCCGGGGAGAAGGCCGGGATGAGGGGCTTTCCCTCTCGCTTCCAAGCCACCGACTTCCGCTTTGAGAGGTCGGTGCGTCTTGCCCCTCCTCGCTCGCCTACCATCCCCCCACACAGCCGGTGGCCTCATCCCGCCGCCCTCTCAGGGCGGCACCCGAGAATCTGCTGGCAGCACCCGCGGCGTACTCCGCGGGACGCTCACTCGCCGGCTTCTCCAGCACCAACTCCAATTGGTTCCGGACTCGCCCCAACCACGCACCACGCGGTCACGCCGCGCCGGTGTCGGAGATCGCTCCCTTGCCTCGACTCACCATGGCCGACATCCAGAATTCCGCCGCCAACAAGCCCGAAACCAACCCGGGCCCCAACAACACGGCTCGCACGAGCAACCCGCCCAAGACCGCGCACACGAGCGCGCCCAACAACGCGCCCACCACCCCTGATCCGAGTCAGACCACCTTCGCCGACCTCAACCTCTCCCCCCGCCTCCTCGAGACCCTCGCCGCCGAGGGCTACCACACCCCCACGCCCATCCAGGCCCGCTGCATCCCCCCGGCGATCGAGGGCCGCGACCTCCTCGGCTGCGCCCAGACCGGCACCGGCAAGACCGCCGCCTTCTCCCTCCCCCTCATCGAACGCCTCCTCGCCGGCGGCAAGCCCACAGACCCGCGCTTCCCCCGCGCCCTCATCCTCGCCCCCACCCGCGAGCTCGCCGCACAGATCGCCGACAGCCTCCAGACCTACGGCCGCGGCACCGGCTTTCGCGCCGCGATCATCTACGGCGGCGTCAGCCAGCGCCCCCAGACCCGCGCCCTCCAGGCCGGCGTCGATGTCATCGTCGCCACGCCCGGCCGCCTCATGGACCTCATGGAACAGGGCTTCGTCGACCTCAACTCCATCGAGACCTTCGTCCTCGACGAAGCCGACCGCATGCTCGACATGGGCTTCGTCGAGCCCATCCGCCGCATCGCCCGCGAGCTCCCCGAAGACCGCCAGACGCTCTTCTTCAGCGCGACCATGCCGCCGAAGATCCGCCAGCTCGCCGACTCGATGCTGCGCGATCCCGTCAGCGTCTCGGTCACGCCCGCGCCCTCCGAGACGCCGCTGATCGACCAGACCCTCTACGCCGTCGCGGGCGATCACAAGAAGACGCTTCTGACCCACCTGCTCCAGGACGCGAGCATCGAGCGCACCGTCGTCTTCATCAAGACCAAGCACGCCGCCGAGAAGCTCGCCAAGGCGCTCACGCGCGAGGGCGTCTCCGCCGGCGCGATCCACGGCAACAAGTCCCAGGCCCAGCGCGAACGCGCTCTCCACGCCTTCCGCTCCGGCCGATCACGCGTCCTCGTCGCGACCGATGTCGCCGCCCGGGGCCTCGATGTCGACGGCATCACCCACGTCATCAACTTCAACCTGCCGATGGAACCCGAGGCCTATGTCCACCGCATCGGCCGCACCGGCCGCGCCGGCGCCACGGGCCAGGCGATCTCCTTCTGCTCACGCGACGAACGCAAACTCCTCCGCGACATCGAGCAACTCACCGGCAAGGCGATCGAGATCACCACCCTCCCCGAAGAACTCGGCCTGCCCGAGGAACGCATCAGCACGCCCAAGCCCCAAGGCCAGCCCAAGCCCCGCAAGGGCGGCAACGCCAAGCCCGGCAACACCCCCCGCCGCCGCAACAAGAACGGCACCCGCAGCGAACGAGCCGCCGCCAAGACCCCCACCAAGCGCCGCCGCAGCCGAAACAACACCCGCGGCGCGGCTCGGCCGAGCTGATCGACCCGCATCCCCACCCACAAACAACCGGCCGCCACCCCCCACGGCCCAACCCCGCGCCACCGACCTCTGCTCCGGGAGGTCGGTGCTTTTCTGTCTACCCACCCTCGTGGCACGGGCGTCCCGCCCGTGGCTACCACTTCTCGGGTGGCATGGTCAAGACCGCAGCGCAGCGGAGGGCTTGGCCATGATTGGGTGCCGGGCAACAGGACCATGCCCAAGCTGCGCTTGAGCATGCCACACGCAGAGCGCCGGGTGCCACTGTCAACCCGCGCCAGCCAGGTGCGAATCCGCCGTAACGCGTGATGGCCTTGGCGTGTCGCCGACGAATTAGTGGTGCGGCCGGGAATCGCCCCGACGCCCAGAAAAGAGTCCCATTTTGCTGACCGCCGGTGTTGAACTGCGCATGGAGAGGTGCACGCATCACTTCAACGCGGGAGACACGGGTATGGGATTCGGGCACAATGTCGGAGGGCGTATGGTGCCGGGCTCGGAGGCGGGCACGCAGGCGGCTCAGACGCGGGACCGAATGGTCTACGCGCAGGACCAGGCCAGCCGCAACCGCGGGACTAGCGGCGGCGGCGGCGGGGGCGGCGGCTCGGGCTGCCTGATCTTCATGGTCGCTGTCATTGGGCCGGCGATTGCTTGGGGAGCGGTCGCGGTCGGGTCGCGGGTCATTGGAGTCATCTAGACGAGTCGGGGAAGTAATGACGAATGCATTCGGTGGCATGCACCCGGGATATTGCGCGCGATGCGGGCACATCCTGCAATGGGGCGGGTTGTGCGCGAACTGCAGCCGTGAGGCGGAGCAAGCCGAGCGGCGGGCGCAGCGGCGAAGGGCTCAGGATCGTGCCGCGAAGAAGCGGGAGAAATTCGAGGCGGAAGTCAAGCGAATCCAGGCCGAGGAAGGGCCGCTGCGCAAGGCGCTCGACTCCGCGATCCGGAAGCAGGCGGATCTGTCGAAATTGGTGCATCGAGGCGAGTTGAAGCTGAAGTCGATCGAGGCCGGGTACGCCAAGGATGTGCGAAGGAGTGAGCGTCAGATCGCTGCGCTCGAAGGGAAACTCAAAGCGGCGCGGACGGCGGCGTCGAAGCTGCTCGGGCGTCGGGATGCCAAGATCCAACCGGTTCGCGCGTCGCTCGAGGCCTCGCAGCGAAAGCTCGGCGAAGCGAGCAAGGCTGTGGATCGGGCCTCGGAACAACTCGCGGCCAAGCAAAGAAAGGCCGCCGAGCGAATCAAGCAAGCCGAGCGGAAGCACCTGCACTAGCTCGGGGCTGCTCCCTCACCGTTGGGTGCCACTGGCGGCTCGCCCGCCAGTGCCGCCGCAAGGCCCACATCCCTACACCCTCTTCGAAACCGCCCTCCGCAGATCCCGCCGCGTCTCCCGCTCGTCGATCAGGTCGCGCTTGTCCGCCTTCCGCCGACCCGTGCCGAGCCCGATCAGCACCTTCACGCGGCCTTCCTTGAAGTACATCCGAAGAGGCACCATCGCCACGCCCTTCTGCGACACCTCGCGCAGCAGCTTCCGGATCTCCCGCTTGTGAGCCAGCAGCTTTCGATTCCGCAGCGGGTCGTGCTGGAGCTGACCCGCCGGCGGGTACTCCGAGATGTTCGCCCCGACGAGCCACAGTTCCTCGCGCCGGTCGTCGGCCCGCACATACCCCTCGGCGATCGACGCCCGCCCGTCGCGGATGCTCTTGACCTCCGGCCCGCGCAGCTCGACCCCGACCTCCAGCGTCTCGCGGATGTCGTAATCGTGCCGAGCCTTACGGTTCTCGATCGTCGGCGAGTCGTTCTTGGCGGGTCGCTTGGCCATGGGCGTTCAGACGATACGCGGGCCATACACCCCACGCGCCCCGACCCATCGACCCCATACCATCCCCCATGCCCCCCTCACGCCTCCACGCCCGCCCCCGTCCGATGCTCGGCGTCCTCGCCGCGCTCTGCGCGATGCTCGCCCTGCTCCCCGGCTGCGGCCGCGACGAATCCCCCGCGTTCGACCCCGCCGCCTGGTCCTTCAAGGACCTCAACGGCAACACCCACGCCCTGGCCGACTACCGCGGCAAGCTCGTCGTCCTCGACCTCTGGGCGACCTGGTGCCTCCCCTGCCGCGAACTCATGCCCGAAATGCAGCAACTTCACG
Source organism: Phycisphaerales bacterium JB037 (assembly GCA_043101605.1). Taxonomy (GTDB): domain Bacteria; phylum Planctomycetota; class Phycisphaerae; order Phycisphaerales; family UBA1924; genus JBICIG01. The sequence continues at coordinate 8,921 of JBICIG010000018.1, forward strand.
AGCAGTACCAGGGTCGCAAGGTCGTCATCCTCGGCGGCAACACCTACGAGCGCGCCGACCCCGCCCCGCTCGTCCGCGAACTCGGGCTCACTTACCCGCAACTCCTCGAGACCGACCCCCTCGCCGACGCGCTGGGCGTCCGCGGGCTGCCGACGGTCATCGTCTACGGCGTCGACGGCGAGGTCGTCTATCGCCACCTCGGCAGCAGCCCGGCATCGCTCTCGGGGCTGAAGGCGTTCATCGCCAACTACGCCGAGACGCACGACCTCTGATCGCGCGCACGAACACCGCGACTTGATGTTCCACGTGGAACATGTACCGGCGATGTGCGCACTACTCGAAGCGCACCGGGTTCCGCAGCGTCCCGATGCCCTCGATCTCGACCTCAACGACATCGCCGTCGCGCAGGAAGCGCTGCGGCGAGCGAGCCATCCCCACGCCGCTGGGCGTCCCGGTCATGATGACCGTTCCGGGCATAAGCGTCGCGCCGCGCGACAGGTCGCTGATCAGCCGCGCCACGGGGAACATCATGCTCGCGGTCGAGTCGCGCTGCATCTCCTCGCCGGAGACGGTGCAGCGGATCGGGAGCGTCTGCGGGTCGGGGATCTCCGCCGGCGGCACGACCCGCGGGCCGAGCGGGCAGAAGGTGTCGAACGACTTGCCCCGGCAGAACTGCCCGCCGCTGCCCTGCTTCTGCCACCACCGCGCCGAGACATCGTTCCCGCACGCGTAGCCGAGCACATGCCCGAGGGCATCGGCCTCGCTGACATCGCGGGCGGCGGTGCCGATGATGACCGCCAGTTCGGCTTCGAAATCGACCTGCTCGCGGTCCTGGCAGACCTTCGGCACGACGATCGCGTCGCCGTGCAGACACGCCGATGCGGGGCTCTTGGCGAACACCATCGGGCGATCGGGGATCTCGGCGCCCTGCTCGGTCGCGTGCTCGGCGTAGTTGCGACCGATGCCGATGATGTAGCGGACGGGCAGATCGCCCGCGGGCGTCCCCTTGATGACGACGCCGAAATCGCCGCGTGCCAGTTCCATGTGATGGTTCTCCGTGCCGAGCCGCTCGCGATGGAGCGGCCGCGTGCGCTTAGACGAGGTCGATCTCCCCCACCGCCGGGCAGAGCCCGAGCCCCGCGCCGAGATCGAACAGCCGGCGCAGCGCCGCCTGCCCGACCTCGCCCATGTCCGCGGTCAGATCGCTGACATACATCGACAGGTATCGATCGAGAAGCCTCGCGTCCTTCCACTCCGGGCGCGTGTCCGCGTGGAGCTTGAGGAACGCACGCGACTCGTGCGAGTGCGTGCGCGCGTGGGCGACCGAAGCCGACAGCAGCGCCGAAACTTCCTCGCAGGTTCCCTCACCGAAGCGTGCGTCCAGGTCGCGGCGGATGACATTGAGCCCCAGCGGCAGGGGCAGTTGCT
>JBICIG010000019.1:0-13713 GCA_043101605.1 Phycisphaerales bacterium JB037
CCCGCCCCCCAGCGCCGCACCGCCATTGAACGCTCCATGACCCGCTGCGACCTCCACCCCATGGCCCGCCGACGCATCGGTGCGCTCAGCAAGGGCTACCGCCAACGCGTCGGCCTCGCCGCCGCCATCCTCCACGACCCCCCCGTCCTCATCCTCGACGAACCCACCAACGGGCTCGACCCCGTCCAGATCCGAGCCGTGCGCGCCCTCATCCGCGAACTCGCCGAGGACAAAACCGTCCTCGTCAGCTCCCACATCCTCGCCGAGATCGAACGCACCTGCGACCGCGTCGTCATCATGGCGCACGGCACCGTCCGGGCCGAGGGTCGACCCGACGACCTGCTCGCCGCCAACGCCGGCGCCCGACCGGTCCGAGTCGAGGCACGCCTGCCCGACCCCGCCGACCTCCTCACCGGCCTCCCCGGTATCGCAACGCGCCGGGTCGAACCGCTCGACGAAGGCTGGGTGCTCGTGACCCTCCAACCCGACACCGACACCGATTGCGCCGCCCTCTGCGAGCGCCTCGCCGCGCGCGCCGCCGAGCGGCGCATCCCCCTGCGGGAGATCACCCGCCACCGCCCGACGCTCGAGCAAGCGTTCCTCCACGCGATCGAGACGCCCGCCGAGCCCCCCGCCGAGCCTTCGCGCCGGCCCTCCCCCGAGAGCGAGGAGCCCGCCGCATGAGAGGGCTCCTCACCGTCGCCGCCCGTGAACTCGGCGGGATGTTCCGCCTGCCCGTCGGGTGGGTCGTCATCGCGCTCTTCTCCTTCGTCAGCGCGATCATGTTCAATGTCTTCACCCTCCGCCCGGGCGAACCGGCCGACCTCCGCGCCTTCTTCGAGTGGTCCGCGATCGCCCTGCTCGTGGTCGCCCCCGCGATCACCATGCGCCTCTTCAGCGAGGAACTCCGCGCCGGCACCATCGAGTCGCTCATGACCGCCCCCGTCACCGACTGGGCCCTGGTCCTGGGCAAATTCTTCGGAGCCGTCGGCTTCCTGCTGGCGATCTTCCTCCCCACCGCCTCGTTCGTCGTCATCCTCGCCCTGCTCGCCGACCGCCCCCTCGATCCGGGGCCCATCGGCGCGGGCTACCTCAGCCTCACGCTCACCGGTATGGCCTACCTCGCGCTCGGCACGCTCGTCTCGGCCCTGACCGCCAGCCAGACGCTCGCGTTCCTCGGCACCTTCCTCGCCCTGATCGTCCTGCTCCTCGGGCCCATCCTCGGCGCCCCCACTCTCCCCGATCCCTACGCCGGCTGGCTGCTGAGCATCTCCTTCACCCAACGCGTCGAGGACTTCGCCAAGGGCGTCGTCGACTCGGCGCACATCCTCTTCTTCCTCTCGGTCTCGCTCTGGCTGCTCGCGATGGCGTACCTCGCCCTCGGCTCGAGGAGGTGGCGATGACCTCCCCACGCTCAAGCCGCACGCTTTCGTGGCTCCTCGCGACGCTCTTCATTCTCGCGAGCACCGGCTCGCTCGCGCTGGTCAATGTGATCGCCAGCGAGACCTCCCGCCGCTTCGATGTCACTGGGCTGGGCAGGCACCGCCTGAGCCCCCGCGCCTCCCAGGTCCTGGACTCCCTCGACGGGCGATACCGCCTCCTCCTCGCCGGCCCGTGGAGCGCCCCCGCGTCGGTGCAGGCCCAGCAGGCCGTCCCCGGCCCGCGCGTTGTTCAGGCGGTCTTCGACGCGCTCGCCGAGATGGCCCGCGCCACCCCCTCCCTCGAGGTCGTCCGCATCGACACCGCCTCCTCCCGCGGGCAGTCGCAATTCCAGGAAGAACTCACCGCGCTCGTCGAGCGAGACGCCGACGCGATCGACGCCCTGCGCGCGCAGATCGAAGACGCCCTCGCCCGGGCCGACGCGATCGCGCGCACGCTCGATGCGGCCAACGAGTCGCTCTCGAGCGCCCCCGCCGCCGCGGGCGCCACCAGCGCCACACGCGACGCGCTGCTGCAACTCGCCGCCGAGGCCCGCGTCGTCGCCAGCCGCCTGCGCGAGCAGACCGCCCCGGCGATCCGCGCCGCCGACGAACCCATCCCCTCCCTCCCGACCACCTCGCTCGACCGCGCCGCAGAGGCCCTCTCCGGCGCTCTGCTCGCTGCCCGCACCTCGCTCGAAGCGTTCGCGGCCCGGCTCGAGGAAGTCGCCGCCCAGCCGGGCGTCGCGTCCGCAGCCGCGGACGCCTGCCGACAAGCCGCCGCCCGCGTGCGCACCGCCCGCGACGCCGCCGCCGTCGGCCTCGAAGCCCTCGACAGGTCCCCCGTGCCCGACGCCATCCGGGTCGCCCGCGTGCTCCTCTCGGGCAACGCGGCGATCCTCGTCGGCCCGCCCGAGCGGGGCGTGCTCGCGATCGGGTTCGATCTCCTCTTCGCCCAGCCAACCATCGAGCAGACCGAACTGGGCATCGCCCCCGACGCCGGGCAACTCGCCGAGGAGACCCTCACCGACGCCCTCGCTCTGATGACCCACCCCGGCGCGCCCACGCTCGTCTTCGTCCACGGCGAGGCCCAGCGGTGGGTCCTCGACACGCCCGCGATCGGCGAGCTTCAGCAGCGCCTCGCGATGAAGCGCATGACCCTGCTCGAATGGGCCCCGGTCATCGAGCCCGAACCCCCCGCCGCCCTCGCCGCGACCCTCGCCGCGGGCGACCCGGTCGTTTATGTCGCCATCGGCACCGACAGCACCCGCGTCGCCGGCGTCCCGAGCGAACAGAACGGCCCCGCCCGCGCCGACGCGCTCGGCCGCGCCCTCCGCGACATCGTCGACCGCGGCGATCCGCTCCTGCTCTCTATCGCCCCCTCCTGGACCGCCGCCGCGTTCGATGGCGACGATCCCACCAGTTCCTTCCTCGATCGCTTCGGGCTCGAAGCCCGACCGGGGCGCACCATCGTCACCGGCGAGACCACGCCCGACGGCCCCGCCCTCGAATTCGTCCACCGCGTGCTCCCGCTTGAAGGGGATCACCCGCTGATCGGTGCCACGGCCGGGCTGCCCACCGTCGTGCGCTGGCCCGTCGAGATCGCCGCCTCCCCGCGCGAGCCCAGCGGCGTCGTTTCGCTGGAGCGCACACCCCTGCTGGCGATCGACTCCGACCGCGCCTGGGCCGAGAAGGAATGGCTCGAAGGCTGGCGCACCGCCCGCCAGGCCAACGCCAGCGTCCTCACCGGGCCCGGCATCCCGCGCCCCACCCCCGGGCTCGACGACACCGAGGGCCCTTGGACCATCGCCTACGCCGCTGAGCGCAAACTGCCCGGCCGACCCGCCCAGAGACTCGTCGCGATCGGTGCCAACGGGTGGTTCTTCGACGCCCAGACCATGCCCGGGCAGATGCAGGGCGGCCGATTCGTGCGCACCCAGCCGGGCAACCTCGCGCTCTTCGAATCGTCGGTCTACTGGCTCGCCAATCAGGACGACCTGGTCGCCGCCGGCGCTACCGCGACGCCCGTGGCACGCATCAAGCCCATCGCCCCGGGGCTGCGCTCGGCCCTTGCATGGGGAACGATCGCGGGACTTCCGCTGCTTGTGCTGTTCGCGGGGCTCATCTGGCGGGTGGCGCGGGGCTGACCGCCGGCTCACGATCCTCGATCGGCTTGGCCCACTTCCGCTCCTGCTCACGCCGAATCGCGTCGTTTCGCAGGCGAACGAAAGGCGTCTGGCAGTCCGGGCACACCCCTTCGGGCTGGAAGATCTGCGAGAGATCGCATTTACACGCCCGGCAGCAGCCGCGGGCGGTCACCAGGGGGATCGCCCCGCCGCACTCCGGGCACAGCCGATCGTTCTCGGTGACCCACGACAGGTCGTAACCGCACGCGGCGCAGTTGCCATCAGGGTGCCGCCGGGGCATCGACGCGAGGAACCCCCCGCCGCCGCCCACCAGCGCGATGAAAGGGAAGAGCAGGCTCTGGAAGACCGGCGCGAAGACGCGTCCGTTCTGCATGCGCGCCCACTCGGCGTGCGCGAACGCCAGCGCCACGAGAATCGCCGTTCCCAGCAACACGACCCCGAACCCGCGCCACTGGCGCCGCCAGTAGGCCGCGGGAAGCCAGATCAGCACGGCATACCCGGCAAAGAAGGGGATCAAGGCTCGCTCCCGCATCGATCGACACCGCCGACCGATCGCTCGTCCGGGTCATCACCCGGGCCTCTGCATTGGTAGCGGACCGACGCGACCCGTTCAACCACCCCGCCCGTCCGGAAGCCCGGGACGCCCTTCGGACCTCTCGATCCGTCAGCGTCCCTGCTTGAAGAAGGTCCGGAGCGACTCGTGGATGTCGTCCCGGTCGTTGATCTTGCTCAGGATCAGCCGGGGCCCGTCCGCGTCGGCCCGCCCGCCCGGGAAGGCCTCACGCAGGACATTGATGAAGTTCCCGCTCCCGTACGCCGACGCGACCTGGCAGTAGCCGAACATGTTGGCGCGCGGGATCAGGTGCTCGTCCATCAGCTTCACGCACAGCCGGTTGTCGGCTTCGGAGGAGTTGTCCCCGTCGGAGAAATGGAACAGGTAGATGTTCCACTGGCTGGGGTCGTACGCGTCGTCGAGCATCTCCTTGCAGAGATTGAACGCGCTGCTGATCCGCGTGCCGCCGTCTTCGCGCAGCGAGAAGAAAGTCTGCTTGTCGACCTCGGCGGCGCGCACATCGTGCACGATGTACCGGCTCTCGATCCCCTCGTAGTTGCGGCGCAGCCAGGTGTCGATCCAGAATGCCTCCAGACGCACCAGTTCCTTCTGCTCGGCCCCCATCGAGCCCGAGACATCCATCATGTAGATGATCGCCGCGTTGGACTGGGGCTTTTTGACCTCCGTCCAACTGCGATACCGGAAGTCGCGCTTGATCGGCACGATCACCGGGTCGTCCGGGTCGTAGGTGCCCGCCATCAGCTGCCGCTTGAGCGCCTCGCGGTAGGTCCGCTTGAAGTGCCGCAGCGACGCGGGCCCCTCGGGGCGGATGCCCGAGTACTTGTCGCGCACCGTGGTCACGCGGTGCTCGCCGCGCGGCTTGATCCGCGGCAGTTCCAGCTCCTCGCCCAGCAGGTCGGCGAGTTCCTCGAGCGAAACATCGACCTCGAGGATGTGCCGCCCTTCCTCCTCGCCGCCGCGGTCGGGCTTGCCGCCGACCGCTTCGCCCTCGTCGCCCTCGCCCATGCCGACGCCGCCGGAGTTGTCGCCGTAGCGGAAGGTCGGGATGTCGATGTCGTGGATGGGGATGGAGACGAAGCGCTTGCCCTCGCGCCCGATGAGGTCCGAGCGGGAGAGGAACCGCCGAAGATCCTTGCGGATCTTGCCCCGCACGATCTGGCGGAAGCGTTGGTGGTCCTGTTCGATCTTGTTGATCATGCGCTGCGACCCCTGAAGGGCCCTCCCGCTATACGAACAAAGTCATCGGCCGGATCGCGCCGGGACGCGAACCATTCCGGGGAGAGGCTCCACTTCCGCACCGCCCGAGCCGGGGAGAGGCTGACTCAGGCGTTCGAGCCGTCAGAATCGGACGCCGCCGCCTCGCCCCGCCGATGCCGGCGCGCCAGCCACGCGATCGCGACCAGCCCCGTCGGGAGCGCCACGACAAACTCGAAGCCGCGGTTGACCAGGTCCGCCGCCAGCCCCGTCGGATCCGGGCCCGAAGTCAGCGTCGCGCCCGAGGCCATCGCGCCCGCGGCCAGCCCGATCGCCCACTCACGCAAGCCCAGCCCGTTGCCCGCCAGCGGGATCGTCAGCGCCACCTGGCTGACCAGCGCCATCCCGATCGCCTGCTCGAGCGACAACGGCTTGCCGACCAGCGAGAAGACCACCGCGTACCGCGCCACCCAGACCAGCAGGTCGACATAGCGCACGCCGAGCGCCGCGGGGATGCGCCAGACGATCGTGCCGCGCGCGCCCAGCCACGCCGAGGCGCCCGCGCTCAGCACGATCGGCACGCACAGCCAGATCCACCACGCCCCGCCCACGCCCCCAAAGTTCCGCAACAGCGCGAGCGCCAGCAGCACCGCGATCGCCACTGCTGAGAGCGTCATGCTCAGCATCAGCACCAGCGTCGATTCCTTCACGCTGATGCCGTGGTGCTTGCGGTGGTACGCGATCCGTCCGATCAGCCCGGGGCGCAGCGGGAGGTAGTTGAGCAGCCACGCGCCCGCGATCAGCGCGACCGTCTCGCCCAGGCCCACCCGGGCGAACCGCGCGTTGAGCAGCCAGAACGACAGGCTTATCACCAGCGTGTTGACCAGCGGCAGCGCCAACGCCGCGACGATCAGCCACGGGCTCGCCCGGCGCGCATGATCCCACGCGCCCGCGACCGCGTCCCCCTGCTGGACCACCACCCACACCGCCGCGACCAGCAGCGCGACCCCGATCGAGAACTTCAGCGCCCGCACCCAACGCCTCGAACGACGCGGCACGATCGCCTCGATGGGCTCGGCCGACGCGGGTGAACCCGGAACCACCGACGATGGAACTGGTTCGCGCGCGCCGCTCACCGCGCCCGCTCGTCACCCACGCCGAAGGGTGCCAGATCCTCGATCTCGGGCCCGGCGACCGCATACCCGGCGCCCCGGGATTCGAGCCGTCCGAGCAGCCGGTCGGCCAGTTCGGCCAGGCGCTCGTCCCGGCGCACCACCGGGTGCTGCGCGAGCGCATCGCCGGGCGCGTCCAGCCGCGTGATCAGCGCCGCGGCGAGCACGAGCGGGCTCTGCTCATCGCCCAGCGCGCGATCGATCGCCGCGTTCACCGGCGCCATCGCCGGCGCCAGCCGATCGTGCGGCACAATCAGCAGCAGCGCCGCACGCTCCGGCTCGCCCAGCGACGGATACCGCGCCTCGATGGCGCGCGCCAGGCGCCGCCACTGCTCGGGCGTCGCCGACACCAGGTCGCCCGACACCCCCAGCACGCGCAGGCTGCCGAACGCCTCGGCGAGCGTCTCCCCCGAGCCGGTCTCGAGCGCCTCGGCGACCCCGTCGGCCCCTGCCGAGAGCGGGCCGAGCGGGCGGCAGATGTACGGGCTCGTCCCCGCCGAGAGCGCCAGCGCTCCGGGCGACATCACGCCGTTGACCATCCGCGGCGCCTGCACGACGCGATAGGTCGTGAACGCCGCCGACTGCGCCCGCGCCTGGCGGTACCAGCCCAGGAACCCGGCATCCGCCCAGGCCTCGGCCGTCACACCCTCGCGCGCGCGCAGCCGCAGCCGGTTGTTGATCTCGAACACCTCCGGGTGCGCCAGCGTCTCGATCAGCTCGCCCCCCACCTGGATCCGCGGCGCCAGCACAAACATGTTGGGGATCGTCCGGTCCGAGCCGATGGCCAGCGGTGCCGGCGCGTTGTTGCGCAGCGACAGCGAGACGGTGGTCGGGCGCATCGCCCCGACCCGCTCCTCGGCCCCCTCGACGCGGAACGCCATGAACGACAGCGGATCCCCGCTGGCGTTGTCGATCCAGCGCGGCACGCCGCGCGCGATCGCGTCGAACCGCGCCGTTCTCGCCGCATCCACCACGGGCCTGCCCGAGAGCGCCTCGTGCCGCGACCGCGCGTACGCCCCGATCGCCGTCAGCGGCGCCGCTTCGAACGCCCGCTCGTACGCCCGCGACGCTTCCTCGATCCGTCCCATCCGCTCGGCGGTGCGCGCCAGCCCGATCTGCGTGCCCGCGGCATCGGGCACCAGTTCGCCGAACAACCGCCGCGCGTCCTCGTACCGCTCCTCGTGGAACGCGATCCACGCGTCGAGCACGGGGCGCAGCGGCGCGATGTCGAAGAGCCCGAGCGACCGAGCCGCCTCGATCGCTTCCCCCGCGGCGTACCCGCTCTGGACATGCAGGATCATCTGCTCGGCCACCAGCGAAGCGGCCTCGAACACCGCCTGCTCGGCGGTCATGCCCGCGGGGCGCTGCGCCGGGTCCCGCAGCACCTCCAGGCGCGCGTCGGTCGTCGCGCCGAAGTCCTGCATCCCGCGCCCAACGACATCCTGCCGACCCAGCGTCAGGGCCGCGAACACCCGCACCCGCTCGGCTTCAGTGCTCAGCCTGATGTCCTCGGGCTTGGTCGCGTAAGTCGTCGGCCGCCCCTGCGCCTGCAGTTCCGCGATCGTCTGCTGCGCCTGGTAGCGCTGGATCTCCAGCCCGGACTCCAGCTCGCCGATCACCGGCTCGGGCCCGAGCGTCAGCCAGTCGAGCACGAGGCGTTCGCCCTCGATCGTCTCGGCGAGCCGCCCCTGACCGGCCAGCATGATCCGCCGGGCGTTGGCGTGGAAGCGTGCCGCCTGTTCGAACGCCCCCTGGCTCGCCAGCGACCGGGCCAGCGCGAGATTCACATTCGGGTCGATCGGGTCGGCCATCAGCAACGCCGCGGTCCGCGCGACGATCGCCTCGGCCGCGTCGGGGCGCGTCGCCGCTAGATACCCAACCGCCAGCGAGGCGGCCTGCTTATTCGTCGGGTCCAGCGTCGTCGCGAGGTCCAGCAGCCGCTCGAAGCGCTCGGTCTGTCCCTGCTCACGCGCCAGCATCGCCGCGTCGAGCGCCAGCCGGCTTCGCACCGAAACATCGAACACCCGTCCGTCGGGCCCCAGGAATCGGTCGTACGCCGCCAGACGATCCTCGACCGTCTGCAACTCGCCGATCCGCATCGAGATCAGCCGAAGCTGCGCGACGGTGTCGGTCGGGTCGAGCCGCACCAGCGTGCGGGTCGCCTCGCGCAGCGCCGCCTCATCGCCCGACTGGATCGCGATCGCCGCACGCCGCCGCACGATCCGCGCCTCGCCGGGCATCAGCCGCTGCGCCCGTTCGAGCAGCAGGTCGGCGATGCGGTAGTCGTCGGGCGCCGGATCCGGCTGCAGCCGAAGATCGATCAGCGCCAGCCGCTCGAATTCCCGTGCCGCCGCGTCCGACCAGTCCCACGCGACCGAAGCGTCCGCCCGGGCGGCGCTTCGGGCCTCGGGCTGATCGGCCGGCGCGCCCGCGCACACCCCCGCGGCCGGGCCCGTCAGCAGGCCCGCCGTGGCCGCCCACCGCGCGAGAGATCGATTCCGCGTCCGGCTTCGGGTTCGGCATTCGAGGATCGGTCTGGACAACGGGGGCCTCCGTTTCAGAGTCTTCGCGCAAACCAGGCTCGCGGGGGGGGTCAGGACCCCCCGAGAAACCACAGACCGAGGATCTGCACCGTCATCGCCGCCGCCCCGAACAGCACCAGCACGCTCGCCATGATCTCGAACGACCAGACCACGCCCCGATGCGCCTCGGGAAACACACGATCGGCGATGAAGCACATGAACACGAGCTGACCCGCCCCGATCGCGGTCAACGCCGCCGCCAAGCGGATCGAACCCGGGATGAACAGCCCCAGCGACTCGTCGGGTCGGGTGAGCGTCAGGAGCAGCCACAACCCGAGCACGAGCCACCCCACCGCCCAGGGCAGGGCCGACAGCACCACCATCGTCAGGCTCAGTCGGCGGGATGCGAGCATCGGCGTCCTCCCGTGGCCGCCCTGGCCCCCGGGCGCACAGCCCGGTCGGCCGATCCCCGTACGCCCGCCTCCGAGCGGGCGTTCGCTCTCCCCGGGGGCCGATCCCTCCCGAAAGAGCCGATCAGCCCAGCGCCATCGTCACCAGGAACTCGGCGTTGGTCTTGACCTTCCCGAGCCGGCTCCGGAGCAGCTCCATCGACTCCACGACATTCATGTCGCTGAGCACCTTCCGCAGACGATACACCAGTTCGAGCTCCTTGGGGTCCAGCAGCAGCTCCTCACGCCGGGTCCCCGACGCGGAGATGTCGATCGCCGGCCAGATCCGCTTCTCGACCAGCCGCCGGTCCAGGTGAAGCTCCGCGTTGCCCGTGCCCTTGAACTCCTCGAAGATGACCTCGTCCATCTTCGAGCCGGTGTCGACCAGGGCCGTCCCGATGATCGTCAGCGACCCGCCGTTCTCTATCGCGCGGGCCGCCCCGAAGAACTTCTTGGGGCGCTGCAGGGCGTTCGCGTCGATGCCGCCGGTCATGATCTTGCCCGAGTGGGGCATCTCGGCGTTGTACGCCCGAGCCAGTCGCGTGATCGAGTCCAGCAGGATGACCACATCCTCCCCGAACTCCACCATCCGCTTGGCTTTCTCGATCACCACCTCGGCGACCTGCACATGCCGCGCGCTCTGCTCGTCGAAGGTCGACGCCACCACCTCCACCGACTTGTGGCTGTTCCGTCGGAAGTCGGTCACTTCCTCCGGTCGCTCGTCGACCAGCAGCACGATGATCTTCGTCTTCGGGTAGTTCTTGCTGATCGCCGCGGTGATCCGCTGCAGCAGCACCGTCTTGCCCGTCCGCGGCGGCGCGACGATCAGCGCCCGCTGACCCTTGCCCACCGGCGTGACCAGGTCGATGATCCGCGTCTCGATGATGTTCGGCTCGGTCTCGAGCACGAACCGCTCCTCGGGGTGCAGCGGCGTCAGGTCCTCGAAGTGGACCAGTTCCCCGATCCGCGAAGGCTCCTGCCCGTTCACCTGCTCGACCCGCAGCAGCGCGAAGTACCGCTCGCTCTCCTTCGGCGGGCGGATCGCGCCCTTGACGATCATCCCGCGACGCAGCCCGAACCGCCGGATCTGCGACGGGCTCACATAGATGTCGTCCGGGCCCGGCAGATAGCTCTGCTCCGGGCTCCGCAGGAACCCGAACCCGTCGGGCATCACCTCCAGCGTCCCCTCGCCGAACATCAGCCCCTGCTTGGCGGCGCGGGCCTTGAGGATCTTGAAGATCAGGTCCTGTTTCGAGAGCTGATGGAAACCCTCCAGCCCCTCTTCCTCGGCGACCTTGAACAGGCCCTCCATCTCCATCCGCTGCAGATCGGAGATGCTCAGCCCGTCCTCGGCGATCGCCGCCCCACCCTTGGCAACGATCCGCTCGAGTTCCGCCGCCTCGCGCTCGAGTTCCTCATCGCTCGGCAGCGCGTGATCGGGATGGGAAGGTCGGCTCGATCCGCCGCCCCCACCCCCCGGGCCCGAGCCCTGGCCCTTGCGCTTCTTCCGCTTGCGGCGGTTGTTGCGGCCCGGGCCGTCGCGGTCGCCGCGGCGCTGGTCATCGCCCCCACCGCCGCCGCCACCGCCGCCCCCACCCCCGGAAGACGAACGGTCGCCATCACCCGAGCGCGACTCGCCCGAACGCCCCTCGCCCCCGCGCGATTCGCCACCCTCGGAACGCGGCGGCTCCTTGCGCGGCGACTCGGGCTTGGAAGCGATCTCCCCGCCCGCACGCTCGGCTCCACCTTCGTCCGACTTGGCCGGGCGGCGCTTGCGCGTGGTTTTCTTCGAGGGTTCCCCGGCCGGAGCGGCGTCCTGCTCTGCCACATTCGATGACTTGGCCATGCGTCCTGTTCCTTCGCCGCGCTGCCCGAACACCCCCCCGGGGCCGAGTCGCGGCGCATCCCTGATTCTGAAACCGGATTCCCACGCATCGGCGCACCGCCGGACCACCGGACAGACCTTGCCGAACGCGATTGCAAACTGGGAGAGCCCCACCGCCCGAACTGGGCCGACAGACTGGGTCTCGGAATTCTGGAGGAGTTGTCGACCGGCGGGACGGGAATCCCTCGCCCGGTGACCAACGCAGTATAGCCCGAGCCAAGCTCTCCGCCAAGCCCCTTCCCGGTGCCCGGAGAGCGATTTACGAGCCCGTTCCGCCCTCGCCCGCCCCTGCGGGGCGATCGCGTCGGGACGCGCCACCGTCCGCATCGGCCCGATCCAGCACCCGCTGAAGCGCTTCCCGCGTTCGCCTGGCCAACTCCGCCCGGTCCCCGTCGTTGACGATCACCTCGTCGCTCCTCGCCCGCTTCCTTTCGGGGCTCCACTGGGCCCGCTCGCGCCGGTCGAACTCGGCCTCGTCCCATCCGCGATGCTCGATCACCCGCGCCAGCCGCTGCTCGCGCGGCGAGTCCACGAACAGCACCGCGTCGCACTCGGCATCCACGCCCGCCTCAAACAGCAACGGCGCATCGATCACCACCGCCCGCGCTTCCCCGGCCTCGGCGATCATCGTCGCCCGGTCGCGCTTGAGCCTCGGATGGATCAGCCCCTCCAGCCGCTTGCGCTGCTCGGCATCGTTGAACACGATCCCCGCGACCTTGCCGCGATCGACCCGCCCCGCCTCGTCGAGGATGTCCTTCCCCCACCACGACACCAGCTCATCACGCACGCCCGGCTCCTGCAGCACGCGCTTGGCCTGTTCATCGGAATCGAGCACCACGCACCCGAGCTTCTCGAGTTCCTGCGCGACCGCCGACTTGCCCGCGCCGATCCCCCCCGCCATCCCGATGACCACCGGCCGCGCGCGCCGGACTCCGTCCGCAGACGGGCTCCTCCCGCGCAGCACGCCCCGGATCTCCTCGAGCCGCTCGCCGGGGCGGGCGATCATGATCCAGACCACCTCGGGCCACGCCGTGCCCGACGAACTGAACCCCAGCGACCCGAGCCCGGTCAGCCGCTCGATGAGCGACCGCCGGAGGACGACATGCTGCACGCGGTCGACGGCGATGTCGTTGACATGCCGGGTGAACACCCCCGTGGCGCTCGTGACCGCCTCGCGCGACAGCGTGTACCGCCGCGAGAGGTACACCAGCACCTCCCACCCGAACCGCACCAGCAGGACCGCGACCGCGAGCCAGGTCAGATAGTCGTCGTAGGGCGCGATCGCCCACCGCCCCCCGATCACCTGCACCGCGACCACGACGATCGCCGCGAGCCCCAGCGTCGAGAGCGAGCGCACCACGATCGACGCCGGATCGGGCTTGATATCGATGATCGGAGCGTTGGGAGTCTCGCCCGAGCCGCGCACGCCGGAGCCCCCCTACAGCGCCTCGGGCCGGAGCACCGCGATCTCCGGCAGGTTGCGGTAGTGCCCGTCGTAGTCGAGCCCGTACCCCACGACGAACTCGTCGGGGATCTCGAAGCCCACATACTCGGCCCGCACATCCACCGCCCGCTCCACCTGCTTGTCGAGCAGCACGCAGGTCCGCACGCTCGCCGGGCCCTGCTCCTCGATGAGCGACCGCAGCAGCGCGATGGTCTGCCCCGAGTCGAGGATGTCGTCGACGATGATCACATGCCGCCCGCCCAGGTTCGCCGGCAGTTCCGACCTCATCATCGCCCCCTTGGACTCCATCGACCGCCCCGGGTAGCTCGACACCGCCACCACCTCCAGCCGCAGCTTCAGCGGGAGCTGGCGGATCAGGTCGGCGACGAAGACCACCGCCCCGGTCAGGATCGGGACCAGGACGATCTCGCCTTCCTCGGACTCCTCCCCCACCTCAGCGCGCAGGGCCCGCGCGATTTCCTCGCCCAGTTCATGGACGCGCTCGGCGATCTGTTCCCGGGTGATGAGCACCCGCGCAAGGTCGCGGATCATGCCACAAGGTAGCCGCTCCGAACCCCCCACGCCCGCGCCCCCCGCCGCTAGAGTGTCGCCCATGCTCACCATCGACTACGCCAACTGCCTCGCCGACCGCGTCGGCTCGCACGGGCTCGACCCGGACCGCCTCGCCCCGGGCTCCCCCCTCGCCGACGCCGCCACCGCCCTGACCGCACGCCTCGATCAGTCCCGGGGCACCGGCTGGGAACGCTGGCGCAACCTCCCGTTCGACCCCGCCCGCGCCGAGCATGTCTCGGCCGTCAAAGCCGTCGCCGAGCACTGCGCCGGCCGCTTCGAGAACCTCGTCGTGCTGGGCATCGGCGGATCGGCCCTGGGCACCATCGCCCTCCACG
>JBICIG010000020.1:0-3160 GCA_043101605.1 Phycisphaerales bacterium JB037
TGGGGCCCGAGTCGGCGGCGACGACGAGGATGGCGCCGTCCATCTGGGCGGCGCCGGTGATCATGTTCTTGACATAGTCGGCGTGGCCCGGGCAGTCGACGTGGGCGTAGTGCCGATTGTCGGTCTCGTACTCGACGTGCGACGAGTGGATCGTCACCGTCTTGGAGGCGTCACGAACGGTGCCGCCCTTGGTGATCTCGGCGTAGGACTTGGCCTCGCCGCCGTTCTTCACCGCCGAGCGGGCGGCCATCGCCGCCGTCAGGGTGCTCTTCCCGTGGTCGATGTGACCGATCGTGCCCACGTTGACATGGGGCTTGGTCCGCTCGAATACGCCTTTGGCCATCGGAGAGTTCCTCCAGGAATGCTGTGACGAGTGCTGAATCCGGTTCCTTCGCTCGGCCCGGCCGCCCTGGCGCGGTCCGACCCGGACGAGATCAACGACGAAACTTTCGAAGCGACACACACGCGCCGCGACGGATACCACCCCAACGACCCGGGGCGACCGAAGGGACACCCCCGAGCCTCGAGGGCCCGGGCATGATCCTTCGGGGATTGTTCCCCCGAATCCCGGCAAGTCGAGCGCCGGACGGACCGGAAGCCTCCGATCGCCCCGGCGATCATCCCGCCGCACGGGTCGCCCGAGCGCCCGCGCACCTCCCAAACCGGCCCGGCCCGGTCCCCGCGAGGGGTCCTGCCGGGCGCCCGATCGTGCTCGCCGCGACCGCCGGGGCCCACCCCGCGGCGACGCGTCGGCCGGGCTCTTTCGGGGAGCCTGGCCGGAACAACGCTCAAGCCAAAGAGCCGCTGGTGAGGATTGAACTCACGACCTCACCCTTACCAAGGGTGCGCTCTACCACTGAGCTACAGCGGCACGGACCGCGCCGCCGACGGATCGATGGCGCGGGTGGGATCTTATCAGTCGCCCGGCGACGGTCAATGGACCCCGGGGCGCCGGGCTCAGCCCTCGAGGATCCCGTGCCTCTGGAGGGCCTCGATGCACTGCTCGACGCAGGCCTGGAGGTCATGCTCGGCGGTCTTGATGACCAGTTCGGCGTTGGCGGGGGCCTCGTAGGGGTCGTCGATGCCCGTGAAGCCCTTGATCTCGCCGGCCCGGGCCTTCTTGTACAGGCCCTTGGGGTCGCGCTGCTCGCAGACCTCCAGCGGGGTGTCGACGAAGACCTCGATGAAGGGCAGGTTGCCCTCCTCATGGACCTTGCGGGCCGCCTCGCGGTCCTTGGTGTAGGGGCTGATGAAGCTGGCGAGGGTGATGATCCCCGCGTCGGCGAAGAGCTTGGAGACCTCGCCAATGCGGCGGATGTTCTCCTCGCGGTCCTCGGCGCTGAAGCCCAGGTTCTTGTTGAGCCCGAAGCGGATGTTGTCCCCGTCGAGCCGGTAGCACGCGTGCCCGAGGTTGCACAGGGCCTGCTCCAGGGCGCACGCGATGGTGCTCTTCCCGCAGGCGCTGAGCCCGGTGAACCACATGGTCACGCCCTTGGTGCCCAGGGCCTTCCACCGCTCCTCGCGGGTGATATTGCCCTCGTGGTAATGAATGTTCGTGGCCTTGATCTCGGTCATCGACGCCTCCGTGAGTGTTCGGATAATCCCCGCGGAGCCCTCGCGGGCACCGTTTCCACCATTCGGGGGATCGATGCTAGGCAGCCCCGATCTCCCGCCGGGGGATTCCCGTCATCGGCGAGTCAGGCGCCCGGCTCTCCCCAGAGGTCGACGAACCGCCGGATGGTCGGCAGAACGGGCTCGAGCTGCGGGGCGTACCGCCGCCACCTCCCCACCGCTTTCCGGTTGACGGGCTTGGTGACGGCCTGATAACTCGGGGTGCGGACGACCTCGGTGCTCGCTTTCTTGTGAAAGCTCAGAACCTCGGGATCCCAGGGCTGGCCCAGGAACTCCAGGATCCGGCGGGCGACGGTCTCGGTGTCGGCCGTCAGGTCCTCGTAGCGGTACTCCAGGAAGTCCAGGTCCATCGTGTCGCGCAGGTGGATCCAGAGATCCATGACGCTGGCGTAGATCGCGGCGGCCGACTCGAGCGAGGCCATGTGGACCATCGCCTCGTTCGGGCGGTACTCCTGCATGAAGTTGCTGAGGATGCAGTCGCGCGGGTCGCGGAGGGCCATCAGGATCTTGGCGTCCGGGAAGACCCGGCGGATGAACGGGAGCGCGACCATGTTCATCGGCATCTTGTCGACGAGCACCCTGCCCGACGCGGCGAGCCCGGGCACATGCCGATCCGCGTCGGTCCAGTAGCCCTCCTCGAGCGTGCGGAGTTGGTCGGCGGAGAGCCGGTCGAGCCCGCGCAGATCGCGTCGGTCGCCGGTCATGCGCCCGGCGGCGATCGAAAGTCGGGTCGCCAGCGGGAGCTCATCGGTCGCGAGGAACGCCGGGTGCGAGCCGAGCATGCGCTCGACGAGCGTGGTGCCCGAGCGCGGGAAGCCCATGAAGAAGACGGGCGCGGGACGCTGCGAGCGGTGCTCGGCCGACCATTGCGGGACGACCCCGGTCCAGTCGATCGATCGCCCGGCTTCGATGCGCTGGGGGAGCATGTCCCTTGAGATCGCCTGCACGCTCGGGCGGCCGAGCCAGGCGCGCTGGGCGTGCGAGAACGCCTCGAAGGCTCTGGGATATTCGCCGAGTTCGTCGAGCACCATGCCCAGTTCGGTGAACGCGGTGGTCTCGCTGGCGGGGTCGCCCGGGCTGTTGCGGGCGGCGCGTTCGAGTTCGGCGCGCGCGCGTTCAAGGTCGCCGGCACGCCGGATCATCTTCGCGAGCGTGACGCGCGGGCCGGCGAGGTCGGGATTGATCGCGAGCGCGCGCTCGGCTTCTTCCTTGGCGAGGTCGTACTTGTGCTGGCGCTCGAAGAGCCAGGCCCGCCGACCTCGCAGTCGCGCATCGTTGGGGTGGCGGCGCAGCCCGTCTTCGAGGAGCTTGGCGCACTCTTCGTAGCGGCGCTGGTCGAAGAGCGTGCCGGCGCGGCGGACGAGGCGCGTCGGCTCGTCGGGCGCAAGGCTCGCCCACTTCTCGAGGCAGCGGTCGGCGAGGTCGTCGAGCAGGGCGCTCTGAAGGTACTCGCCCAGCATCTGGCAGGTCTGGGCGTCGTCGGGCAGGTGCTCGATGGCGCGGGCGAAGGTGCGGTGGGCGTCGTCGG
>JBICIG010000021.1:0-12685 GCA_043101605.1 Phycisphaerales bacterium JB037
GCTGGGGACCTATGGCACGCGGGTGATGTCGGATCGGTCGGCGGTGCGGGCGTTCCGGAGCACGCCGAGCGGGTGTGCCGCGGACCTGACCGGCTCGAGCGATCCGAACGATCCTTCCTACGTCGTCCCCGTCCGCGTCCCCGTCGGGCACGCCGTAGGAAGGATCGTTCGGATCGCTCGAGCCGGTCAGGTCCGCGGCACACCCGCTCGGCGTGCTCCGGAACGCCCGCACCGCCGACCGATCCGACATCACCAGCGTGCCATCGGTCCCCAGCGAGGGCCCGCCG
The DNA here is from genome assembly GCA_043101605.1 of Phycisphaerales bacterium JB037. GTDB lineage: Bacteria > Planctomycetota > Phycisphaerae > Phycisphaerales > UBA1924 > JBICIG01. The sequence goes on from JBICIG010000021.1 coordinate 288, forward strand.
GCGTTCTGGCGATCGAGGTTCAGCACGAACATCTGCTGGCTCAAGTCACCCGAGAACGCCCACAGCCGACCGTCGCTCGCGGGCGTCGACGCCCACCCGTTCGACACATACACCTTGCCATCGCCGTCCACCGCTGTCCGCGGGCTGAGGTTTGTCCCGATCGGCCCGAGCACGCCGGCGGTGTTGATCACCGAGCCGTCCACCGGGCTCAGCCGCACGAACTCGTTCCCGGGCGCGAAGGTGTAGATCGACCCGTCCGCCCCGACGCCGTGTTCGTGGCTGGTCGTCCAGCGGATCGGGACCGACCAGTTCAGCACGAACGCGCTGCCCGTGTCGGTCCACGAATAGAGAAAGTCCGTGACCGCGTTGTTCTGGCTGCGCGCAAAGTAGACTGTCCCGTCGGGCCCGACGAACGGCGCGTTCTGAGCCGTCAGCCCGCCCGTGCCCGGCGTCGAGTACTGGATCGCCCCCGTCGCCGCGTCCACCCGCGACACCGCCGGTCCCTGCGGCGTCTGTTCATCGATGTACACCGCGCCGCCGAACATCGACGCGCCGCAGTTCCCGCTGATCGAGCAGTCCCGGGGCGTCGACCACACCGTCGACCCGTCGCTCGCCTCGAGCCGCGTGATGAAATCGAAGTCGCCGACGATCAGATCGCCATCGGGCGCGAACACGATCCCGTCCTGCGGGCCCGCGACGGTCTCGAAGGCGCTCGTCCAGACCGGCGAGCCGTCGGCCACATCGAACGCGTAGATCGGGCTCGTCCGCCCGCTCCCACCCCGCGCCGCGTACACCCGCCCGCCGTTCACCCCCGCGACATACGCGATCCAATCATCGGTCGAGTTCGAATACGGCACCTCGACCCGCCACACCTCGACGCCCGTGTCCAGGTCGTAGCACAACAGCAGGTCCCCCGGCGTCGCGCCGGGGAACGCCGTCTCGCGGATCACAAACACCCGCCGATCCTCGATCACCGGGTGCCACGAGATGATCGAGAAGATGTCGCTGTTGGTCCACAACAGATCGGCCGAACTCACCGGCCCCACCGCCGTCGTCAGCCCGTTCCGCTGCGCGTTCCCGCCCAGGTTCGACCAAGGCTGCGCCCACGCCGACCCCGCCAACGCCAACAGACCCGCCACGCCCGCACGCATCGCCACGCTGCCCATCACGCACCCCGTTTCATCTCGAGATCGCCGGATGCCTGTCTTCTCCGGGCGCACACACCGCGCCATCCCCCCGGAAGCCCCGTCCCAGCCCGGAACCAGACTACCGCCCGGGCCCGCCGCCTCCAAGCGCAATCCGCGGCGGCGCCCGCCCGATCAGCCGCACCCGGCGACGAACAGGTCCAGATAAAAGAAGAAGTCGTCCCCGTCGCACACGCCGTCCGGCTCGCCGAACGATGGATCGTTGGGATCGCTCGAGCCCGTGAAATCGCACACGCCCAGGTCCTGCGCCACGAACGCATCGAGATAGAAGAAGAAGTCGTCGGCGTCCGCGTCGCCATCGGGCATCGCGTAGCTCGGGTCGTTCGGGTCGCTGCTCCCGGTCAGGTCGGCGGCGCACCCGGCCACCGGCGTCGCGACAAACACCCCGATCGTGCCGTTCTCGAGGAACGCCGCGAACGCGACCTGCCCCGCGTCGTTGATGTCCACCGAGCCGTTCATGATCTGGAAGCCCGTCGTGCCCCCGAAGTCAAACCCCGCCGGGAGCGACCCCAGGTCCGTCTCAAGCACATCGCCCGGCCCGACGATCCGCACCAGGTTCTCCCCGTCGCCGACGAACAGCGCCGTGCTCGTGAACGGGCCGCCCGTCTGCGTCGCGCGGAACGCCACCCAGCCATCGGCGTTGATCACCGGCGGGAAGTTCGCCAGCGAACCGTTGTCGATCCCCTGCTCCCCGCCCTCGGCGATCACCGACTCGCTCACGCCGTCCGAACGCGTCACCTGCCAGATCGAATCGGCCGAACGCCTCCCCGTGAACGCGACCCGACCGTCCGACGCGAGCGCCGTCGAGTTCACGAACGCGTTGTACCCAACACCCTCCTCGGCGATCGTCGTCGCCGACCCGTCGGCTTCCCAGCGGATCACCTCGTCGTTCCCGTCGCTCACCCGGATCACCTTGCCCACCATCTGCCGACTGTCGTTGGCCATCGGGCTGAACAGGAACGAGTAAGTCCCGGAGATCGTGTCGGCGACCAGCGTCTGCGTGCGCACGCCGCCGACGAACTCATCGAACAGGTTCTTCTTGAACGACCCGAAATCGGCGCGCGCCGCGATCGCTCCGTCGCTGAGCATCGTCAGCGAGCCGGGATCATCAATCCCCTGCGGCCCGCCGATCGGGAAACTCTGCACCACCGCCCCGGCCGTGTCGCGCACCTCGGCGCCGTCGTTGAACCCCAGGAAAGACAGCGCGATCCGCCCGTTCTTCAGATCCAGGTCGCTCGACCAGAACGGGTCGGCGTCGTTCACGCTCGCGATGATCCCCCCGCCGTCCGCGTCCCCGAAGAAGATCCCCTCGGTCGCGCTCCCGGCGAGCACCACCCGGATCGCCACGCTCCCGTCGTCATCGAGCGACACCTGCTGGCTGCTCAGCGAACTCGGGAAGGGCAGCCGATACGGCACGATCCCCGGGTCCAGGCTCGATCGGCACACCAGCCGGATCTCCCACTCCGTCGGCACCTCCGCCGCCGCCTGCGCCAGCCCCACCGAAACCAGCATCATCGCCGCCGTCATCTTCGAGCGCATCATCGGCGCCTCCAATCTCTTTCGTTCCGCTTCAGCCGCACCCGGCCACGAACAGATCCAGGTACGAGAAGAAGTCGTCTCCATCACAGTCACCGTCGGGCGTCCCGAAACTCGCGTCGTTCGGATCGCTCGAACCCGTCAGGTCGCACACGCCCAGGTCCGCCATCGTGAACGCGTCGAGGTAGTAGAAGAAGTCGTCCCCGTCCGCATCGCCGTCGGGCACGCCGAAGCTCGGATCGTTCGGATCGCTCGAGCCGGTCAGGTCCGCGGCACACGAGCACGCCTCGACGATCAGCAGCGCCGGCTGCGTGTAGACCGTGCCGCAGTCGCCCTGGACCCGGCACGAGAAGGTCCCCGTGTAGTCAGCCTGCGCATCGTTGATCACCAGCCGGTTCGAGAACACATTGATGAACTGCCCGTTGCGCAGCCATCGGTAGCTCAGCCCGTCGCCCGTGCCGTCCTCCCCCACCGCCTCGACTGCCAACTCGACCCGCTCCCCCTCGCACGCCCGGATGACCGACGCCGGCTCGGCCGTGATCGTCGGCTCCTGGCTGAACCGGATGTCGCACGACGCCCTTGACACGCGGTTGAGGATCCGTTCGATCACGCGCGGGCTGAACCCCAGCCGGATGTTGCCCGTACCCCCCGGGCAGCCGTGGCAGTACGACATGATCGTCCCGTCGGGCACCGAGCAATCGCCGAGCCCGCAGGCATCGATCGGCGGGTCGTAGTCGTGCGTGTGCCCGGTCCCCATGTTGTGACCCCACTCGTGCGCGGTCACATACACATCCCAGTTCTGCCCCGCGTAGTCCTGCAGCGGGTACGGGAACCCGCCGCGGAGATTCCCGCTCACCGCGTACCCATAGTCCCCGCACAGCGTGTCGACCCACGCCACGCCCCCGCCCAACAGCCGCGCGCTGAACATGTGCACGAGGTCGCGCTCGATGTCCTCGTTGTTCGCGACCCAGTAATCGCGGAGCTGCCCGAGCTGCTCGCCCGAGTTGGCGGTGTTCCACGGATCCTCGCCCGGGTACACCGACAGGTACCCGATCTCGAAACGGATGTTGACATCGCGCCGGTAGATCTCGGTGTTCGCCGCCACCAGGAGCTCGACATAATTCGTCATCGCGGTCGCGTTCCCGCCGAACTTCGTCAGCAGCTTTCGATCCGTCTCGATCGCCACCCGTGTCCGTCGGCACGGCGCGGTGCTCTCCCCGGCCGGCTCGCCCGCCCCCGCCCGCACCAACTCGCGGTTCCTCGGCAACTCCGCCGCCCGGCACTCGGGCGTTGTGATCTCGATCACTCCCTCGGGCAGCGACGCGATCTCGTACACCACCGGGTCCAGCCCGCGCCCGTGCTCGCCCGACGAGATCACCCACATCCGTCCCCCGGCGTCCACGATCCCGTTGACCCCGAAGTCGTCGAACGCCAGCACCACCCACGAATCGTCATCCCCCGCGACCCGACCGCGGTACAGGTCGTGCGTCGGCCCGTCCAGCGGCTCGTCCCCCGCCTGCGTGCGGCTCACGATCCGCGCATCGGGCGCGAACGCCGTCGTCCGCTCCAGCAACAGGTCCACCCGCGTCCGGGCATCCAGCACGAACCCCTCGAGCAGCAGCGCATCGAGCGCCCGCACCCGGGCCGCCCCGTCCTGATCGACCACCAGTTGGCAGATCGAGGGATCGAGGTCCGAGTCCACCGCGATCAGCGGCGAGGGGACCCCTCCGGGCCCCGCCCACGCCGGCAACGCGAGCCACCACGCCGGGAGCAGCGCCCCCAGAGCCCACGCGAGCCACCGACGCGACACGCCCGACCCCGCCGACTTCCGTGACATCCCGCATCCTCCTGTCCGACAACGGCTTTGCGCGCACCCGTCGCGCCCGCCCCCGCTCCGATCAACCCTATCCGATCCGCCCCCGCGCTCCAAGGCCCGCCCGCGTCCGACCCCCTCGCGGGCGCCCCCGGCCCCCACCGAGCCCCGTCCTATAGTGCAGGCCCGCGGGGGCGGCGAGCCCTCGCTCTTGATGCACCCATCCGTTCGGGACACGCCGAGGGAGATCGACCCGTGGCCAACAAGCACTTCGACATCGTCGTCATCGGTTCCGGGCCCGGCGGGTATGTCGGCGCCATCCGCGCCGCCCAGCTCGGCTACAAGGTCGCCTGCGTCGAGCGAGCCGCCCTCGGCGGGGTCTGCCTCAACTGGGGCTGCATCCCCTCCAAGGCCCTCCTCACCAACGCCGAACTCATGGAGAAGCTCGCCCACCAGGACCTCTGGGGCCTCAAGATCAAGGGCGAGGTCGACTTCGACTGGTCCAAGGTCATCGGCCGAAGCCGCGATGTCGCCGGCAAGCTCAACAAGGGCGTCGCCGGGCTCCTCAAGAAAAACAAGATCGAGCACATCGTCGGGTCGGCCAAGATCACCGGCGCCCGCAAGGGCAAGCAGCCCTGCACCATCGACATCCACGACTGCCAGGTCCAGGAGGAGCGCACCGATGCGCCCGCCAAGCCCGCCGCCAAGGCCCGCGAGACCATCACCGCCGACCATGTCATCATCGCCAACGGCTCGGTCGCCCGCGACCTCCCCTTCGCCAGGTTCGACGGCGACCGAATCTGGGGCGCCCGCGAAGCCATGTTCAACAAGGACTTCCCCAAGAAACTCGTCGTCGTCGGCGCCGGCGCCATCGGCATGGAGTTCGGCTACTTCTACAACGCCTTCGGCACCGAGGTCACCATCGTCGAGATGATGGACCGCCTCGTCCCCGTGGAAGACGGCGAGGTCTCCAAGGCCATGGAGCGCTCCTTCAAGAAGCAGGGCATCAACATCAAGACCTCCCATGTCACCACCAATGTCGAGAAGACCAAGAACGGCGTGAAGGTCACCATCGCCCCCGTCAAGGACGGCAAGCCCGACGAGTCCAAGAAGGAAACCCTCGAAGCCGACCGCGTCCTCCTCGCCATCGGAGTCAAGGGTCGCTTCGACGGGCTCTTCGACGACTCCCTCGGACTCAAGACCGAAAAAGACCACATCGTCACCGACTACAAGCCCGGCGAGTTCGGCGACCCCAAGCACCTCGACTACAAGACCAACCTCGAAGGCATCTACGCCATCGGCGATGTCATCGGCGCGCCATGGCTCGCCCATGTCGCCAGCGAGGAAGCCATCCTCTGCGTCGAGCGCATCGCGTGGCGCGACAAGAAACTCGACCACGAGCCCATCCCCATGGACTACTCGGTCATCCCCGGCTGCACCTACTGCCACCCACAGGTCGCATCCGTCGGCTACACCGAGGAGGCGCTCCAGAAGAAGGGTATGAAGAAGGGAGAGGACTACGAGGTCGGCAAGTTCCCCTTCACCGCGCTCGGCAAGGCCATCGCCAGCGAGCACACCGAGGGCTTCTGCAAGATCATCCGCGGCCTGCCCCGCGGCGAGATCCTCGGCGCCCACATCATGGGCGACCAGGCCACCGAACTCATCGCCGAGATGAGCCTCGCCCGCCGACTCGAAGCCACCACCGAAGAACTCATCGTCACCGTCCACGCACACCCGACGATGCACGAGTCGATCCACGAAGCCGCCCTCGCCAGCGAAGGCCGTGTGATCAACGCGTGAAACTTGCCTGAAATCCGTGGAAGAGCCTTGGAGGAGGAGGCCCCGGAAACTAACGTCAGCGGTTTCCCGGGAGACCCCCATGCAAATTGCTCGCTCCTTCGGACTTCTCGCCTTGGGTGCGCTCAGTGGCGTCGCCCGTGCCCAGTTGACCTACCAGATCGAGGTCATCGCGGACACGCGAAACGACTTCAGCACCATCACTGGCCAAGGTCGCGCGTCCATCGCGAGCAACGGGCATGTCTCGTTCCGCGCGACGCTGCCCAGTGGCGCCCGATCTCTCTACCTGTGGGACGGCATGAGCTATTCCCAAGTCAGTACCCCGGGAAGCGATGTCAGCAACACGAACCAGATCAGCCATGACGGCCGCGTTCTGGCTTGGGGCGAGCGAGACTCTTTCGGACAACGGACCATTCACCGGATGGTCGATGGCGTCGTCACGCTGATTTATGATGTGCCGGGCGATGTCGTCTTCAACAATGTCATCGCTGCCAGCGACGGGTCGTTCGCGTATGCGGGTTCAGCTTTCATCAGCCGCGTCAGCCCAATCGGCGACACGATCGACACCATCGGCCTGAGCGACGATCTGAGGCAGATCTGCGGCATCCCCGGGATGAATGACCACGGCACGATGGGATTCATCGGTTCGCTCGATTCGGTCTTCGCCCAAGCCGTTTGGCGGGGAAGCTCACCTTTCCTGCCGCCAGATCAGTTCGATCCCGCCCAATGCAACGCTGACATCAACAATGACGAAGTGGTCGCCTTCACCGCGTTCCGCCCCGGCGAGGATGCCGGCGTGTACAGCTTCGACGGCACCACGCTTCGCACGCTCGTCGAGCCATGGAGCGGGCTCAACAATTCGCTCAGAGGCAGCGAAGGCGGTCTTGCTATCAACAATGCAGGGGACGTCGCACTCATCCTGCAGCCCTCCGCGACTGAGTCCGCCGGGCTCTGGGTTCTGCACCCGAACGGCACGAGGAGCCTCGTGTTTCAACCGACGATCCTCCCCGGAGAGATATTCTCAGCTCAACTAGGAGACAGGAGCTTTGGCCCGGGCGGGCTGAGCGACTCCGGCCAGCTCGTGTTCACATATGCAATTCGAAGCGATACTTTTCTCGCGATCGCGACTCCGATCCCTGCGCCCTGCCCCGCCGACCTGACCGGCTCCTCCGACCCCAACGACCCCTCCTACGCCATGCCCGACGGCGACGCCGACGGCGACGACTTCTTCTTCTACCTCGACGCCTTCGCAACAACCGATCTGGCGGTCTGCGATCTCACCGGCTCTTCCGACCCCAACGACCCCTCCTTCGACACGCCCGACGGCGACTGCGACGGCGACGACTTCTTCCGATACCTCGACCTCTTCGCCGCCGGCTGCAACTGATCCGCCCTCCCCAAAACCACAGCCTCACCCGCCGCGCCTCAGGGGCGCGGCGGCCTTTTTCTGCGTCTTCCTTCTCTCTGAACCCCCCCACGGTTACATTGCACTCATCACCGGTCAGGAGCCTCGTCGATGACGCACGCCCGACAAACCGCCGCACTCGCGAGCGAAGGCCGTGTGATCAACGCGTGACCTGCCTGTTCCCACCTCCTCTCCAAATCTTAACGCGCAGTCAGAGTGTGCGATCTATACCACAGGAGGCCTTGTTGCTAACTTCGTCTTCGTGTTAGGAGCTCTTGAAAGGAGATAGGAGTGTCCAGAAAAAGAACGCGGTCGTCCGCCGCTTGCGCTGTGCTCTTGTTGATTGCGCTACGCGCTCCTGGTCAAGTTGTGTCATATGACACCATCGCTCTCACGGGACAAACCCCAGACGGACCAGGCGTTCCGTCTCTCGTGTATGGGAACAATTTTGGCAATCGCGTAATCGCTAGCAGCAATGGCTCTGCAATGTTCGTGGCGAGGCTGACTGGACCGGGCGTCGACTCAGGCAACGACGACGCGCTCATCACCGACACCAGCGTGATCGGCCGGGAGGGTGTGACAGGCTTCAGCGACACACCGCCCGGCTTCTCTTCCGGAGTGTCCTACCGAAGCTTCCCAAACTTCCTCATCACGGATAGCTCGAGCGGCGTCTTCAATGCGTTCGTGCAGGGACCGGGAATCACTGGGGATGTGAACGATAGCGGTATTTGGGAGCTGCGCGGTTCCTTCACACCATCGCTCCGCATCAAAGCCGGGGATCCGGCACCAGATATTCCTGGCTCGTTTGTTCTGCGGTCACCGTCTGTCATTGCTGCTTCACCGTTTGGTTATCTCGCCAGTGGCGGAATCAGCGATGGCACAAACGCCCTCTGGCGGACCGACGGCAATGGCTTGCCGTTTGAGTTGTTGGCTCGTACCGGCACGCAGGCCCCGGGGGTTGACCCCGGGCTCACATTTACAAGCCTCGCAGGCCGGGGCTTTACGGACACCGGGGCGAGCTACTTCAGCGGTCGCCTTGCCGGGTCTGGAGTCACGGCCGCGAACGATTTTGGGCTTTGGTCCGACCGATCGGGATCCGGAGCGCAAGTTCTTGTGCGCGAAGGGGACCCAGCGCCGGGCACATTTCCCGGCGTGTCTCTTAACCTCATTGAAGATCGTTTTGCGATCAGTGCTCTCGATGAGATTGCGTTCGTGTCATCGCTTGCTGGGTTCGGCGTCACCGCCACGAACAACTCTGCTGTGTTTAGTGAAGGCGAAGGAGGTGGTGGCAGTCTTCGCTTAATCGCTCGAACTGGGAACGAAGCCCCTGACCTCGGTCCCGGTGTCGTGTTCACGAGCTTCTCGAGCGTAAGTATTACATTCAATGGCGAGACCGCATTTCAGGCGCTGGTTTCAGGGCCGGGGATCTCGGAAGCAAACAACGCAGGGATTTGGCGCAGCACAGTTTTCTCTCCACTACAGCTTGTACTAAGGGAGGGTGATCAGGCACCAGGTACAGGCCCAGGTGTGGTCTTTGCACAGGGATTCCCTGATTTCACTGTTGTCTCCGGCGGTGACTATCTGGTATCGGCGCGTCTCTCCGGTCCCGGCGTGAACTCGACGAATGACCGAGGCATCTGGCTCACTGATGGAAGTGGCACATCCGTCGATCTGCCGAAGTTCGCTCTCGTGGCTCGCACGGGTGACGCGTTCAACGTCAGCGATGATCCCATGTCTCCGGATCTTCGCACCATTCAGAGCCTTCGGGTCTTCACGAGTTCGAACGATGGCACCGGCCTTGGATCCGCTGCCATTCCTTTTCAGAATTCCGTCGTGTTTTCTGCCACATTCACCGATGGAAGTGGTGGTGTATTCCGTGCAACGGTCTCCCCGGAGGCGCCATGCCCCGCCGATCTCACCGGCTCCTCCGACCCCAACGACCCCTCCTACGCCATGCCCGACGGCGATGCCGACGGCGACGACTTCTTCTTCTACCTCGACGCCTTCGCAACAACCGATCTGGCCGTCTGCGACCTCACCGGCTCTTCCGACCCCAACGACCCCTCCTTCGACACGCCCGACGGCGACTGCGACGGCGACGACTTCTTCCGATACCTCGACCTCTTCGCCGCCGGCTGCAACTGATCCGCCCTCCCCAAACCACACCCGGCCCCGCCGGGTGTTTCTCTGCGCCAAGCGGGCGCCCCGACAGCACCATCCCGGTCGTGCTTCGGCAGAACCTCCTCGTCCGCAAAGGCGAATCAGTTACATTGTCGGCGGGGTGCAGCGGGCTTGGTCAATCGGGGGGACCCTACGCGGAGGGCTCCATGTCTCAAGTCATCACCAATCGTTCGGCGATCGTCGCCAGCCTTCTTGCCGCCGGGTTCGCCTCGGCCGACCCCGGTTCCGTCCGGGTCGTCGCGCTCTCGGGCCAGCCCGTCCCCGGGACACCTCCCGGCGTGACATTCCAGTTCTTCGGCTTGCCCGGCCCGGCTTTCAAGGCGCCCCTCATCGGTGATTCCGGAGCCGTCGCCTTCCTCGCGACGCTCCAGGGTCCCGGCGTCGGCCCCGACAACAACATTGCCCTCGTCGCGTATCGCAACAACGCACTCGAACTCGTCGCACGAACGGGTGATCAGGCCCCCGGAGCCCCCGCCGGCTACCGATTCCATGAACTCGACCCGAACCAGGGCGAGTCGATCAAAATGAACGACTGGGGCAGGACCGTGTTCCTCGCCCGCCTCCGCGACCCCGCCGGAACTCGCAGAGACGACCTCACGGTCTGGACCGAAGGGCAAGGCTCGCTCGCTCCGTTCCGATTCCTCTCACCGGACATGCCCGAGTTCTTCTACGAGATCGAACACCCGGTGATCAATGATCCGGGCACGATCGCCTTCCATGGCATCATCCGCCAACCGCCGGGATCCCCCGCGATCGGCGGGCTCTTCACCGACGCCGGCGGCATCCCCACCCGTGTGACCAACCTCTTTGGGACCGTCGCCGGCATCAACGACGACGGCGATGTCCTCGGCACCGGCGCCAGTGGCGTCCTTCTCGCTTCGGACGACGATCTGACCAAACTCGTCTACGCGGGCCTGCCCGTTCCGGGAGCCCCGCCAGACTCCCACATCCGCAGTTCCGGTGGAAACCTCCGTCTCAGCGAGAAAAGTTTCGCCTTCATCGGCACCATGGAAGGCCCGCACATTACCCCAGACTCCGATCGCGGTGTCATGGCCGGCCCGCTGGGCAACTTCTCACTGAGAGCAAGGGAAGGTCAACCCGCGCCGGGAACTCCAGACGGCGTCTCGCTCAGGCTCTTTAGAGACGGCACGGGCGATCCGGATGTCTTGAATGTCAACGCGTCTGGACACGTCGCGTTCATCGACAGACTTGAAGGGCCCGGCGTCAACTCCTCGAATGCGACGGGCATCTGGACCGACCTCGCCGGATCGCTCTCGCTCGTCGCGCGCGAAGGCGACCCCGCGCCCGGCACCGAGCGCGGCACCATCATCAGCACGATCTACATCAACTTCGTCGAGTACACGCTGGCGATCAATGATCGCGGACAAGGCATCTTTGGCGCGGGCGTCGAGAACCCGAACAGCCAGATCGTCAACGCCCGCACACTCTGGTGGTTCGACGCCACCGGCAACTTCCGAGTGCTCCTCCGCGACGGCGATGTCATCGATACCAATCCCGACCCCGCGTCGACAACCCTCCGCACCATCGGCCTCCTCAACCCCAACGGCGCCTCGCTCAACGAACAGGGCCAGGTCGCTGTCCGCGTGTTCTTCACCGACGGCACCGACGCCATCCTCATCGCTCAGATTCCCTGCCCCGCGGATCTCACCGGCAGCAGCGATCCCTCCGACGACTCCTTCGGCCGCCCCGACGGCGACGCTGACACCGACGACTTCCTCTACTTCCTCGACGCCTTCGCCCAACAATCCCTTCGCCATTGCGACCTCGGATCAACCGATCAGGGATCGCTCGTCCTGCCCGATGGCATCTGCGACGGCGACGACTTCTTCCGATACCTCGACCTCTTCGCCGCCGGCTGCAACTGATCCGCCCTTCCCGAACCACAGCCTCGCCCGCCGCGCCTCAGGGGCGCGGCGGCCTTTTTCTGCGTCTTCCTTTTCTCTAACCCCCCCCACGGTTACATTGCACCCATCACCGGTCAGGAGTCGCTCCGATGACGCACGCCCGACAAACCGCCGCACTCGCAGCCCCGGTCGCGCTCATCTCCGCCGCGCTCGCCGCCCCCGCGCTCGCCCAGCCCTACGACATCTCCTGGTCCACCATCGACGGCGGCGGCGCCATCAACTCCTCCGCCGGCTCCTACACCCTCTCGGGAACCATCGGCCAGCCCGATGCCGCCGTCTCCTCCAGTGGCGCGTACACGCTCACCGGCGGCTTCTGGTCTCGCACCGACTCCGCCCCCGCATGCCGCGCCGACCTCACCGGGTCGGCCGACCCCAACGATCCCTCCTACGGCCAGCCCGACGGCGTCGCCGACTCCGACGACTTCTTCTTCTACCTCGATGCATTCGTCACCCAGGGCCTTTCCGTCTGCGATCTCACCGGCTCGAGCGATCCCAACGACCCCTCCTTCGACATCCCCAACGGCGTCTGCGACGGC
>JBICIG010000022.1:0-29582 GCA_043101605.1 Phycisphaerales bacterium JB037
GTGTGCTCTTCCGATCTGCGGTGGTGCTGGGTGTGCTGGTGCTGGGCGCGCCGATGCTGACGCCGGCGATCGCGTGCGAGGGGACGGATGCGATCGATGCGATGCAGCGGGTGTACCACTATGTGCTGCATCGCCCGTTGCGGCTGGTGGTGTATCTGCTGGTGTGGTTGCTGCTGGGGGTGTTGGTGATCGGGGTGGCGCTGCTGCTGGCGGACGCGGCGTTGGGATTGACGCGCTCGCTGGGCGGGGCGCTGCTCGGAGAGAGCGGGCGGGCGGTTCTGAACGGGACCCCGACCGAGGGGGTGTCGGGCGTGGCGGCGTGGATCGTGTCGGTGTGGTCGGCGGTGCCGATGCTGATCGTGGCGTCGATCGGGGTGAGCTACTACGCGTCGGGGGGGACGGTGCTGTACCTGCTGATGCGGCGGCTGGCGGATGGGCAGGATGAGTCGGAGATCTGGGTGCCGGGGTTGATCGAGGGGACGCTGGCGGCGACTTATGCGGAGCAGGGTCGGCGCTGAGGCGCGGGCACGGCTTGCCTTTCGGGGTCAAGCCGTGGCACACGAACCGAGTGCCCGGGAACTCAGGCGAGGTCTTCGGGGATCTGCTGGAGCGACTCGGGAGGGAGCGGGTCGGGCAGGTCGTCGGGCTTGATCGCGTATTCGAGGGTGAAGTCGGCGATGCGTGTGCGCACGAGGGCGGTGAGCATGCCGCCGGTGTTGAGTGCGCGGCCGAGGTCGCGGGCGAGTGAGCGGAGGTAGACGCCCTTGCCGGAGCGCACGCGGAGCGTGGCTTCGGGCCATTCGTAGTGTTCGAGTTCGATGGCGTGGATGGTGACGGGTCGGGGGGAGAGCTGAGGGGCGTCGCCGGCGCGGGCGAGGGCGTAGGCGCGCTTGCCGTCGACTTTGATGGCGCTGTAGGCGGGTGGCGTCTGCTGGATGGTGCCGATGAATGGCGCGCACGCGGCGGTGATGTCGTCGGCGGTGGGGATGGTGGTGATGGGCGCGTCGTGGACCGGTCCTTCGAGGTCGTCGGTGTCGCTGGTGCGCGAGAGGTCGATGGTGGCGCGATATTCCTTCTCGCCCTGCATTATCTGGTCGCAGAGCTTGGTGGCGCGGCCGACGAGGACGACGAGGACGCCGGTGGCGAGGGGGTCGAGTGTGCCGCCGTGGCCGACCTTGATGCGTTTGGGTGCGCCGGCGCGACGGAGCTTGGCGCGGATGTGAGCGCAGACCTTCATGGAGGACCAGCCGAGGGGCTTGTCGATGTTGAGCAGGCCGGTGATGGGGGGGGTGTCGGTCACGGGTTGGTGTTGGGGGTGGCGGCGCGGACTTCGAGGGTGACGGGCTTGCCCCGGGAGTAGTTGAAGCCGGTGATGGTGTCTTGCACGCGGCCGAGAAGTTCGACGCCGGGGTGGTCGGCGGGGATGAGGACGATGCCGGTGGGGTGGTCGGCGATCCAGTTGGCGAGGTCTTCGTCGGCGAGGCGTTGGATGCGGCCGTGGGTGTTGAAGATGAGGCTGTCTTCGTGGAAGCCGACGGCGGCGAGGGGATGCTGTCGGGCGGGGTCGGCGAGGAGGAGGGCGTCGGCGGCGCGGCGTGAGACCCATGGGGTGGGGGAGTGAGGCAGGATGATGCCGAGGGTGAGGGAGAGGGAGGCGGCGGTGGTGAGGAGGGCGATGGTCTGGGCGCGCGCGAACTGGTCCCGGTAGAGAAGGATGCTGGTGGCGGCGAGGCCGAGGATGCCGAGGATGGCGGCGGCGATGGCGGTGATGAGGACGAGGATGCTGCCGGCAGCGCCGCCGAGGATTGCCAGGGCGAGCGGAGCGGCGACGACCCATCCCGCGCCAATGACGAGCCACGCGTTGAGCCCGAAGCGGACGAGTGCGGAGCGGAGGTTGGGGACGACGCCGGCGTCGCAGGCGAACAGGCAGCGTGCGGCGAGGATCGCGAGGGCGGGGTAGAGGGGGAGTGTGTAGTGGGGGAGCTTGGTGCTGACGAGTTCGAAGACGAGCCAGCTCGGGACGATCCAGGAGATGAGGAAGAGTTCGGGGGCGCGTCGGGAGGGGATGCCGACGATCCAGCGGCGGAGGCGTGCGCGCGCACCTTCGGGTTGCGATGGGCTGTTGCCGGCAGCGCGTGCGGCTCGGGCGCGTGAGCTGATGCGGAACCAGATCCAGACGAGCGCGACGCCCAGGAGCATGGAGCCGGGCCAGAGGAGGGCGGGGAGAAGAGCGAGGTGGTAGCCGGGCGGGCCGGCGTGTCCTTCTTTGGGGGCGGCGCTGCGGCCGAGGGTCTCGTCGAAGATGATGGAGAGGTAGTTGCTCCAGCCGACCTGCTGCGCGACGAGGATGACCCAGGGGAGGCAGAGGGCGGCGATGATGGAGAGGGCCAGGAGCGGGCGGACGCCGGCGGCGGCGCGCGGGGAGCGGTGGAGGATCATCCATGCGGAGAGGGTGAGTACGACGATCATGGGGGTGATCGGACCCTTGGTGAGGATGCCGAGGGAGACGAGGACCCAGAGGATGATGGCGTCGCGGAGGCTGCGCGTGGTGAGCGTGCGCTGGAGTGCGAGCATGGAGGCGGTGGAGATCGCGAGGAGGAGCATGTCGGCGCGGGCCTGATGCGACTCCCAGATCATGATGGGGCTGATCGCGAGGAGGAGGGCGGCGAGGAGGCCGACGCGGGCGTCGAAGAGGCGTGTGCCGAGCCGCCAGGTGCAGAGGGCGGCGATGATCGCGGCGAGGAGGGAGGGGACGCGGTACATCCAGATCGCGTCGAGCGCGGGGTCGCCGGCGGTGAAGACGAGGGCGGCGAGGGCCTGGGTCCAGTAGATGAGGGGGGGCTTGTTGAGGCGGGGGCGGTCCTGGACGCGCGGAACGACCAGGGCTTCGGTTGAGCCGGCGAGGAAGCCGTCTTCGAGCATCTGGCGGCTTGCCTGGGCGAAGCGTGATTCGTCGCGGTCGACGGCGGGGATGGAGAACTGGCCGGGGAGGTAGACTGCGAGGCAGATCAGGATGAGGGCGAGGCCCGCGAGTGGGGAGCGGGCGAGGCGTTGCTGGGCGCGGAGCCGCGTCCGGGAGTGGATGGGACCGGGCGTGAGATCGGGAGAAGCCGGAGCCGGCATGGCGGGCGACTATACCGCGAGGGATCGTGGGTTGAGCGTGTGGGGGCTGCCGATCGCGTGCCTGTTGGGGGCGGCGGGATTGGTGTGGATTGACGGGCCGCTGTCACGCGGGCTGCGTTGGATGGGGGGGCAGCTCGGGGGGGACATCCGGCGAGAACTGGAGACGCTGCAGCAGTACGGGGCGATCGGGTCGGTGGTGATCATCGCGATCGTGATCTCGGTGATGGATCCGGGCAAGCGGGCGCGGCTGTGGGACTGGTTGCTGGCGATGCTCGCGACGGCGGTGGTGGTGCTTCCGATGAAGATGCTGGTGGGGAGGCCGCGGCCGAAGTTTGACGATCCGTTCGTGTTCCTGGGACCGATCGGGACCTACACGGTCGATGCGGAGAAGGGCCCGAAGCACGCGTGGGAGGTGTGGGGGGGGATCAGTTCGGATTTGTGGTCGATGCCCTCGAGCCACACGGCGTACGCGGTGGTGTTGAGCGTGTTCCTGGCGGTGACCTATCCGAAGCTGCGCGGTTTGGCGTGGGCGATGATGGGGATCGTGGGGGCGTGCCGCGTGCTGTTCGGGGCGCACTATCCGAGTGATGTGCTGGTGGGGGCGGCGGTTGCGTGGGCGGTCAGCGTCCCGATCGTGCAGGGGGGGCTGGGGCGGAAGTGGATAGGGGCGCGGGTGATGGATCGGTTCGGCGAGCCGGGCGAGGGTTGGGCGCGTGGGGTGGGGTCGGATGCGGGTGGGGTGGGGTCGGATGTGGGCGTGAGTGGGGAGGCCGGGTTGGGGGGCGGTGCGGGGTCGAATCGGGCGGGCGGGTGACTATGCTTGTGGCCCAGCCGGAGAGGTGACCGAGCGGCTGAAGGTGCGGCACTGGAAATGCCGTGTACGGGGCAACCCGTACCGGGGGTTCGAATCCCCCCCTCTCCGCTTCATTGAGACCCCGTTGCTTGGATCACTGTGTTTGCAGTGGTTTACGAGCAACGGGGTCTTGTCTCTTATCCCGCCGCCCTGATGCTGGCGTCGTCTCCGAGATTGGCCGGTTCGCTCGGCGAGTGGTCGGTGACCAGCCGGAGGCGGGGTTGGTGCAGGGGTCGTTTCGGGGGTCACTCGCTCGATGCCGTGGTGATGTGTGAGGAGCCGAAGAGGGAGTACATCGCCGGGAGCATGAAGAGGGTGAGGAGATTGTCTGCGATGATGCCGCCGATTACGACGGTGGCCAGGGGTCGCTGGATCTCGGCGCCGACGCCGGTGTTGATCGCCATCGGCACGAAGCCGAGGGAGGCGACCAGGGCGGTCATCAGGATTGGCCTGAGGCGGATCAGGCGGGTGCGCTCGATCGCATCGTTGATCGACATGCCCTCGGCGATGCGCTGGCGGATGCTCGCGACGAGTACGAGCCCGCTGAGCATGGCGACGCCCGAGACGGCGATGAACCCGACGGCGGCGGAGATGGTGATGTCGAGGTCGCGGATCGAGAGGGCGACGATGCCGCCGACGAGCGCGAAGGGGACGCCGGTGAGGACGATGAGCGCGTCGCGGACGGTGCCGATGCTGAAGTAGAGCAGGACAAAGATCAGGGCAACCACAATGGGCACGATGATCATGAGTCGCTGCGACGCCCGTTCGAGGTGCTCGAACTGGCCGGCGAATCGCGCGTAGTAGCCCTCTGGCATGGCGATATCGAGTTCGATGCGCTGGCGGGCTTCCTCGACGAAGCCGGCGAGGTCGCGGCCGCGCACGTTGGCGGACACGACGATGCGGCGCTTGCTCCAGTCGCGGTTGATGACCGAGGGGCTCTCTGTCTGTTCGACCGTGGCGAGGCGGCCCAGAGGGATGCGTTCGCCGCCCGGCGCGGGGATGAGGATGTCGGCGACGGCGTCGGGATCGGCGCGGTAGCGGTCGTCGAGTTCGAGGGTGAGGTCGAAGCGTCGCTGTCCCTCGCGGATCTCGCCGACGCGGATCTCGCCGAGAGCCTCGACGATTTCGAGGACATGCTGGGCGGGGATGCCGAAGCGGGCGATTGCCTGCTGGTTGACGCGGATGGACAGGAGCGGCGCGCCGGTGATCTGCTCGGTGGAGACATCGGCCGAGCCCGGGATGGACTCGAGGACGCCCTGGACCTGGGCGGCGATGGAGCGGAGTTGCACGAGGTCGTCGCCGTAGATCTTGACTCCGACATCGGCGCGGACTCCGGCGACCATCTCGTTCATGCGCATCTCGATGGGCTGGGTGAAGATGGCGCGCACGCCCGGGAGTTGCTCGAGGGTGGCCGACATCTGCTCGGTGAGCCCGGCCTGGGTGGCGGCGGCGGTCCACTGGTCGCGCGGCTTGAGGGTCATGAAGGTGTCGGTCATCTCGAGGCCCATCGGGTCGGTGGCGACGACGGCGGTGCCGACGCGGCTCCAGATGTGCTCGATCTCGTCGGGGTACTCCTCGAGAAGCAGCTTCTCGATGCGGCGGTTGTAGTCGATCGACTGATCGAGCGAGACGCCCGCGAGGCGGACGAGGTTGACCGCGATCGCATCCTCGTAGAGCCGGGGGAGGAACGCCGAGCCGAGTCGGGATCCAAGCACGCCGCCGGCGACGATCACCGCGAGCCCGAGGGCGAGGGTGAGCAGGCGGAATCGCAGCGCGAAGCGGACGAATGGGCGGTAGATCCACTGGACGGCGCGGACGAGCCGATTCTCTCGCTCGCGCACGCGTCTGCCGAGCCCGAGGCTGCAGAGGACGGGGGTGAGGGTGAGCGAAAAGAGGATGGCGCTGGCGAGGGCGAAGATGACGGTGAGCGCCATGGGGCGGAACATCTTGCCCTCGACGCCCTCGAGGAGGAGGATCGGGACGAAGACGATCATGATGATCATCTCGCCGAACATGGAGGGCTTGCGGACCTCGATGGAGGCATCGCGGACGATGTCGATGAGCGGGCGGTCACTGCCGCGTTCGCGTTCCGCGGCGATGCGGCGGACGCTGTTCTCGGTCATGATGACCGAGCTGTCGACGACGAGACCGAAGTCAATGGCGCCGAGGCTGAGAAGGCTGGCGGCGATGCCGAACTGGGCCATCATGCTGAAGGAGAAGAGCATCGCGAGCGGGATGGCGAGCGCGACGATCAGAGCGGCGCGGATGTTCCCCAGGAACGCGAAGAGCACGGCGACAACGAAGATCGCGCCGAAGATCAGGTTCTCCTGCACCGTGTGGATGACATGGTTGATGAGCTTGGTGCGCTCGTAGACGACACGGACCTCGACATTGTCGGGGAGGGTCTGGCGGATCTCCTCGAGCCGGTCGCGGAGTCGGCGGGTGACCTCGTGGCTGTTCTCGCCCATGAGCATGAAGCCGAGCCCGAGCACGGCTTCACCCTGCCCCTGGGCGGTGGCGGCACCGCGGCGGATCTCGTAGCCCTCGCGCACGGTCGCGACGCTCTGAACAAAGATCGGCGTGCCTTCGCGGGCGCCGACGACGATGTCGGCGATCTGGCGGGTGGTGGTGGTCAGGGCGACGCCCTGGACGAGGGTGGACTCGCCGGCGCGGGTGATGAGCCCGCCCCCGACGGACTGGTTGTTGCGGCGGAGGGCGTCGGCGATATCGTCCATCGTCAGGTCGTACTCAATGAGCCGCGTCGGATCGACGACAACCTCGAACTGCTTGCGTCGCCCGCCCCAGGTGTTGATCTCGGCGACGCCACGGACCTGTCGGAGCTGCGGCTCGATGACCCATTCGTGGAGAGTGGTCAGTTCGGTGAGGCTGGGCGGGTTGTCGCCGCGACCGGTGACGATGTAGTGAAACACCTCGCCGAGCCCGGTCGCGATCGGGCCCATGCGTGGGCGGTCGATGCCTTCGGGGAGTTGGGCGGCGTTGAGGCGCTCATCGACGACCTGGCGCGCGAAGTAAATGTCCGTGCCGTCCTCGAAGGTGACGGTCAGTTGCGAGAGCCCGAAGCGTGAGATGGAGCGGACATCGATGAGCCCGGGCAGCCCGGAGATGACATTCTCGATGGGGATCGTGACCTGCTGCTCGACCTCCTCGGGCGTGAGCGCCGGTGCGACGGTGTTGATCTGCACCTGGACGGGCGTGGTGTCGGGGAAGGCATCGACGGGAAGGCTCCACATCGAGTAGCCGCCCCAGACGACGAAGCCGAGGGTGCCGAGCAGCACGATGAGGCGGTTGCGCAGCGACCACCCGATGATCCGGTTGAGCATGAAGCGTCTCCGCGGGCTGGATCGTGGGGAGCGTGATCGGCGTGATCACTTCGAGAGGTGATCGACTTCGCAGCAGCCTGCGCCCATGTTGTCCTTAAGGAGCTCGTTCTTGAGGATGAAGCTGCCGCCGGTGACGATCGTCTCGCCGCCGGAGAGCCCGGCGAGGACCTCGTAGCGGTCGCCGGTGTCGAAGCCGAGGGTGAGCTGGACGGGCTGGAAGGAGGTTCCGTCGTTGGCGGTGCGGACGAAGGCGATGTTGCAGCTGCCGTCCCATTGCACGGCGGACTTGGGGACGGTGATCGCCTGCGAGCCGCCGCCGGCGGAGATGGTGGCGCGTCCGAACATGAACGCCTTGAGCATCTCGTCCCCGTTGTCGAGTTCGGCGCGGGCCTTGATGGTGCGGGTCCTGCGATCGAGTTGGGTGCTGATCCAGGTGAGGCGGCCCGGGAAGGCGCGGTCCGGGATGCCGTCGATCCGGAACGCGACGCGTTGCCCGCGGCGGACGGTGCCGAGGTCGCGCTCGGAGAGGTCGATCATGGCCCACATGACGGCGGTGTCGGCGACGGCGAAGAGCGTGTCGCGCTCGTCGACGACCTCTCCCATGACCGCGTCCCGCTCGACGAGGATTCCGGCAAACGGCGCGGTGATGTGGAGGAGCGAGCCGGTGTCGCCCTCTTCGGTGATGCGGGTGATGGCCTCGTCGGAGAGGCCCAGAATGCGGAGTTGCTGCGTGGCGCGGGAGACGGCGATGCGGGCCTCGGCGAGGCGTGTCTGAGCCTCGAGGAGCGCCCGCTCGGTGCTCGCGCCCTTCTCCATGAGCGTGCGTTCGCGCTCGGCGTTGGCCTGCCACAGCGCGAGCAGTTCGGAGGACTGGAGCAGGTCGGCCTTGGCCGAGCCGAGCGCCATCGAGTCGACGGTCGCGACGATCTCGCCCTTGGCGATGCGGTCGCCCAGGTCCTTGCGGACTTCCACGATGACCCCCGGGGCACGCGAGGAGAGGCGGGCGTACTGGTTCGCGTCGTAGACGATCTCGGCGTTGCGCTCGATCTCGCGGCTGAGGTCGCTGGTGCCGACCTGAGCGAACTCGAATCCGGCCGTCTCGGCGATCGCAGGCGAAGCGAGCGTGATGATGGTGTTGACGGTCGTGCACTCTGGCTCGGGCAGACGCTGGGCGCGGCGAGGGTTCTCGGTGAGCGTGGACGCCGAGGCGGGCGGGGCCGTCGCAGCGGGATCGCTCTGAGAATGGGCCTGGGCCGCGGCGGCCGGCGCGGCGCCCGCGAGCAGGATCGCGGCGAGCGTGAGAACGGCGGTGATGTTCATGGGATTAACTCCGATCGATCGGGTGAACGGGCGGCGGTTACGGGGTGCAGAGAGTGCATTCGGACACGGGCTTCCCGTGCTCGCAATGGGCGTCGTCGCGCGTGCCGGGCATCGCCCCGCCGTGGACGCCGGGGCGGATGTTCTCGGCGAGGGCTGGGTCGCATGCAATGCACTGCGACTCGGGGAGCTTGTGCTCCTCGCACCAGTCCCCCCGGGCGCGGAAGGCGACCTTGATGCCCGGTCGACACTTGGCGCAGAGGGCTTCGGGGAACCCGTGCTCGCCGCAGAATCCCTCGGCCTCGATGATGTCGGGGTTGCAGAACGGGCAGGTCTCGGCCTTGATCTCGTGCTCGCAGCGGGCGCTGGCGAGGGACGCGGCGTCGGACGAGCCTGAAGGCCCGCACCCGGCGAACGAGACGGCAAGGGTTACGGCGGCGACGAGACAGGCGGACAACATCGCGTGGCTTGTCATGGATGCTCCTTGGCCCCTTCCCGGGGCGTCTGGGGGTTCGAGGACAAGGCGGCACCCGGGCGATCGCCGGGTGAGGAATCGAGGTCGAGGCCGGTGATCGCCGCGATGCGCGCACGGGCGACGGCGGCGTGCCCGGCGAGTTCGATCTGCGTGCGTCGGGCTTGCGTGAGCGTGCGCTGGGCGTCGAGCAGGTCGAGGAACGACGCGCGGCCGGCGCGGTACGACTCGTCGATCTGGTCGAAGGCGCGCTGGGCATCGGGGACGACCTCGTCGCCGAACACCGCGAGCTGATCGCGGGCGGCGTGGTACGAACCGACGGCCCCGGTGAGATCGGAGAGAAGTCGCATGCGCATCGCTTCCCGCTGCTGGCGTCGATCGGCGAGTTCGAAGCGGGCCGAGAGAAGATCGCCTTGGCGCCGGTTCCAGACCGGGAGTTCCGCGGCGACGCCCAGTTCGGCGATGCCCTGGTCGCCCTCGGCGCTGTAACCGATGCCGGCGGTCAGGCTGAGGTTGGGCACGCGCTCAGCCTGGATGCGCCGCAGGTCGGCCTCGGCGGCGGCGATGCGGCGGTCGGCGACGATCAGGGCGGGGTGCGCCGCGTCGATCAGCGCCACGAGTGCCGCTTCGTCCATCGGATCCGGGGTCAGCGGGATCGTCGCCGCGAGCCTGGGCGCCGCGATCGGGCCCGCGTCGAGCAACAGCCCGAGTTGCTTCTCGGCCGAGGCAAGCTCGCGCGCGATCCGGTGCCGATCCGCGCGGAGGTGGTGCACCTCGACGCGCGGGCGGATGACATCGGGCTCGGCGACGGCGCGGGCCTGGAAGCGGGTCTCGGCGATCGCGAGCGTCGCCTCGGCCAGTTGGATCAGTTCATCGATGAGTTGGAGCTGCGCGTGGAGCTCGAGGATGCGGGCGTGAGCCTCTGCCACGCGGCCGAAGACCTCGCGCCGCACCTGCTCGACGGCCGCGAGCCGGGCGGCCTCATCGGCCTCTGCGGCGGCGACGGCGGCCCGGAGGCGGTCGCCGACGACGATCGGCTGGGTGATGCCGACGATGGTGTTGGCTGAGCCGCCCTCCAATCCGATCTCGCCGGAGGTGATGCTGGCGGTGGGGTTCGGATAGAGCGAGGCCTGCCATGTGCGCCCGGCGGCGGCGCCGACGGCTGAGCGGGAGGCGCGCAGATCCGGATTGAGCCGCTCGGCGCGGTGCAGGAGGTCCGCAAGCGTGATGCCGGTGGGCGGGAGATCAGGATCGGGCGAACGCGCAGCGTCCGCGGGCGCCCGTGCCGCCTCCGGGCGCGGCACGCCCTGTCGGCTGAGCCGGTCTTGGATGTGTTGGCCGGTGAGCGGGCTCGAGCACCCGCTGAACGCCACGCCGCTCGACAACACGAGCGCGGCGGCGGACCTGCGATGGACCTTCATGCTTGCTCCAGAGACGGACCGGGCGCGACGCGTGCGGACGCAGCGCGCTGAGTCGGCGAACCCCGCGGGATCGCCGGCGGGGGGCCTCTGGGATCAGATGATGAGCAGGGTGTGCTGTGTCAGCAGCGAGCGGTCGGCGGGAAGACCGGAGCCGGCGGGCGGGCCGCGCACCGTCGGGCCCCCGCGGTCGGACACGGGCGCGCTCACGCGGAGCGATCGATCGGCGACGAGAGAAGGCCCTTCGCCCTGCGTCGGCGCTGGCGCGGTGTCGACGCTTTCGGCATCCAAGACAACGCGGACGCAGTCGCAGAGTTCTTCGCCCTGAGCGATGTCGACTGCACGCGGACGGTCGTCGCCCGAGGCGGTCTCGGCGATGCAGCACATCTCGGCATCGAGGGACGCGATCGCGGTGCTCGCGAGCGACAGGCCGACCTCGTCGCACCCGAAGCACATGAGCAGCCGGCCGGCGGACCCGGGAACAAGGGTGCCGAAGCTGAAGACGATCAGCAGCAGCCACGCGCCGGGTTGCTGGGTACGGGAGGTCATTGGTTGACGGAGTCTATCACGCCGCGGGGCGGGGCGTCGATGGATCGGGCGTTATCGGGCGACAGGGGGCGAGCGGCCGCATCGGGCGGGGTCAGACGACGAACCAGAGGACGAGGCCGACGCCGAGCCAGACGAAGGATGTGATCGCGAGGAAGAGCAGAAGCCGCTGCATCCAGTCCGAAACGGAGCCGTGCCGGTGGTCGTGGCCCTGATGATGGTCGCGATCGTGCTCTGAGTCGCGGCGTCGGCGACTCAGGAGCGCGAAGGCAACGGAGACGCCGACAAAGGCGATGTTGAGGAAGAAGGTGTAGTCGATACTGAATCGTGCGCCGGGCTCGGTCCGGGCGGCTCTGGCCGTCGATGGATCCGGCGTGAGCCCGAGGGCGCCGAAGCCGGCGTGGAGCACGAGAGCGGTGACCGAGAGGCTGACGAGGAACACGCCCAGGATGTACGCGGCCATCTTCCAACCAAAATAGCGCGCGCTGATGCGAAGCACCGGGAAGACGACCAGGTCGGAGAAGATGAACGCCATGACGCCGGCGAAGCTGACCCCCGAGCCGAACAGGATCGCCGCAAGCGGGATGTTGCCCATCGAGCCGATGAAGGTGAAGAACGCGGCGAGCGGACCGATGAGGGTGTGGAGGATCACCTGCCACCACGCGGGATCGGACTCCGGACCACTGCCTATGAACAGCGCCCGGAAGAACGCGGGCGGCACGAACGCCGCGATCACGCCGGCGACGGTGAAGCCAAAGGTGACATCCTTCCACACCATGTGCCATTCCATGAAGTAGCGTTTGCCGACCTTGCGCCAGCCCTCGCGTGTCCGGATCAGCCGGCCCGGGTCGGGCGGGTCGCCCGAAGCGTCATCCGGGCCGGCGGCGCGGGCATGCTCGCGGGCGGCTTGGGCGAGGCTCTTCGGGAGCGTCAGGCGGACGAGGATCCACATCACGCCGATGAGGAGTAGTCCGCCGAGGTACTCGCCCAGCACGAACTGCCACGCGAGGAAGATGAAGATGAGGATGCCGAGTTCGATGACCAGGTTGGTGGAGGCGAGGAGGAACGCGAGCGCCGGCGCGAGCCCCGCTCCTTTCTGGAACAAGGCCCGAGCCGAGCTGAGGGCGGCGAAGCTGCAGGAACTCGAGACAAATCCGAAGAAAGTCGCCAGCGCCATCGCGCGGGGTCCATCGTCGCCCATGGTGCGGCGCATGCGCTCGCGGGTGACGAAGACCTGGATCACGGAGCTGATCGTGTAGCCCAGGGCGAAGGCCCAGAGGGCCATCCAGAAGAAGCCGAGCGAGGTCATCGCCGCTTCGCCCCATGTCTCAAGAAAGGAAGTCATCGGGCTCCTGCAGCGGGATCATCGGGGCGGGAGCTTCCCGAGGTAGCGCGCCGGATCCTGCTTGAGCTTCGGGATGCAACTGCCGCAGCACAAGCGCACGAGCCGCGTGCCGGCGACGAGTTCAACAGGTTCTCCCATGGACCCTAGGGGCGCGCCGCTCACGAGGCACGCATCGATCGCGTATTCGGCTCGCTGCCGGTCGGCGTACGCCTTGTCGAGCTTGGCGAGGTACTTGCCCGGCTCGCTGACGAGAGAGCTCTCGCAACCGCCGCAGCAGAGACGAACGAGCCGGTTCATGTAGATGAAGTTGATCGGCTCGCCCATCGAGCCGAGCGGGCCGCCGACCGGGCAGCGATCCATCGGGTAGCTCGCAAGCTGGGCGTCGACGATCCGGCGATCGAGGGCTTCGAGGTGCTTGGCGGGGTCCGCCTTGAAGGCTGCGGCGGCCTCGCCATCCGCCAGTCGTACCAGTCGGTTGTTGTGCACATGGTTGACGGCGTCATCACCCAGCTTCTCGCCGGTGACGATGCAGGTGTCGATGGGGTAGTGCATGAGCTGTTGCTCGACGATCTTCGCGTCGATCTCGCCCCAGTACTTGGCTTTGTTCGACTCGAACTCACCGAGGCAGCCGGCGCAGCAGAAGCGGACCTCTCGATTGTCGTAGACCTTGACGACGGGATCACCCATGGAGCCGAGCTTGCCGCCGACCGGGCAGTCGGGGAGCGTGTAGGGATAGGTCGGGCCGGGCGAAGCGGCTCCCGTCGCGGGCTTCGGCTCTGCAGCGCCTTCGGGCTGACCCGGCTCGCGTCCGGCGGCCGCGAGCGTGATGAACTCGTCCTTGCGTGGCTCGTCCCACGCGAGGAACGCTTCGCCGCAACCCGGGCAGCACAGGCCCACGACCTTGCCCCGGTACTCGACGGTGCCGGCGCCGGGGACGATCGGCTCCTTGCCGATAGGGCACATCTGGTTGATCGGCCGCGGAGCGGCTTCGGACTGGGCGATGCTCGCCGGGTTGAACGCGCCGAGGCACGCAAGCGTGGCGGCAACAATGACTCGTGGAAGCATGATCATCCTCCTTGAGAACCATGGTGATCGGAACGGGTTGCGGCTTGGAGAGGCCGCGATCGCGATGCTCGGAACTTCATCTCGGCACCCCAGCAATACAGAATCGGGACGACGAACCAGGTGATGGACGCGACAGCCATGCCGCCGAAGGTCGGGATCGCCATCGGCACCATGATGTCCGAGCCGCGGCCCGTGCTGGTCAGCACCGGCAGCAGCGCGAGGATGGTGGTGGCGCTGGTCATCACCGCGGCGCGGATGCGGAGCGAGCCGCCCTCGACCACGGCGTGGCGGATCGCCTCGATCGAGTCGGGCCGGTTCTCGCGAAACGACTGGCGGATGCGGGTGGCCATGATCACGCCGTCGTCGGTCGCGATGCCGAACAGCGCGAGGAAGCCGACCCAGACCGCGACGCTCAGGTTGAACGGGCGGATCTGGAAGAGTTCGCGGAGGTTCGTCCCGAGCAGGTCGGCGTCGAGGAACCACGGCTGGGCGTAGAGCCACAGCATCAGGAACCCGCCTCCCCACGCGACGAACACCCCGCTAAAGATCATCAGCGTGACGCCCACGCCCCGGAACTGGAAGTAGATCAGCAGAAAGATAATCGCCAGCGACAGCGGCAGCACGAGGCTCAGCCGCTCGGCGGCCCGGACCTGGTTCTTGTACGAGCCGGCGAACTCGAAGCTTACTCCGGCCGGCACGGTCAGTTCCCCCGCGTCGATCCGGCTCTGGATGAATCGCCGCGCGTCGTCGACCACCGCGACCTCGGCCATCCCCGGCTTCTTATCGAAGAGCACATACGCGACGAGGAAGGTGTCCTCGCTCTTGATCATCTGCGGTCCGCGCCGGTACACGATGTCGGCGAGTTCCCGCAGCGGCACCTGCGCGCCGCCGGGCGTCGGCACGAGGATGTCGCCCAGCGTCTCGGGTCGATCCCGCAGCTCGCGGAGGTAGCGCACCCGGACGGGATATCGCTCGCGGCCCTCGACAGTCATCGTCAGCGGCTTGCCGCCGATCGCGACCTCGATGACCTCCTGCACATCGGCGATCTGCAGCCCATAGCGGGCGATGCGTTCGCGGTCGATCTCGATCTCGAGATACGGCTTTCCGACGACGCGATCGGCGAAGACGGCCGCGGGCTGCACGCTCGGCACCTGCTTGAGCAGCGCCTCGAGCTCGAGCCCGAAGGACTCGATCGTTTCGAGGTCCGGGCCGTAGACCTTGATGCCCATCGGGGCGCGGAAGCCAGACTGGAGCATCACGATGCGCGTCTCGATGGGCTGCAGCTTGGGAGCGCTGGTGACGCCAGGCATGTCGGCGGCCTCGACGATCGCGTCCCAGATGTCCTGCGGCGATCGGATCTCGTCCCGCCACTGGCGGTACGGGCGCCCCTCGGCATCAGGGATCAGTTCGCCGCGCTCGTCGCGGACGAATCGATCCGCGGCCTCGTCGAATCGGTAACGCAGCCTTCGGCCGTGCTCATCCTGGCGGAACTCGCTCCGGTACTGGATCACCGTCTCCACCATCGAGATCGGGGCCGGATCCAGCGGGCTCTCGACACGCCCGATCTTGCCGACCGCGAGCTCGACCTCCGGCACGCTCATGATGCGCCGGTCGAGTTCCTTGAGAATCTCGGTCGCTTCGCCGATCGACGCGTGCGGCATCGTGGTCGGCATGTAGAGAAACGCGCCCTCGTCGAGCGACGGCATGAACTCGCTGCCCAGGCCCGGGAACGCGTGGGCGATCTCTACAACGGCTTGCTGCCGCCGGATACTCTCGGGCAGCCAGCCGAGGACACGATCGAAACCCAGCCAGGTCATCGCGCCGAGCAACACGACGATCGCCGCGGGCGACAGGGCCACGATCTTGTGACGGAGCGCCCAGCCGAGCACCGCGGGGAAGGTCAGGCGAACGATCCAGAACGCGAGCAGGAACGCGCCGACGATCGCGGCGATGAACAGGGCGTTCCCCAGCGTGCCGGGCACCGGGCCGAGCGGCTCCCACGCGTCGGCAAGGATCGTCAGCACCACCAGAACGACGACCAGGTTCACCAGCCAGGTCGCCGATCGCACCGGCGCGCTGCGCGACCATTGCGCCAGCGTCGCGAGCGGGCCGCCGCGGGATCGACGCCACCCGAGCAGCGCATGGGCGACGGCCGGGAGGATCGTCAGTGCGATGATGATCGAAGCGACCAACGCGAAGGTCTTGGTGTACGCGAGGGGTTTGAAGAGCTTGCCCTCGGCCGCCTCCATCGTGAACACGGGCAGGAAGCCGACGACGGTGGTCGCGACGGCGGTCAGGACGGCCCCGCCGACTTCCGTGCTGGCGCGGTAGACCACCTCGAGCCGGCGCTCGCCCTCGCCCGCCTCGTGCAGCCTCCGCAGGATGTTCTCGGTGAGCACGATGCCCATGTCGACGATGGTGCCGATCGCGATCGCGATGCCCGAGAGCGCCACGATGTTGGCATCGACGCCGAAGACCTTCATCCCGATGAAGGTCATCAGCACGGTGACAGGGAGCATCGCGCTGATCAGCAGGCTTGCCCGCAGGTGCATGACCATCAGCAGCACGACGATGATGGTGATGAGCACCTGCTGCGAGATCGCGGCATTGAGCGTCTCCAGCGTCTCGTTGATCAGCCCGGTCCGGTCGTAGAACGGGACGATCGTGACCCGGCTCTCGGTTCCATCGGCCAGGATCTTGCTCGGAAGCCCCGGGGCGATGTCGGCGATCTTGTCGCGGACGCGCTGGATGGTCGCCATCGGGTTCTCGCCGTAGCGGACGACAACGACCCCGCCCACCGCTTCCTCGCCCGCCTTGGTGAGCACCCCCCGCCGCAGCGCCGGCCCCAGCGAGACCTCCGCGATGTCGCCCACGAGGATCGGCTGGTCATCGCGGGAAGTGATCGCAGTCTGCTCGAGATCACGCACGCTCTTGACGAATCCCAGCCCGCGGACGATGTACTCCGCCCGGTTGACCTCCAGTGTGCGCGCGCCGACATCGAGATTGCTGCGTCGGACCGCGTCGATCACCTGCTCGAGCGAGATCTGCGCCGCCCGCATCGCGTCGGGGTCGACATCGACCTGGTATTCCTGCACGAACCCGCCGATGGACGCGACCTCGGCGACGCCCTCCACCCCCGCGAGCTTGAACTTCACGATGAAGTCCTGGATCGAACGGAGTTCGTGCGGGTCCCACCCGCCGGCGGGGTTGCCCGCGGCGTCGCGTCCCTCAAGCGTGTACCACAGCACCTGCCCCAGCGCCGTCGCGTCGGGTCCGAGAGCCGGGCTCGCCCCGGGCGGGAGCGTGCCCGCCGGGAGGGAGTTGAGCTTCTCGAGCACGCGCGAGCGCGACCAGTAGAAGTCGACCCCGTCCTCGAAGACGATGTAGATCGTCGAGAAGCCGAAGACCGAGTAGCTGCGGATGTCCTTCACGCCCGGGATGCCCAGCAGCGCGACGGTCAGCGGATAGCTGATCTGGTCGTCGATGTCCTGCGGGCTCCGACCGGGCCACTCGGTGAAGACGATCTGCTGGTTCTCGCCGATGTCCGGGATCGCGTCGACGGGCACGGGGTCGCGCGGGAGCCCGCCGATCTCCCAGTCGAAGGGCGCCACCACCGCGCCCCAGACGAGGATGATCGCCGCGCCGATCGCAACGACCAGCCGCTGTTCGAGACAGAAGCGGATCAGGGCGTTCAGCGGCGAGCGAGCCGGCGATGGGTTCGGAGCGTCAGCCATCGCCACGCCCCTCGCCCGCATCGCTCGGCGGCGCGTTCCTCGGCGGGAAGGCCCGCCGGATCTCGCCGCAGCGCAGCATCATCGCGCCGAAATAGGGGTTGTTGATCCGCGTATCCCGCTGGAGCCACTCGGCCCCGGTGTTGTCGAACGCCATCGGGCAGTACGCCACATGCCAGGTCTGCGCGCCCATGTGCCCGAAGCGCTCCTGCAGCGCGATGATCGACCGGCTCATCGGCAAGAACCTCGCTCGCGCGGCTTCAAGGTCCGCGATCTCTTCGGGGATCCGCAGCCCCGCCGCCGCCCGCCGCCACGACGCCAGCGGCTCGCCGACGAGCCCCGTTTCCCGCACCAACCCGAGCGCCGACGCCAGGTCCGACGCCGCCCGCCGGAAGCCCGGGAGATCATCCGCCGCCAGCGCCTCCTGCGCCTCGAAGTACGCCGCGTAGACGGGCTTGAGCGTCTGAATGAACGACTCGGGCACGCTCGCCCGGGCGGCGTCCGGGGCGGGGCCCTCCGCGGATCCGCCCGGCGCCATCATGCTCGGCTTGGCGGCGATCTGCATGGCGCTGTCGATCCGGAACGCCCCGTTCACTACCACGCGGTCGCCTTCACGCAGCCCCTCGCGGACGATGATGAAGTCGCCGGCGCGCGGGCCGAGCAAGACCTCGCGCCCCTCGTAGGTCGGAGACTCGGCGTCGGGCACCTCGACATAGACGACCGAACGCCGCCCGGTGAACAGCACCGCCGAGCGAGGAATGACCAGCGGCTCGGCGGCGGCCCGCGTCGCGCCCACGATCCCCAGCGACTCGGCCGGCACCAGGTCCATCCCGCACACATCGCACTGACCCGGGCCGTCCTTCACCACGCTCGGGTGCATGGGGCTGACCCAGCGCCCGACAAGATCGTCGCTGACCACGGCGCCGTCCTCGGCCAGGCTCACGCGAATGCTCGCGGACGCGAACATCCCCGGCTTGAGCCGACGCTCGCTGTTGTCGACCGCGACGCGCACCGCGGCGGTCCGGGTGCGCTCGTCGATCATCGGCTCGATGAAGGAGACGCGTCCCTCGAAGCTCTCACCCGGGTGCGCCTCGACGGTGAAGGTCACGCGCTGCCCCCAGCGCAGCAGGGGAAGCTGCGACTCGTACGCCTGCAGGTCCAGCCACAGCCGCGAGAGATCCGCGACCGTCGCGATCGGCGAGCCCTCGTTGACGTAATCGCCCTCGCGCACCGCCAGGTGCGTCACGACGCCTCCGAGCGGGGCGAAGATCGTGAAGCGGTCCGAGTCGAACTCCCCGCTCTCGACCGCGGCCACCTGCCGATCCGTCAGCCCGTACAACCGAAGTTTCTCACGCGAAGCCCGCAGCGTGTCGCGCGTCGCCGAACGCACGATCCCGCCACGATCCGCAGATTCGTCGGCGGACTCGGCCGCCTGGCGCAACTCCTCGAACGCCGCGAGCAGCTCCGGGCTGTACACCTCGGCGATGTGGTCGCCGGTCGCCACGGGCACGCCGACATAGTTGACGAACAGCCGCTCGATGCGAGCCGGGAAGTACGCCGTCAGCCGCGCGACCGAGGTCTCGTCGTAGGTGACCTTGCCGAACAGCCTCGCCTCGGCTTCGGGAAAGAAGCGGGCGACCCGGGCCGTCTCGATGCGGCTCATCGACGCGGCGGCGGCGCTCAGCGTCAGCCGGCGCTCGTTCCCGGCGCCCCCCGCGTCCGTGACGGGGATCAGATCCATGAAACAGATCGGGCACTTGGCATCGGGATCGGGCAGACGCACCGAGGGGTGCATCGAGCAGGTGTACACCCGGGGGGCGCCGGTCGTCTCCGCCGCCGGCGCGTCGGGCCCGCGTTCGGGCGCGGGACGCCCGAGGCGATACCCCGCGAACAACGCGCCGATGATCAGTACCAGCGCGACCACCGCCGACGCGTGCTTCCACACGCGCGCCCCGAGGGCCCGCGCTCCGGTCAGCAACCGATTCACGGCGTCGCCTCCTCGTCGCGATCGTCGGCCGGACGCGTGGGCACGGGCTGCCCCACAAGCCGGTTCATCCTCGCCAATGCTTGACCTCGATCCGCCCGCGCACGCTCGGCGGCAACGGCGAACTCCAGCAGCGTGCGTTCGGTGTCGAGCAGATCGAGAAAGCTCGTACTCCCGGCCCGGAAGCCCGCGAGCGACGACCGCAGCGATTCCTCGGCCTTCGGGATCAGCGACTGCTCGTACAGACGAACGCGACGGTCCGCGTCGGTGTGCTCAAACCACGCCCGCTGGATCGACGCGGCGAGCCGGTTCGCTTCGTCGGCGCGATCGTGCGACACCGCCAGCCGACGAGCGAGCGCCTCACGCGTCCCCGCGTCGTACCTCTCGCGCCAGATCGGGAGCGTGATGCCCAGGTTCAACAGCACCGGATCATCGCCGCTCTCGGCGATCGACGAGTCCATCGCGTCGTTGGTCACGATGTAGTCCAGCCCGACGGTGAACTCGGGCAATCCCTCCAGCCGCGACACGCCCCACCTCGCCCGCTCCTCGGCGATGCGCTCGTCCAGCGCGAGCAGCCCGGGATTCGACGCCAGCGCCATCTCCACCAGCGAAGGCCCGTCGCCCGACACCACACGCCCGGGCAGCACGCCGAGCGCCGGAACCGGGGCATCGATCGGGCGCGCCAGCGCCGCGTTCAGGTCCGCGGCGTACGCGGGGCGCATCGCGCGGAGCTGCGTCAGCCGGTCCTCCAACTGCCCGAGCTCCACCTGCACGCGCGTCAGCTCCGGGTGCGAACCCGTCCCGACCCGGTAGCGTGTGCGCACCACCTCCTCGAGCGACTCGAGCAGGTCCAGGTTCTCCCCCGTGATCCGGACCGCCGCATCGAGGTACGCCAGTTCATGCAGCGTCTCGACGACGCGCTCGGCGACCCTCAGGCGCTCGGCCTCGAAGCGACGCCACGCGGCTCGGGCGGCCAGCGCCGCCGCGTCCTCACGCCCCGCCAGCACGCCGGGCCACGGGAACGACTGGCTGATCCCGATCCGCGCCTGCTGCGCGCCCGTTCGTGTCTCGACCTCGTCGAGAAAGAAAGAAAAACCCAGCCGCGGATCGGGGAGCGACCGCACCTGCGGCAACCGCTCGGCCGCGGCGAGCCAGCGCTGGTACGCCGCCTCCACCGCCGGGCTGTGATACAGCGCAAAGCGGATGTAGTCATCGGGCGTCGACGAGTCCGTCGGCTCCAATCCAACGCCTTTCGGAACGCCGCCCTCGTCGCGGAAGGCCGAGTCCGCGCGCAGGTCCGTTCCGGGCGGGATGGCTTGGGTGAGCGGACTTGGGGCGTTGCGTTGGAAAGTGCTCGGCGGGTCGAAGGGCGAGGAACAGCCGCCGACATACCCGATCAGCACCGCCCCCGCCGCGCACGCGGCAAGGCGATCGACCATGGATAGCTCCTGGATTCTGGCGAATGGACTCGGACCGAACGGATCATGACGGGTCGGCGGCGATCAGCGCGCACCGTCCCCCTGAAACCTCGGCCTAAGTTCGCCAGACGCCCAGGAGAGCCTGCAATTCGTTGTGAGATCGACCCGCGTTCAGCGACGGGACAAGCCCGCCATCCGACGCCAGCGAACACCCCGGATCAACGATCGAACGGACCGTCGGCGGGGCGTTCGGGAGGTTGGTCACCGAGTCCCGTGTCGGGGGCGGCCACGGGGCATCAGGCCTCGGCTCGCGATCGGGCACGGGCGACGCGTCGCAGGTACACGCCCCGCCGGAAGTCGCGCAGATCGATTCGCGGACCATTTCCTCGCCGCAGCACGACACACGGACTACCGGCGCGTGGCAGCCCGCCTCGCCGCAGGAATGCCGCTCTTGCGCCGGGCCAGTCCCCGGCAGCGGAATCCCCGAAGCGACCAGCATCAGGATGGCCAGAAGTCTGATCATCGACCCTTCAAGCGTAGCAAAGACCCGTCGCTCCGGGAAACTCCGGTGACGCCCGGTTCATTCACAATCCGCCGGATCGAAGTCCCAATCGGCCCCCTCTGGGCGTCCCGGCGTCCGAGATCCAGCCCGCCCCGGGGCGCCTTCCTCGCCACGCGCGGTGCGTCCGCCACACTGATCGCTGCGAACCCTCCGCCGTGACCAAGTCTTCGTCATCTCGGAACGCCGCTGCCGATCGCCCCCGTCTTCTGCTGCTTCTGGGCGATCAACTCGACCGCCGCTACCCCGCCCGCCTCGGCCTGCAGAGAGACCGCGATGTCGTCCTGATGGTCGAGTCGCTCGAGGAGTCCCGCCGGCCCGCGAGCCACATCCAGCGCACCGTGATGTTCCTCTCGGCGATGCGGCACTTCGCCGCCGAGCTGCGCGACGCCGACTGGACCGTCCGATACCGATCGATCGCTGACGAAGACCGCCGTGGCTCGATCGGGGAGGAACTCGCCGCGGCGATCGAAGAACTGGCTCCCGAGCGCGTCGAGGTCATCGAGCCGGGCGACTTCCGCCTGGGGGACATGGTCCGGTCCTCGTGCGAGCATGCCGGCTGCCCGGTCGCGTTCCACGAGGACCCGCACTTCACCTGCCCGCTCGAAGAGTTCCGCCGCTGGGCGCGCGGGCGGAAGCAGTTGACGATGGAGTACTTCTACCGCGAGCGCCGCCGGGCGCTGGGCATCCTGATGGAGGGCGACGAGCCGGTCGGCGGCGTCTGGAACCTCGACCAGGAGAACCGCCAGAGCTTCCGCAAGGCGCCCTCCCCGCCGAAGCCCCTGCGCTTCGAGCCCGACGACATCACCCGCCGCGTGATCGACCAGGTGCGCGAGCGTCTGCCCGACCTGCCGGGGCGGATCGAGTCCTTTCGCTGGCCCGTCACGCGCGCCCAGGCGATCGAGGCGCTCGACGACTTCATCGCGCACCGCCTGCCCCGCTTCGGCGACTTTCAGGACGCGATGTGGACCGGCCACGACACGCTCTACCACGCGATGCTCTCCCCCGCGATGAACCTCAAACTGCTGGACCCGCGCGAGGTCGTCGAGAAGGCGGTCGCGGCGTACGCGTCCGGGCAAGCGCCGCTCAACGCCGTCGAGGGATTCGTGCGGCAGATCATCGGCTGGCGCGAGTTCATCCGGGGCATCTACTTCCTCAAAGGACCGTCCTACGCCGACTGCAACGCCCTCGAACACGACGGGCAGCTACCCGCGTTCTACTGGACCGGCCGCACCGACATGGTCTGCATGCGCGAAGCGCTCCGCAGCGTGCTCGACCACGCCTACGGGCACCACATCGCCCGTCTGATGGTCACCGGCAACTTCGCGATGATCGCCGGTGTCGCGCCCCGCGCCGTCGCCGACTGGTACCTCGGCATGTACGCCGACGGAGTCGCGTGGGTCACCGATCCCAACACTCTCGGCATGGCCCTCCACGCCGACGGCGGGGTCGTCGGCACCAAGCCCTACGCCGCCAGCGGGCAATACATCAAACGCATGAGCAACTACTGCAAGTCGTGCCCATACGACCCCGCAAAGAAGCACGGCGACGACGCCTGCCCCTTCACGGTCTTCTACTGGGATTTCCTCCACCGCCACCGCGCACGGTTCAAGAACAACCGACGCATGAGTCTCGTTCTCAAGAACCTCGACCGGCTCGGCGAATATGACCTGCAGCAGGTCACCGTCAGCGCCCGGTCGCTGCGCGCCGAGTTCGGAATCGCGTGACGCGGCGGCGTTCCGGGGCCCGCGTCCCGGGAGCATCAACCCCGAGCGCGAATCCGGATCGGCCCCCTGGCCGTGTCCGGATCAATGACCCGCCCGCCCTGAGTGATGTCGACCAGTCCGCGCACCACCAGCCGCCGCGCCGCCATCCGCGCGGGCTCCATCAGGTCGCGCCAGTTGGTGTCATCGACCGCCCGCGCCGCCTGGCTCGGGCAGATCGTCGCGCCGCGCGCACGCTCGGCGAGGAGTCGCAGGATCGCCGCTTCGAGCCGTTCGTCCGCGCCGGTCACCCCGCGCGATCGACAACCCTTCGAGCAGTATCGAACCCGCTCCCAGTCGCGTTCCCATTTCTTGCGCCATTGGATCGATCGGCCGCAGACCGTGCACCGGCGAGGTTCGGGCGTGGTCATGCGGCGGTCGCCCGGTCAGTCGCGGCTCGCCTCGGCGTAGGTCGGCACCTCGAACACATGCATGTTCTCGAGGTCGAGCGCCGGGCAGTAGGCGTGCAGGCTGACCGCCCGACCCGTGCAGCCGCGCGGCGTGCCGAGCCGGTGGATCGCGTCCCGGCTCGAGAGCACCGTGTCGCCCGGGATCAGCAGCCGCGTCAGCGTCGGCCGCGCCAGGCAGTCGCCCACGCACTCGTAACGCGTCTCCTCCAGGTCGCCCGAGAGCACCGTGAAGCCGCACTCGCTCTCGTCGTGGTCGTGGATCGGCGTCACCGCGTCCTCCCAGCAGAGCGCCAGCACCACCCAGCCCTCGCAACGCGCCAGTTCCACGCGCACGCGCTCGCCGGTCTCGTACCGGCAACACGGCTCGATGTCCTCGGGCTGCCAGTCCATCGCCTTGAACGCGTCGGCGAACGCCTTGCGGTCGGTCGGGAGCTCGGCAAACGGCCCCAATCGCTCCACGAGCCGTGCCCGGGCGGTGTCGGGAAGATTCGAATGGAACCGGATGCCGTCAGAAGCCATTATCGACCAACCTCTCCTTGCTGGCTGCACCGAGCGCTCTGCCGAACGCTCCAAAAACCATGACGCTTCCAAGATCGCGCCCCCGTACCCTACCCCATCGGACGCGCCGCGCCAAAAAGCCGCGAAAGTTCCGAGAAAAACCCCGATCGCCCCCGCCTAATCCACGCGGTTGTCCGACTCCGGTGCCGTCTCCGACGCCGCGATCACATCGCCGATCATCCGCTCGATGTCCGCAAAGGCGTGCTCCGGGTTGGGCGTCACCAGTCGCACGATCCGCTTCCCGTGCACCACGCCGTGGCTGACCTTCAGCACGCCGGTCCGGTCGAGTTGTTCGCAGATGGCCCCCGTCGATTTCCCGACCACCTCGAAGCAGACATTGATCCACGCCGGCTCGTGCGTCAGCCTCAGCCGGTCGTCATTCCGGACGATCTCCGCCGCGTGCCGCGCCAGCGCCACCTGCCTCGACACCCGGTCGGCGAACCCGTTATCGCCCAGCCCCTGCCAGAGCGTCCACAGCTTGAGCGCATCGTTCCGCCGCCCGCACTGGAGCGATCGCACGCCGGGATTCAGCCACGCGTGATCCTCGGCGAAGTCCTGCTGGAACAGGTACGACGCGCTCTCGTCGAAATGCTTGCGCATCGAGTCGGCCCGGGGCGTGAGCAGCGCTGAGCAGATCAGCGGCACGCCCATCATCTTGTGGGCATCCCACGCCAGCGAATCCGCCCGCTCGATCCCCGCCATCAGCCCCCGATGCTCGGGGTGCATCAGCGCCGTCCCGCCGAACGCCCCGTCGACATGCAGCCACAGCCCCTCGGCCTGCGCGATGTCCGCCAGCGCATCGATCGGATCGAACGCACCCATGACCGTCGTCCCGCTCGTCGCGACGATCATCATCGGCAGCCGCCCCGCGTCCCGATCCGCCCGGATCGCCGCCGAAAGCGCCTCGGGGCGCATCCTCCCCTGTTCGTCGGCGTCGACCAGCCGGACATTCCCGCGCCCGATCCCGATCATCGCCGCGTTCTTGCTGATCGAGTAGTGGTTCTCGACCGAGGCGTACAGCACCCGCTTGGTCCCGTCGAACCCGTCGTCTCGCCCGAGCCCGCAGACCTCGTTCCGCCCGACGATCATCCCCGCGAGGTTCGAGAGCGACCCGCCCGGCGTGAACATCCCGTCCCCGCCCGACTCGCCCGACTCGCCCGACATGCCCGCCTTGGCGAGCATACGCTCGAGCACCGCCCGCTCGACAAGCACCTGCGGCCCGGCCGCCTTGAAGGTGTACATCGAGGTGTTCAGGACCGCCGTGATGACCTCGGCGGCCGTCGCCAGAGGCTCGCGACCCGCAAAGAGTTGGTTGACAAACCGAGGCCCGCCCGTGGTCGGCGTTGCCAGCACGACCTCCCGCAGCCTCCGGAGCGCCTCGGCCGATCCTACCCCCCGCTCGGGAATGGCAATGTCCAGGCCGGCCTTGGCCTGGTCGGCGGTCAGGGGTGGCAACGGCGTCTCCGCGGACTCCCGGGCAAGGAACGCGTCGATGATCGACAGCGCCTCGGCCAGAGCTTCGGGCGTCCCTGCCGCGGCATCCGGAGACGCCGACCGCATGTCGTGGCACAAGGTCACAGGAAGACTGTATGCACGACCCTGCCCGGAGTGCGAGCAGGATCCGAATGCCTATAAAACGCGCAGCCTGTTGGGGGGATCTCAGGGGACTGTCAGCCCCGCTCGCGCCACGCCCGGCGAAGCCGTTCGAGGATCTCCTCGGGCTCGGCCATCCGCCCCGGGCCGACTTGCCGGCACGCCTGCCAACCTTCCCCCGGCGCGATGATGTCGAACCCGTCTCCCTCGAGCGTCCGCAGGTTCCGCTGCGTGCTCGGCTGCTGCCACATCACCGAGTTCATCGAGGGCGCGAGCATCACCCGCGTCACGCTCCGATCGACCGCGCTGAGGATCAGCGTCACGATGTCGTCGGTGCGCCCGCTCGCCAGACGCGCCAGGCAGTCCATCGTGCATGGCGCAACGACCGCCAGGTGCGCCCGCGACGCAAGCGCGATGTGCTGCGGGTCCGAGCTCTCGATGTGCTCCCACTGACTGGTGTAGACCGGGTTGCCCGACAGCGCCTGGAAGGTCAGCGCCGTGACGAACTTCGTCGCGCCCTCGGTCATCGCGACGGTCACCTGCGCCCCCCCCTGAGCCAACCGGCTCACCAGCGTCGCGGTCTTGTACGCGGCGATCCCGCCGGTCACGCCCACGATGATCCGCGCACCGGCAAGTTCACCCCCGCGGGTCGGGTCGGGCTGGTCGGCGGGCTCGGTCATGGCTAGCGAGATTCGGTGCGACCCGGGACGAGCCCGGCCGCGTCGGTCGGAGTCGAGCGGGTTCAGGTCGGGGGATTGGCATCGAGCGCGATCTTCATGTCCTCGAGGGCCTTGGCCTCGTCGAAGTCGATCGTGATCCGGTCCTGGAGAATCTCCTCGATCACGAGTTCGCGGTCGCTCCGGCCCTGCCGGTCCACCAGCGGGCGCGCGCCGTCCATCAGTTCGGCCAGCCGCCGCTGGATCAGCACGCACAGCTTGAAACGACCGCCGACCTTGTCGACGATCACCTCGTCCTTCAGCGCTTCGATCATCCGCTCACCTCTAAGAGATCCGCCCGCGGGTCGGGCGGCCTGACGCGGGCCGGACCCCGGCATCCGCCCCCGATCCGACCGGTCCGGGCATCCGCCCGGGATCAGAGCCGTATAGTAGGCCCGGCAGGACCGCCCGATCGCCCGCGACCCGATCCACGCCGCGATACCACCGGCGGGGCTTGTGTCGGCGGGGGCAGGGCGGCACGACCGGAGGGGTCGGCGGCGGGGGCATCGGACGCTCCCGCGCCGGATCTCCACGCGGCACGACAACGGGGAATTCCCATGACGCAGGGCCGAGCCCCGGGCGGCGCGACCGGGACACGAAGCTGGAAGGCGGGCGATCGGCTCGTCCATGTCCGCCGACCCGAATGGGGCGAGGGCACCGTCGTCACCGCCAAGCCCGCGGTGCATGAAGGCTCCTCGTGCCAGCAACTCTCCATCCGCTTCGAACACGAACGCGGGCTCAAGAACATCCTCACCGCGATCGCAGACCTCCGGCTGCTCGCGGGCGGCGGCAACGGACACCGTCCCGCCGACGGCCCGCGACCCGCGTCGACCGTCCGAACCGAACCGCTCGGCCGATCCCACGCCCCGAGCCCGGACGCTGAGGCGGGCTGGCTCGACGCGCTCGAACGCGAGCGGGCCGGGTCGGATCTCTCGGGGCTCCCCGAGGATTGCACCGACCCGTTGCTCCCCGAACGCACGCGCTTCGAGCGCACGCTGGCGCTCTATCGCTTCAACCCCGAAGGCGGCTCGCTGATCGAATGGGCGACCGCCCAGACCGGGCTGCGCGATCCGCTCACGCGGTACAACCGGCACGAACTGGAAGAGCAGTTCTCCCGCTTCCGACGCCGACTCGACGACCACGCGCGCACACTGGCCGACGCCATGCGTCGGACGCCCGGGTCGGGGTTCGAGGCGCTGCTCGCCCGCGCCCCCGAAGCGGCCCGCCGGGCACTGTCGCCCCGCCACGCCCGGCGTTGATCCCGGGCACGCGCCGCGTTGCGGCGATCCAACACCCCGCACAACCGGACCCCGGCTGACACCCGCCCCGAGGCAGCGGCACGCGCCCGATCCTCGCCCTGAGGCTCTCCCCGCGAGTTTTCTCGGACGCCGGCCCGAGCCAGCGCCCGCGTGCCAAACCCGGCCCGGTGCTTGTTCCTGCTATCTCCCGGCGGGGCCTGGCGCCTCGCTCTCAACCCGAGACCCGAGACCAGGAGAGAGAGCCATGAACGAGCAGGAATTCCAGGCACGCCTCGGCGAGCTCATCAGCCAGATCGACTCGCTTCCCCAGGAAGACCGCGACCGGCTCGTGCAGATGGCCAACCAGACCCAGGCCCGTCACGACAAGATGAAGAAGGCGATCGCCGGGCTCCAGGAGTCGCTGGACTACCTTCGCCTGAGCGTGAAGTACCTCGTCTTCGATCTCGAGGCGACCCGCCGCGAGAACGAGTCCCTCCGCCGCATGCTCGACGAGCACGGCACCGACGGCCCGACCGACCACCCCGACGCCTGAACCGGATCCCAGCCCGCGCGGGGCCCGGTGCGGAGGCGCCGGGCCCTGCTGCCTGCGCGGTCCCCGAACCTCGGTTCGACCCGACCCCCGGTGTCCGACCTCCCCCGGCGAGGTTCTCGGCCCGCGCCCCCGGCCGAGCCCCCCAGTCGGGCACGATTTTGTGCATGGGTTGATCGACCGCTTTGTTAAGCTGTCCTTTGCGCGCCGGCTTCGGGCCGGCCCCGACCTTGGCGGTCGGCATCGAGAGAGACAAGGACAAGCATTATGAAGAAGGCGATCATCGTGCGCTCGGCGCGGTTGGTGTGCGCTCTGAGCGGTCTCCTGGCAACCGGAGCCCACGCCCAGGTCATCGAAGCGGGCTACCCCACCAGCATCCTCCGGACCCTCAACGCCGACAACGGCTGGGCGGGATGGGGCCCCAACACCTTTGGTTACGGCGCCGGGACCAACTCCCACGGCTCCTCCGGGCTCGTCACCCACACCTACGACTCGTTCAGTAACCTCGAGTCGATCCGCATCGGGATCTCGGAGCTCCGGAATCTCGGCGCCGGCCCGGTGGCGATCAACAACCCGAGCCAGATGAACTTCGGGCAGGTCCAGTTCACGCCGCAGGTCGCCCTGCCCTACGAGATCACCGGCCGCGTCACGATGGTGATGACCGGGCTCGACGGGAGCTTCAACACCGCCAACGGATGGGTGAAGCTTGAGGAAGCGGTCGGGCCGTGGCTGGCCAACTACAGCGGGTCGATGACCCGGACCGGGGCCGTCTCGATGACCGGCGACCTCTTCGATGCCTCCAGCCCTTGGTTCGGCGCGTCGACCGGCATGCTCTCGGCCGGTGTGACCTACCGCCTGAGCTGGCACTTCGAGGTCTCCACCGAGATCAACGGCGACGACACCGCCTACGCCAACATCTTCGCGCTCGACGGGCCCTCCTTCGTCCAGATCGCCTTCACCCCGGCGCCCGCCTCGGCGAGCCTGCTGGTGCTCGGCGTGCTGGCTTCGGGCCGCCGCCGCCGATCGGCGCACTGACCCGTTCCCGAGGTCATCACAGTCCGGTGCGCCCTCCCGTGGTCGCCCCGACCCGGGGCTGGCCGAGCCGGTTGCCCGGAACCGCCACCGACCCGGAGTGGCGGTGCTATCCTTCGGGTCCCCGCGAGGGGGCCAAGCGTCAGGCCGGGTTGTCCGGCGGCGCGACGGAGCGGTGCCCGAGAGGCTGATGGGGCCGGATTGCTAATCCGGTGTACGGATTTTTTCCGTACCGAGGGTTCGAATCCCTCCCGCTCCGCTTTCCTGATTGATATTCGTTTCGGTGCCGTCCGCGCCGCTGCGAATTTCTGCGGATTTCCCGGCGATTTCAGGGTGATTGAGCGCGGACAGTGCTCTCCGGAGACGGACCGAGCACCGCGGATTCCAGGCCGGATCGGCCCGGTGTCTCCGGCGCGATTTTTTGAGGGTCAGTTCGCCCGCCAAGGCGTGGCTGGGTGCGGGGTCCTGGCAGGTCCCCGGATGTCCTCCGATGCGTTGATGCCGCCGGCGGACCGCTCAGACATCATAGCCGATGCCTAGGAAACGGGCC
>JBICIG010000023.1:0-8059 GCA_043101605.1 Phycisphaerales bacterium JB037
AGGTTCACGCCGACGAGCACATCGAACTCCCCCGTGCGCAGTTCCGTGAGGATCGTGATCCGCTCGAGCGTCTCGATCTCCGAGTGCAGGTACCGGACGCGCAGCCCCTGTTCGTCGAGGTAGTTCGTCAGGTCCTCGCACAAACGCTTGGTCAGCGCCGTGACCAGCACCCGCTCGCCTCGCGCGACGCGTCCGCGGCAGCGCTCGAGCAGATCCGGCACCTGCCCCTTTGCCGAGACGACCTCGATCGCCGGATCCAGCAGCCCCGTCGGGCGGATGACCTGCTCGGCGACCACGCCCTCGGACTTCTCCAGTTCGTACGGGCCCGGTGTGGCGCTCACGAACACGACCCGCGGCAGCACCGCCTCGAACTCCTCGAACCGCAGCGGGCGGTTGTCGAGCGCGCTGGGCAGGCGGAACCCGTGATCGACCAGCACCTGCTTGCGCGCCCGATCGCCGTTGAACATCGCGCGGATCTGCGGCATGGTCACATGGCTCTCGTCGATGATGAGCAGCCAGTCGTTCAGGTTCGTGCGCGCGCCGACGCGCTGCCGGGCGTCGAGGACCTCGCCCGCCCGCGCGCCGCCCGGCGCGTCGGGGTCCGGCGGGGCGTAGTCGAAGTAGTCGAGCAGCGTAAAGGGCCGCTCGCCCCGCTGCCGCCCGTCCATGAACCGCGAATAGTTCTCGATCCCGGGGCAGAACCCGATCTCCTCGATCATCTCCAGGTCGTACTTGGTGCGTGCCAGCAGGCGCTGTGCCTCGAGCAGCTTCCCCTCGCCGCGAAGCTCGGCGACGCGCGCTTCGAGCTCCTCGCGGATCCCCTTCACCGCGGTGGCGAGCTGATCCTCGGGCATGACATGGTGCACCGCGGGAAAGAGGAAGAACTGGTTCTCCTCAGCGAGCAGCTCGCCGCTGGTCGGGTTGATCAGCTCGATCCGGTCGATCTCGTCGCCGAAGAGCTCGATCCGCACCGCGAACCGCTCGTACGCCGGCCAGACCTCGATCGCGTCGCCCCGAGCCCGATACAGCCCTCGCTTGAACTCGATGTCCGATCGCTTGTACTGCATCCCGTTGAGCGCCAGGAAGAACTCGCGCCGGCTGATCTCCGAGCCCCGCGTGATCGTCAGCACCTTCTCGCCGTACGCCTCGGGCGAGCCGAGCCCGAAGATGCACGACACGCTCGCGACGACCACCGTGTCACGCCGGCTGAGGATGTTGCTCGTCGCGGCCAGCCTGAGCTGATCGAGATCATCGTTCCGGCTCGCGTCCTTCTCGATGTAGATATCGCGCTGTGGGATGTACGCCTCGGGCTGGTAGTAGTCGTAGTAGCTGACGAAGTAGTTGACGCTGTTGCCCGGAAAGAACCCGCGGAGTTCCTCGTAGAGCTGGGCCGCGAGCGTCTTGTTGTGGCTGATGATGAGTGTGGGCTTGTTCAGCTGCGCGATGACATTGGCCATCGTGAAGGTCTTGCCCGTGCCCGTCGCGCCCAGCAGCGTGCTGAACCGCTCGCCGCCGCGGATCCGCTCGACCAGGTCCGCGATCGCCGTCGGCTGGTCGCCGGTGGGCGAGAAGTCCGAGACCAACTCGAATCGATCGGGGAGCGTGGGCATCGGGCAATCCTACGACGGGGGAGCGACCCAAACAAATTACTGATATGATCCGCGCCCTGCCGGGATCGCTTGATCCATCCATCATGTGACTGTATAGTCACATATCACCTGCCCACTTCATTCTCAGGAGCCCTCCATGTCCCAGTCCCCTTCCCACCAGACCGGCCTGTTCATCCTCGATTTCGCCCGTCAGGCGACCAACGGGTTCCTCACCGGGCTCGAAGGCGATCTCTTCTACAAGCTGTTCTGTCCGGCCGGAGGCAACGCCGCGTATGTCGTCGGGCACATCGCCTCGACGGACGACATGACACTCCAGATGCTCGCCGGGCAGCCCTCGGCGTTGACCGAGCAAGAGCAGAAACTCTTCGGCGGCGGGGCGACCCCCACCGAGAACCCCGCCGACTACCCCAGCCGCGAACGCCTGATGGAACTCTTCACCGAGCGCCGCCAAGCCGTCACCGACTACTTCAAGGGGCTGAGCGAGGACGAACTGCTCGCGCCGGTCGAGGGCCCGATGGCCCAGTTCGGCGACACGCGGGCCAAGCTCATGTCGGCGCTCGCGTGGCACGAGTCGATGCACGCCGGGCAGTTGACGGTCATCCGTCGGCAGAACGACCTGCCGCGCGTCTTCGGCTGAATCGGCACACGCTAGGAGCCGCCATGGAGACGGGCACACCAATCGCCGCGAGCCAATTCACCCGCACAAGCCTGGAGGTCGCCCGGGGAGCGATGCTGTACGCGCTGGAGAAGACTCCCGACCAAGCCATGCTCGTCCAACTCGTGCCCGGGGGCATCCACCCAACCTGGATGCTCGGACATCTGGCCGTGATTGACGATGAGGCCCTGACCTGGCTCGCGGGCGTGCCCCGCGCGCTG
Organism: Phycisphaerales bacterium JB037; assembly: GCA_043101605.1. Classification (GTDB taxonomy): domain Bacteria; phylum Planctomycetota; class Phycisphaerae; order Phycisphaerales; family UBA1924; genus JBICIG01. The sequence goes on from JBICIG010000023.1 coordinate 2,487, forward strand.
CCCGAATCCTGGCACGATCAGTTCGGCATGGGCAGCACCGTGACCGACGAAGGCGCCTATCCGACGCGCGATGAGCTCATCGGAGCAATGGCCGATCGGCGCGCCGCGCTCCTCGACTGGCTCGATCGCGCGGGCGACGCGGATCTCCTCGCTCCGGCGAGCGGGAGAATCGCCGAGTGCGCGCCGAACAAGATGACCATGCTGCTCCAGATGTCGCTGCACGAAGGGATGCACCTGGGGCAGTTGGTGATGGCCCGCCGGGCGGCCGGGCTCGAACGGATCTTTGGCTGAACCGGGCGATGTCATGGACGACACCCTTGAGACAGACGCACTGGAACAGGTCTGGCGCGCGCTGTCAGACCCGACCCGCCGCGGCATCCTCGATCGCCTGCGATCCGGGCCGCGCACGACGGGTGACCTCGCGGGCGAGTTCCCGAACCTCACACGCTTCGGCGTGATGAAGCACCTTGGGGTGCTCGAGGACGCCGGGCTGATCGTGACGCGCAAGCAGGGGCGCACGCGCGTGAACCACTTGAACGCGGTCCCGATCCGGAGGATCTACGACCGCTGGGTGAGCAAGTACGAGGACCGCTGGGCGAGTTCGCTGCTGCGCCTCAAGCACCGGGCCGAGCGCCCGGCGAGAAAGGGAACGAGCATGGGCACCAAGCTGATCGACACGCCGGCCCGCATCGCGGTGGTCGAGACCGCCATCGAGATCGCTGCGCCACGCGACAAGGTCTACGACGCCTTCGTCAACGACATCGGCAACTGGTTCTATCCGGACCACGAGCCGGGCAACAAGACCGCGCATTTCGAGCCCACGCTCGGCGGCAAGTTCTACATCCGCGACGAAACGGGCGAGAAGAAGGGCGACGAGAACCTGATGGCGATCGTCACACTCGTCCGTCCGGGCCGAAAGCTCCGACTCAAGGGCGATTTCACCCTCCCCGAAGCCATCGTCGCCAATGTCACCATCGCGTTCGAGGACGCCGGTTCGGGCACGAAGATCAGCATCTCCCACCGCATGATGGGCGAGTTTGAAGACGACCTGCCCGCGGGGTTCGAGGAGGGGTGGCTCGACGGGCTGCAGAAGCTCAAGGCGCTGGTCGAGAAGTGAGCCTCACTTCAACCCATATTCCTTGAGCTTCCGATACAGCGTCCGCTCCCCGATGCCCAGCATCTTCGCGGTCTTCTCGCGGTTGCCGCCGGTGAGCTGGAGGGTCTCGCGGATCGCGCGCTTCTCGAGCTGCTCCAGGCTCGCGCCCGCGAGCGAGCCCGATTGGGCCGTGCCCGCCTCGCTGTCGTCCTCGCCGGCTCGCACATCCTCGGGGATGTGCCGGACATCCAGCCGCACCGCGTCGCCCGGCTCGGCCTCGCCCGATGCCATCACCACCATGTTCTGCACGACATTGAGAAGCTGGCGCACATTGCCGGGCCAGTGCGCCTGGGTCAGCCGCATCATCGCCGCATCGGAGACTTCGGGCACCAGCTCGCCCGGGCGCATCTCCTCGCCGAACTTCGCGACCGCGTGGTGCACCAGCCGCGGGATGTCCCCGCGCCGCTCCCGCAGCGGCGGCAGGTGAACATGCGCGCCGTTGATGCGGAAGAACAGATCCTCGCGGAACCCGCCCTGTCCGACCATCTCCTGCAGATCACGGTTGGTCGCGCTCACGAACCGGAGATCGACCGTCCGCGTCTCGTTCGATCCCAGCCGCACGACCTCCTTGTTCTCGAGCACCCGCAGCAGCTTGGCCTGCATCGTCAGCGGCATGTCGCCGATCTCATCGAGGAACAGCGTCCCGCCGCTGGCGTACTCGAACACGCCCTCGCGGTCCTTCTCCGCCCCGGTGAACGCCCCCTTGACATGCCCGAAGAGCTGATCCTCGAGCAGGCTCTCGCTCTGCCCGGCGCAGTTGAAGCTCACGAACCGCTTGGGCGCGCGCGCCGAGCGGTCGTGGATCGCCCGCGCGATCAGTTCCTTGCCCGTCCCGCTCTCCCCGGTCACCAGCACCGGCAGGTTCGACGCCGCGACCGTCGCGACGGTCCTGAGGATCTTCCGCATCGGCTCGGAGCCCGCGACGATCCCCGCGAACCCGTCGTGCGGGATCAGGTCCCCCGCGCCCGGCGCCTCCTGGCGCAGCATCGCGTTCTCGGCCGCCCGGTTGACCAGCGCGCGGAAGACCTCCAGATCCAGCGGTTTCTCGATGAAGTCGAACGCGCCCACCTTGAACGCCGCACGGGCCGTGGCAACATCCCCGTGCGCGGTCACCATGATCGTCTCGGCATCGGGTTGGAGTTCCCGCGCCCGCTCGAGGATGCGCAACCCCGCGTCGCCCCCGTCGGGCCCGGTCCCGTCCACGCCCGCCGACGCGGGCATGCGCAGATCGGTGACGATCACATCGAACGACCCGCCCCTGAGTTCCTCGATCGCCTCGGCGACCCCGCTGACGATCGTGCAGACATGTCCCGGGCGGTGGAGCGCCTCGGCCATCACCTCCGCGTGATCGGGCTCGTCCTCGACGATCAGCACCTGCGCCCCGCCGCGCGGGGCTCCTTCCTGCGATTCGGTCATGGGGTCATCGTATCTCGGCGAGCGGATCCCGAACGAGGACTCGCCGATCACATCGACCGGGCCGCGTCCAGCCCCAGCGCGATCCGCCTGGCCGCGCACACCGCCACCGCGAGCGCATCGGCGACATCCGGCGGGTCCGGGGGCTCGGCGAGCCCGAACAGCCCCTGGATCGCCGACTGCATCTGGTCCTTGGTCGCCCGCCCATGCCCGGTGATCGCGTTCTTGACCAGCGCCGGCTTGAACTCCACCAGCCTCGCCCCGGCCCGACGGATCGCCAGCAGCAGCACCCCCCGCGCGTGCCCCATCACGATCGCGGTCGCCGGATGGGCGTAGTGCGCAAACAGCGCCTCCACCCCCACCACCTCGGGCTCGAGCCGCTCGAGCAACTCCCGGAAGTCGGTGTCGAGCTCCGCCAGCCGCTCCGACACGCTCGCGGCCCCCTGCCCCGGTGCCCGCCCCTTGCCGAGCTTGAACACCCCCGCCTCCACGAGCGTCAGATCGTGCCCCCGCGCATCGACGCACCCGTAGCCGGTGATCCGAAGCCCGGGATCGATGCCGAGGATGCGCACGCCACGAGTCTATCGGGCGGGTCAGTCCGCGCGGGACAACCCGCGCAGCCCCCGCTGCTCGGCGAAGTTCTCGAGCCAGTGCACGATGGTCTTGGCGGCCTGGTCCATCTCAATATTCACCGGATCGCCCGGCTTCAGGGCGCCGAGCGTCGTCCGCGTGAGCGTCTCGGGGATCAGCGCGACCTCGATCCATCCGCCCCGCGGCTCGACCGCCGCCAGCGTCAGCGACACCCCCTCGAGCGCGATCGAGCCCTTCGGCACGGCGTACGGCATCAGAGCCGCGGGCAACCCGACACGCACGCGCCACCCCTCGCCCGTCTCGACGCCCAGCACCTCCCCCACGCCGTCGACATGCCCCTGCACCAGGTGCCCGCCCAGCAGCGTCGCCATGGTCGCGGCATGCTCAAGGTTCACCCGCGTCCCCTCGCTCCACGCCCCCAGCGTCGTCTTGGCGAGCGTCTCGGGGATCGCGTCGAAGCACCAAGGCTGGCCCGGACGCGGCTCGTCGGCCAGCGTGAGGCAGCACCCGTTGCACGCGATGGAGTCCCCGCGGGCTGGCGCGTGATCCCAACCCGCCGGGTCGAGCGTCAGACGCACGCCCGTGTCGGTCGGCGTCACCGAGGCGATCACGCCGACATGCTGCACGATTCCTGTGAACATGGGGGATCATTGGCGGGAGGGCAGCTCGGGGAGCAACCGGGGGCCCGCCGTGTCCGAACCGGGCGGGGCGGCCCGAGCCGGGTTGACCCGTCCGCGTCCGGACCGGATACTCCCTCGCCGCGACGGGAGTCCCCGACGCCCCGCGACATTGAAGCATCCGCACGAGAGGATCCGCCGACATGACCCGTCTTCCGAAGGCTGTTTCGTCCCGCCGCCGACCCCTGCGCAGCGTCGGCCTCCGCTCCGGGACCGGCCGGGTCCTCCTCGCCGCCGGGCTGCTCGTCGGAGCCGTCCTTCCCCTCGCCGGGTGCGCCGGCAGCAGTACCACCCGCACGGGCCGAGGCCCCGCGGGCGAACTGATGCCGATCCCTGATGCCGCCTACGCCGAACTCGGCTTCCGCCGCGACTGGAAGGGCTTCCCCTTCGTCACCCGGGGGCAGCGCATCCAGGAGGTCCTCCTGGGCGAGGACCTCATCTTCGTCCGCGAATCGGGCAGCGGGGTCTCGGCCCTCGACGCCACCAACGGCGAGCAGCGCTGGAGCGCCATCCTCGGCACCCGCCTGACCAAGTTCGTCAGCCTCCGCCGGGGCGTCCACCGCGGGCGCCCGGTCGTCTTCGCGTCCGCCGAGGCCGATGTCTTCGCCCTCGACATCAAGACGGGCAACCAGATCGACCGCCAGTCCTACGAGAAGGTCGTCAACGCCGGCCCGGTCGTCCTGGGCTCCACGCTGATCTACGGCACCTCCAGCGGCGAGGTCCTCGCCCACACCCTCCTCACCGGCTCCAAGCTGTGGGGACACGACCTGCCCGGGACCATCACCCAGGATCCCATCCTCGTCGGGTCCGCGGTCGGCACCATCTCCAGCGACGGCGATGTCGTCTTCCTCGACGCCGCCCGCGGGAGCCTCTGGGCACGCACGCAGATCTTCGGCAACGCCGGGTCGGACCCCGTCGCGGCGGGAAACCTCTTCGTCGTCGCCAGCGTCGACCAGTCGCTGTGGGCCTTCGAGCCCCAGACCGGACGCGTCGTCTGGCGCAAGCGCACCGCCGCCCCGATCACCAGCCAGCCCGTCGTCCACAACGGCGTGGTCTACTGCTCGATCCCCGGGCAGGGCCTGACCGCGTTCGAGGCGAGCACCGGGCGGGAGATCTGGTCGAACCCCGAGGTCGAGGGGCGGGCCGTCGGGCTCCGCGCCGGGCAGCTCATCGTGTGGGGTCAGCCCTACGCGTACGCGGTCAGCCCCGTCAACGGCACCGTCGCGACCCGCGTCGAGATCCCCGCGGTCAGCCAGCTCAAGATGGATTCCTTCGAAGAGGGCAACCTCTACGCGGTCGACCCGCGCGGTGCCGTCGCCCGCTTCGTGCCCGCCCGCTGAGTCCGACTGTCTTCCGGGCCCGATCCGCATGACCGACACCGTCCGCATCCACCGCGCGTTGCTCTCGGTCTCCGACAAGCGCGGGTTGCTGGATCTGGCGCGCACGCTGCACGACCTGGGCGTCGAACTCGTTTCGACCGGCGGCACCGCCCGCGCCCTGACCGACGCCGGGCTCCCCGTCACCCTCGTCAGCACCGTGACCGGATCGCCCGAAATGCTTGACGGGCGCGTCAAGACGCTGCATCCGCGGATCCACGGCGCGATCCTCGCGCGCGCCACCGAGGAGCACCGCGCCCAACTCGGCGAGCACGGCATCACGCCCATCGACCTCGTCTGCGTCAATCTCTACCCGTTCGAGCGCGCGATCGCGGATCCTTCGACCGGCTACGACGACGC
>JBICIG010000024.1:0-3877 GCA_043101605.1 Phycisphaerales bacterium JB037
GCGTCGGAGAGATCTTGGCTGAGGTCTTGGCTGAGGTCTGGGCCGAGCCCGGCGAGTCACTCGCCGACCTCGGCCCAGACCTCAGCCAAGACCTCAGCCAAGATCTCTCCGACGCCGACCACCCCTCCCACCACCCCCACGACCACCCCCAGGAACGCCAGCGCCGCATCGCCCTCTCCGAGGCCGAGTGCCGCGCCCTCCGCGAGGAAGCCACCCAGTACTACCACCGCTACATGGCACTGCTCGCCCTCCAGGACTTCCCCGGCGTCGTCCGCGACACCACCCGCAACCTCCGCGTGATCGACCTCTGCGCCCGCAACGCCGCGGCAGACTCCGACCGCGACGAACTCGAGCCCTTCCGACCCTACATCATGATGATCCGCGCCCGCGCCATGGCCAGCCAGGCCCTCAAGGAGGGCGAGTCCAAAGCCGCCGTCCTCGCCATCGACGAGGGCCTCGACGCCCTCCGCCAGCACTTCGAGAACACCGGCGAGCCCGAACGCTTCGAGAACTCGAACGAGGTCCAACTCCTCCGCGGCATGCGCATGTCGCTGCTCCCGCGCCTCCCCGTCAGCCAACGCACCGAGCTCAAGCAGCGACTCCAGGAAGCCCTCGCCTCGGAGAACTACGAACTCGCCGCCATCCTCCGCGACGAACTCCGCATGCTCCCCGAAGACGGCTCCTCCGAAACCCGCGGCTGACCCGCCCGCGCCAAGGCACGACCCTGGTGCCACGGCTTGAACCAATGGGCAAGCCGTGCCCAGAGCGTCCGCGCCGCCCACCCCTCACGACCCGGATTCGGTTGCCTCTTGAGGCGGCTCTGTATCGCTCGCGTCCCCCGCCTCCGCCGCCCGCCCGCGACCCATCGCCTCCAGCTCGCTCATCACACGCCCCGCCATCGACTCGGCCGTCGCGATCTCCTCGACCACGACATGCTGCACGCCGATCAGCCGCGCCAGCATCCCCGCGCTCGCCACGCTCGCCCGCGCCACGATGCACGCATCGGGCGCCATCGTCCGCACCGACTTGCACACCCGCAGCATCGAGTCGTCATCGGGGATCGTCACCACGATCGCGCACGCACCCTCCGCCCCCGCCGACTCGAGCACCTCGGGCGAGGTCGCATCCCCGAACACCGCCCGCCGACCGAGCTGCTGCTGCCTCTTGACCGTTTGCGGGTTCAGCTCGATGATCACGAACGGCTGCCCGAGCTTGTCGAACCGCTCGGCGACCGCCCGACCCACCGGCCCGAAACCGACGATGATCGCCGGCGAGGCGTCCTCGCCCCGCTCGGCCTCCATCTGCCGCACACGCTCGGGAATGTCCGCCGGATCCAGCAACGCCGACGATCGAACCCACGGCGCCGCCGGCACCCCCAGACGCTTCGCCCGCGCCAACCTTGTCGAGAGATCCAGGAGCGCCGGCGTCACGATCAGCGACACGATCACCACGCCGATGATCACCGCGCGCGGCGTCGGCTCGAGCACCTCCGCCGCCACCAGCGCCCCCAGCATCACCAGGCTGAACTCGCCCGCCTGCGCCAATCCCATCCCCACGCGCAGCGCCGTCGCCCCCGAGCCACCCACCGCCCAGCACGACACCGAGATCGACACGAACTTGATCGCCAGCACCGCGCCCGTCGCCACCAGCACCACCCACCACTGCTCGGCCATCACGCTCAGGTCCGCCCCCATCCCCACCGCCGTGAAGAACACCGCCATGAACAGGTCACGCAGCGGCGACAACTGGCTCGAGAGCTGATACCGGAACGGCGTCCGCGCCAGCACGAACCCCGCGATGAACGCCCCCAGCTCCGGGCTCAGCCCCATCGAACCCGTCACCAACGCCGCGCTCAGCGCCGTCGCCGACGCCAGCACCAGCAGCGCCTCGGTCGACGCCCGCGCGGCCGCGGCACACAAACCGGGCAGCACCCGCCGCATCACGAACACGAACACCCCGATCGCCCCGACGCTCACCAGCGCCCGACCGATCATCCCCCACACGCCCCGCGTCGACTCCGCAGCGGCTTGCCCCGACGCCGAAGCCGCCCACGCCGCGATCGTCGGCACCAGCGCCAGCATCGCGATCACCGCCATGTCCTGCACCAGCAGCACGCCGAACGCGATCCGCCCGTGCGTCCGCGTCAGCTCCCGCCGCTGCTGCAGCAGCCGCATCACCACCGCCGTCGAACTCAGGCTCAGCGCCATCCCCACGCCCAGCGCCACCGGCAGGCTCAGCCCGAACGCCATGCCCGCCGGCGTCAGCAGCACCGTGCTCAGCGCCGTGCTGATCACCCCCGCCCCCACGATCGCCGCCGCCCCGCGCCGGAACGAATCAAGATCCAGGTGCAGCCCGATCCCGAACATCAGCAGCACGACCGCCAGTTGCGAGATCGACTGCACGCTCTCGCCCGGCTGCACGAACGCCCCGAGCAGAATCCCCGCGATCAGATACCCCGGAATCGCCGCCATCCGCAGCCGATGGAACAGCAGGCTCACGATCCCCGCCGCCGCGAGAATCAGCAGCAGGTCGCGCGCCACCGTCGCGTCCACGGCGGCGCCCGCGGCGAGTGTCCCGAACGAATGCATCATCTCACGCCGCTCCGCTCTGATCGAATCCCCGCCCACGCCGCTCCAGGATCACCGCCAGCAGGGTCAGGTCCGCCGGCGTGATCCCCTCCAGCCTCGACGCCTGCCCGAAGGTCGCCGGCGTGAAACGCAGCAACGCCTCCCGCGCCTCCGGACGCATCTCGCCCAGCGCCTCCCGCGACAGCCCGCGCGGGATCGCCCGGTGCTCGCGCTGCCGCTGCCGACGGATCTCCGATTCCTGCCGTCTGAGATACGGCTCGTAGTTCCGCGACGCGAAGACCGTCAGCGCCACGCCCCGGTCCACCACGCCGACCGCGGCCCGGAACTCATCGAACCCGAACTCGGGCCGCTGCATCACGCGCGACAGCGCCGCGCCCTCCACCACCATCGCATCCACCTGCGCCCCCAACGCCGCAAGCTCCGCCGCGCGCGCCTCCAGCGCCGCCCGCCGCGCACGCCCCAGCTCGGTCGAATCAAGCAGCCCCAACTCGATCGCCCGGGGCGTCAGCCGATCCACCGCGTTGTCGGCTCGCAGCAGCAACCGGTGCTCCGCCCGGCTCGTGAACATCCGGTACGGCTCGGTCGGCGTCTTGGTCACCAGGTCATCCATCAGCACGCCGAGGTACGCCTCGTCGCGCCCGAGCACGAACGCCCCGCCGCCCCGCACCCGACGCGCCGCGTTGATCCCCGCGACCAGGCCCTGCCCCGCCGCCTCCTCGTACCCGCTCGTCCCGTTGATCTGACCCGCCAGGAACAACCCGCCCAGCCGCTTGGTCTCGCCCGTCGCCAGGATCTGGTGCGGCCGCACCATGTCGTACTCCACCGCGTACCCGTACCGCAGAATCGTCGCACGCTCACACCCCGGCATGCCGCGCACGATCGCGTCCTGCACATCCGTCGGCAGGCTCGTCGCGATCCCGTTGCAATACACGAAGTCGTCCCGCAGCGACTCGGGCTCGAGGAAAACGCCGTGCGAGTCCCGATCCGCGAAGCGCACGACCTTGTCCTCGATCGACGGGCAGTACCGGGGCCCGATCGACTCGATCTGCCCGGAGAACATCGGCGCCCGATGGATGTTCGCGCGGATGTGCTCGTGGATCGCGCCCGTCGTCCGCGTCTGCTTGCAGGGGATCTGCTCGAGCACCGGGAACCGCCCGCCCAGCACGCCCAGCGGCGTGAGTTCCTCCAGCCGCACGCCGCGCGCGTGCAACTCGCTGAACGCCATCGGCTCGGCATCCCCCGGCGCGTCCTCCAACTCATCCCACGCGATCAGATCGGAAGAGCACACG